>WRCD01000001.1 GCA_009784185.1 Bacillota bacterium
AAATTTAATATCATTCGAGTGAAACGAGAATATCATTACGAAGTAATATCATTGGCAACGACAATATCATTAAAAAGGAATGCAAATGAAAGAAAATTTGCTGATAGAGAATTCAAAAAAATTCGCCGTTGACATAATTAACCTGCGTCTTAACCTCATACGACGACAATTTTATTGTACTGGATAAGAGTGTTTATATTTCAAAAGCTTATGTAATTACAATACGATAAATTGTTATCGCGAATGCAAAAACTAGAAATCAAAAACAGACGTTGTGGTGTACAGACCCAAACTATACTAAAAATATGCCGCGCTGGAGGAATAGATTATGAAATTATACCTGTCGTCACAATTTGATAAAGACGGACCTGAATCCTTGCAGATTTTAAGAGATTGGGCAAAAAAGCACAACAGAGTCGCCTTGATTCCAAACGCAAAAGACATGGAAGAACCTGAAAAGATTGCCGGCTCCGTATCTAAGTATACCGCCATATTGCAGGGGCTTGGATTTGAAGTTTCCGTGTTGGACTTAAAGGACTATTTTAATCAGCCGGAAGCATTGCACAAGGCTGCAGAACCATTCCGTACGTTTTTTGCCTTAGGGGGTGGGTGCTACACTTTACGCCAGGCAATGAAGCTTAGTGGATTTGATGACTTTTTGCATTCAATCAGCAACAGCAATGACTACCTATATGCCGGATTCAGCGCAAGCGCAATGGTGCTGGCAAAGAACATTGACTGTTTAAAACTATCACCGTTAAATGCAATTGATAACGTATACGATACGACGCATGGCCACTGCCCGGTTGACGGCGGACTTGGATTTATAGATTATATGCCGGTTGTGCATTATGATGAAAACATGAAAGAACACCGGCAGAAACGACTGGAATTTTTAATAGCAAACAACCGGCCGCACAGGCTTTTGCGGGACGGCAAGGCAATTGTGGTTGACACCAAAACCGGCCATGAGCGGTTTTATCCTCTACAACCCAGACCGGAAGCGGGAGAAACCGGCAATCAGCATATCAGATAAAAAATGAGCATTGCGCTCATTTTTTGTTTTATTTCTTGGTTTCGTATGGGGTTACAAGCCATTTTACACAGTTATCTTTTTTGTTGCCGAATATGTCGTAGCCCTTAATTATGTCGTTAAGCGGAGCCTTGTGCGTATATAAAAACCTTGTGCCAATCTTGCCGGCGGCAATCAGGTCAAACAATTGAGGTATGTGGTTGGCATCTACAAGACCCATTTTAATTGTAATGTTTTTGGCCCATAGTTCGTTTAGCTTTAATGTTTGAGGTTGTTCAAACACTCCAACTATCGAAACGGTTCCTCCTGCCCGCACCGAGTCAATTGCAGAGTTGTAAGTAGGGGTTACTCCAACACATTCTATTGTTACATCGGCACCGCGCCCGCCGGTTATTTGTTTTATTTTTGCAACGGCATCTTCCTTAGCCGGGTTAAGAGCAATGTCGGCTATGCCCTGCTTTTTGGCCATTTCAAGACGCATTTCGTTTGTATCAACCGCAATTATTCTGCTTGGGCCCCATAGCCTTGCGGTCATCATTGCACACATTCCAATTGGGCCGCAGCCGAATACCGCAACTGTGTCACCGGGCTTAATACCGCCGTTTTGGGCTCCAAAATAACCGGTGGATATAACGTCGCCCGTAAGCAGCACATCTTCTTCGGTTAAGCCTTGCGGAATAAGGTGCATTCCGGTATGCGCGTGCGGCACACGCACGTATTCTGCCTGACAGCCGTTTATGGTGTTGCCAAACTGCCAGCCGCCGTCTTCACATTGGCTGTATTCACCGCGCACGCAATGGAAACAATGTCCACAAAAGCTTATGCAGGACACAGATACTTTATCGCCTTTTTTAAATCCGCTTACGGCCGGGCCCGTTTCAACTACTTCCCCGCAGAACTCGTGTCCAAGTATGGTACCCGGCTTAACAGTTGGCACTCCTCCGTGGAAAATGTGTATGTCGGTTCCGCAGATGGTAGATAAGGTGACACGCACTATTGCGTCATCGTCTTTTAATAGCTTTGGCATCGGCACGTCTGTCAGTGCAATCTTTTCAGGCCCGCTGTAAACAACGGCTTTCATGGTTTTTTGTTTCATGGTATTCTCCTTCGGTTTTTAAATTTACGGATTTAGTATACCAAATTTTAACAAAAAAACACAAGCGAACGAATTCAATTATAGGATGAAAATAAAAAGAGCGGCAGACGCCGCTTTTTTTGTTTGTTATTTTTTGCCCGAACTTTCTTTTTTAGCTGTTTTGAGGTTTTCTTTCTGCTCTTTTGCAGCACGCTTAAAGTCTTCGTCGGTTATATTAACATTTTTACCGGACCTTAGGTCTTCCATATAGCCCGCAGCGTTAAGGCTGCGCTTTGCCTCCATTACCTTTCTAAGCTCTGCATCCATTGGTTTGCGTTGTATGCCAATAACGGCAAGATACCACATTATCAGTAACGAAACCAGGAAGAAAATAATGACTCCTAAAAGAACAACCGAAACACCGGGAGGCTGCGCAAACACTGAAATTATTGCGGCCGCCGCCAAACATAGCACTAATCCCAAACCAACCGGCAAGATACCCTTTAAAAAACTCATAACAAACTCCCCTTTTGTTTAATATATACATATGTTCCATATTATTACATTAAATAACAAAATAACAAAACGTTTTACAGTAAAAATTTTAGAATTTCTACAAAAACAGTCAGGGCAACAAAAACCCTTGCGGGTTTTTTATTTTGTGTGCTATACTTAGCACATGAATGTTATATTTGTGCATGGATTAAATCATTGGTACGAAGCGTACTTCTGGCCATGGCTGACCGAGTTCTGCACCGGGCTGGGTTTAAACATTGTTAAGCCCGAATTTCCGTGTCAGATAAGAAACAACGAGGTTTATTACAAAGACTGGGCAAGAATTATGGACGAGAAAATTAAGGGCGTGGATTTATCTGATACAATGGTAATAGCTCACTCTATGGGCAGCGTGTTTTCGGTTAAGTATTTTACCGAGAGAGGCCTGAATTTTGACACCTTTATTGCGCTTGCGGGCTCAACCAAGCCGCGCTGGCCGCTGTTCCGCAGACAGATTAAGACCTTTGTGCCCGAAAAGGCCGGAACCTGCTATGACTTTTCTAAAATGGCAAAACACAGATATGCCTTGTATTCTATATCGGATGATGACAATTATTTTGCTACCGAGCATTTGGTTAAGTATGCGGACAGAATTAATGCCGTTCATGTGCCAATTGAAAATGCCGGGCATTTCAGAAGCGACACAGTATGTAAAAACCAATTGACCGAGATAATAACCTCGGTTGTTAAAAGTAAAAATTGCGGTAAGGAGAAATGTTATGGCACTGATTGATGCAAAATGTAAAAACTGCGGAGCAGCACTTCAGGTTGACAACGAGAAAGAGGGTTATGCCTGCGGCCATTGCGGCGCAAAGTTTGTTAACGAAAAAGTGATAAACCAAACTATTAACCAGCAAATTATTGCGGGCGAAGATGCCGACAGCCTGTTTATGCGCGCGGTTACTTTTACCGAGCTTGGAGAATATAAAGACGCCGAGAAATTGTTTAAAAAACAGATACATATAGCTCCGCATGACTATCGGGGCTGGTACGGCCTGGCGGTGGCGGTGACACAAAACTGGCAGCTGTACAGCGACGAAGCCATAAACAACTACATGAAAAAAGCCGAAAAATTGAGCACGCCAGAGGAGCAGCAGCACTTTAAGGCCGAATATGAAGCATATTTAAAACATTGGGCCAAAGAGTTTAACAAAGAGATTAAAAGCATTAAGCGCGCGAGCCTGGGCCGCAAAGCAAAGTTTGTGCTTCTGGTGGTGATGGCGCTTGCAATTCTGGGCGGAAGTGTTTACGGGCTTCTTGTTTGCTGGAGTGAGTACAACTCCGGCTGGCTGCTGTTTGTTTCTGTTGGAGCAAGCTTGTTTGCCCTGTTTATTAATATATCAATCTGGCAGCTGATAATGCGGGCAACAAGGCGCAAATAAATAATAAAAAACATCTCCTGCGAGATGTTTTTTAATTTGCCTTGAGTTATTTTGTAAGGCCGTTTGCCTGGCTTTGCATTAAGAATGGGTTAAGCCAAGACAATGCAATGAAACAGAATATCAGGTAAAGAATTCCGCGGTCCGTTGCTCCAAGCTTAGCAAGTCTCTTACCAGCCGCATATTGCCAGTAAATGGCGTATATGCCGAAGGTAAAAATGCTCATAAAGAAATGTCCCCATGGTCCAAAGCCTTCGCCGGTTTCTTTTTTAAGCTCGCCCTGAAACATGCATGGCCATACGATTGCGTAGATTCCAAATGTAAAGATATACAATAGAATCATAACGCCGATACCTCTTTTCTTCATAACTTCTCCTTTATTTATAATACTCGTATTTTAACAAATTATGACAAACCTTGTCAAACAAATAGCTTTAGATATTAAAACTTACAATAAAAATCGGGCAGTTGTTATTGGGCTTGCTTTTATTTTGATATATTGATATACTTTTATGTATTTATTTTATTAATTCCCTTCTTAACAGAGGGGTGCCACGGAGTGGCGGGGTGTATTGTGAATAAAATTGCTGTTATAACCGGCGGCGCAAGCGGAATCGGACTGGCGGTTGGAAATATGCTAAGAGAAACCGGGTTTACGGTTGTTGTAATAGATAAAGCCTGCAATTCATCGGAGGCTGGCTTGGTTTACCGGGCAGATGTGACCGACGAAAGCAAAATGAAAGAGGTTTTTGCCGATATCGCTAAAAAGCACAAACAGGTTGACGTTTTAGTAAACTCCGCAGGTTATGCCCTGCTGGGTGCGGTTGAACTGGTTGATGCAGATGCCGTCCGAAAACAATTTGACGTGAATCTGGTTGGAAGCGCAAATGCGTACAAGTTTTGTCTGCCGCTAATGCCTTGCGGCGGCAAGGTTATATTTTTATCAAGCGCGGCGGGGCTTAACCCGCTGCCGTTTAGGGGGTTTTATTGCTCCAGCAAGGCCGCCGTGCATATGCTGGCGCTAAGCGCAAGGCTGGAATGTAAATCCTTTGGAGTGCAGGTTGTATCCATATGCCCGGGCGATGCAAAAACAAACTTTAACGCAAACAGGGTTCGGGAGTTGAAAACCAACGAACGCTATGGCAATGCAATACAAAAATGCTCCGACCACCTGGACAAGAAAAACGACGAGCGAATGCCGGTTGAAAACGTCTCAGGAAAAATTATTAAAATAATTAACAAAACAAAAAACAAGCCGCTGTATATAATAGGCAGAAAAGAAAAGTTTTTCCACTTTGTTTGCAGATTTCTGCCGGAGAGCGTTAAACTATGGATTTTATACAAAATGTATTACAAATAAAAATGGAAAACCGCGTTGTAGATACGCGGTTTTCTTAAGGTTAAATTAGCTAAAAAATTATTTCTTTGTTACTTTCTTTTTAGCTGCTGGTTTCTTTGCTGCTGGCATAGATTTTACCCTCCCTTTAGTTATCACGCACATTGTAAGGCTTTGTTAAAAAATAAGCAACTAAATTAACATATATTTTTATTAAAATTGCAAGTATTTTTGCCGGCAAAACAGCCCCATAATATTTGACATATTAAAGTATAAGCTTTATACTTGTTTTAACTAAATCTACATAAGGAGAAACTGGCCATGGGTTTACTAAAAAATATCTTTTGGGAAGACAACACCAAAAACACAATCGTCTATAAAATTGACATGAAAAACGACTACATCAGCAAGGGCTCTGCGCTTACCGTGCGCGACAGCCAGGTTGCTATTTTTGCACATAAGGGAAAGATGTGCGACGTGTTTCTGCCGGGCTTTTACAAGCTGGACACAAACAGCATACCGATTATAACAAAACTCTTAAGCTGGAAATACGGTTTTCAGAATCCTTTCAGAAGCGATGTGTATTTTGTAAACACAAAACAATTTGCGGGCGAAAAATGGGGAACGGTCAATCCGATTATTATCCGCGATGCCGATTACGGCGCAGTACGTATACGCGGCTACGGTACATACAGCTTTAAGGTTAAGGATGCTTTTGTATTTATGCAGGAACTGTCGGGCACAAACAGCAGCTTTAAAACCCAGGACGTTACGGATTACCTCAGGAGCATGGTTATAACCGGCATATCGGACGCAATAGGCAAAAGCAAGGTTCCTATTTTAGAAATGGCCGGCAACCTGAGAGAACTTGGTAAATATGTTGAGGACAGCCTGCAGGACTGCTTTAATGCAATTGGCATAGAGCTGACTAAGTTTAACTTTGAAAACTTTAGCCTTCCGCCTGAACTGGAAAAAATGATGGACCAGGCAACCGGTATGGGCATGATGAGAGGCAGCATGGACGTATATACCCAAATGGCTCAGGCGGACGCACTTAAAGAGGCGGCCAAAAACCCGGGGATGGCAGGCAGTACTATGGGCGCCGGGCTCGGCATGGGCCTGGGTATGGGCATGGGTCAGATGTTTGGCAATATGGCTCAGCCGGCAGCTCCGGCTGCTGCTAAGGCTAGCGGTACCGATTGCGGCAAATGCGGCAACCTTATTCCGGACGGCGCTAAGTTCTGCCCTAAATGCGGAACCCCAAGCGGAGCGGTTTGTCCGCATTGCAAACATTCGGTTAAGCCCGGCGCTAAGTTCTGCCCGGACTGCGGGAAACCGCTGACGCGCACCTGTGCAGGCTGCGGAGCAAGCCTTAGTGCAACGGCCAAGTTCTGCCCGGACTGCGGGAAAGGAGTGTAACGCCCCTTGGAAGAAATAATGAACGCAAAAGAAAAGGCTACGGATATTGAAAAATGCCCCAGCTGCGGCGCAAACCTTACCTTCAGCCCCGAAAAGCAATTGTTGAAATGTGACCATTGCGGAACCGAGGTAGAAATTGAAAGTGCCGTATCCGAGCAGCAGAACTTTGAAAAACTGTTTACAAAAGCCGACAGCAGCTGGGCAAAAGACACACATATATTCAGATGCAACAACTGCGGCGCAAAAGAGATACTGGAAAAAAAGACTATTGCAACAAACTGCTCGTTTTGCGGAACCACAAATGTGGTTGTTACCGAAGAGCTTGCGGGGCTTACCCCAAATGCCGTGGTGCCGTACAAGCTGACCCGTGAACAAGCCAGCGTGAAAGTGATAGAATGGGCCAAAAAGAAGGTATTTGCCCCAAAAGCGTTTAAACGCAGCATTACACCGGAGGAAATCCGCGGCACATTTAACCCGGCATTTACGTTTGATGCCGACACCGTGAGCACATACTCGGGTAAGCTGGCAAGATATCATTATACCACGCGTACGGTTAACGGCCGCACCGTAAGCACAAGACACACCACTTACTTTAATATAAACGGCTCGTATAACCACAACTTTAAAGAGGTTACAGTCCAGGCGTGTACTACAATACCTTTAATGACAATAAACAAGCTGCTGCCGTTTGAAACAAACAAATCGCTTCAATATGACAAAAAATTTCTGCATGGATACACCGCCGCACAACATAGCAAAGACGGCGATAAGTGCTGGATAGAGGCCTGCGGACAAATGGAAAACTCCATACGTGCCGGCATATTAAAAAAATACACATACAATGAAGTGGTGCGGCTAAACATTAAAACCAAGCGAAGCAATATCAGCTGGAAATATGTTCTGCTTCCGCTGTATATCGGGCATTGCAACTGGAAGGCTAAGCTATACAACTTTTTTGTAAACGGCTTTAGCGGCAAGGTTACGGGCAAGGTTCCTACAAGTACGCTGAAAGTATTCTTCCTGGTTGCGGGTATTGTGCTTGCGGTTGCCGCAGCGGGTGTATTGTACTGGTATTTTGGATAAAATTTATTAAGGAGATAAATATATGGATACAACCGAAATAATCTATCTGGTAAGCTTCAGCGTATGTATTGCGGCACTGATAGCTGTAGTAATTACATTAATTGTTAAGAAAAAGAAGTGGGTCAACAAAAACACCAAAAACGCGGTGGAAAAAGTAGTTGTTAAAGATGGTGTAAGATACACAGCAGACCAGAACGTGGTAAAAGACAACGGCAGCATGAACATAACCCACAACGAAGGTGATATTCTGCTCACAGCAAACCGCAAGCGTGTAGCCAGCAAAACCGGGGCTATTAAGCCGGGCAAATACGTAGTGCTGTCTGCAAACAGCAACGAAGGCAAGTTTAATTTAAAGGTTGGTGGGTTTGTGCGCGAGTTTAAACACAATTCCCCCATTGTTTTAGCCGAAGGTGACGAAATTACAGCAATTTCTCACAATGTAATATTAAGGTAAAGAGGTATAAAAAAATGAGTATAAGTAAAAATCTTTTCAGTAAAGCACTTTTGGCGCTTATATGGGTGGCGGCGGCGGCATTGTGGCTGCTAAGCGTGCTTGAGGCAACAAAAGCAACGTTTGGCTGGTTTAACCTTGCATGGGCGGCAACCATAATTGCGGGCTCAACCGGTATTGTGGTTATACTGGGCACGATACTCGGTAAGGGCGGATACTTTGGCAAGCGGTTTAAAATTATTTTTGGTGCGGCGTTAATGATTGTGGCATTCGGCTGCCTGACAGCAGCAATTGTGGTGCCGGGCGAAATTATCTGGCCGATAATTGCGGTTGTAATTACTGTGGCAATTCTCTTAAGCATATTGGTTGTTGGCGGAAAGAAATGGGACCAGGGCGACAATCAGAATGCAGGCTACAAAAACTATTACCAGCGCAAAGCCGAAGAAGAAAAGAAAAACAAAAAAGAAGATTAGTAAAAACCACCCAAACGGGTGGTTTTTATCTCGGCTTTAATATTTTTTCTGTAGTGTGTGGGGCCGGTACCGACCGACCGCTTTCTTTTGATAAAAACTCACGGCATTTAAGCGCAAAGCGCCGAAGCAAACCAAGGTTCTCTTCCGGCCCGCCCCCACCTGCCAGGCGGACGTCATACAACTCTACCAGCTTGTCTTGCACTGAATAAATATCATTAACAACACCTTTTATGGCATCCGGGTCATACTCTAAATCACGTCGCGAATGTATGTGCGGCATATAACGTCCTTTGCCGATTTTGGCGTCTTTGGTGGCAAAAACCGAAACAGCGTGCTCAAAATTAACATGGTCAGAAGTCCCGGAGTCCTTTTTTATATCCAAAGTGTCAGCAATGTTTGCCACAATATCTTTTCGATTTTTCTTGTTACTTGCAATAGATAGTTCACCTAGGCCCACACTATCAAAATTAACTAAATTGAAGTTCGGTTCATGGCCGTACCTTTTTTTGAACTCCTTAACGTATAGCCCGCTTCCCTTGGTGCCGACTTTGGGCTTAACGCCGTCTCTCCACCAGCCACCCTCCTCCTTGTTAAACAAGATGTAGGCAATATCCTTGTTGGCGGGGTCGTTTTTTTGTGCCATAGCGTAAACAGCCGCCACGCCGGATGCGTTATCGTTTACGTTCTGCTTGTGCGGAAACTTTCCTGTAATGCCTATTGCAGCTATAAAGGCTACGGCCTGAGCAACCGGACCGATATTTCCAAGCACGTCGTAAGTATAGCGCATACTGCCGGCTACTGCTGCGGCAAGGGTATACGAAGAGAGTGCTACACCCTTGCCCGTGCCAACCGCCTTGTTAAGGCGGTCGCTTATAAACAGCATATTTACAGCACCGGGCGTGTCATAATGTCCTGAGTAAACAACTTTAGCCGCCTCCGGATGGCCAACCACAACATTGCCAAGTTTATCTACATTAACCTCATAACCCAGTTTTTTAAACTCTTGAACCGCAAAAGCGCAAAATTTTTCTTTTTGCTCTTTATAAAATCTGATTCCGTGTTTCCGGTTTATTTCATCAATAAATTCTTCCATAACTCAATGATAACACCTGCTTTGGTAATTGTCAAGAACCGCCGTATAAAAACAGCCGTCCGGCTGTTTTCTTTTTAGATTCTATTTAGATAGCTTTGGTGCAGCTTCTTTGGCCGGCTCTGCGGTTAGCATTGTCCATGGGCCTTTCCATGCAAGTGCGCCCAGCAGGCGGTTGTTTGGCTTCCCTTTTTCTATTGTCCTGTCAAATACCAACGTAACCCACGCCTCATCTTTTTTAAGAGGCTTTTCTCCGGGTTCGGCATACTCAACGGCATATTCTGCTCTGTTTCTTCTATTCATCATTTCATCATAAACTCTAAAATGCCCGTCCCACAAGTCAAAGTCGCCCCCGGCCCAAAACTCTCTTGGGTGTTTGTTTCCTTTGGCTATGGCGGAAGCATATATGTCCCGTGTGCTGGGCTTGCCCACAATAATAGGTTTTGCCAGCGTGCCGTCATAGGCAATCTTTACGGGATTGTTTAGAACTTCGAAAAACAATTTTCCTTCTATTTCCTGTTTGAACAACGCATCCAGCATTTCTTTTGTGCTTTTGGTAGGCACCGGGCTTGTGGTGTTAAGGGTGTCCAGCCTGTCTTCCATGTCTAATGGGGTAAACTTTGTTATTTTCATTTTATTGCTCCTTTTGGTTTCTATATCTATTATAGCGCCCCCCCCCCACAGAAGTCAATACGTGAACGCAAAATTGTTTTACAAATTTTAGGTTGAGTTTTTTGACGGTTTTTGGTATAATGAGTTACGTCAATGGGATTGCTTTGTTTGAAGAGGCAAGAAGCAAGTCTCGCAATGACAGCGAGGTGAGATTATGGATTTTAGCTGGCTTACTAATATTATATCGGCTATGGGCGTTGTAAACACGGTTATCAACTTTGTTATTGTGGTTATATTTGTTTACCTGTTAACAATAGTGATAATTTTTAAGTTTAGGAGTTTTATTTACAACAACTTAAAGGATAAGGGTATTGGGTTTGTAAACAGCATACTTATTACTTTTAGATGCCGCAAAAACAGCCGAAGGGCAATCCGGTTTTTTGTGGAATTTGCAATAATCCGATGCGGCGGCAAAAAGGTTGGCCGCAAGGCTTGGCGTAATATACAAAACAGCTTTTTCAATGATTACGACCTTATGCAGGAGAGCACGTATTTAATTGAGGTTGAAGACACTTCGGTGCTTGAGAGCGATTACATACGCGATATGATTAAAACATATTTTAAAATGCTGAGCCAGCCAAAATATATAAAAAAGTTTGAGCTGACGGATAACTCACATATCTGTTTTGTAAGCAACATTGCTTTTAAATCCGGATTTCTGCTATATACCACGTTTATTACGGGATTAGAAAAAATTTACCGCGGTGACTGGCAGGCCGTGGTAAACAAATACGTGCAGACATTTAAGCGTAATTCCGAGGTGTTGGATTCGTCAGAAGTGTTTTCGGTGTTTAACTGGCTTACATGGGCGCCCGGGCATGAAATTAAGTACGACGACCACGAATACAAAATTTTGCAATACGGGCTGTTTGATGAAACCAATGCCAACTGTTTTATATTGGGCAATGATGAAGAATGCAGAAAGCTGTGGGAGCAAATGAAAGAAGTAAAAGCCAGAAACGAGATGGGCTTTCATGCATCTACCGTCTGCAAAATATGCGAAACGCAGAGCTATTTTACGCATAACAGTAAGTATTTTGGCAGCGCCGCCCAAAGCACGGTAGACAGGCTTAAAAACAAGTCTAACGAAGTGTTTTTTGTGCTTAACTTTCAGCGGGATTATTTAAAGGCAAAAACCTATCTGCCCAGCTATATGTTTGGAGCCTACGTCTGGCTCATGCTATATTGGGGTAAGCCCGGAAAAGCGTTTAACGTAGATAAAGCCGTAGTGTTTCTGGCCGACGCAAACTACGCCTGCAAACAGAACCTTGACTTGCATATAGATAGCATTATCCACAAAACATTTGCGCATTTGGACACGATATTGAAAAGTGAAAAGTTTAATCACAGAAAATATCATTTTGTTTGCGCTATAAATGACCATGTGGAAGCCAGATTTAAAGAAGAGTATAACAAGCGCATTGCAACCAACGAGGCGCTGGCAGAAAGGCTGGATATTACAACCAAGCCATACACTATAAATACCATTATAAAAAGCTGCGAAGACCACTTTACCGCAAATGTGCTGGAGCTGGACTTTACGGACATTGATGTTTCGGTTAAGGGACATATGGGGTTGTTTTGCCAGTTTTACGGTGAACAGATGATACCCGCCTTTCCCGACCCTAACGAGCGTGTAACCATTGAATATCTGCTGCGGCAGATAGAGGACTTTAAAAAGAACCGCGGCAAGGACAACTACCATATAATTATTGCCAGCAGCAAAGGCAGGGTGGTGGGGGGTGCGCTTGCGTGCTATTTTGCAAAAACCAATTCAAGCCTGGTTGAGTACCTAATGGTAGATGAAGCGTACCGCAACAACCATTACGGGCGGAAAATTATGAGTCACTTAGAGCACGTGCTGGAGCGCGATGCGGTTGCGGCAGGCTACAAGTGCTTAGACTTTATCGGTGTTGAGCTTGCCAAACCAAGCACGCTGCCGGAGTTAGAGAGGCAGCCGGCCATAACTCATAGCAAAGTATGGCAAAAGTGGTATTACAGGTGTGTTGATGTTAAGTACGTTCAGCCGGCAAACGCACTTGGCAACGAAGACGTGGATTACCAGATTGGTATCCGTATAATTAATGAAAACCTGAAGCAAATCGGCACTAAAGACTTTATCAGTTTTATACATGATATGTATACCGGCAGTATGAATGTAAAAGTGCCCGAGGACTGCGCGCATTACCACGACATCATCAGGCAGCTTGAAGGCAAGGAATACATAGAATTTACAGACTTTGAGCACTAACAAAAAAAACAGCCATCGGCTGTTTTTTTATTTTGGACTTATTGAAATATATCTTCTGGGCTCAGAGCCATAACTTTCGGTTTTTATCATCGGATTCTGCCCAAGCGCGTCATGTACAATTCTGCGTTCATACGCGTTCATCGGGTCCATGCGCACCGTACGCTTTGTTTCCAGCGCTTTTTTAGCTAAGCGCTCTGCCATGGCGCGCAGGGTTTCTTCTCTGCGCTCACGATAGCCGCCGGTGTTTACAACCACTTTTTTAATATGCATATTTTTTGTTCTTACAAAGGCGTTTACAATTGTCTGAATAGCTTGCAGACATTCGCCGCGGTGCCCGATAATACTGCTGGCCTTATCTGCCGCAATAGTAACCTCCACAGCGCTCTCGGATTGGTTTACGGTTACGCCCGCTCCGTCAATATTAAGTTCGGCCACAAGCCCGGTTACAAACCCTACAATCTGCTGGAGCTGCTCGGGCGTGGCATCTGCCCCGCCAAAGCGCGGCTTTTTACTGATATGTGTCCGTTCTGATTTTTCATACACAACGGTTTTTTCTGCCTTTGGTTTTTCGGGCTCAATAACAGATACTATTTCCATTTGCGGCTTCCGGTTTTTAACCGGGCGCGGCTCCGATTCTGCCATAATTTTGGGCTGCTTTTCTGCCTTTACCGGTTTTGAGGTCTCCGCCGGTTCGGGCTTCCGTTCCGGCAATGGATTGCTTCTTGTCAGTATGACCTGCGCTTTTCTGAAAAAGCCGCCTTCGTTAACAATTTTTACATCAACCTCGTCAAGTGTTGTACCAAGCAGTTTGAGCCCTTCTTTTATGGCCTCATCTACGTTTTTCCCCGCCGCCTCTATTCTGTTCATGTTTTCACCTCTCTGGAGTATTATTTTCGTTTGTAATCTATTTTAGCCTTATTCTGGTTGTCCGTTACTATTGCCTGCCCCTCTTTTTTGGCTTCCAGTTTGTTAAGCACAAAGTTGAACAACAGTCCAAGCAGCGCCATACACAGCGAGTTTGTTATTATATACAAGCTGAATGCCGAGCTGTACGTAAACGCAATAAACACCATAAACAGCGGCAGCACGTATTTCATTATTTTCATTGCGCCGCCCATTGGATTAGCCTGAGCCGTTGCAGCAGCCGCAGCCGTGGTGTCGTTTTTCTTTTTATTGCTTGCCGCTACGCTTTGAGATACTATTACGGAGAAGAATGTTACAACAGCTGCCAGTACAACAAGAATAAGCAAACCGTTCCATTTATCTTTAGTTGCTGCCTGCAAGGCAAAAGTAACCTCGTTGTAGGTGTCTTTATATTCCTGAAGCGCAGCGCCCTCCAGGTTTAGTGCGGTCATTTTTTTGTAATCATCAAAATTGGGGAACGGGCTTACCCATGTGTCGGGACGCCATATGTTTTGTATCCACAGCCAGCTGTTTTTAATCACATTGTACTTTTCAACAACCGCAAACTGCCCTGCGGCAACAGCATCGGTCAGGTCCTGCTCGTCAATGTCCGCAAACCATAGCCAGTCTTCGGCAGCATCGTCATAAAACAACACAACCGCGGTGCCGGCCTCAATTTCAACCTTCAACTCAAGCCCCGAAGGATTTGCTACACCCGCTAAGATATCAGCATCTCTTACAGCCACAAACCCGTCTCTCAGTTCGTAATACTGTTCCTGAATTTTGATATGGCTCATATTCATAAGCGCATAAAAAAGTGAGATGAATATAAACAGGGTTACGGCCATGTTGACAACCATACCAAGGCAAGAACCTAATATGTTGTAGTTCTCGCGTTTGTACAGTTCCATGGTTTTTTGATTTTCCAGCTGCTTGTTGTTGCCGTATTGTTTTTTAATCTTTGCTATTTCCGGAGCCAGCCTGGCCTGCTTTTTTGCGCTTTCACGCGACACCTTGCGCTGCCAGAAATCTAACGGAGACAGTAAAAGCTTTAAACACACCGTAAAGAAAATAAGCATCCAGCCAAAATTGGGGATAAAACCAAACAAGTCTATAATGCTTGCCCACATTTCATTAAGTCCGCCAAGAAGACCTATGGCGGGAGTTATAACACCCATTTATACCCTCCCCTAATATTGTCCGGCACCGGGTCAAGCCCGCCGGCCTGTTTTGGCCTGCATCGCAAAATACGCCTAAAACCCATCCATCCGCCCTCAAACGCCCCAAACCTTTTTATACTTATTAATGTGTAGGTTGAGCACGTAGGCTGGTAAATACAGGTGTTTGGGAAAAACGGCGATATACACGCTTTATATACATATATTAACCCGATTGCTAAAAGCTTAAATGGATAAGTTATTATAGCAGTTATTTTATTCATTCTTTAAATATGAGCCCTTTTTAAGGATATAATCTATTTCCGATTTTAGTTTATTAAAGTCTGCTTCTGCTGCCGGTTGTTTAGCAATAATAATCAAGTTTTGATGTGTGTTGAGCTTGCTTAGTTTGTATTTCATAATTTCCCGTAAGCGCCGTTTAATTCTGTTCCTTGCCGGTGCATTGCCAAGCTTGTTACTAACAGAAAACCCAATCCGCGTCTCGGTTTGATACGACTTAACACTTATAACCGAAAACATATTGCTATGAACAGCCTTGCCGTTTTTGTAAATATAACCAAATTCTTTGCGTTTTGTTAAACGATTTTGTTTGGGCAGCATTATAAAACCACCTCCTAAGCGGCGTTGGTTGTCAGCTTTGCTCTGCCCCTGGCCCTTCTGCGCTTTAATGTCTTTTTGCCTGCAGCAGTGCTCATACGCTCCCGGAAGCCGTGTACTTTATTGCGCTGGCGCTTTTTGGGCTGATAGGTTCTTTTCATGATGATTTTTTCCTTTTTTCTTATACAAGTATAGGTTATTATAATGTAATACTATGCGCTTGTCAAGTGTGTTTTGTGTCTTAATTAAAAAAGGTGCCTGGCGGCACTTTTTTAATACTTACCTTGGGTGGACCGGAAGAACTAAATATAGAAATTCCTCGCTCATTTCCGGGCAAACCACACACGGTGAAATATTATTATTAAACGATAACTTTACAAACTCGTCGTTGTTGGCGCGCAAGCAATCCATAAACAGTCTTGCATTAAACTCGATTATTAAATCCTTACCGTTAAGCACAATACTCAAGTTTTCTTTTATGTTCCCGATTTCGCTCATAGACTTTAAGGTTAATAATTTTTCGGCAATCTCAAATTTAACCACGTTGTTTTTTTCCACTCTTGAGAGCAAGCTTACCCGCTCCAGCGCATCTTCTAAATGCAGTTTGTTTATTGTAATTACGCTGCTGAACTCGGTTGGTATAATCTGTCTGTAGTTTATAAAATCATTGCCGCCTCCAAGCAGTCTGGTAATAACCTTTATATCTCCAAGGTCCACCATTATGTTGTTTTTCTGAATTAAAACCTTCACCTCTTCTTCGTTTTCGTTTAACAGTTTGGCAATTTCGACCAGGCTTCTTGCCGGAACTATTAAGCCGGTATTAACTTTGGTTTTAATAACCGGTTTTTTAACCAATGCTAAACGAATCCCATCTAGCGCAACAGCTCTAACCTCTTTATCATTTATCTCAATTAAACATCCTTTAAGCAGCGGCCTTGAATCGTCGCCGCTGACAGCAAAAATACTTTTGTTTACAAGCGCTCTGAAATCAGCTTGTTTTAAACTAAAATAATCGGCATCCGACAAAAGCTTTGGTGTTGGAAATTCGGCGGCATTTAAACACCCAATAAAACCCTCGGAGTCGGAGTATTCTATTTTAAGCTGATTGTTTGCTGTGTTTAATGTCAGATTTATTTGCTCGCCTGTAAGTTTTTTTGTAAACTCGGAAAAAAATTTACCCGGCACAACTGTTTCGCCTTCAATTTTTACATCTGCCTTTATTGATTTAATAATGCTTAATTCGGTGTCTGTGCTGACAAGGGTTAATCTGTCACCCTCGGCTGTTAATAATATACCCTCCAATATGGGGTTTGTGGTTTTATTACTTACAGCTTTAATTACTTTAAGAACCGCATCAGATAAATCCAACCCATCACAAATAAGCTTCATAAAAATTCCTCACTTTAATAATTTTTATTAATTAATAGTTTAACAGTAATAATATATATAGCCTGTTAATACGTTTACAACTTGTTTTCTTGTTTGTATTAAAACCAGATAAAACCAGCACAAACTCATTGTAGATAAACACCTAAAATATGTAGATAAGTTTTTAAAACAATTCACAAAACATTAAATTAATGTGGGTAAGTGGCGTAATTATGTGCACAAGCCTGCTAAAACGTTTTTAATTTAAGAATAAGGAGTAGATACCAACATATTTCTAATATCGTTTATAGCGGTCTTTAATTTGTTGTTTTTTCGTATACCATCTGTTATTTTATCTCTTGCATGAATTACGGTGGTGTGGTCGCGCGCAAAGATTTTTCCAATACTGGTTAACGGGATATCTAAAAGCTCGGTCATTAAATACATACATATCATTCTTGGGTCCACAATCTCTTTGTTTTTCTTTTTACCCATTAAATCAGATTTGTTTACATTGTAATATTTACATACAACATCAATAATTTTATCCGCGGTGATATTTTCTTTTGCGTTGGATATTTCATATTTAAGGGCTTCATGTGCGTGTTCTATGCCTGCTTTGTTTTTACCGCTTAAGCCTGCATAAAAACAAACCTTACTAAGCACACCCTCCATTTCACGGATATTGCTTTCTATTTTTTCCGCAATAAAATAATAAACCGCATCATCCGCATTCCAACCCTCTACCAGTGCCTTCTTTTGTAAAATTGCCACACGTGTTTCAAAATCCGGGCTGCCTATGTCTTGCAGCAACCCGCTTGCAAATCTCGAACGCAGCCGCTCTTCAAGCGTAGCTATTTCTTTTGGGGGCCTGTCGGATGTAATTATAATCTGCCGCCCCGCCTGGTGCAATTCGTTGAATGTGTGGAAAAACTCTTCCTGTGTGCCGGTTTTGTTTGATATAAACTGGATATCATCCACCATAAGCACATCGCTGTTGCGGTATTTATCTCTAAAAGCCGTTACATCTTTGCCAAACCGCATTGCATCAATATAGTCGTTGGTAAACCTTTCACAAGTGACATAAGTAATTTTTAACTGTGAATTTTTCTCCCTTAGGTAATTTCCTATTGCGTGCAGGATATGTGTTTTACCAAGTCCGGCGCCGCCGTATATAAACAAGGGGTTAAACTTTTTTGCAAGGTCGTTTGCCACCGAGTATGCGGCGGCATATACTACCTGGTTGCTTTTTCCTACAACAAAGTTTTCGAATGTAAATTTGGGGTTAAACTCATATGAGTACAAAACATTGTCTTTTGCTATTGCGGAGGCGGGTTCGCCGGCCTTTTTTCTGGCTTTTAGGTACTCATCTTTCTGGGCTTCGTTAAGCAGTTTAAAACTGGTGCAGCCCAAATACTGGTTTATTGCGCCGTTTATGGCTGCCGAGTGGTTGCTTGCTATCTGGGTTATTGCCATATCGCTTGGGCTGACCAGATACAACAGCTGCCCGTTTTTTTCAAGCGGTGTTAATGATTTCACCCACAAATCAAAACTAACCGCAGTTAGTTCGCGCTCAAGCTGGCCTAAGGCTTCGGCCCAATTCTTTTTTTCCGCATCAGATAAAAACATAATACTTAATTCTAGCCCAAAAACAGTTAAAAGTCAAACAAACAATACCTTTATATTAGACATAAAGTTTGCGGGATTCCTAGGGTGTGTGGTATAATCTGTTTGTGCAGATAAAAACACTTGAGCTAACAAACTTCAGAAACTATTCATCCGCCCGTTTAAATTTAGACGGCGGGCTTAATGTTTTAATAGGAAAAAACGCCCAGGGCAAAACCAACCTGCTGGAAAGTATATACTTTGCCGGGCTTGGCCATTCCGCGCGGACACCAAGAGAAAAGGAATTAATAAAGTGGGAGACGGCCCTGGCCAGGGTAAAAGCGGCTTTATTGCGGCGTGACGGCGAGCGCAGCATAGAAATGATTTTGCCGAATTCGGGCAAAAAAACGGTTAAGATAAACAATCTTCCGATAAAGCGCTTGGGCGAGCTTATGGGAGAGCTGCCGCTTGTGTATTTCTCGCCTGATGAATTGAGGCTTGTAAAAGAGGCGCCGAGTGATAGGCGCAGGTTTTTGGATATAGATATCAGTCAGTTAAGTAAAGTTTATTTCTACTCATTGCAGCGGTACAACAAGATTCTGGCACAGCGCAACGCGCTGCTTAAACAAAAAAAGGATAAAGTTACCACAAAACAAACCATATCTATATGGAACGAAGCTTTAGCTAAAAACGGGGCGAATGTAATCTTAGCGCGGCTTCAGTTTTTGAATGAGCTAAAAATTCAAGCGGCTAAAATTCATGCCAAGCTTACGAATAATAAGGAGAAGCTTGAAATTTTTTATAGTGGGCTTGTTGGCGGCGCGGCCGGCGAGCTTGTGGAAAAGTTGCAGGCGGCTTATGTAAAAAGCTTTGAAAAAGACTACGAGCTTGGGTTTACAACAGTTGGCCCGCACAGGGACGATTTAATTTTAAAAGTAAACGGCGCAGACATACGCGCATACGGCAGCCAGGGCCAGCAGCGCACGGCGGCACTCAGCCTGAAGCTGGCCGAGCTTGAAATATTTAAAGCGCAATACGGCGAATATCCTGTGCTGCTGCTGGATGATGTGCTGAGTGAACTGGACGAGACCAGAGCCAACCAATTGCTAAAAGCCATTAATGGGATTCAGACAATACTTACCTGCACAAGTTTTAACTATAAAGTGGATTATCCGTACAAACTATTTACCATTGAGGGCGGAAAGATAGCCAAGCAGGAGACGAAGCAAAATGGGTATTGACAGCCTCCTAACCCCATGCTATACTTAAACCATAACACACAAGGGAGAAAAACAACCCATGGTAACATTTAACGAGAAGGCGGTGCTTCCCAAAAAACTAATGAGCATGGTAAAAGCAGGTATGGCCGAGGGAGTGCCTGTAGAGTTTTTAAGGCCTGAGGGCAAAACAAAAGAGAAAACCCAGAGAGGCTACTTTTATGTAACAAAAGAAAATGCTGAGGTTGTTCATATAGGTGAACCAGGCAGTATGCCGCCGTCGAAAAGGGGCGAAGCGCTCTGCCAAGGCGAGTGGTTTGTGCAAGCTTGTCTTTATTGGTCGAACGAAATAGAGTCGTATGTTTATACCGAAAATGGTGAAATGGTTGGTTTACCCAATTTTATTTATCTGGGCAAAGAAATCCCACACGGTCCTACCTCGTATGCGCTTTTGCTGCCTAGTGAAATTAAAAACGAAAAACTTTTATCAACACTATTTGATGCGCGGCTTGCATTAGAAGAAAAGACACACACGAACAATACCAAAGCAATTGGAACCACCGAAGCAATTAAAAACCGATATGAAAAACGGCGCAAGGAATTGGAGTCAAAGCTTAATTGTTTACCACAAGAGAAGGTAAATGCAATAGGCGAAGCCAACAACAAGCGCGATGCAGAAGAAAAACGCTATAACACTTTAGTTGGTTCGCTAACTACTGCTAAAGAAGCCGCAATAGCCAACGCCGATACCGGAATGAAAAAGGGTTAAGGAGAAACAAAATGACAACGCTGTTGAAATGGCAGAAATTGGGGCTGGCTGAAAAAGTGGAGATAAAGATTGATTCACGTGACGACCGTCTTCGGTTTGAAAAAGATAGCGGAGGCTTTTCGTTCTGGGGCCAAGTGAGAGCGGTTGACTCAAAAGGCTATATTTGGGCAACTCCAGACAACGCATTTTTGGAAGATGAAGAAATGGATGGCATGGGAGACTTGTATATTGCCATTGATGCCGATTCCGAGTGTGGTCTCTGTTCGGAAGTTTATGGCAAGTTAGTTTCTGCCAGATGTATTATTCACCTATCCCTCAAAGAGTTTAAGAACGCTAAGCTAGTAGAGGCGTTGTTTGCAAAAAGGCTTGAGCTTGAAAAAGAAAAACATGAAACCCGCCAAGCAAGGCTTCCTCGCTCTGAAGACATACTGTCTAGATATGCAGCCCGAAGAAAGGAATTGGAAATAGAGCTTAACGGGTTATCGGCTCAGGAAGCGCTTGCGGTTAAAACAGGGGTTGTCACCCAAGATGCCGAAAACAACCGCTACAACAACAGTGTTAAAGAATTAAACGCCAAAAGGGTGAAAGAAGTTGAAGCGCGAAGCGACACAGGAATGAAAAAGGGTTAAGGAGAAAGGAATGCTGCCGGACGGAAGAATGTGTCATAAGGAAAACCCACTGGATGAGGAATGGTCTATACTCCAGAAAAAGCTGTCCGAGAGAATAAAGGAAGGGCTGGCAGAAGAGGTAGCACTGGAGTTTTTGGAGTATGAACTGCGCAGGGTGGAGTTTTATTACGTAAACTCTACGCCGAAAAAGCCGGAAACAATTTCTGTGTACATCACACCGGATACCGCTCGGCTGGTTTATCCGTCTGAACGGGACATAGAAGTTTTAGGTGCTTTCTACAAGCTGGATAAAAAGGCGGCATCTGGCCTTGACTCACTTGACCCGTTTGTTTTAGCAAAACTTTCGTATGACCTGGGAATGGCGCTTGCTTATTCAACAGACAGGCCCCAGTATTGCGCTAGAGTAGAAAAGGCTCCTCCTGTGCTTATTCCACTGAACAAAATCAGAAATGAGAAACTGGTGAAGGCGTTATTTGAATCGAAACTGGACTTGGAAGAGGCAAAACACAAGGAGGCTTGGGCGGGCTTAGAGTTTACGGCAGCAATAATGGAACGATATGCCCACAGAAAGGAAGCGCTTGAGACAGAACTGAAAAGCTTGGAACAAAACCGCGACCAAGAAGTAAAAGAGAGCATTAATAAACAAGCTGCCGAGAAACAGCGTTATGACGGCAAGTTTACCGATTTGACTATGCGGATGCGTTACGAAACCAAAGTAAGGGAAGACGAAGGAATGAAAAAGGATGCTTAAAAGGCGTCTTTTTTGTTTGAAACCACCCCGCCCTAGCGGGCACCCCTCCAAGGAGGGGAGTTTTATAGAGCCAATCGTCGTGGGGAGATACTACATATGGGGTGTTTGTTTAAATTTGAGCCTTTTGCGGGGCTAAAATAAAGTTTCTTTAATTTTTGCTTCCAATCCGGAATAGAATATGGTATAATATTGCCAGGACTAAAGAGAAAATTCCCCCTTGAGCCAAGGGGGTGGCACGAAGTGCCGGGGGTTGTGATAAAAAATAAACTTTATCACATACCCCGTCTGCGCCTTTGGCGCATCCACCCCTTTATCTTAAAGGGGAATTAGTTAGTAACACACGCTATTTATAGGAGTATTTTATGAGTAACGATACCGCTAAGGGCGGCAATTACACCGAGGACGCTATTCAGGTGCTTGAGGGGCTGGATCCAGTGCGTAAGCGCCCGGGAATGTATATAGGCAGCACCGATGAGCGCGGGCTGCAGCACCTTATTATTGAAATCGTGGACAACAGTATAGACGAGGCGCTTGCGGGCTACTGCAATCATATTTCTATTGTTTTTAAGCGCGATGGCAGTTGTATGGTTAAAGACAACGGCAGGGGTATACCTACCGGAATCCACAAAACCGAAGGCAGGTCTGCCGTTGAGGTTGTTTTAACCAAACTGCATGCCGGCGGAAAATTTGGCGGCAGCGGATATAAAATATCGGGCGGGCTGCACGGTGTGGGGCTGTCGGTAGTTAATGCGCTGTCTGAAAAACTGAGTGTGCGAATCAGGCAGGACGGCAAAGAATACAAACAGGAATACAAACGCGGCAAGCCGCAAGGCGAACTTAAAGTAACCGGTACCGCGGAGGCTACCGGCACAACCGTAGTGTTTAAACCCGATGCTGAAATTTTTGATACCGTAGACTTTAATTACGAAACGCTGAAAACGCGCATAAAAGAGATTGCCTTTTTAAACAAGGGGCTTACTTTGTGCGTAAAAGATGAGCGTGAGGGGCGCGAAAAACACGATGTGTTTTGTTATGAGGGCGGAATTGTGGAGTTTGTGGACTATCTGAACCGTAGCAAAACCGTTTTGTTTCCTGCCTCAATTTACATGGATGTGAAGAAAGAAAATTATGAAGTTGAAATCTGCTTCCAATACAACGACAGCTACTCGGAAGTTATTTACGCGTATGCCAACAACATTAACACCGAAGAGGGCGGTACGCACCTTAACGGCTTTAAAAACGCCTTAACAA
Organism: Bacillota bacterium; assembly: GCA_009784185.1. Taxonomy (GTDB): domain Bacteria; phylum Bacillota; class Clostridia; order Christensenellales; family UBA1242; genus WRCD01. Next base: position 23,086 of record WRCD01000001.1, read on the forward strand.
AATTGGTTAACGACTATGGATTGCAGCAGAAGATATTAAAAGAAAACGAAAAACTGAGCGGCGAAGATGTGCGTGAAGGCATAACCGCAATAGTCAGCGTTAAGCTTACCGAGCCGCAGTTTGAGGGCCAGACCAAAACCAAGCTGGGCAATGCGGATATGCGCGTGTATGTAGAAAAGGCTATGCAGGAGCATTTTGGGGCATTTTTAGAGGAAAACCCTAAAGAAGCCAAAGAACTTTGCCTGAAGTGTATCAGTGCGCAAAGGGCAAGAGATGCGGCACGAAACGCCAGAGAGTTAACCCGAAGAAAGGGTGTTCTCGAAAGCACTACCCTGCCCGGAAAGCTTAGTGACTGCACGTGGAAAGACGCAAGCAAATGCGAGATTTATCTGGTGGAGGGTGACAGTGCGGGCGGCACAGCCAAGCAGGGGCGGGACAGACGCTTTCAGGCAATACTTCCGCTAAGGGGTAAGATACTTAATGTGGAAAAAGCCCGCCTTGGTAAGATTTTGGAAAACAACGAAATTAAAACCATGATAACAGCGTTTGGCTGCGGAATTAGTGACGACTTTGATGAGAGTAAGCTGCGGTACAACAAAATTATCTGCATGACGGATGCCGATGTAGACGGAAGCCATATCCGTATATTAATGCTTACATTCTTTTACAGGTTCATGCGCCCGCTGATAGAAAACGGGCACGTTTATATTGCTCAGCCGCCGCTGTATAAAGTAAGCCGGGGCAAGCAGGAAGTATATTTATACTCGGATAAGGAGCTGGAGGCACACCTGGCGCAGATGGACAACCAGAAAGGCGTGGAAATTCAGCGCTACAAAGGCCTTGGGGAAATGAACGCTGAGCAGTTGTGGAGTACAACCATGGATCCGGCGGGCAGAACCCTCCTTCAGGTAACCATGGCGGATGCCTCCGAAGCAGATGAAATATTTACAATACTCATGGGTGAGCGGCCGGAACTGAGACGCGAGTTTATTGAGCAGAACGCGCAGCTTGTAAAAGACTTGGATATTTAGTGAGAATTCCCCTTTAAGATAAAGGGGTGCCCGAAGGGCGGGGTATGTGACGAAGAAAGAACTATTACCACACCCCGTCGGCTGACGCCGCCACCCCTCTTATAGAGGGGAATTATCAGGAGAACAAACATGGAAAAAGATGAGTCAATAATTGACAATACCAAAATTATAAAAATGCCGGTGATAGACGAAATGAAAAAGTCGTTTATTTCTTATGCAATGGCGGTAAATGTATCGCGGGCAATACCGGACGTGCGTGACGGGCTGAAGCCCGTTCACCGAAGAATTTTGTATAGCATGAGCGAGCTTGGGCTGTACAACGATAAACCGTACCGCAAATGTGCGCGTATTGTAGGCGATGTGCTGGGCAAATATCACCCGCACGGCGACAGTGCGGTTTATGAGGCGCTTGTGCGCCTGGCGCAGGACTTTAGCATACGCGCTCCGCTGGTTGACGGACACGGCAACTTTGGAAGCATAGACGGCGATCCGGCTGCGGCGCAAAGATACACCGAGGCGCGCCTATCCAAAATATCCGGCGAAATGCTTAGAGATATTGAAAAGGAAAGCATAGATTATTACCCTAACTTTGACGGAACCTTGCAGCAGCCGACCGTGCTGCCAAGCAGATTCCCAAACCTGCTGGTTAACGGAAGTGAGGGTATTGCGGTTGGCATGGCAACCAGTATTCCTCCGCACAACCTTGGCGAAGTAATTGACGGCGTGGTTGCGCTAATTGCCAACCCCGACATTGAAATTGACGAACTTATGAATTCTATACCTGCCCCCGACTACCCTACCGGCGGCATTATTATGGGCAGGCTTGGAGTACGGCAGGCGTATAAGACCGGTACCGGCAAAGTAATTATCCGCAGCAAGGCCGAAATTGTTGAGGAAAACGGCCGGGCCAGCATTGTTGTAACCGAAATACCGTATCAGGTAAACAAAGCGCGGCTTATAATGAACATTGCCGAACAGGTTAAAGATAAAAAGCTTGAAGGCATCTCGGACATAAAAGAAGAAAGCGACCGCACCGGTATGCGTATTGTTATTGATGTAAAGCGCGATGCAAATGCTCAGGTGGTGTTAAACAGTTTATACAAGCACACCCAGCTTCAGACCAGCAACGGAATAATATTTTTAAGCCTGGTTAACAACGAGCCAAAGATACTTAACCTAAAAGAGATGCTGCATTATTACCTAGAACACCAGAAGCAGATAATAGTCCGCAGAACCAAGTTTGACCTTGAAAAGGCAAAAGAACGCGAGCATATAGTTAAAGGGCTTGTTATTGCTCTAGCCAGCATTGATGAAGTTATTAAAGTAATTAAAGCCAGCAAAGAGAAGAACGATGCGGCCGAAAAGCTTATGGCAAACTTTAAGTTAAGCGAAAAACAGGCTGTTGCCATACTTGAAATGCGTCTGCAGAGGCTGACTGCATTAGAAGTTGAAAAGCTGAAAGAAGAGCTGGCAGAGTTAACCAAACTTATTGCGGAGCTGGAGTTTATTTTGGCAACCCCTGCTAAAGTGCTGCAAATTATAAACACGGAGCTGACGGAGATAAGGCAAAAGTACACCAGCCCAAGGCGCACAGAAATAAGCCATAGCATTGGAGACATTGATATAGAAGACCTTATTGACCAGCATGATGTGGTAATATCTCTTACCAATCAGGGCTACGTAAAGCGCCAGGCGGTTTGTGAATACAAGAGCCAGCACAGGGGCGGAATGGGGGTTGCGGCGCACAAGACTAAAGAAGAAGATTTTGTAAATAATATGTTTGTGTGTTCATCCCATGACGATTTGTTGTTTTTTACAAGCAAGGGCAGAGTTTACTCTGTAAAAGCATACGAAGTGCCCGAAGCGGCAAGGCAGGCTAAGGGCAGAGCTATAATCAACCTGTTGCAGTTAGAACATGGCGAACGGGCAACTGCGGTTATCCCGTTGGTTAAATCTGCGGCAGAGGGTGCGCTTATTATGGCAACCAGACGCGGCCTGATAAAAAAGACTCCGCTGAGCGAATTTGCACTAATACGCAAGGTTGGAAAGATTGCAATTAAACTTAATGATGACGACGAGCTTATTGGAGTAGAAGTTGTAACGGGCAGCAGCGAAGTGCTTATGGCGGCCTGCAGCGGAAAATGCATAAGATTCAGCGAAATCAGAGTGCGCAGCATGGGCAGAACCGCGCAAGGCGTAAAGAGTATGCGTCTAGCGGCAGATGATTATATAGTGGATATGTGTGTATTGCGTGACGGTATGGAAATACTCACCATATCCGAAAACGGATACGGCAAGCGCAGCAGCCCCGAGGATTACCGCCTGCAAAGCAGAAACGGCATGGGAATAAAAGCGGGAGTGTTTAATGCACAGACAGGCAGGCTTGTAAGTATTAAACAGGTTACGCCGGAGCATGATATATTGCTTATTGCAGACAGCGGTACAATTATAAGGATATCTGCCGCCAGCATAAGTAAAATAAGCAGGAACACAAAAGGTGTGCGTATTATGAAGCTTAAAGATACGGCCAAAATTGTAAGCGTAGCAATTACAGAGGCCGAGCCCGCCGAAGTTGAGCCGGCAGCGGAGTAAAAACCATGAAGAGTTTGTTAATAAACCCAAAACTTTATTTTGTTGTATGTATGCTCTGCTCTTTTGCTTTATCTGCGCTGTTAATGATTATAGGCAGCAATCCTTTTACCGACTCATTCAGTTCTATCGGCGCACAATACCGCTGGCTGTTTGCGGCATGGGGAGTTGCGTCCGGCCTGGCAATATTTATTGGGCTGAGACTGCTTTTAGTTAAACTTGGTATAAAAAACCGCTGGTTTAATCTCGGAATCTTTTTATCCGGTCTTTTGGTGATATTAACAACCGCAATTATAGGCGAAGGCGGGCTGCAGGAAGTTAAAGATTTTAGCTGGTGGTGGCATTTGGTAACCGCGGTGCTGTTTTGTGTTTTATCTGTTTCATTGCTTTCGGTTACTTTAATAATTAAATTTAAAAAACAGGACAACAGAAACATAACGCTTATATATATAGCTGCTGCGGTTGTAGGAATAGCGGTGCTGCTGATTGATGCAGTAATTACCGGCTGGGTGGCGGCTTATGCGCAGATACTGTTGATTAACACAAGTTTGATAATTTTGTTTAGCACAAATCTGCTTGAGCGAAATAGCCGTGAGAAAGTGCCCAGAGGACCGGTTTTTATTGGAGAGATGATTGAGAACGGCGATTTAGATTAAAAAAAGATAGCAGAATCATCGTTCAGAAGCAACACAAAAATGCAACAAGCCAGAAAGTTGTGTTGAGGTTTTTGATCATCTGATATATTCTTGATAGAGGTAAAACATGACTGAAAAAGAAGTTAATGACATATTGGACGGTGCAAAGCATAAGGTATGGATGCACCAGACCGAAACCGAGAGAAAACTTGCCAGCAGGCGAATAATGATTCGTGATTTGGAACTTGCACCTTGTTTATACGGTGTAGAGTACATGACAGCGAGAATCGTCGAAATTGACAAAGAGTTTGGAATAACACCGCCTTATAAGTTCAAAGGCGTAGAGTACTTTAAAAAGTTAAAACAAGCAGAAATTGATGTTTTAAAGAAAAAACTTTTGACCGCCCAAAAAGAAAATCAAGACGAAAAAGAAATTAGAAAATTAGAAAAGCAAATTGCGGAAGAAACCAATTTCATTGGGTGTCGATTTGGTAAAGAAAACGGCGATTTAGATTAAAAAAGATGTCATACGACATCTTTTTTATTTTGGCTCGCCAAATCTCTATTTGACCAACTCAGTCTCGTTTTTAACATCATTGTTTTTATTCTGTTCGATATATGCAGTAGATTCTTGCTGCTTGCCAGCAAAACTGCCGCCGGAATTTTTTAGTGTTTGTCTCTCGGCATGAGAAAACAACGGCTTTGGATGTTTTTGACGGTGAGATTTGAGGTTGAGAAAGTAAAATTTAAAGACAAATAAAGGAAATGAGCTTAGAACTCTCTCGGGAAAAAATTGCTTAAATATGCTTTTATTTTTGCCAATTTCAACAAACCGTGATATAATACAAATATGAATTATCAAGAGTTATGGGAAGATATTTGCTTTGATATGAATAATATGTCCTCTGTCAGAGAAGATTTTTTTCAATCTTCTTATGAGTTTATTTTTGAAAAACTTGGTTGGTCAAGGCGTAGAGGTGAAATAATTTCAAAGCAGGCAATTCAAGTAGGTTCTAACGGACGAGCCGAACCTGACATAATTATACAGAGTGGAAACAAAAAACATTATATTATTGAACTCAAAAGACCGAGTGCAGTATTAAGCGATAAACACAAAAAACAACTATTTTCTTATATGAGATTAGCACGCTTGCAATTTGGTGTTTTGCTTGGAAATACATTACAAGTTTTTTATGAAGATTATGCCGATGATAACGAACCAGAGCTAGTGTCTGAAATAGCATTTGACCCAAGAAAAGCAGATGGTATTGAAATAATTAGCATTTTAACAAAAGATGGTTATTCTTTTGAGAATTTCCAAAATTACTGTTTAACCAAACTTGCTGTTGCAAAAGAAAAAGAAGCCATAAACAAAAAAATTAACAAACTTTGTTCTGCTAAGGGCGAAGAACAAATTACAAACCTGCTAGAACAGAATTTATTATTAGAACATTCGCCAGAAGTTGTGCAATACATACTTGAAAATATAAATATCAGAATTGTGAACAAAAATGCACTTGCAAATGTTATTGTACCTAGCATTCAAAATATAAGAAGACCAAATATTTCTTCTCACACGCAAAGTATAATTGAAAACCGAAAAAAACTTGGTGGTAGAAAAGCCTCGTCGATTAGCAAGGCATTAATTGTAGAAGTTCTGGAACAACTTGAAGGTAAAAATCACAATGTAAATGGCTACACAACGCAGGAAATGGTAAATCAAATTATACTCATTGGCGTTGATTTATCAGCACAAAAAAACCCGAATGCAAATTTGAGAGGAACTTTACAATCTATGGTTTCAAGAACAATGTATCCTGAATATAGCCAAGCAGGACTTGCTGACATTGTATATCAACCGAACGGCATAAGAACTGGCACTTGGCGACTTTCAAAATATAGAAAAAGCAGTAGTTAATTTCTACTGCTTTTTGTTCTTGCTGAATACCCTTTAATCAGGGAGATATTTGCTTCGACTTTGATAATTAATTCGTCTTACATCACTTGACATACCAATAGTGTTGTCAACCTGTCCAAATGGTGTGTTTGCAGTTGCAAAACTGTAAGCATTCTGCCCTAAACTTACATATGGATTTCTTTTAGCAATATATTGCGTTGCTGCAATCATCCCAGCACCCAATAGCAACCAAAATAATTCTTTCATATTCAATTCTCCTTTTAAGTTTCTATCTCTCGCCTATGAAAGAAACACGTCCATATTATAGCATAACGATTTTGATGATGCAATGTTTTTAAGCTTTCCACAGGAAGAGACAGATTGGTTGCTTGAGTTGGAATGGACTGGAAAAAGTTCGATTATTAATGAATAATTGAATAAATGAAAAAGTGAATAAGTTGTGACGCCTAAGGTTTTTAACTAAATCCTTAACTTCTTCACTTATTCACTCTTAATTTAATCGCTGACGCCGTTAAGGCGTCACATGGCTCCTCAGGCTGGATTTGAACCAGCGACCTGTCGGTTAACAGCCGAATGCTCTGCCAGCTGAGCTACTGAGGAATATAGAGGGGGAAAGCTTGCTTTCGGACGAATATATTCCGAAGACAAATTTTCGCGTAAGCGAATCGCTACTGAGGAATATAGGGAATATAGAGGAATACAAACACAAGTTTATCAAAATTTATTGCGGGTGTCAATAACTTGCTTGAAATAATTTTTAAAAGTATTGTTTATTCAATAGTTATGCTTCCTATTATATTACTCAAAAATCCGGGCTCCAGTTCGCAAACCTGCACAACCTCGGGCGGATAATCCATGGTATAGGTTATGTTTGTAGAGCTTATAGGCGCAAAGCCAAATTTTTTATAATAATTCGGGTTTCCTACCAGAAACACGACTTTATAGTCTTGCTCTTTGGCTTTTTGCAATGCGTGTTTAATTAATGCTGCACCAATGCCTTTGTTTCTGTACTCCAATGCAACGCACAATGGCGCCAGAAGCAGAGCCTCAACCTTGTCTGCGGCAGTGGTTATGTAGGTTTTGGTCAGCATTATATGGCCAATGAGTGGAGCACTGTCATTGCGAGACCCGCTTCTTGCTTCTTCAAGCGAAGCAATCCTCCCAACAGAACTTCTAGCCATGGGGCTGCTTCGTTTGTTGGCTCCGCCAGAGCGACTCGCAGCGACAGCCGTCTCAGCTACAAAGGCCAACTCCGGCACATATCCGCTGCCGGCACGCAGCCGCAACACAAAATCCTCCTCGCCGCTTGGCGGGAGCTCTGCAGTTTGAAAGGCGGACTTAACCAGCGCATGGATTTTATTGTAATCGGCCGGATTTTCGTTTCTTATTATCATTCTGTCACTCTTTTATCCGTTTAAAATTATTATTGCCATATCCAGCGCAAAGCCCATTACAAAGTGCAGGTATACACTATACCAGATAGAGCGGGTTTTGTATGCCGCGTAGCCAAACAGCAAGCCGCCGGCAATTGCGCCTGCTGTTTCCAGCATGGGCTTGCCAAATCCGCCTATGCTGGTATGAATCAGCACAGACAGGGCGGTTGTAATAAGTATTGCCGTAAGCACGCCAAGCTTCCGCTCAAAACTAAAGAACCCCAGTCCTCTAAACAGAAATTCCCAGCCGATATAATAGCAGACATATGTTGCATAATACAGAACCACAAGCCCTATCGGCGCAAAGTAAACATACTTGGTAAGCGGGTATGTAAGCACCATTTCAAAGTCCGAAAAAGCGGTTAAAAACCCAAGGCCGATTAATATGGGAGTAGCCGCTGCGCAGATAATAAGCCCGGTTTTATATTTGCCTAAGCCAAGCCCGTAATTTCGGAGCTTGTCTTTCATTACAAACTTTATCAGCAGTATCCCGAACACAAAAAACAGTATTATAGGCGTGGCGTTGTGGTATATATATGCCCAGAAATCAATGTCTGCGCTGCCGTCAAAAAACTTGTAGTAAGCGGAGAAAGATGCCATATAGCAATACAAAAACAGCACTATGGTAGTAAAAACAATAACTATGTTAAGATTTTTGTCTGTTTGCCGCATCCCGGCAAAGTCTTTTTTAAACTCTTCTTTCAGCTTCATTTCTGAGTTTCCTTTTTAAACCACTCGCAGGTTTCTCTCACTCCCTCGTCCATAGAATATTTCGGCCTGTATTCCAGTACCCTCTTTGCTTTATCAATGCTGAAATGGTAATCGTTAATGTTTTGATAAACAGTAAAGCGTGTAACCAGAGGAGGCTTTTTTATTTTAAGCAGTTTATATGTGCCCTCCACACAATTGGCTGCCATTACCGCCATAGGAGCCGGCACGTTGAAAAACTTTTCTTTTGCACCCATGTGTTTTGCCACGCAGCACAGATAATCGCGCAAGGTCTCGTTGTAGCCGTCGGATATATTATAATCGGTATTGCCGGCGTATGCATTGGCGCCGGCCTTAACAATTGCGTCAACAAGGTTTCGGACATACACAAAACAGCTTAAATGTCTGCCCTTGTCTACCACCGGCATTCTGCCTGCGGCCACCTTTTTATATATGGGATAGCTGGTATAATCATATGGCCCGTATACATTGCCCGGGCGGATAATAACGTAGCTTAGGTTGTTCTGCTTGCAATAATCGGTTACAAGCTGTTCGGTTTTTAGTTTGCTTAACGGATATGGGTTGCAAAAAGGCTTTTTTTCGGCTTCCTCCGTCAGGTTTGTATAGCCGTAAAAGCCATAAACGGCCGCAGAGCTTATAAGTACAATCCTTCTGGCACCGACTCTTTTAGCATAATCCAGCACATTTTGTGTGCAGCCTAAATTAACGGTGTCAAAATCTTCCTGTCTGCCCCAGGCGGCCACTTTGCCCGCCAAATGATAAACCACATCAACCTTAGGAAGCTTGGCGGTGCTCATGCTGGCGCAGTTGCCCACAAACGTTTTTATTTTACGCTTTTTAATTAAAGCCTGCAGTTCTTTGTTGGCTGGGTTGTTGTGCTGGTCAACGCCAAAAACAGTTGAGCCTCCGTTAACCAGACCAACTGCTAAATGCGAGCCTATAAATCCCATTATGCCTGTTATTAAAACTCTCAAAGCACACCTCGTGTTTTTGCGCCTTCGGCGGCGGCTGCCCCGTCACGCTGGCGCGTGTCACCCCGAAAGAATTGGGGAATTTTTACCATTATAGCTTTACGGCATAAAAAAAACAAACGATTACGTGCCTGCATATACAACTTTTATTTAAGAGAGGCTATGGATTTTGATATTTTATGTTTGATATTTGATGGTTAAATATAGTATAATATTCTCATAGAGATTCTGGGGGAGACATATGCAAAATATTATTATTGTTACCGACCCAAACAAAGATCCGGATGATTTAGTTATGCTTATTTTGGCCGCTGCCATGGAGAAGCGCGGCAAAACGCGCATTGCCGGAGTTGTAACCACGTCGGGAAACGAGAACGTTACATTGCAAAGGGCGCGATACGCCAAAGGCGTACTTAAAAGCCTTGGGATAGATGTTCCGGTTTGTGCAGGCACCGGCAAGGAATATGAGGACGAGATTACAAGCCTTAACATGAATCTGTTTCATGAGAGCGCGGAGATAAAGGAATTTATGCGGGCCGGGACAGATGTTGCATCCAGCCCAAAAGAGTTTTTGCACGAAGTGCTTGTAAAATGCGGTGACGGCACCGTTGGCCTGCTCTGCGCTGCCGGCATGACAGATATTGCAAGGCTTATTATTTCAGACAAACGCCTGTTTTTATCTAAGGTAAGTAAAATTGCAATTATGGGCGGACTGAACGTGTTGCCGGGCGGGAACATTAAAATGGACGACAGCTACAATAATGTCAGCGACTTTTCGGCTTCGGAAGTAGTAAGAAAATTTGTTTCCGCCAATCAGATTAAAACGGTGCTGGTTAACCGCGATGCGGCCAGAGAGGTGCCGGTAGAGTTTGAGTTTTACCGCTCCTTGCTTGCCGGCGGGCATCCCGTAGGAATACACGCACACAATGCCCAATATGCTGCTTTTGAACGTTTGATAACGGCGGCCCAGACGGGTGCTGCAGACAAAAAACGGGATATGAACTGGCTGTTTAAAACTTTTACAACATTAGCCAAAGACGACTACGGTAAGTTTTTAAGTGCAGCCCCGGGCATTATTATAAACCTTATTGACCGGATTGGGCTATACGACCCGCTTACATTAATTGCGCTGGTTCAGGACTTTGAAAACATGTTTAACTACACAGAGTATGGCAGCATAAGCTTAGCCTCGCCCAAAATTGCGCGCAAGCTATACGATATGTTTTATTATTACATAAGCAAATATCTTGCAAATGTGCATCAGCAACCAAAAAACAACGCCTAAGGCGTTGTTTTTTATACCAGAATCATAAACACAAGTGCAATTAGTATCAGCAGAACGTTCAGGTTAAATTTTGTTTCTGTCTTGTGTGAGACACATTGATACACATAAAAGCCCAACGCGGCACCAAAGCACAGAAATGCCGGGATTGCAAAAGCGTAATACGGCCATACTGCTCCAAACGGTGTGAATATTAAAACGAAATACCTGATAAGCGCAAACGCTATAGATGCGCACGCCAGTAAGTTTACTATCCCAAAGCCGTTTACAAAGCCTTTAACCTCGTCGGTAAAGTCCTTCTCTTTTTGCTTTTGCCGTGGTTGTTCGGCTTCCGCTGTTTCAACTACAACAACCGCCTCTGCGTCTTCAATCTTCTTTTTGCTCATAACAACTCCTTTTAACATATATCTACTATATATGATTGTTTATACCAAATTATTCCTTAAAACTGTTTATTTCTGTCCAGAATTGCTGCCGGTTATCCGGAGAAATTAACACACGCTCAAGCATCTTGCCCTTTACGTATTGTACCTCTATACAGTCGTGGCTTAATGCAATTGCATCAATTATGCCGCGGACGCTTTTGAGTTCAAGTATATTTTTAAGCGGGATTTTGTGGTTAATCCAGAATATGCCGCAGTTGATAACCAGGTCGGTTTTTGTTATTTCATATTTGGTATAGAAGAACGGCGGCATGAAAACGCCAAGGTAAAACACTCCGAAAATAACAAACCAGTACCATTGTCCAAACGAATACCATACCGCAGCGGTTAAAACAAACACCGCAGTAAGCACTATGAGTAAAATCAGGTGCAGGCTGCCTACTTTTGATTTGTATTTCATCCCAAATTCCCCCTGTAATAGTATGCCTGCATTATAGCATAAATTGCAGGAAAAGTAAAGCTTTTTTATGTTTTGCTATTGACTTTTGCCGCGGCATGCTTATAATATATAAGAACAATCAGGAGGGTAAATTAATGAGCATTAAGTCACAAATTGCTAAAATTACAAGGTCGGCAGAGCGAACAGCGCTGCTCCAGAAAGCAAGCGAAATAGCGCATGGTTTAGACCCATATGCAATCTGCGATTTTGCGGAAATGCTTCCCGGTCCGTTTAATCAGGACAAGGAAATTACCGGCGTTTTAGAGGATGCCATTTTGCGCTATTCGGAGAAAAATAAAGACCCGTATCATGCGTACGAGTATGCCTTTTGTATGGCGGATAACGGGGTACGGATAACCTTGGACGAATTTGAAAAGAATGTTATCCGTAGCGGAAACGTTAAGCTTATAGATTATTTTAAAGACTTTGTTAACGGCGCAAACAAAAGAGACTTGGCTGCGGCTAAGCAAATTATAGAACAAGAACTCGCATCTACCGGTCGTCTGCCGAAATCATTAAGATATATTGGTGAAAATGAGAAAGGACTGGTGTCCGGGGACATGAATTATTGGACGATTAGTATGAAGTCTCCCGACGATATTGCTAAGTTGGCCATAAATGGCAAAAGCGCATACACAATGACAGAAGCGGCTGAGCACTTGTCTAATCCTGATATGTTTGAAAACATTAAGGCAAAAACACTTTATAACCTAAGAAGAGTTCCGTATCCATATTATTATACGAAGTTTGACGGACAGAGATGTCCCAGTGAGTTCAGCGCAAAAGAAGTTAATGTACTTGAGCTTTGGGAAGAAGTAAAAAAGACGGGCGATATTTTAAACGGGTACGAGTTTGGTTGCAGCGTTCCGTCCGTTTTAGATAAGCATACAGCCGGTATAGTTGTAAATGAAGCTGCCGACTGGATTGCAAGCGGTGACCAGCCGAAGCTTATGTATTACGCAATTGCATATACCGACTGGAACAAAGACGAGCAAATGCTGGAGGCATTAGGCAGCAAATCCAAAACCGATAAAAGATTTGCAAGATACCTAGGCAAGGCAAATGACTTTATTGCCGGTAGAGCAAAAGAAGGCGCAGCGGCGCACGGACACGGCGGATAAGAAACAAACAAAAAAGCGGGGAATAGTTCCCTGCTTTTTGTTTAAACCACCCCGTCACTTCGTGCCACCCCTCCAAGGAGGGGAATTTTTGTTTTATTTTCTTTTTCCGGTTATCAGTTCATCGCCGCGCGGGCGGTCGTTGTTGTTATATGGGTCGCTTCTGTTAAAGCCGCCGCTTCTGCGTTTGCCTGCCTCACCGCGGGCGGTGCTTTTATGTGTCTGGCGCTGCTTGCGCTTGGGGTCAGCAAAGCGCTGTTTTTCATACGGGTTTTCTCGTGTTGGTTTTGGTCCGCGGGTGTCGCGTTTATTGTTGTTAAGTTTCTGCGGGCGTTTTGCGTTGGTATTGGCAACCGGCACGTTAAATTCTTTGCTCAGTTCCATGCGCTCCAATATAATTTTGCTGTTGGTGCGCTTCTCAATTTCCCTCAGCTCTTTTACCTGTTCCGGGTTGTTGAGCAAGGTGTACGCATTGCCGCCCTTGCCTGCCCTGCCGGTCCGGCCAACACGGTGGATATAGTATTCCTGGTTTTGAGGTATGTCAAAGTTAATTACATGAAGTACGTCTTTTACATCAATTCCGCGTGCCGATATATCGGTTGTTACTAATATCTGGCTGTCTTTACACTTAAAGCCCTGCATAACTTTTCGTCGGATGTTCTGCTTCATATCGCCGTGAAGTCCGGTTGCAGAAAAGCCCATTTTCTTTAAGTATCCCTCAACGGCATCCACCATGCGCTTTGTGTTGCAGAACACAATAGTGGTGCCGGCTTCCAGGTTTTTAAGGAGGTCACTAAGCGCCTGTTTCTTTTCGTTTTTGCCAACCATGTAATAAACCTGGCGGATGCTGGCTATTGTGCGGTTGGTCTCGCCTATCTTTAATGTAACCGGGTCGCGTAAAAAGTTTTTAACAAGTGCCATTATGTCGTTGCTCATTGTTGCCGAAAACATCAAGGTCTGGCGCTCAGACGGAGTCTGCCCCAAAATCTTTTCCATATCCGCACGGAAGCCCATATTAAGCATTTCGTCGGCTTCGTCCAGCACAGCGGTTTTAAGCGATTGCAGTTTTATTGTTTTTCTGCCCAGGTGGTCCATAATTCTGCCCGGTGTGCCCACCACAAAATTCGCTCCCTTTTTAAGCGCAATTATCTGCCTGCTTATTTCCTGCCCGCCAAAGATTGCCACCGGCTTAACATCCGGCTTGTATTTAATCAGCTTTTTTACTTCGCCAAGCACCTGCTCGGCCAGCTCTCTGGTTGGCACAAGCACCAGCACCTGAACGCCAAACTTGCATTCCAGGTTGATTTTATCTATTAGCGGTGCCACATAGGCCACTGTTTTTCCGGTGCCGGTCTGAGACAGGCCAACAAGGTCGCGCCCCTGCACAATAAGCGGAATTGCCTTGGTCTGAATCTCTGTTGGGGCGGTAAACCCCAGCTGCAAAATAGCAGATACGCACTCTTTGCTTAAGTGCAGATTATTAAAATTACTCATGATATATAGTGTTTCCTTTATTTTAGTTGTTAATATAACTCCCCTTTTGCGAAGGAATGGATTCCATAGTAGCACTCCGCGCCGGCAAAGTCAAGAGAAAACAAAAAGACTGCGAAGACTCTTGCAGTCTTATCTGCAACGATTTGTCGGCGGAAACTCTCCCGTGCCCTTTAAGCCAGTTGCTTCCGAAGTTTTAATTCCAAGGCCGCTTCTTATATTTTCTGGCATTTGCTCTACAAAATAATTAGATGCTATTTTGTGTGGCAGGGTTCCAGCTTCCTGTGCCGCACGGCCATACAAACTTCCCGTATAAAGGGTAGTTCCTATTGGGCCCGGACCGCCAAGTTTCTCATGTTTGCTAATATGTGTAAAAGGAAAACTTTCTTTGCCGTCTTTATTAGGCACTACATTTATCACATAGTACTCCGCATTACCCATTAAAAGTTTGCCGTCAAGTTGTTGCGCCCGTGCCAAAAGCATAGGCTTTACGGCTTCAATCTCTTCCGGCAAATCCCCTCTGTCATAAAGGATTTTGGTTGCCTGCCGTACCTGCGCTTCAATTTCGTGAATGTCTTTGCCATAGTTTTCAATTACAAAATAGAAAGCAGGGGAACCATTTTTTAAGGAATAATGCACTACTTCGGCTTTGTCTAAGCCGGCAAGAGTTTCATCATCAGGCTCAAAACACATTACCGCCGCCCAGTTTTCTATTTGCCCTTCGGTGGTAATTTCTGCGCCCGTACGGGCGTTGACATACATTAATCCCTCTAATGTGTGGCCAGTTTGCCCTGTTCGAGATGACGTATCGCTATTTTTACAATAAAAACTATTGTCTATTAGACCAAATCCATGCTTGTTGTGTCGTAAAAACAACTCCCCGCGCGAGACATCCCTATCCCGGCTGCGTCCTAATGGGAAAACTCCCTTTCGAAAATCTAGCAAACTAAATACTGGTTTTCCGCTCATTTTTGTGTCTCCGTTTTGTATATTGTGGGATTATTATACCATTATTACGCTTGGATTGCAATATCACTATTAAAATTTGTTTAACCAATTTACTATGTTTTCCGACACTTTCTCTTCTTTGCCGGAGTACCAGTGATTCGCGCTTTCTATTAAGCTTAAAGAAAGGTCGGCGCTTGCAAAAGCTGTTTGCAGGTATTTAATAACGGGCTTTTTGTCTTTGTTATCATAGCAGTTGTCGTCTGTGCCAATTAAAACAAGAATTGGGTTCTTAAGGTCTGCAAGTGCAGGCACAAGCCTGCCGTTGCGGTAACTAAACATATCGGCGTTTGTGCCGCCGCCCCAAACCGACACCAGTGTGTTGGCGCTGGCATTCCACCAGTTACCCCAGAAGTAGGGTACTTTTTCCAGTAGCTTGCCTGCCGCAACCAATTCTCTTGCCTTTTCAACACTGTCTACACTGGGCTTGTCGTTGTGTCTTACAAGGTCACATGGCGCAAGCAGTATAATCTTTCCTGCAAAGTTTTTCTGCGTGGCCGGCCAAATTACCTTATTGCACCCAAGGCTATGGCCTTGCAGAACAATTTCGTTGTATCCCATGTTTTTGGCAAAAGCTATTGCGGCTTCTATATCCAGCACACATTCTTCAAAAATTTCGTTTAACATACCTATGACCGGGTAGTCCTTAACTTCGTCCTGCTCCCGCACCATTTCCGTTTCGTATCCCGAGCCGCGGTTGTTAAACGCAAGAAATGCGTATCCGGCTTTTGTAAAGGCCACAGAAAAATCATCTATAAACTTGTTTTCATAAAAATTGCCGGCAGCACCATGAACATGAATTACGATTTTATCCGTTTTGTTTTCAGGCTCATATAAGAGCCCTTGCAACTTTAAGCCATCACTGGTTTTGAATCTTGCTAAACCTGATTTCATTTCTCACACCATCCACTAGTTTAGATAATAACATTTAGTTTTGTAAAAGTCAATGCAATGTTTAACTTTCCACTTGATTTTAAGGCGCAATGGAGGTATAATGTGGGATATGAAAAACAAAATGATTGTTCAAGGAATAGAGATTAGTTATAAAAAAGTTAATGCTACCGACTTTCTTTCTTTAACTGATATTGCAAAGTTCCGTACGGAAGAACCGCAAAAAGTTATTGCAAACTGGATGAGAACGTATAACACAATTTCGTTTTTGGGCACGTGGGAGATTATACACAATCCCGATTTTAAACCACTCGAATTCGAGGGGTTTAAAATCGCTTCGGGCGAAAATGCGTTTTTGCTCTCTCCGACAAAATGGATAACCACGACTAATGCTATTGGCATTATTACAAAGGCCGGGAAATATGATGGTGGTACGTGGGCGCATAAAGATATTGCCTTTAAATTTGCAAGCTGGCTGTCGGTTGAGTTTGAGCTGTATGTTATACAAGAATTTCAGCGGTTAAAAGCTGGTGAACAAAAACAGCTTGCGTGGAGCGCAAAACGGGAGTTAGCAAAAATTAATTATCACATACACACTGATGCCGTAAAACGAAATTCGATTGTGCCGGCATTAACCGACAAGCAAAAATCCTTTGTTTATGCAAACGAAGCGGACTTGTTAAATGTTGCAATGTTTGGGAAAACGGCTGCGGAATGGCGGGCGGAAAATCTAAACGAAAAAGGCAATATTAGAGATTTTGCATCAATTCATCAACTGCTGGTTTTAGCCAATATGGAAAGTTACAATGCAATTATGATAAATGACAATATTCCGCAAACAGACAGGCTAATAAAACTAAATGAAACGGCAAGGCAACAGCTGAATGTTTTGCTTGAAGCTGACAGTAAATTACTGCTCTCAAAAGGAGAATCAAAATGAACCCAATATATCGCGACAAAATGCTAAATGAAATTAACGCAGGCCTTGTAGGTAAGGTTGTGCGGGTTGCCGGCTGGGCAAACACAATCCGTGACCATGGCGGCATTACTTTTATTGACCTTAGAGACAGCACCGGAGCGCTGCTTCAGGTGGTGGTTGAGAGTGCAGATATTCTGAAAGGCGTCAGCCGTGAAGCCTGTATTTCTGTTAAGGGCAAGCTTATTAACAGGACAAAAGAAAACATTAATCCTGCCTTAGCCAACGGCGCTTACGAGCTGGTTGCACAGGAGCTTGATTTGCTGGGTGCGGTTACAAACACGCTTCCGTTTGACATAGACGAAAGCAAAAAGGTCCGTGAGGACATCAGATACAAGTATCGTTACCTTGACCTTAGAAACGCAGAAGTGCGGAAAAACATTGAGCTCAGAAGCAATGTTATTAAATTCTTGCGTGAGCAGATGCATGAGCTGGGCTTTATGGAAATACAGACTCCTATAATGACAGCCTCCAGCCCTGAGGGCGCAAGAGACTATCTTATACCAAGCAGATTGCACCCGGGCAAGTTTTATGTGCTGCCTCAGGCGCCGCAACAATTTAAGCAGCTGCTTATGGTGGGCGGGTTTGATAAGTACTTCCAGATAGCGCCTTGTTTTAGAGATGAAGACGCGCGGGCAGACCGAACTCCTGCCGAGTTTTACCAACTGGATATGGAGATGGCTTACGCTACACAGGACGATGTTTTTGCGGTTGGAGAAAAGGTGCTGCCGGCCGTGTTTGAGCGGTTCGGCAACAAAAAAGCAACAAAAGCGCCCTTTCCAAGAATTACTTATAAAGACAGCTTAGAAAAGTACGGAACCGATAAGCCTGACCTTAGAAATCCGCTTATAGCACAAACTGTAACGGATGTATTTAAGGACACTAATTTTAATGCGTTTAAAAATCAAACTGTGCGGGCAATTTGTGCAGACAACTGCGCCGGCTTGCCGCGCTCGTTTTACGACACATTAACCACATTCATGCAAGAGGCCGGAAGTAAGGGTCTGGCTTGGATTAAGGTTGAGGACGGCTTAGTGCTTAACTCACCTATTGCTAAGTTTTTATCCGAGACCGAGCAAAAAGCACTTCTGGCGGAACTTAACGCAAAGCCGGGCAGCAGCATCTTTTTACTTGCCGGAGCGCGTGCTCCCATATATAAGCTCAGCGGAATTCTCCGCACAGAGTTGGGTACGCGCCTGAATTTAATAGACAACAACAGGTTTGAGTTCTGCTGGATTGTGGACTTTCCGATGTATGAACTTTCCGATGAAGGCAAAATAGAATTCAGCCACAACCCCTTTAGTGCGCCTCAAGGCGGCTTAGAAGCGCTGGAGCACAAAAACCCGCTGGACATTTTAGCTTACCAATACGACATAGTTTGTAACGGTATTGAGCTCTCCAGCGGAGCGGTGCGGAACCACAGTCCGGAGGTTATGGAGCGTGCGTTTGAAATTGCAGGGCACAACAAAAGTGTGCTGGAAGAAAAGTTTAGCGCAATGTACAATGCGTTTAAGTTTGGATGCCCGCCTCATGCAGGTATGGCGCCCGGCGTTGACCGCATGATAATGCTGCTGTGTGACGAGCCTAACCTGCGTGAAGTAATAGTGTTTCCTATGAACAAGAGCGGGCAGGACCTGCTTATGGGTGCGCCAACCGAGGTTAGCGCTAAGCAGCTGAGTGATGTGCATATTTCAGTGAACAAGGAACAAGGAACAGGGAACAAGTAATTGCAAAAATTCCCCTCTATGAGAGGGGTGTCAAGGAGTGACGGGGTGTGGTTTCAAACTTTACTTTTTCACATACCCCGCCCTTCGGGCATCCCTTTATCTTAAAGGGGAATTAAAACAATATAACCAAACAAAAAGGACACAAACTATGATTACAATACAAGACCTGGAGCTCTCGTTTGGGGGCAGTCCCTTATTTAAGGAAGTGAATTTAAAGTTTACGCCCGGCAACTGCTATGGCGTAATTGGGGCAAACGGCTCCGGAAAATCCACTTTTTTAAGAGTGCTGTCCGGCGAGAATCAGGAATATAAGGGGACGGTTGCTATCCCCGAAAACGTACGCATGAGTGTATTAAAACAGGACCATTTCCAATACGACACATTCCCCGTGCTGGAAACGGTTGTTATGGGCAACAAAAAACTATACGATTGCAAACTGGCTAAAGAGGCACTATATGCTAAGCCGGATTTTAACGATGAAGACGGTATGCAGGCGGCGCATCTGGAGGCCGAGTTTGCGGATATGGGCGGCTGGGAGGCAGACACCGAAGCGGCAATGCTGCTTAATGCACTGGGACTAACCGAGGAACTGCATTATGAGCTTATGCAAAATCTCACCGGTTCGCAAAAGGTAAAGGTGTTGCTGGCGCAGGCCTTGTTTGGCAACCCCGAAATACTGCTGCTTGACGAGCCAACCAACCATTTAGATATTAACAGCGTTGAGTGGCTGGAGGAGTTTTTAATCAACTATCACGGCACAGTTATTGTGGTAAGTCACGACAGGCACTTTTTAAACAATGTCTGCACGCACATTGTGGATATTGATTACGGCAAAATTAAAATGTACCCGGGCAATTACGATTTCTGGTATGAGTCCAGCCAGCTTATTCAACAACTTACCAAGAACGAGAACAAAAAGAAAGAAGAAAAAATGGCTGAACTTAAAGCGTTTATTGCCAGATTTGGCGCAAATGCAAGTAAAGCCAAGCAGGCTACCAGCAGAAAGAAGCTGCTGGAGAAAATTGAGCTTACAGATATGCCCGCAAGCAGCAGGAAGTATCCGTATATAAACTTCAAGCCCGATAAAAATCTGGGGCGTGATGTGCTTACAGTAAACAAGCTGGTAGTTTCGGAAGAAGACGCAACGCTTTTAAACGACGTTTCGTTCAGGGTTGAACCTGCCGACAAGATTGCTTTTCTGGGCGATGAAATGGCAATAACTGCGCTGTTTAAGTGTCTTTCCGGCGAAATAACACAAGATAGCGGCACAATTACATGGGGAAACAGTGTTGTTAAAACAACTTTACCCAAATCGTACAACGAGTATTTTGATACTAATTTAAAGATTGTTGACTGGCTTAGGCAATTCAGTAAAGAAAACGACATAACATATCTCAGGGGCTATCTGGGCAGGATGCTTTTCTCCGGCGAGGACGGAGATAAGATTGTTAAGGTGCTGTCCGGAGGCGAAAAGGTGCGCTGTATGCTGACCCGCCTTATGGTGCAGGGCGGCAATGTGCTGATACTGGACCAACCGACCAACCACCTGGACCTGGAGAGCATAACTGCGCTTAATAATGGCTTAGCAGATTTTAAGGGCGCGGTATTGTTTTCTTGCCATGACTATACCTTTATGAGTACGGTAGCTAATCGTATAATTGAATTGAAAGACGGCAAGGCAGTTGACTATATGTGCTCTTACGAAGAATACCTGAAGAAAAAGAAAAAATAAAAATTCCCCTTTTTAGAAGGGGTGGATTCCGACGAGCGAAAAGCGAGGAAGGAAGACGGGGTAGCCGCCGCGAAAAGTGGCGCAAAGAGCCCTACATTATCATATACCCCGTCACTTCGTGACACCCGCAATATCATAAAGGGGAATTATGGGAGGTGGCTGTATTTGAAAAAACTGTTAACTGCAATCTGTTTAGCACTAACCGTGTTTCTTTTTGCCGGCTGTGCCGAGGTTCAATATGCCAGCTATCAGAATCCTGACGGCAGTATAGTTGAGCAGGTTGGTATTAAGGTAAACTCCGCCGAACTTGAAAAGCTGGGTATTAACCGGTTGGCGCTCTTAACTGAAATTAAGCAGAAGTTTATAGATTTCCGCATGGATAAAACCGATGCCTTTGTGGAGCATGACGCAACCTTTACAATAACGCCCGAAGTTGTTACCGCAGACACCGACGCAATAATTGCAACGCTGAAGTTTTCCGGATACTTTGGCTACTGCGGCTTCTGGGGAATTGACCCGAATGCCGGGCGTGAATACGATTATGAACACGGCAATTTTGTTACAAAAGAAGTTATATACAGCGGCATCAGCGAATTCGGCGGCGGCCTGGCCGGCACATTTATAACGCATTTTACGGATTATATAAACCTGAACAAAACCGACGGCGAAATTGACAAAAGCAAAATAAAGCTCAGCTATATATACGGCACGCCGGACTCTAAAATCCGCTCGGATGCGGACCGGACATTTGCAAGCAATGGTGTGCACTTTCATCTGTGGGATTTTGCTTTTAACGAAACGGCAAGCAACATAACATTATTCAGGTACACTTTTACGCGCGAAAACCGTGCGCTGTGGTATGCTGTAGCCATTGGCGCAACCGTGCTGATTATGGGAACAGTTACGCTTGCGTGGTGGATAAGACGAAATAAAAAACCGCTGAATTAATCAGCGGTTTTTTTGTTTAATCAAACTACAGGCTTAAGAAGTACGGAAGCAAGACATCGTCAATGAACTGTGCTATCAGATTGAAGAACCAGTTGCTTACAGAGCTTGCGTCTAATAGCGGATTAATGAAGTCATACAGCGAGCCTATAACCGTGCTAAGCAGGTATATTGCTCCAAATATCACGGCTACAAACAATATGCCCTTTACCAGCCCGAGCGCCAGCCCCAGCAAGCGGTCCAGTCCGTTAACAACCCGGTTTTTGGTAATTGCGTTAAACAGCATGCTAAGCAGCCATACAGCGATTTTAATCAGGATATACAATATTATTACGGTTGCAATAATACTAAGCAGTTCGCCCAGATGTGCCGTAATCATATCTACATATTCACCCAACGTTTGTCCTGCGTCGCGCAGGCCAAAAATGGTCTGAAGCAAAATTCCGAACGCGCTTGGATACCCTGCATCGGGAAAAGCGTTTTCAACAACCGGAGCTATCCAGTCCGCAAACACCTCATTCAGCCCAAACCAGCCGTTTATTAATCCCGCAACCGGTTTGGCCAGCCAGATAGACAGTGCAAGTGTAACTAATGTACCAAACAAGCTTAAAAGCGAGCGCAGAAAGCCCCGGCTGACGCCGATGATTGCAATTACGGCAATTATAATTACTGCTGCAATATCAATCCATGGAGCCATGGCTTTTACCTCCTAGTAAATGTCTTCAAGGTCATTCTAGCATAAAAAAAATAAATTGTCATTGAATTTATCAAAATTCTTCAATTTTTTACATGGTATTAAACAAACAGCATTATGTTAATAATCTTTATATTATGAAAAAAGAGTTTTTTGCATATAGTAAATATGCGGCGGCGGCTGTTGCCGGCTGTTTGAGCAGCATTGTTAACCGGCACGGCAGATTGCCGGTTGTTGTGTGCCTTGGCACCGACAGGGTGCTTGCAGATTGTTTTGGGCCTGTTGTGGGCAGCAAGCTTCTGGCTGCCGGCCTGCCGATATTTGTTTACGGCAGTCTGCAGCGGCCTGTGACAGCAATTGGTATGAAATACTGTCTGCAGTTTGTGCGTGCGCTGCATCCGCACCTGCCGGTATGGATTGTAGACGCCCAAACCAGCTTTAACAACAAGTTTGGCGTAATAACGGTTGCTGATGAATTTCAGCCGTATGTAAAGGCGGCGGAGCCATGTCCGCAGGCAGATTTGTATATTACCGCTGCCGTGTCTCAGGCGGACAAAACAAGCCTAAGGGGAGCGGCGCTTAGTGTAATAGATAAGGCAGCCGAAGTAATAAGCAACGCTATTCTTTTATCCATAAACAACACGCAGAGAACGGGGAGCAACTGCAGGCCGCTTTAGTCTTAAAATAATTAGCTGCCGCCTGTTACTTGTTCCTTGTAAACTGATTAAAACTATTTGGCTAAATGTGTGTAGTTGTGGTACAATACAGAGTATTATTACTATTGGCAAGGAGGCTTTAATCTTGGACCCAAAGAACAGACAACCCGCACGCAGACCGTTTTCGTTTTTTTATTTTTTTTCTGTAATACTCCTGATAGGCGTATTTGTACTAATGATATCTTCATGTTTCGGTGAAGACCGGCGCATAACAGATGATGAATTTTACAGGCAGGTGGAAGCCGGCAACGTGTTGGAACTGAAAGGCGTAGGTTCAACCATATACGGCCTATATGTGCTAGACAGCAAGGTTAAGGAAGGAACGGCGCTGTCGGATAAGCAGCACGACTTTTATTTTACCCTAACAAGCGTTTTTGATGTGGGGGCAGTAAGAGACTTTGTAAGAGAATACAACGAAGGCAAGCCGGAAAGCGAACAGATAGTTTCTGTTTTCGGGCCTGCGGGCTTCAACTGGATGGACTTGCTGATACCGATTCTGTACATCGGGCTGATAATAGTGGTTGTTATCATTGTTTTCAGAATGTTTGCCAAAGCAAACGGCAAAAACTTTGATTTCGGCAAGACCAAGGCAAGAATGGAATCGGGCATAAAAATTACTTTTAACGATGTAGCCGGCGCAGACGAAGAAAAGCGCGAGATGCAGGAGATAGTTGAGTTTTTAAAGAATCCTAAAAAGTTTACCGACCTGGGTGCGCGTATTCCTAAGGGTGTGCTGCTGGTTGGCCCTCCGGGTACCGGAAAAACTTTGCTGGCTAAAGCAATTGCAGGCGAAGCCAACGTTCCGTTTTTTAGCATATCGGGCTCAGACTTTGTAGAAATGTTTGTCGGCGTTGGTGCGTCCAGAGTACGCGACCTATTTGAGCAAGCTAAGAAAAGTATGCCGTGCCTTGTGTTTATAGATGAGATTGACGCCGTTGGGCGTCAGCGCGGCACAGGGCTTGGAAACACAAACGACGAACGCGAGCAGACGCTTAACCAGCTGCTGGTGCAGATGGACGGGTTTGAATCCAACGACGGCATTGTGGTTATTGCCGCAACAAACCGTCATGATGTGCTTGACCCCGCACTCTTAAGAGCCGGAAGGTTTGACAGGCGCATTACGGTTATGCAGCCGGACGTTAAAGGCAGAGAAAAGATTTTTCAGCTGCACAGTAAAAACAAGCCTATGGCAGACGGTGTTAATTTTGAGCGGATAGCCAGAAGCACGCCGGGCTTTACCGGCGCAGATATAGAAAACGTATTAAACGAAGCCGCAATTCAGGCGGCAAGAGACAACCGGCCGGTTATTACAGCAAAAGACATTGCCGAAGGCATAAGCAAAACGCTTATGGGTCCGCAAAAGCGCAGCAGGGTTGTAACCGAGGAGAGCAGAAAGGCAACGGCATATCATGAGGCGGGTCACGCAATTGTGGCAAAACTTGGGCAACACAGCAAGCGCGACATTCAGGAGGTTTCTACAATTTATCGGGGCGCTGCGCTCGGGTACACTGCATCTGCTCCGTTAGAAGACAATATTACGCATAGCCGTGAAGCGCTGCTGGACGAACTGGATTTCTGCATGGCGGGGCGGGTTGCGGAAAAGCTTGTGTTCGGTTCAATTAATTCAGGCGCTGCAAATGATATTCGGCAAGCAAGCGATATTGCACGTGGTATGGTTACGCAATTGGGCATGAGCGAGAAACTGGGCTCGGTGTGCTATGAAGGGGAGACAGAGATATTTATTGGCAGGAACTATCAGCAGCACACTAAATACAGCGAAACAACCGCAGCTGCGATTGACGCAGAGGTTAAGAAACTGATTGACGAAAGCCTTGTGCGTGTTGAAAAGACGCTGAAAGAAAACCGCAAGCTTTTAGACAGCATGGTTGATGTGCTGATGGCAAAAGAAACTATTTACAATGAAGAAGTTGAAATGCTGTTTAGCGGCAAATCGGCAAAATCTGTAATTACGGCAATAGATAAGAGAGATAAAGAACAGGAAGAGGCATTTAGAAAGGCACGCTTAGAAAAGGCCGAAAAGGAAAAGGCCGAACTTGAGGAGCTGAGGGCAAAGGCGCTTGCGGCGTTTAACGGCGCGGCGGCCGCAGCGGGCGTAAATCTGCCGGCAACACCTGCGGCAGAGGCCAAGCCGGCCGAGATAACGGTAATTGTTAAAGATGAGAGCGTTAAACCAAAGACTGCGGCTAAACCAAAAGCGGTTAAGTCCGAAAAGGAAGCCGACGAAACGGTTGACAAAACCGATAAAAACTAATATCATAGGAATACTAACTAATAAAGGGACAATATATGAACAAAATATTTGCAATAATAAGTTTAGGCCTTGTTGGAGCCTTAATAGCGGCCGTAATATTAATGGCGCTTGTGCCCGTCAATTTTAACTTAAGGCTTCAAGACAAGCCGGACCTTATAAGGGTTTACACCAACGGCTCGTTCAGTAATGACATGAATCAGAGGACATTGAGTCCAACCGTCCCAGCACATAAAGAAGCGTACGATAAAATATTGGAGCTTTACAACGATTCCGGGAAGTTCAGCACATTAAACTCGCTGTTTTTGGGGCTGTGGGGCAACAGTGTTGAACCAAGCGGTTTAACCAGTTACAAGAACGTGAGCTCTCTGTCTTCGAGCGGCACATTTGTTATAGAGTTTTTGTACAACACAAGCAAGAAAATGCTGGATAACCGCGGCAACACGTTTGTGCACGGAATTGGGGATGTAGAACAATATTATACGAGATTGTTTATTCCGGTGGCTAACAGGGACGAGGTTGCAACATTAACATATTATGTTACCAACAATACCGCTGCAGATAACCCGAGCATGAACCTGATATACACCGCATACGCAAATCAGGCGGCATTGCACGAATATCTTGCTACACTGTTTGAATAATATTGTAAAAAACACCGCGTAAGCGGTGTTTTGTTTTTAAAGCGAACGGTACACGCTCATAAGCTTGTTCCAGGTAATTGGCCCTACAATGCCATCTACCGCAAGGTCAAACAAACGCTGGAATGTGGTTACGGCCTGCAATGTAATCGGTCCGAATATGCCGTCTTCAACCAGACGCGGGATTGATGGGAAACTGGGCTGGATTAGATTCAGATATCTTTGAAGGGTGCGCACATCTTCTCCGCGTGACCCTACTCTAAGCAGCGTGCCGGGGAACGGCGGAGTAACCGGCGGCTGCGCTCCGCCGTCCGGCGGTCTTGGAACCGTGCCTTTAACCGAATTAAACACTTCATACAGCTTGCGCCACGTGCTTGGTCCTACAATACCGTCTGCCGTAAGACCGTTGTTACGCTGAAATTCGCGCACCGTGTTGTCTGTCTGGCTGCCAAACACTCCGTCCTGTGTTGTATATGGAATGAAGTCGTAAAACTCACTGATATAATCCAGAATAAATTGCAGTAGCAGCACGTTCTCGCCCCTTGAGCCTGTTTTTATTACTGCTGTGGGAGGCGTGGTGCCAATACCTATTCTCTCTCCCTCGCTGTTAAGTTCGGCTAGTTTTACCACGCCTACAAACACAGAGTTAATTTTATTCCATGTGCCGCGTCCAACAATGCCGTCCACCAGCAGCCCGAATGTGCGCTGGAATACTCTCACGGCAGATTCGGTTTGGGCATCAAATGTGCCGTTTGGGTTTGCAATTTTCGTTATCAGCGGAAAGTTTACCCCAATCCTGTTTAAGTAACGCTGCATAAGCTGTACATTGGTTCCGGTTGAGCCAAGGCGTAATGTACCGGGGAATGATTCCTGAATGCTGCGGATATTATTGCTGGTTGCTATTTCAATGTCGTTGCCGTAATACCGCTTTAGTATCTGCAGAGGGGTCAGCCCCTGATTGGCTAAAGTTACTGTTCCCCATTGGCTGAGGCCCGCACAGGTGCTGGTTGTGCCGTTGCAATAAGATGAAAAAATCGGGTTGTTAAAGCCCTCGCGCCTGATAAATTGGTTAAACACGGCATTTGCAATAGTCCGGATGTTTGCAAATATGTTTCTTCCATGCACATAATACTGGTCGTATGCGGTTGAGTTGGTAATATCAAAATTGAAGCCGCGGCTTCGGTACCACTCGGTGTATACCCTGTTCAGCGCAAACGTAGTTATTGCGTGGATGTTGGCAACAAGCGCCGCTTGCGGCCAGGTCGGATAAATCTCGCTGCTTGCAACGTTTGCTATGTAATCGGCAAACGGAACCCGCACATTTTGTGCTGCGGCGTTGTTTGGAGAGCCCAGGTGTACCGTAATAAAGTCCGGGATAATAACAGGGCGCACCGGGCGGTTTGGGGCGTCTGCCATGGGTTAACACCCCCAGTCCCGGTAATAGCTGCTTGCCGCAACCTGAGCCGTATCGGCCGGCTGAAGCACAACGGGCAGAACCGCTTCGGCTGTTGCAACAACCGAGGCCGGCTGGTTTTCCAGCGGAACAAACCCTTGCCTTTTTACGCTGACGTAAACAGGCGTGTACGCCATGCCGGTATAGTTCGGATCCAATGTGTAAGACACATCCGGTGCGTCTATTTCCACGATGGGTGCGTCTCCGTTTGCATCTGTGGTTAACGAATGCAGCAATTGACCGTTCTCGTCAACCACTGTAATTTCTGCTCCCTCAACCGGCAAATTGCCCATTGCAGAGCTGACGGTAATATGTAAAAATCCTTTTTGCATGATTCTCTCCTTTTAAAATAGTATATGAGAAAGCAAAAAGTTTGTGAAAACGAAACAAAAATTCCCCTCTATAAGAGGGGATTTTTTACAAGTTTTTATTTGTCTTTTATGGTATTTATTTAGGTATTTCTTCACGCCAGCTTGGCTTGCCGTATCTGCTGGCTCCCCACCATAGCGGCATAGTTTCACCCAGCTTAATAGACTCCCCTGTTTTCAGGTTAAGTAAAATTTCGCATTCCGGCGAGTGCGGGCTGAACTGCATTAAAAACTCCCTGCAGGCTCCGCACGGCATACTTGGACCATGGTCTCGGTAAAGGCAAACGAGATGCGTAATGTATTCATTTTTGTTTGCTTCAAACACCTTATATATTGCAATACGCTCACTGCAGAAGTTTAGTGCGCATCTTGAATCCAGATTAACAGCAACATAGATGTTTCCTTTATTGGTCAGCACCGCGGTGCTTACGTATCCGCCTTTCATAAACGGCGTTGGGGTGCGCTCGGCAGTTTGTGCCTTTTTTGCGGCACTGTATAACGGCTTCCAATCAAACTTTTTCATAAACGCTACTTCCTTTTTGTTAGAATATCACAAACGGCATGATTTATCAAATAAATAATACCTATATCAATTTGTTTGCGTTTATTTTCATGGTTTGTTATACTCTTAACAACTTTTTAAGATTTTATGGGGTATTTTATCTTAAAGGCATAGGGGATATAAAAATAAAAAGTTCTAAAATTACTTATTAAAGCATAAGTGATTGTTTTTTGTTGTTACGGGGATAAAGGAGATGTCATGAGATTAGTTTCGTTCAGGGTTCAAAACTTCAGGTCTGTATTAGACAGCGGCTGGGTGGCCTGTCAGAACATTACTGCAATTGCGGGCGTAAACGAAGCCGGCAAAAGCAATATTATGCGGGCACTGTGGAAGCTTAAGCCTGCTTTCAGGCAGGACAACAAAATTTTGCACAGCGATATTCCGCGTGACAGGTTTGACAGCATTTTAGAGTCTGATGAACTGCCTGTATTTATATCCGCCAAGTTTAAGCTGGAGCCAAAAGACCTGGGTGCGCTCCGGAAGTTTTTTCCTACCGTTAAGCCGTTTGATACGGTAATTGTTTCGCGCACTCTTAACGGCAAATATATGGTAGAGGTGCCGGTATCGGTGTCCGGTGAAGAAGCGCAGAAACTGCACGACTTTGTAATCAGAATTTTGCCGGGCTTTATATACTACAGCAATTACGGAAATCTGGACAGCAACATTTATCTTCCGCAAATGTTAAACAAGTTTAACAAGGCGGGTGTTAACGCAGCAAGCCTGGCCAAGCGCCGCACAATTAAACTGCTTTTGATGTACGCGGGCATCACTACCGAAATGCTGCAGGAGGACTTGCCTGCCCTGTCGGCGGACGCGTCAAATCTAACTGCGGCACAGTTATCTAAGCTGGCCGAAACAAAAGAGACGTATAAAAAGAAGTTTGCCGAAGCGGGCGTAAAATTAAGTGCTGATTTTAACAAATGGTGGAGCCAGGGAAATTACAGGTTTGAAATCGTTTTTGAAGGCGAAAACCTAAAAATCTGGGTAACGGACAGCCTTGGCAACCGAGCTCCGCTTGAAGAGCGCAGTGTGGGAATGCAATGGTTCCTGTCTTTCTTTCTGGTATTTAGTCTTGAAAGCGAGTTCTTTTACTCAAACACTATTCTGCTGCTGGACGAGAGCGGCATGACGTTGCATAGTCTGGCGCAGCAGGACCTGGTTAGGTTCTTTGAAAAACTTAGCAAAAACAACCAGCTTGTATATACTACTCATAGCAGTTTTATGCTTCCGGCAGAGCACCTTAACCGCACCAAGGTTGTGTATCGTGATAAGTTCGGTCACAGTATTGTTGCGGATTCGTTAAGAGTAAACGCCGAGCATAGCAATGAGGCCAGCCTGTTTCCGGTTCATTCATCTGTAAGCATGGAGGTTTCGCGCTCGATTCTTAGCGGATGTACTCCGGTTATTGTAGTACACAATGCAGACCAGTATCTGTTAAGCGGGATTAAAAACTACTTAAGCGGAAAAGGCAAGTACCGCGGCTTTAACGAACTGGTGTTTGTTGCAACGGGAGTTAACGGCATTGAAGGCACGGCGCAAGTGCTTAGCAACAACTCTGATTTGCCGAATGTGTTCCTGTCCAGTGATTACGACGGACGGCAATTAAAGAAAGTGCTTGCAAACGGTGTATATAAAGCAGACAGTGAATACTTGATATCTGTATCCGATTTCGGCAACTTTATTACGCTTGAAGATACATTGCCGCTGAGTTTAATTTTATCTGCGGCCGGTACGTATATAACCAAGCTGGTGGGTGCGGCGTTTGAGTTTGACCCGTCTGAGACATACATAAAGCAGATACAGGAATATGCCTACAAAAACAATATAGAGCTGCCCGGCAACTTCCGCGAGGAAATAGCTAAGCGGATAAAGCTATTTATGATGCGCCAATATGACAGGGTAAGCGTTCCAAGAAAATGCCGCAAAGCCTGGGAAGCGATACTCAACAAGTTGACTTATTGTTAATAATTCCCCTCTATAAGAGGGGTGGCGCCGTAGGCGACGGGGTGTGGATAGAGAAAAAGCGAAGAACTAATTCTTCGCTTTTTCAACCAACGGTTTAGCAATTCTACCGCTGGTTGATAGTTTTTTGTTGCAATCGCTATGTTTTGGGTATAAAATAATAGCGTAACAGGGAGGAAATTGTTATGAATGAAATTGTAATTGGAGCTAAAATTGCAGACGGCAGGAAAAGCAAGGAGCTGAGTCAGGCTCAGTTTGCGGAGTTGTTAAACGTAAGCCCGCAGGCGGTCAGTAAATGGGAGCGCGGCGAAAGCCTGCCGGATATTATTATGCTTAATAAAATTGCTTCTGTAATAGGTGTGGACATGAATCATTTTTCAGATGCGGGAAGCGAGCCCAGACAGGAGAGCAAAAAAAGCGGCAGGACCCGCAATATGTCGTTTGGAGAGTGGAAGGATTCGGACTTCTCCGGCATTAAAGACTTGCATGATAAGTTAAGTTGCAGCAACGTTGAGCGCTGCCAGTTTAGAGATACCGATTTGCAGAACACAACATTTAGAGCAAACAATATGACGGACAATGATTTTAGCGGTGCCAATATGCGCGGCTGCAAGTTTAGTATGGCAAATGCAGAGGGCAACAACTTTGCCGATGCCGACCTTAGCGGCATAGAAACAAGCATATCAAATTTTGATGACAACAACTTTACAGGCGCAAACTTGACGGGTGCCAGATTTAAGCTGGGCAACTTTGACGGAAACGTTCTGTCTCACGCAACGCTGGATAACACCGAATTTAATAAATGCGATATTAAAAAGGTTGTGTTCGGCGGCAGCATCACGGATTGCGCGTTTATTTTTTGCGGCTTCAAGAAGGTTGAGTTTGTAGATGCAACAATTAAAAACATCTTTATTAAAGGCAAAATGAAAGGCGTTGCGTTTATCAATTGTAAGGCAGATAAAATATCGCTGGCGTTTATTAAGGCCGCAGGTGCCGATGTAAGCGGAATTACGATTGAGGAGTAAACACATAAAATCCTCTTGACAGACAAACAGTTTTATATTACAATATTCTCAAATAAAACTTGGTGGAAGCAGGTTTTGTGGGCAGCCACACCCCGCCCCTGACGGGGCACCCCTCTTGTAGAGGGGAATTAGAGGTGTGGATTGTTTGCAGGTTGCGGGTGCCAAGTTTTTGTTTTTAGGAGAATTTTTATGACCACAGACACAATTGTTGCTATTATCACTCCCCCGGGGCTTGGCGGGATTGCTGCGCTGCGCCTCTCCGGTGCGGATAGTTTGACCATTGCTAAAAAGATATTTACTCCTGTTGATACTCCCACAAAATTCCCCTCTCGAGAGGGGTGCCCCGTTAGGGGCGGGGTGTGTGATGAAGCATTCCCTCCTCGGATGGCGGTTTTTGGTACAATCAAGGCCGATGGCTTTACCGACCAAGGGCTGGCAATTTATTTTAAAGCGCCAAATTCTTTTACGGGCGAAGACTGTGTGGAGTTTTTTACCCATGGCGGCAATACGATACCTGCCGGGGTTTTGCAGGCGTGTTTGGCGGCAGGCGCGCGGCTTGCCGGGAATGGCGAGTTTAGTAAGCGTGCTGTACTTAACGGCAAAATGGATTTAGCGCAAGCCGAGGGAATTGTGGAAATGATTCAGGCAACAAGCAATGCAGCGGTTCGTGCCGGATTTAGTTTGTTGCAAGGCACTCTAAGCAAAAGGGTGACGGAACTGCAGAAAGTGCTGACGGATTGTTTATCCGAAATTGAGGTGCGGCTGGATTATCCGGAGTATGAGCATGAGGGGGCACAGCCCTTTGCGCCAACGTCTGCTACCCCGTCAAGCCTGACGGCTTGCCACCCCTTCGGAAAAGGGGAATTGCTGGCGCATCAGCCTGTTAGGGAGGTTTTGGATTCGTCTCGCAGTGACAGGGGGAGCGGTCTTAAAGAGGAATTAATTAATGTGCAAAATGCGCTTACAACGCTGCTTGCAACCAGCAAGTCCGGGCAGATGGTAAAAAACGGTGTAGGTGTGGCAATTGTCGGCCGGCCGAATGTTGGGAAGTCATCCTTAATGAATGCCCTGCTCGGAGCTGAGCGCAGTATAGTGACCGAGGTTATGGGCACAACCCGGGACGTTGTAAAGGATGCGTACAACTACAAGGATATTCAATTTATATTAAGCGATACCGCCGGCATCCGGCGCGGAGAGACTCGCGTTGAAGAAATCGGCATTGAGCGCAGCTACATGGAGATAGAGTCTGCCGATATTGTTCTCGTAGTGCTGGACTCAAGCCAGGGGCTGACTCAAGAGGATGAGAAGCTGCTTAAGCTGGTGGAGGATAAGCCGTGTATTACGGTTTGGAACAAGGCGGATATTTCTAGCGATGGGATTGCTTCGTCTGATGGGGCAGGAAGCAGGGCTCGCAATGACAATGTGGTTTGTGCGCTGTCTTTGCGAGACGGGCAAGCGGAGCCGGCAAACGAAGCAATCTCCCATATAGAAGTCAAAACATCAGCACTACAAAATGTAGGTATTTCCGAACTCAAAGATGCAGTCTATCAAACCATATTTACCGGAAGCACTGCTTTAGCCTCCGACCAAATTATGCTAACCTCGCTAAGACATAAGGCGGCAATAGAGCTGGCGCTCAATTCGCTTAAAACAGCAATATCTATGGCGGATAATGACGGGCTGGAATGTGTTTCGCTCTATATCAAATCCGCATGGCTTGCGCTTGGCGAAATTACAGGAACCACAAGCAACGAGGCGGTGCTGGATGCTATATTCAGCAAATTCTGTTTGGGGAAATGAACAAGCAGGATAAAATTCCCCTCTAGAGAGGGGTGCCCGCTTGCGGGCGGGGTGTGTAAAAAGGCCTTTACGCCACCTTCGGTGTCGGCTACCCCGTCTGCCCTCGCCTCTGCGGCTCGGTCATCCACCCCTTCGGGGAAGGGGAATTTATAGGAGACAAACTCATGGAAAACAATTTTGATGCAATTATAATCGGAAGCGGGCATGCGGGCGTTGAGGCGGCGCTTGCTCTTTCTCGCATGGGACACAAAACACTTATGGTTACGCTTAATTTGGACAGCATTGCGTTTTTAGCTTGCAACCCGAGCATTGGCGGAACGGCCAAAGGACACCTGGTATGCGAGATTGACGCACTTGGCGGTGAAATGGGCAAAGCGGCTGATGCCTGCACCATAAATATGCGTATGTTAAACAGCGGCAAGGGTGCAGCCGTCCAAAGTCTGCGGGCACAGGTGGACAAAGTAAAATACCACACATATATGAAAAAAATGCTGGAAAACACTCCTAATTTACACATTAAACAAGGCGAAACCAGTAATATTCTTACAAAAAGCGGAAAAGTGGTTGGTATTGAACTTGACCAGAAACTAAAGTTTTTTGCTCCTAAAGTAATTGTTGCAACAGGCGTTTATTTAAACTCGCGCATTATATCCGGCAAATATGTGCGCAATGAGGGGCCAAACGGCTTCAGCAACGCTGCCCTGCTTACTAAAAACCTGATTAAGCTCGGTTGCAATATAATGCGCTTTAAAACCGGCACCCCGGCCAGGCTGGACGGGCGTACAATTAACCTAGGCGCGCTTGAGCCGCAGCATGGTGACGACGGTGTGCGAAGATTTTGTGTGCTGGACAAAAACCCTGCCCTTAATCTGCAGCCATGCTATTTAGGCTATACAAATCCGGAAACGCATGAAATTATCAATAAAAACCTGCATCTGGCACCAATGTATAGCGGCGGCATCAACGGAATTGGCGCAAGATATTGCCCCAGTATAGAAGACAAGGTTGTGCGGTTTGCAGATAAACAGCGCCACCAGTTCTTTTTAGAGCCGGAAAGCATGGATAGCAATGAAATATATCTTCAGGGCATAAGCACCAGTATGCCGGCCGAAATTCAGCAAAAGATTGTAAACAGTTGTGCGGGCTTGGAAAAAGCGTGGATTATGCGGTACGCATATGCAATTGAATACGACTGCATAGACTCAACCGACCTATACCCTACTTTAGAATTTAAAAAAGTTAAGGGGTTGTATTTTGCAGGTCAGATAAACGGAACAAGCGGATACGAAGAGGCTGCTGCGCAGGGGCTAATTGCAGGGATTAACGCTGCGCTTGCATTGCAAAACAAGCCTGCGCTGATTATTGGACGCGACCAGGGATACATTGGTGTGCTTATAGATGACCTTGTAACAAAGGGCACAAACGAGCCGTACCGGATGATGACTTCACGTGCCGAATACAGGCTGATTCTCCGGCAGGATAATGCCGACGAGCGGCTCACTCCGCTAGGGTTTGCGGCCGGACTTGCAGATAAAAAACGAGTGGCGGCACTTAAAAGCAAATTAAAACAAATTGCCGTTTTGGAGTCGGGCTTGGATAAAATACTTGCTCCGTCTGCAAAACTGAATAGTTTTTTAATAAAAAACGGGCAGCCGGAGGCAAAAAGCGGAATAAGTGTGCGGAATTTGGTTAAGCGGCCGGATATAAATCTTTTTGAACTGAACAAGGAGTTTGAATTATTTAATGCCGCTGCAGATATTTTAGAACAAGTAAACACAAGAGTAAAATATGACGGATATATTGCCCTTGAACAAAAGCATATTGCAGAAATGCGCAAGACGGAAAATCTTTTGCTGCCCGACCTGGATTATAATTCTTTGTCCGGGCTAAGAATTGAGGCCAGACAAAAACTGAACAAGATAAAGCCTCTTAATCTCGGACAGGCATCAAGAATCAGCGGAGTTTCGCCTGCGGACATTGCTGTGCTGCTGATTTATTTAAAAACAATGAAAAACTGACACGCTGTTGCTGGCCATGCCCCTCAACGCCGGTAAACGAAGCGGTTTTATACAGCTCTGTTTAAGAAAAAGGGGCTTCGTTTAAAGCGTTTCGAAGTATGACCGACAACAGCTCTCAAGACCTGGCCCGGCAGCTGCCGTCAGCGCGTCTGCCTTGTCTGGCATTTGCTCATGCGCTTATGTTTCACGTGGAGCAGAAAATTGCGGCGAATGCGCGGTTTTTTGTTGAGTTTTATTTATGAGGGTGATATAATGTCACTGCAATGTTATATTAGAAGGAGAAAAAGTTTGGGAAAGATTGTTGCATTTACCAACCAGAAAGGCGGAGTTGGAAAAACTACGACCTGTGTTAACCTGGCGGCATATTTATGTGCTTTCAGTAAAAAAGTTTTAATTGTAGACCTTGACCCGCAAGGAAATGCCACCACCGGTGTTGGCATAGACAAGAGCAAAGACTTAAAAACACTGTACAACATTATTGACAATGATTGTTCGGCAGCCGAAGCGGTTCTGGGCACAAATCTTGTCGGGCTGGATATTATTCCGTCTACTGTTGATTTGGCGGGAGCCGAAATTGACCTTGTTCAGATTAAAAGCAGAGAAAAGGTTTTAAAACGTGCATTGGACAGCTTGAAAAACAGTTATGACTATGTACTTATAGATTGTCCTCCAAGTTTGGGATTGCTGACGGTTAACGCTTTAACTGCTTCAAATTCAATTATGATACCTATACAATGCGAGTTTTATGCCCTTGAAGGGCTAAGCCAGCTTATGAACACCATAAAACTGGTTAAACAGCATTTGAATCCGGAAATAGAAATTGAGGGCGTAATTTTAACTATGAAGGACAGCCGCTCCAATCTGGTTAATCAGGTAGCGGCAGAAATACAGAAATTTTTCGGCAAAAAAGTGTTTGAGGTTATTATACCAAGAAACATCCGGCTGGCCGAAGCTCCAAGCCATGGACTGCCGATTGTAATTTACGACAACAAGGCTCCGGGAGCCATTGCATACCAGGAGCTTACAAGAGAATTTCTAAAACGGAACAATGACAAAGGAACTGTGGTTCCAAAAGAAAAACTGTTTAAAGGAGCTAATTAATGAAAAAAGGACTGGGAAAAGGGCTGGGGGCATTGTTCTCTGTGTACGAACAGGGTGAACAAGCAGCAGATGATATTATTAATTCTAAGCCTGTTCCACGTGAAACAAACAAGGCGGAACCGAAGAGTGAGCCAAAACCTGTTCCACGTGAAACGATTGATGTAAAAAAACCGGCCGAACCAGAGGCGGCATATTACAATTGGGCGGAGGCTCAGGAGAGAGCGGGCAAAGCGGCGGCAGGCGTTACTCAGAATTTTGCCGGAGAGCGGGTTGAAATATTGGATTTAAATTTGATTGACAGAAATGAAGACCAGCCAAGAAAGAATTTTGATAAAGAGGCTTTGGAAGAGCTTGCGGAATCTATAAGACAGCACGGCGTGATTCAGCCGATAGTTGTTAACAATGCCGGCGGGCGGTTTGTAATAATTGCCGGTGAGCGAAGGTATAGGGCAAGCAAGATGGCGGGCCTCAAAAAGATTCCCGCAATAATAAAGAATTATACCCAGCGGCAAATTAAAGAGGTTGCGCTAATAGAGAACTTGCAAAGGGAAGATCTGAACAGCTTGGAGGCTGCAAGGGCTATTAAGCGGCTTATGGAAGAGCATGGAATGAACCAGGAAGAGGTTGCGGACAGAATTGGTAAAAGCAGGCCGGCAATTGCAAACACATTAAGGCTTTTATCGCTCCAGCCGGAAGTGCAGGCAATGCTTGAGAAGGGTAAGCTAAGCGCGGGGCACGCAAGAACGCTTGTTGTGGTAAGTAAGCCCGAAGATCAGATTCGTCTTGCCAGACTGGCAACGGATGATAAGAAAAGCGTTCGCGATCTGGAAAAAATTGTTAGAGAATACTTAAATCCAAGTTTGGCTAAGCCAAAGGCTAAACAGAGTGTCAGCTTAGAGTTGAAAGAGCTGATAAGTGATATGCAAAAGATATTTGCTACCAAGGTTCATGTTTTGGGCGGAGACAGAAGAGGCAGAATTTATATTGACTACTATAGCAAAGAAGATTTGGACAGAATAAGTGATTGTATGGAAAGATTGAAAAGAAGATAATGCGAAACAAAAACCGCCGTTGGCGGTTTTTTGTTTCGGCTACCCCGTCAGCTTCGCTGCCACCCCTTCTAAAAAGGGGAATTTTGCTCAAGACATATCTTTGCCGGACAGGGAATCGTTTCACGTGGAACCAATCTTTCTTGTTTACGAAGCAGCAGCGGAGTTGACGTGGTCTGTTACGTGCCTACGCAAAACACATCCCCCGTCACTCCACTACTGCTTCTTTCGTTCCACGTGGAACGGGCAACGAGAATTTTCCATAATATGTTAGATAGGACATATTATGCTGGTAGAATTTTTTTCTGAGCTGTCTCCGTTATTGCAAACCGTGCTGGCAAGCACATTTGGTTTTTTGGTAACCGGCCTTGGGGCGGCAATTGTGTTTTTGTTTGCTAAACCCAATAAAAAGGTGTTTGCCTGTCTGCTGGCGGTAGCGGCAGGGGTAATGGTGGCCTCGTCTATATTCAGTCTGATATTGCCATCTATTGAAATGGGCGAACTGGTGTATGGCATGGGCTGGTTTACGGCTAGCCTCGGGTTTACATTGGGAGCATTGTACATAGTTGCGGTTGATTATATGGTGGAAGCGGCTAACAAAAGAAAACGGCTGTTTAAAACTGCCGAGCGGAAACAAGCCTTTTTATTGTTTGCTTCTATTACCACTCACAACGTTGCTGAAGGTATGGTAATTGGAGTTGCTTTTGCAGCGGCTGCAATGACAGACAGCACGACTACAATTGTTGGAGCAATCTTGCTCGCTTTTGGAATTGCTGTACAAAACTTTCCCGAGGGAGCAGCTGTGTCTTTGCCGATGTACAGCTACGGGCACAGTAAGCCGGCGGCGTTTTTGTATGGGGCCTTGTCGGCAATAGTTGAGCCGGTGTTTGCAATTGCAGCTTTTTTACTGGCAAGTCTTGCTGTTCCGCTTATGCCGTTTTTGCTGTCGTTTGGAGCAGGAGCAATGATTGGAGTTGTTCTTAGTGAGTTGATTCCAGATGCAATAAAGGGAAGCCGGAACCTGACGATACTTATGTTTTGTGCCGGATTTATATTTATGATGATTCTGGACGTGGTATTAGGGTGAGTACTGGAACAAAAGATTCCCCTCTTGAGAGGGGTGGCGCCGTAGGCGACGGGGTGTGTCTAGCGCATGGCATTAAATAGGGCAATAAGCGTGCGCAACAAAAATCCCCCTCTATCTTAGAGGAGAATTTTATTCACTTCCTGTAGATTTCTATCTAGGGGATTGCTTCGCTGGAGGTGCTTCGAAGACCGTCTCGCAATGACAGAACCTACTTCTTCTTGCTGGTTAAAATCATATGAAATAACCAGTCCTGTGTTTTTTCGGGCAGTATTCCCAAAAATTTTAGTTGTTTGCTGTTTACAATCCGGTACATTATTTTAGGCTTTTTCTTTTCAATTATTTTTTGTGTTAGTTTAGCCAGCAGCATCGGGTCATTGGTTTTGTTTAGTTCATGACTCATCATGCTTACCATGTTACCAAATGAGTCTTTAAAATATTTGGTAGTCTCCATAAGGTGGTTGCAGCTCTTAGTTGTTTCTGTCAGCATATTGGTTTTAAGCGAGCCCGGGCGGATTTTAACAACCGGAATTTTTAATAGTTTCAGCTCGCGCCGCAACGCATCCGAATATGCTTCGACCGCAACCTTGCTGATTACATACGGCCCGTTAAACGGCGGGGAAGAGTATTGGGCAATCTCGCTTGAAATGTTTATAATTCTGCTGTAATCACCTTTTAGCAGCGGCAGAAAAATTTTGTTTACCCGGTACATTCCCATAAGGTTGATGTCTATTATGTTTTGCAGTTTTGCCTCATCTATTTCGCAAATGGCCTCCATAACAAAAATGCCCGCGTTGTTTATAACGCATTTTAATGTATCGGTCTGCTGGCTGATTACTTTAAATGCGGCCTCAACGGAGGCGGGTTTGGTTACATCCATAATCAGCGGAATTATGTTTTCACTTGGTTCGCCGGAGTATTTGTTAATATCCGTACAAAAAACCTTGTAGCCATTGTTGGCTAAATGCGTGGTTATAGCAAGCCCAATTCCGCTTGCTCCGCCGGTTACCAGAATGTAGTTGGTCATATTTGCTCCTTAAAAGCTCTTCAGCACATCATCGTCTTCAAGGTTGTCCATGGCTTGCAGGGTTACGGCCTTGTCTTCGGCGGGTGTGGATTTGCGTTTTTGTTCGGCGGGCATACTGGCTTCAAGGCTGCCTGCATTGGCGGATTTAGATAGGTCTTTAAACAGGGTATATTCGCCGTTCCATAGTAATTTAAAGTTGTGCAGCTGGCCGTTTCGGTGCTTGGCAATTATCACTTCCGCTATGTTCTTTTCGTATTCACCTTCTGCAATATCGTTATACATATCGCTTTTATAAATAAACGCAACAATATCCGCATCCTGCTCAATTGCGCCCGATTCTCTCAGGTCACTTAACACAGGCCTGTGGTCGCGGCGGGTTTCTACCGCACGGCTTAGCTGGCTAAGTGCAATTACCGGCACGTTCAGCTCTTTTGCCAGTATTTTCAGGCTGCGTGATATCTCGCTTATTTCCTGCTGGCGGTTATCACTCTTTGACTTGCCGCCAAGTGTCATCAGCTGGAGATAGTCCACCACAACAAGGTCAAGCCCGTGCTCGCGTTTTAGTCTCCGGCATTTGCTAAGCATTTCGGCGGGAGTTATTAAACTGGAGTCATCTACAAATATCTTGGCCTTGCTTAGTTCCTCATGTGCTAGGGTAATGCGCTTCCAGTCGTCCGGCTTAAGCTTGCCGTTTAGCGCGTTGCTCATATTAACTCTGGCCACGGTACATAATGAGCGCTGAGCCAGTTGCCCGCGGGGCATTTCAAGGTTAAAAACTGCACAAACTTTTTTCTCTTTAATTCCAACGTGCTCTGCTATGTTCATGGCAAGACTGGTTTTACCAAAACCGGGCCGTGCGGCAATAAGAATCAGATTGCCTTTCTGCAGCCCATGAGTAATGTAGTCCAATTCGTAAAAGCCTGTTTTAAGTCCGCGCCTGCTGTTTGGGTCTTTATGAATTGCGTTGAAAATATCCAGCACGTCTAAGAGGGTTTCCTTAACCGCAACCAGGTCGCTTCTGTCCTGAGTTTTGGATACTTCAAATATGCTGCGTTCCGCGTAACTCAGTGCTTCGGTTAGGTCGCTTGCCGCATACGAGTTGTCAATTATTCCTTGTGCGCCTTTAATCAGCCTGCGCAGCAGGCTGTCACGCTTTACTATTTCTACGTAATGCTTAAAGTTGGCGGCAGACGGCACTATGTTGGTTAATGTACTGATATAAGCAATACCGCCGACTGAGGCAAGAAGGCCTTGTTTTTCAAGTTCGTCGGTAAGCGTAACGTAATCTATAGGCTGGTTTTTAACAAAAACCGATTGCATGCAGCTAAACACGTTTTTGTGGCTATCCGTGTAAAAATCGTCCGAAACCATTTCGTTTAATATGGTTATGGGCGCTTCCAGGTCAATTAATACACATCCAAGCACTGCCTGCTCGGCTTCGATATTATGCGGAAGAATCCTTGCGGATACGCTCACGTGAGACGTTGGTTTTTTAGTGGTACTCATTTTTTCTCCTTTCTGTTGGCTGGGTTATGCGCCAGCAATTCCCCTTTTTAGAAGGGGTGGCAATCACGGAGTGATTGACGGGGTAGCCAAACGATAGCTGGGGTTATTTTTTCTTCTTTCGTTTCTTTTTATGGTTGGGGTTGTTGTTTCTGGGCTTTGGTTTTACGTCGCCTTTGGCGCCGGCTACCCCGTCAGCTTCGCTGCCACCCCTTCGCGAGGAAGGGGAATTTTGTCCGGGAAGGTCTTCGCCTGGCTCTGGTTTAGTCTCCTCGTTTGCCTTGTGCAGCGCCAGCTTGGCGGCGTATTGCTTTTCGGCCTTTTTGCGCTGCCGGATTTTTAGCCGGTGCTCGTAAACAACCTGGCTTACTATTATTGCTACACCCATCAGCAGGGCATCAATAACTACCAGCAGCCAGAAATTTATATGCGGCTCTAATAGCCAGCTGACCGCAATAATTACCGGCAAGGCAATTAAAATGCCCAGATAATACCGCTTAGCATAATCCCTTAACTCTTTTTTAGTCATGATTCTCCTCTGTCATTGCGAGTCACACCCGGGTCTTCTTCAAACGAAGCAATCCCAATGGATAGAAGTGCAAACATATTACCACAAAGAAAGAGAATTGTAAAGTGAATAAAAGTTGACAGCAAAAGTTGGAAAACCTATTGATATCACTTGCTAATCATGTTATAATAAAGGCAGGAGATTTAAACAATGAGTAAAATTAATAAAGACGACTGGAAAGAGCGCATTTTGGGCGGCAATAAAAATCCCACGCCTTTTCAAAAACTGGAGCCGGAGTTTGTGCCTAAGTGGGGAATGCTGGGCTTGGGCGATGACGACGAGCGGGAAGAACTTATTAATGTTATGAGCAAGGCTGGTGTGAAGCGTGTTAATTTTTGTTATCCGTTGGACGAGGATTTGAGCCAAAGTCCGGAGTTAATTATCTATACAATGGACATGGCACGCAGCTTTAAGGACTCCGGGTTTTTGGTGTCGTTTTGCAATATTGATGAGCTGGGCAAGATAAAGGTAATCAAAAAAGAATTTGGCAATCTTGACGACATATCCTATTTAACCGACGACAGCTGGGTGCCGGCGGTGATGGAGTATTGCACGAAACACAATACTCCATTCATTCCAAGCGGACACAACATAGCGGAAATGAAAGCTTATGTTGACGCAGGATATCCTGTTGTGAAAGCAATGCCGTACGCCCAACAGAAGGTGGTAGACGGCAAGGCGGAAGGAATGTTTGCTGTGCCTGAGTTGCGCCAGAAGATAAACGGAAGAAAAGTTGACCAAGAGCAGTCCGATGTTTTGTTTGCTGCAGGAGGCGGTCTGGCTCCGCTTTTTACTAAGCCTGTAGGCGGGGCTCCAAAACTTAACTGGGCGTTTAAAGATGCTGCAAAACTGGAAGGAATGGTAATTATAAGTGCAACTCAACCCGTAAAAGTTTGCTTGCTTGAAAATGGGTGCTCCTGGACCAGCGGCAGTGAAAGCGCAGTGATAGCTAACAGGCTTGACGGAACTCAGAGCTATTTGAAAACAAAACCATCGCTGAAGCGCACAGAAACCTATTTTAACGCAGTTAAAACAAAGCTTGAAGGCAAAGAAAAAGTAAAGCCGGCAGGTTCGGCACCATTAAACCAGCGTACACCATAAAAACTGTTAACAAAAAATTCCCCAGAAGGGGGATTTTTTTATTTGCCCTTTAAGTGGTTTACAGTTTGCCCAATAATTTGGTATAATGATACAATCGCAGTGGGAAATACCGGAGGTGAACGCCAATGATGAAAAACGACCCAAAAGAGTTTGAGCTGGAGCAAAAGTATCTGGCAAATACGCTTACAGCGGTTAATAACCGCTTAGGCAGATTAGATAGTTTCGTGCGGCAGCAGATTGAAGACGTAACCGAAATGAAGCGCCATTTAAGCGACGATGCGTGGGACATTGACCCGGAGGAGCTTGTACTGACACATAGCAAGGTAAACAGCCTTGTTGATTTCACCAATGGGCAGATAAGAGAAAGTTATATGTTAAACAAGGCGCTTCGCGTGCCGTATTTCGGGCGCATAGACTTTTTGATAGACGGTGACAACGAACCCATGCAGGTATATGTGGGATTAATCGGCATTGAGGACGCAGGTGAGTATTACGTGTTTGACTGGCGTGCGCCGGTATCCGAGTTGTTTTACGAATCCGGCCTTGGGCGGGCGGCCTACCGGGCGCCGCAAGGCAAAATGAAGGGCGAGGTAACCCTGAAGCGGCAATATGTAATTAAGCGCGGTGAACTGAAACAGGTTTATGAGGTTGACCTTAATATTGCAGACGAGTTTCTGCAGGCAATTTTAAGCGAGCACAAAGACACGTCTGTGCTGCACTCAATAGCAAGCAGTATTCAGGCCGAGCAGAACAAGATTATAAGAAACAGCACCGACAATGTGCTGGTAGTTCAAGGTCGGGCAGGCAGCGGAAAAACCACAGTTGCGCTCCACAGAATAGCGTATATGCTTTACCGCGAGAAAAACATTACAAGCAGCAACGTGCTTGTGTTCAGCCCAAATTCCGCGTTCAGCAGTTATATTTCGGGCATTCTGCCGGAGCTTGGCGAGGAAAACACCCGTGAGGCTACGTTTGTTAAGTTTGTTAAAAGAATACTTAAAACCAGCGCCGATATTGAAAGCCAGGATGAGTTTGT
Source organism: Bacillota bacterium (assembly GCA_009784185.1). Classification (GTDB taxonomy): domain Bacteria; phylum Bacillota; class Clostridia; order Christensenellales; family UBA1242; genus WRCD01. The sequence goes on from WRCD01000001.1 coordinate 66,418, forward strand.
AACCAGGTTTGCTAAGCTTAAGGATGTTGAAAAAGCTGTGGTGCTGGAAAAACTTAATATGGACATAGAAGGCGTGCTGGACAGTTATCTTAAGCGCTTCTGCCGCACATTGCGGTTTACCGGAGAGCTTGAAACCGGTGCCGGCACAATCAGCGAGCGCGACTTAAATAATATGCTGCATGAGCATTGCATTACCGACAGGGTTCAGGAGCGTATAAGCAACATTGCGGAAAACATTGCAATATCAAGCGGCATAAACACTCCAAAAGCGCTTACAAGCTTACGTGACAACCTAATCGGCAGGCTGAATAAAAGCATTAAGCTTACCGACATTTACAACGGATTTAATAAAGCTGTGTTTAATCTGCCTCCGCTTGGAGAAAAGCTTAGTTTTGAGGATGCCGTGCTGTTGTGCGTACTTAAAGGCAAGGTGCAGAATGTCTTAGTTAAAATGGATGTGCGGCATATTATTATTGACGAGGCGCAGGATTATCCGCTGCTGCTTCTTAAGTTTTTGGTTGAGATTTTTCCGCGCAGTAAGTTTACAGTATTAGGCGACATTAACCAAAAAACCCTGCCGCTGCCGGATGATACCTTGCTGGCGTTTTCCGATATGTTTAAGGAACACGGCAGTTTTGTAGTGCTTAATGAGTCTTACCGGAGCAGTGAAGAAATTGTTGAATATGCGGGCAAAATTATAGGCGAGGATTCGCACAATGCTTTCAGGCTTAAGGTCAATCGTCCGGTAATTGAGCACAAAGCATCGGAGTTTAACAATACGGTTTTATCAGATGTAGAGTCCTTAATAAAAGCGGGTGACAAAAGCATTGGAATAATTGTTGATTCAATTGCTTCCGCTAAAGATGTATACAAGCAGCTCAAGCCAAAACTTGGCTCACGGCTGGGGCTTGTTAACAGCAGTGAGGCGGCAACCTTGGCTCCTATTATGGTTATTCCGGCGCTGCTTGCTAAAGGGCTGGAGTTTGACAGCTGCGTTGTACTATGTAAGGGTGCGTTAACTCAGGACAACTTGTTTTATATAGCCTGCACAAGAGCAATACACGGATTGATTGTTTATTTATAAACAATCAATTATAAAATATAAATTATAAAATATAAATTGCGGATTTTATTTCAATAGAGGTGGGGGTGTGGTAAACGACAATATCGTAAAAAACAAAAGCGCAGACTTTGCTTTAAGAGTAGTTAATCTTTATAAATATCTGGTTGACGATAAAAACGAAAAGGTCATGTCCAAACAAATTCTTAGAAGCGGAACAAGTGTTGGCGCAAATGTCTCAGAAAGCGTATATGCATCCAGCAAAGCCGACTTTATTAACAAACTGCAGATTGCACAGAAAGAAGCAGGCGAAACTGAGTTTTGGATTGAATTATTATATAAGTCTAAATACATTGACCAAAAATTATTTAACAGTTTAATAAACGACTGCAAGGAACTGCTAAGACTGTTGGCCACCATAATCAAAAATTCTAAAAAATCCTAAATTTATATTTTATATCTTATAATTTATAATTGTATCCAAAGGAGACATATGGAACCAAAACGCGGAAGAGGGAAAACTGTAAATCCGTTTGAGCGGGCAATGCTCAATCTGTTTGTTTATAAATTGAGAAAGGGAAAAAGCGTGCTAAGCCTTGGCTGCGGTGTGGGCATACCGTACGAGCAGTTTTTGTGTATGCTTAAGTGCGTTATTACCGGCGTGGACGGGGATAAAAACGCTGTAGTTCAAGCTATGGTAGATGTGCCGAGAGCTAAGTTTGTTTGTGAAAACATTTTAACATATAATACCAAAGAAACTTTTAACGGGCTGCTTTTAATTGACGCGCATCAGCACTTGCCAAAGGATACGCACAGAGAGCTGTTTTGCAAGGCAAACAATCTTTTGTGTGAAGAGGGCGTGCTGCTTGTTACGGTCCCGCCGCAAAATGCAATGGCCGACGGCAAACTATATGACCTGGATACTACAGTTAATATACTGGACGAATGCGGCTTTAAACTTATTGTAAGCGAGAACCAGACAGAGTACGGAATCAAGAACGACCTGAATTGGGTGCTGCTGCGAAAGAAGCCCACAACCACCAGCCAGATGAAGATGTAAAATAAAAAACCACGCTGTTTAGCGTGGTTTTTCTTTGTGGTTTTTAAGGATTAACCGTTGTTGCGGTTGTTCTTGCGCGCTCTGCGGCAGTCAGAACATCTTACCGGCTTGTTTTCAAAGCCTTTTTCCTTATAAAACTCTTGTTCGCCAACGGTAAAGATAAATTCTTTTCCGCAGTCTTTGCAAACTAAGGTTTCATCTTGCATAAAGACCATACTCCTTTTTAATTCTTAAAACTTTTTTAACTGGACCAAAACCAAAACTCTTTCAGAAAAAGGAGTAAGGGGAAAAGTTTTATACTTAATATTACCATATAAATAAAAAATAATCAATAGTTTATGACAAACTTTTTCAATGAACATTTAACACTTAACACTGAACAATGTCGGGTCGCTGACACTCCGATTAAAATTCCCCTCTACAAGAGGGGTGCCCGTAGGGCGGGGTGTGGACAGAGCAAAGACACTCATTATTCTTGCCGCTTACGAATATCAATACTTAGTGAAGAGGTTTGTTTTTCACATACCCCGCCCCCTCTGGGGGCACCCCTTTATCTTAAAGGGGAATTTTTTGAGGTGGCAATGGACAATTTCTACAATTACACAAAGTCTGAAATCTTTAATAAGTTCCGCACGAGCGAATCCGGTTTAACAAACGAGCGGGCGGAGGCTCTGCTCAAAACGCATGGACTCAACAAGTTGGCGGAGGCTAAAAAGAAACATCCGCTTATATTGTTTTTGGCTCAGTTTAAAGATATTATGGTTATTATTCTGCTTATTGCGGCCGTGGTGGTTGCCGCTGTGGGGCTGTTTAAGCAGGAATACAACGAGCTCTTAGACGCGGGCATAATTTTAATTATTGTACTATTAAATGCTGTTATAAACTTTATCCAACAAAACAAGGCCGATAAAAGCATGGAGAGCCTGAAGCGCATGAATCAGGCGCACGCCAAGGTGGTGCGGGGCGGGCAGGCTCGCAGTATCCTTGCTCAAAACATAGCATTAGGTGAGCTAATTACGCTAGAAGCGGGCGATATTGTACCCGCGGATATGTTTATAACAAAGGCGCATAGCCTGCAGGTAAATGAGTCTGCGCTGACAGGTGAGAGCCATAGCGTAACCAAAACTGCTGCAGAGAGGCTGGGGCAAAACGTGGCGCTTGGAGATAGAACCAACATGGTGCATTCCGGCAGCGTGGTTAGTTATGGGCGCGGGGCTGGAGTTGCCGTACGCACCGGCATGAACACTGAAGTGGGTAAAATAGCGCACGCAATTAATACTGCTCCCGAGCAAACAACTCCGCTTCAGCAGAAACTGAACAGAGTAGGAACAGTTATCGGAGTTGGTGTGCTGATAATTGCGGCGTTTATATTTGTGCTTAACGTGCTTGTTAAAGATGCTCATTCTATTTTTGACTCATTGCTGGTTGCAATTGCGCTGGCGGTTGCAGCAATACCCGAAAGCCTGCCGGCGGCGGTTACTATAATAATGGCGCTAAGTGTTGGGCGGATGAGTAAGAAAAACGCCATTATCCGGCGGCTTAGTGCGGTAGAGACGCTTGGCTCATGTCAGGTAATATGCAGCGACAAAACCGGCACGCTTACGCAAAACAAGATGACAGTGGTGGAAGTGTTTATGCCGGAAATGTTGACAGTACAAAATTCCCCTTCTCCGAAGGGGTGGATGCCGAAGGCAGACGGGGTAACAGCGGTCAAAGCAGAGTCCGTGCTGTTGGCCGCGGCAAGGCCGCGACTAGCCGCCGCGCAGAGCGGCGTAAGGGCCTTTAACACACCCCGTCCGCCTGACGGCTGCCCCCGGCTGCGCGCACCGCGCTTGCCCGCTTTGGCTACAAACAGCGCCCCACGCTGTTTGCTTTACGCGTCGCGCCCCTCTTATAGAGGGGAGTTGAGAAGCGCTTCTATCAGGGGGATTGCTTCGTTTGAAGGGGCAGGAGGCAGGGCTCGCAATGACAGCGCCCACGAGCTAATCCGCTGTATGCTGCTTTGCTCCGACTCTACAGTCAGCGGCGGCAAGGTTATAGGCAACCCTACCGAAAATGCGCTGGTGGAGTACGGGCTGAAGCAGGGATTTAATAAAAAACTATTTGACGAACAATATAGGAGAATAGACGAGCTGCCGTTTGACAGTAACCGAAAACTGATGACAACATTTAATATGGTAAACGGCAAGGTGGTTGGCTACACAAAGGGCTCGCCAGATAATGTTTTGGACAGGTGTACACATTATTTGCAAGATGATGAGATGCTGCCACTTACCGGAGAAGTTGTTGAGCAAATGAAAAGCGAGATAGTTAGAGCAAACTCAAAAGCGTTGCGCACACTTGCGTTTGCGTATAAGGAATGTGGCGGAAGCAAGAAGTTTGGCTTTGACAATGAGCAGGGGCTAACTTTTATTGGTTTTGCTGGTCTAATTGACCCGCCAAGGCCGGAGGTGGCCCAGGCTATAAAAACCTGCAAGGCGGCCGGTATGACTACGGTAATGATTACCGGGGACCACTTAATTACCGCACTTGCAATAGCACGGCAGATTGGCTTAGCCGAGCGTGAACACGAAGCCATAACCGGCAAGCAGCTGGATGCCATGAGTGATGCGGAGTTTAAACGCAGGATAGAAAGCATTAAGGTTTACGCAAGAGTCAGCCCTGAAAACAAGGTGCGGATTGTGGATACATGGAAGAGCTTAGGCAAGGTGGTTGCCATGACGGGCGACGGGGTGAATGACGCGCCAAGCCTTAAGCGGGCAGATATTGGAATCGGCATGGGCATATCGGGCACGGAGCTAACCAGGCAGGTGGCGGATATGGTGCTTGCAGACGATAACTTTGCAACAATTGTGGTGGCGGTACGCGAGGGCAGGCGGATACTGGACAATATTAAAAAAGCCATCCGCTATATGTTCAGCACAAATCTGACGGAAGTTATTTCAATACTGACGGTTACAATGATTGCGCCCAAACTTACATTTTTATTGCCGATACAGATATTGTTTATAAACCTTGTTACCGACGGGCTGCCGGCCATTGCGCTGGGCATGCAAAGAAGCGAAAAGGATATTATGAACAGGAAGCCCGTACCCAAAACGGCTGGCCTATTTAGCGGCGGGCTTGGAAAAAACATTATTACCGAGGCCGCAATGCAAAGCGTTATTGTAATCAGCTTGTTTTTTGCAGCAAACGCCTTGTGGGGAAATGCTGTTGCCACAACCTGCGCTTTCATTACTCTCTCGCTGATACAACTATTCCACGCATGGAATGTACGAACTCATACAAGCATATTTAAGTCGGCTCCGCACAAAGACAGGCTTATGCTGCTGGCATTCGGGCTTGGCCTTGGCCTTAACCTGATGATTGCACTTACGCCGGGCATTGCAGCCGCATTTGGAGTAGTTCCGCTAACCCTAACCCAATGGGCAGTGGTGGCGCTATGCAGTATGGCAATAATCCCACTGGTGGAGGTGTATAAACTAATAACTGTCTTTGCGAGTCGTTCCGGCAACGCCCGCAAACGAAGCAATCCCCTAAGTAGAAACAGCAGTTAATATGAGCACGGAACAAAATTCCCCTCTGTAAGAGGGGCGCGACGCGTAAAGCAAACAGCGTGGGGCGCTGTTTGTAGCCAAAGCGGGCAAGCGCGGTGCGCGCAGCCGGGGGCAGCCGTCAGGCGGACGGGGTGTGGTTAGAGAAATGGAGCAACAAAAAAAGCGGGCTGGTTAGCCTGCTTTTACTTTTTTGTGTTTAAACTATTTTGTTTGACTTTCTCTCTTTCTTTATCATATAATCTCTTCATAAGTAAGGAGATTCTATTTTGCTTAAGCTATATGATTCGCTAACAAGAGAGAAGCGGGAGTTTGTACCGGTTACCAAAGGCGAAATTAAAATGTATGTCTGCGGTGTTACGGTATATAATAAAATGCATATCGGAAATGCGCGCACTTATGTGTCTTATGATATTATGCGCGAGTATTTTATTAATTTCAAAAACTACAAAGTGCTGTATATCCAAAACATAACCGATGTTGGTGCGGTTGTTGGCGATGCCGACCGCGGCGAGGATAAGATTGAAAAGCAGGCACGGCTTGCCGGCCTCCACCCTATGGAAGTTGTGGATATGTACATTAAGCTCATGTGGGACGGGCTTGATGCGCTGAGAAACAGGAGACCGAATATAAGTCCGCGCGCAACCGGACATATTGTTGAAATAATTGAAGCGGTTCAGGCTATGATAGCCAGCGGCAGTGCGTATGTGGCTGGCGGCGATGTTTACATTGATGTATCCAAAATTAAGAACTACGGCTGCCTCAGCGGCAACACCTTGGAGGCATTAAGCGCCGGTTATAGGATTGAGGCCGAGAGCAAAAAGCGCAGCCCGCATGATTTCAGTGTATGGAAGTCTGCCGGGCCAAAGTCTGACCTTAAGTGGAACAGCCCATGGGGAATGGGCTACCCCGGCTGGCATATTGAGTGCTCGGTTATGAGCCAGAAATATTTGGGCAACACTTTTGATATTCACGGCGGAGGCGCGGACATAAAGTTTCCGCATCATGAAAATGAAATTGCACAGAGCTATGCGCTGCACGGATGTCAGCCCGTCAACTATTGGGTGCATACCGGTATGCTTAATGTGGACGGAGCTAAAATGGCTAAGAGCGCAGGCAACTTTATAACCGCCGATGATGCCATTACAAAGTTTGGTGCAAGAGAGCTGAGATGGTTTTTTGTTAATTGCCATTACGGCAGCCCCACCAATATAAGCGCAGAAAGCATTGCCGCAACCGAAGCCGGATATGAGCGCCTGGCAACCTACTTTTATAATCTGAAGCAAAATGCGGGCAACGCAAAAAATGCTGAGCTGGATAAGCTACTGAAAGACTTAGCAAACAAGTTTGAAGCCAGTATGGACGACGACATAAACACCCCGAATGCGGTTGCGGCAATTTACGAATTTATAAAGCTAACAAACCCTATTATAGTATCTAAGCAATACAATTTGGGCAACATAAGCGCAATAACCGAGTTTTTTAGCAAAGTTAACCAAGTGTTTAAGGTGTTTGATTTTTTAACAGAAACAGGCGGGAAGCCGGACGACAGAGAAGCTAAAGTAAAACAGCTGATTGAAGAGCGTAATAATTTCAGGGCAGCTAAAAACTTTGCGGAGGCTGATAGAGTTAAGCAGGAGATATTGGCACTGAATGTGGAGTTGTATGACAACAAGGACGGCACGACGTATAGGCTGAAGTAAACCAAAAATTCCCCTTTGCTGCGCGAAGGGGTGGATGACGAGCCGAAAGGCGATGTCAGACGGGGTAGTCGCTTGCGGAGCAAGCGCAAAAGCCTTTTTAACACACCCCGCCCTTCGGGCACCCCTCTCAAGAGGGGAATTAATTAGAAGAGGAGAAATAAAAATATGGCAGATTTATCACAGATGAAACTAAACAACGGGACACCGATTAACCGGAAACGCAAAATGATTGTGTCGGTAGTGGGAGACACTGTCTGCAGTGCAGACAGCGAAAAGTATATTCTGGCAATGGAGCTGGGCAAGGCGCTTGTAGACAACGGCTACAGGGTTATGACCGGCGGCAACGGCGGAATTATGAAAGCGGCGCATGAAGGCGCGCATAGGAGCAAAAAGTATCGCGAAGGCGATACCATTGCTATTTTGCCTCAGGCTGACCATAATGAAGCAAATGCTTATGCGGATATTTGTATCGGTTCCGGCCTGGACATGGTGCGCGATTTAATTGTTGCTAACAGCAAGGTAGTAATTGCGGTAGGCGGAGGAAGCGGAACGCTTCATGAAATGGCGGCGGCCTGGCAGCGCAGCAGAATGATTATAGGATATACTAATGTTAAGGGCTGGAGCGCTAATCTGGCAGGGCAAAAAATGGACAACCGTCAGCGTTACGGCGGTGTGGATGACGTAATCTGGCCGGTTACAAACGCAAAGGAAGTTATTGCAACCATTAACAAATACCTGCCGATGTACACTAAGGTTACAGAGAAGCTGGCATACGACCACCGTATGGTTGTGGAAGAGGCCGAACCAAGAACGGAATAAATAAAATTCCCCTCTAGAGAGGGGTGCCACGGAGTGGCGGGGTGTGGTTAACGCAAAGTTTTGCGCTACCTCCGGTAGCGGCTACCCCGTCTGCACTTCGCTAACGGCTCGTGCATCCACCCCTTCGAAAAAGGGGAATTTCATAAAGAAGGACAAAACAAAAATGCAAGAGAAGCTTACATTTAATGCGTTGCTGGATAAGTGGAGCAGATTCTGGACAGAGAATAATCACAAACAGATTAAAAACTCCAGCCTTGTGCCGGACGGCGATACAAGCGTGTTGTTTACAACTGCCGGAATGCAGCCGCTGGTGCCGTATCTCTTAGGCAGGCCGCATCCAAACGGAACAAGGTTATATAACGTTCAGACATGTCTCCGGACAGACGACATAGAAGAGGTGGGCGACAGCAGTCACCTTACCAGTTTTCATATGCTGGGCAACTGGAGCCTGGGCGACTATTTTAAAGAGGAATCTATTAAATACAGCTTCAACTTTTTAACAAATCCCAAATGGCTGAATATCCCGCTTGAAAAGCTGTCCGTAACAGTTTTTAAAGGAGACGAAAACGCTCCGTATGATGAGGTAAGTGCTGCGGCATGGGAAAAACTGGGTATACCAAAGAGCCGTATCTACCCCCTGGGAAAAAAAGATAACTGGTGGGCGGCCGGTGATACCGGACCTTGCGGACCCGACACCGAAATTTTTTATGATACCGGCAAGCCGTCTTGCGGAGAAAGTTGTGGGCCTGCTTGTAATTGCGGAAAACATATAGAAATCTGGAACAATGTTTTTATGGAATATAACGTTCCGGCACCGGGTGCAAAGCCCGAAAAACTGCCGAAACAGAATGTAGATACCGGCATGGGCGCAGACCGTGTACTATGCGTGCTTAACGGGTATGAGACGGTTTTTGAAAGAACTTGTTTTATGGGCGCAATAGTTATTTTGGAAGAGCTTAGTTCTCACTTTTCTTACAATCCTTCTAAAAAGGACAATAACTCAGAAGCCGTAAACAAGGATTTCAGAATAATAGCCGACCACCTGCGAAGTGCTGTATTTTTGCTGGGCGATGAAATGCCAACAACACCAAGCAATACCGGCAGGGGATATATATTGCGCAGATTGATACGGCGGGCAATTATGTGTGCCAGAAAGTTGTATATAACAGATTCACGGCAATTAACAAAAGTGATTGAATATTATATCAGGTATTATGCAAATCTTTATCCAAATATGGATATGCGCGCAAGTGATATAGTTGGAGAGTTTGTTAAAGAGGCAGACGCTTTTGGTAAAACCCTGGCCAGTGGCATGAAAGAGTTTGAAACTGTTGTAAGCACAATAAAGAGTTCAAGCGAGCGCAGTAACTTAATCACCGGCCAGCAAGTGTTTAGGTTGTACGACACATTCGGTTTTCCGCCGGAGCTTACAGAAGAACTTGCTAAGGAAAAAGGGCTGACTGTTGACATGGCAGGCTTCAAGGTGGCTTACGCCGAGCATCAGGAAAAATCGAGAGCCGGCGGAGCCGATATGTTTAAGGGCGGAGTGTTTAGGGGAGACGGTGCGCAAGAGGAGATGCTGAAAAAGCTGCACTCAGCAACGCATTTATTACACGCGGCGCTTGGCAAAGTGCTGGGCAACACAAGCTTGCAACGCGGAAGCAATATTACAGCCGAGCGGTTGCGTTTCGATTTTTTATGCGACCATAAACTTACTGACGACGAAATTAAACGGGTTGAAGAACTGGTTAACAGTTGGATTAAGGCTGACGAGCCTATAGTTTGTAACGAAATGAGTTTGGACGAGGCAAAGAGGAGCGGCGCAATAGGAATATTCAGTGATAAGTACGGCGAAAAAGTTACTGTTTACTCAATGGGCGGATTCAGTAAAGAACTATGCGGCGGGCCGCATGCAAGCCGAACCGGTGAGCTCGGGAGCTTTAAAATAACCAAAGAAGAAGCCAGCAGCGCGGGAGTGCGCAGGATTAAGGCGGAGTTGAGGTAATTTTATTGACATCACACCCAAACTAAGTTATAATGAAAAAAATTGGTCTGTTGTGAGGTGAATATGGCAAAGCTTGCGGTTCAGATATTTAAGTATATGCTTATTGTGCTTGGCGGAATAGCTTGTTTGGGCATTATCGGCTGCGCCGTACTTGTAATTTTTCCGAGTGCTACCATATTTGGTGTTAGTTATTCCTCCGGAAATGCTGCCCCAATAGAAAACAGACACGTAAACTCAGGCAACTTTGCCTTGGCAGACACTGTTGAGTTTAAAACAAACGGCTACGGAATCAGGCTGCGTGAAATGAGGACAGAAGACAACCTCCCCAATGAATTTGATTTCGGCACAAGGCTGTACAAACAGTTTGCCGGGTTTGTTTACGGAGACACCAGAACTCCGGCTTTAAGCACAGGGTATGATGCCGACACAAAAGTTTTTACTTTCGAGGTAAGTGAGCCGGTAGGTTTTGTTAACAACACAAACACATATCTGGAAGTGTATCTCCGCTCAACAAGCCTGCTTGCGTCCAAAACTCTGCTTTTAACCACAACCTCGGGCAAGGTTGATATTGGTCTGCCCATAACCGGGTCGTCAAAAAACCTGGAAATAGGAAATGCAATTGTAAACACCGGTCACGGCAGCACTAAGTTTACCAACGCCATAATAAAAGACAAACTTACAGTAAACAAAACCGGCGGCGAAATTACTGTGGATAAAAACATTGGCGGAACGGCTGATATACTGATGAGCGCCGGACTAACCAGAATTACTCTTTTGGGAGTTGCGGAAAGCGGTAAAAGCACAGGCTCAGACTTTGGCCTGGAGATTAATGCCAGCAACGCCGACATTAAAGTAACTAAAGTATGGAATGACGGTTTCAAACTGGATGCGGGCGGAGGACTTGTCAACATAGCCGAAATTAACGGTGATGTGTCGGTTGACATGACCGCCGGCTGTGAGCTGCATATTACTACAATACAAGGCGCGAGCAGCGTTGCAATAAACGGCACGGGCGGAGCACTGACAATAGGTGAAGTAAACTGTGATGTTGTTATATACAAAACCTCCGGAAGCGTTACAATAACTAAAGCGCTTGGAGAGGTTGATATTGAAAACGTGAACGGCAACATTACAATAACCGAGGCCAACAAAGAGGTTACGGCTGTAAGTGAGCGCGGCAACATAAATATTACCGGCAAGGACGACAAAGCCTTTAAAATAACTACAACAAACAACTACGGAACAACCACAATTAAAAAAGCACGGGGTGTTGTGGATGCCAAAATCCGCACCAACGGACCGGGCACAATAAACGTGGAGTTTCTGCAAGTTGTTGGTGCAAGCGAAATTCAAAGCAACATCGGTCAGATTACAATAAGTATCAATATTTCATTTGCCGCTGCAGAACCGTTTTATCTGATATGGGATACGCAATCGGCCAGCATTGACGTTTGGGGGACCGAAACAACACTCAGTAAAAGCGAAGCAGGAATATTGGGTGCGGAGGACACCTGCGCTGATAAAATTACGGTAGCAACCACCAGGCATTTTGTAATAAGCACTGTATCGTAATAGCACGAAACAAACAAAAACCACCGCTATGGTGGTTTTTTATTGACTTTTTTGTAAGTTGTATCTATAATTTTGAATCAGGAGATTGAAAATGAAATTTAACAGCAATGCATTCGGTATTTTACAGGAGCGGGGGTTTGTTTACTTACTGAGTCATCCGGAAGAAACAAGGAAACTGCTTGAAAAAGGGCCCGTTACATTTTATCTTGGTATTGACCCAACCGCAGACGACCTGCATATAGGTCACTTTTTTGCGTTGCAGATATTTAAAATTCTGCAGGACTGCGGACATAAAGGGGTTCTGCTGATTGGCGGAGCAACTGCCATGATTGGCGATCCAAGCTTTAAGAGCGATATGCGTAAACTCTTAACCAAAGAGGAAGTAGACAGAAACTCTAAAGAGATAAACGGCATACTGCACAGGTTTATCAGTTTATCCGGAGATAATCCGGCAATAGTTGTAAACAATGCCGACTGGATAAGACAGAAAGATTTTATAGGCTTTCTGCGTGAAGTAGGCACACATTTTAACGTGGCTAAAATGCTGGCTGCGGATTGTTACAAAAACAGGCTGCATGAGGGCGGGCTGACTTTTCTGGAAATGGGATATATGCTTATGCAGGCGTATGATTTTGTGCATTTAAACGACAAGTACAACTGCTTAATGCAGATTGGCGGCAGTGACCAATGGGGGAATATTGTTGCGGGCGTGGAGCTATCAAGAAAAATGAGCAACGCCAAGGGGCAGGAGCGGCCGCTTATGGTGGGTTTATGCTGTCCGCTGCTGACTAAGGCCGACGGAACAAAAATGGGCAAGACCGAAAAAGGTGTATTATGGGTAAGCCGAGATAAAACCAGTGCGTATGACTGTTTTCAATACTTTACAAATGTATACGACGAGGATGTTGAGCAGCTGCTGCGATTCTTTACCATGCTTCCGGTTGCGGAAATTAAAGACAAATGCAAAACAGATATTGTTGGCGCAAAGCGCCTTATGGCATATGAGGTTACAAAAAAACTGCATGGAGAAGCCGAGGCTAAGCAGGCACAAGAAACCGCTAAAACGCTGTTCTCCGGCGGCGGCGCGGACGGGGACGTTCCTACACAGGAAATCAGTATTGGGGCAGGGGCTAAGGTTGTGGATGTCTTAGCGCTGACAAGCATTGTAAAAAGCAAGCGCGAAGCAAGGGAGTTTATTGAAGCCGGCGCAATTTTAATAGACAACGAAAAGGTAGTTGGGGTAGATTCCTGCCTTGATAAAAACAAGAAAGAATTTTTGGTAAAGAAAGGGAAGAAGACCTTTTTAAAGGTTGTTTTGAAACCATAATTCTCCTTTAAGATAAAGGAGCACCCCGCTTGCGGGGGGAGGTATGTGAAACAGTTGGATAAGCAATAAGACTGGCTTTATCACATACCCCGTCAAGCCTGACGGCTTGCCACCCCTTTATTTTAAGGGGGAATTTTATGAAAGGGGCTCATTTATGAACAAATCTGAGTTAATGCAAATCCCGGGCGTGGGCAAACGCATGGCAGAGCACATGACCAAAGCGGGATACCCCACTATTGAGTCATTAAAAGGCGCCAATCCGGACGAGATATACGCTAAAAGCGTAATGGCAGGCATGATGGACGACAGGTGTGCGCTATATCTGTACAGGTTATGCGTGGCATATGCCAACAACGAGATTAAAACTCCGGAGCAGCTTAAGTGGTACAATTGGAAGGATTAAAAAAGCGGAGCCAGCCCCGCTTTTTTGTTTGCATACTGTTATTTCTTGGCAATCATCAGCATCCAATTGATGCCGTATTTGTCTACCAGGCAGCCATAAAGCTCTGCGTAAAACGGTTCGCACAGGTCTTCTATAATCTTTCCGTCTGCCTTTAAAACCTCCCAGGCTTTTTTCAGCGCCTCCGAATTTTCAAACGGCGGCATTACAAACATATTGTCGCCGGTTGTGGCTTTGTGCGGATAATCGGCGCACATAATGTTGCCGCTGCCCAGTACAAAGGTTGAGTGCATAATCAGGTTTTTGGTGGCTTCATCGGCATATCCTTCCATTTCGCCGTATCTGCATAGCTCCGTAATTTTGCCTCCAAACGCTTTTTCATAGGTCTTTAGTGCCTCCTCACAGTCTCCGCTGAACATTAAGTAGTGTTGAAACATAAAACATTCTCCTTTAGCATAATACCCCATTATAGCACAAATGTTTGATGTGCGCAACAAAAACCATGCTTGTGCATTAATATTTTGAATAAATACTATTTTTCACATTGTTTCGTTTGTCTTTTTTTGGCGAAATATTGTATATTTATTTTGACATAGTTTTTATGGCGGGGGAGTTTCGTCTTTTTCGGTTTTTTTTCTTGCAAAAGAGATACAATAATTTTACATATCGGTTTCGGAAAACATAGGAGGGGAATATGAGTACATTAGCCAAAAAGGGGAACGCGTGGATAAAGAGATTCACAGTGTTTGGTGTTGCCATTGCGCTTATGTGCTGCGGCTTTGCTGCGCTGGGTTTTAACCAGCAGCAATACGGCAAAGACGGCGGCGTTGTTTACGCGGCAAGCAACCAATCGGGACTGGACTTTGAAAACGCATTGGAAATTGGAACTGCGGCTCCTCTTCTTGTTGGCGGCGCAGGCAGAACAATGCTTGCAACGCAAAACAGATATGTGCGGCTTACCGCCGACATTAACATCAGCGGAAATGCCCCCTGGACTCCTATTCCGACTCTGGCAGCCGGAACGGTATTTGACGGCGGAATTTATGAGGTGGACAGCCAGGGCGATTTTGTTTATGATTCAACTACAAACGAACCTATTCTTCTTGGTAAGCGGAAAATTGTTGGCCTTACAAACACAAGCAACACCAACAACATAGGGTTTGTGGCTAATCTTTTAGGAACCTTTAAGAACGTAGACTTTGAAAACGTAAACCTTGCCGGCACAGGCACAAACAGGGGCGTGGTTGCGGCAACCGTGCAAAACGGCAATCAGGCGGTTAACGCAAGAATAGAAAATGTGGGTGTGGTTAACGGAGCCGTAGGAGGCACAAATGCCGGCGGACTTGTCGGCTCGGTTGGTGTTTCAAACAGCGTTGCGGCCACAACTGTTCTTACAATTGACCAATGCTATAACATGGCGGCAATTGCGGCCGTTAATGATGCCGGCGGACTTGTGGGCTCGTCACTAAGATGTACATTAACAATAACCAAAAGCTTCAACTCAGGCTCGGTTGTTTCGGCAAGCATTAACAACCGCCCTAACGTAGGCGGAATTTTGGGCCTGGGCGATGCAACTATCCTTAAAATGGAAAATGTGTATTGTACGGCACGTGTTGAGTGGCTTTCAAACGGGCAAGGTAATGTGGGCGGTATTATAGGAAACCTTCAAAATGCCGGTGCAACAACCTTAAATAATGTTGCCTTTGCCGGAACTCTTGGCGGAGGCGGCTCTGCCATGCTTGGCGGTATTACAAACAATACAAGCAACGGTACGGGGCCTTTTAATATTACAAACTGCTATTATCCGCAAGGGCAAGGTACAAGCAATATAGGCGGTTCGGCAGCCGCTCAGCCAAGCCAGATGGAGAACGTTCTTGACGAAATTATGGCAATTATTGCGGGGAAACTTATCTTCTCGGTAGTTACGCCAACTTCTCTTCAGCAATCTCAAAATGGATATACTTTTACAACCAGCCACAGATTGTCGGTTTTGCAAAATTCTGTATATACCTTTACGGTAAGCCTGCTTGCTTCACACAGCCAAGCAGCACCGGCCGTGTCAATTAAAATAGGACAAGGCTCAACAGAAACGTGGGCAGACCTGGTTGACCCGGTTCTGGGAGACCCCGCATTTGGTTCTGTATCGCCAAACCCGCTGGCTCACACTTCTAGCACAACGTCATATACATTTACTATAAACGATATATATGACAACATGGAAATTTTTGTAGGAACATCCCGAAACACATACACTGTTTCAGCAGCACCGGCTGACGCTGGTGCTCAAGGAACCTTTGGCTTTACAAGCGGCTATTTTGGCGGAACAAGCGGAACGCCTGTCGTCCCGTCTTATCCTGCTGGGGTTACGGGAGCTTCGGTCAACCATGGAACAACCATCAACTTTCAGATTACAATGGCAACCGGATATACACAAATGGCTCCGTTTGTGCGATTCGGCTCAACAACAATTTCCGGAACCTTGGTTTCGGCCGGCGTATATAACTATTCGTATGTTGTAAACAGCAGTGCTGCAATTACCATAACGCCTGTTTCAAACAACTACGCGGTTACAAGAAACCCTGCAGGCAATTATACAGGCTTTACTTTTAGTTCAATATCTCCCGAAACGGTTGGCATAAACGGGAGCTACACTTTTACCTTGCAGGTTAATGAGGCTTACCGCAACGCAACCAGCCATGCACGCCTTTCAACAATTGGCGGTGCGGGCAACATTAATATTGCCAGAGTTGGAGCAACCGGAACGCTGGGTACTATGCTGGCAATTTCCAGCAATCAGGTAACGGGCGAATATGTATATTACATTATGAACATTAACTCCGATACTGTAATAAACTTCCCGACTCTGCAAATCAGCAGTTATACCATTGCACTGCCAAGCGGTCCTGAGTTTACCTCGGTTCCTATGCAGTTTACCAACCCGCCGCTTAACACGATAGTGCGGACTTCGTACAACCACGGAGATATGTGTCAGTTTTCAATTACGGTGGCACCGGCATACCGCGGAACGGCACCGATTGTAATGCACGGCGGCACAGTTTTAACACCTACCTCGTCAAACGACATTTCCGGTGTGTACGGCTTTAACTTCCCGGTTACTCAGCAGGCGGCAATTACGGTAACCACGGGCAGCGTAAATACATTTGTGGTTACCCGCCCCAACTCAGGCACCGGATGGAACACCTCGTCGAGCGACCCCATTCATGTGGAATATGACGGCGAATACAACTTTATAGTTAACGTTGATGCAGGCTACCGTGGTGTTGCCGGTGCATGGAGGGCTCCAAGCATTATGCTGACAGACGGCACAGGTGCTCAGCTTATAGACAGCTCCGGGCAGCCGCTTAACCCGGGCACCAACGACGTTACACTTGTTTTAAACACTTTGCACCCCAGTTATTCTCCGGCAAACGGTGTGTACACGTACCGGATTTTAGACATTCAAAGCAATATTACCATTCAGGTTTCGGCAAGCATAAACACGTATGCCGTAAACTTTCCCACAAGCGGAACAGGCTTTGTTTCGGTAGTTGCAACAACTCCTGTGGGCTTTGCCGGCACGGTTAACCACAACGGAAGCTTTAGCTTTACCGTAACATCGGATTTAGCAAACGGGTATGGCCTGTTTGCTCCAACCGTAACAGTTAACGGCGGCGGCAATATTACTCCTGTAAGCGGCAACACAACAACAGGTGTTTACACTTATACAATTAACAACATTACTGCAATCCAGAATATTTCAATTGCGGGCAACATTAACACGTATGCCGTAAACAGAGATAACAGCGGAGACGGCTGGACAGCATCTTCGGGCGCAACGGGAGCAAGCTGGAACGGAGATTATGAGTTTACCGTAACGGTTGCACCGTCGCACAGGGGTGACTCGGTAAACGGCTGGAGAGCGCCTACCGTTACATTTACAGGTACAGGCAGTTGTGACAACGGCGGAACCTTGGGGCTGCTGGAGTTTAACCCCGCGTTGTCTAATCAGTCAACCGGCGTTTATGTTTATAAAATAACCGGCATTAAAAGCGCGATAGACATTTCAATTTCGGCTGATATAAACAAGTATACTGTTGTATTTGATGAAGACCCCAGAGACGGTGAGCCCGGTTTTGAGGGCAGCGGCTGGTTTACAGATGATGAAGATGACCTCGACTTCAGTCACGGCGGAAACTACATATTTGTAATTAATGTTGACGAGGGCTGGTATGGTGACGCAGGTGCAAGAAGAGCTCCAACAGTTACATTTAAGGGCACGGCAAACGGTGTTACAAACGGCAGCGTTTCGGTTTTTGTCTCCGACCCGAGACATAACCCCGACGGCGGCGTGTTCGTTTTCAGGCTGGCAAGTATTACAACCGATATTGAGCTTTCGGTAACAGCCACAATCAACCAATACACGGTTTCAAGAACCGCTGACGGCACGGGCTTTTCGTCTGCTCCAAACGCAGGCTCGGCAAGCCCCGTTGACTGGAACGGCAGTTATGAGTTTACCGTAAATGTTGGCGCCAACTACAGGGGTGACATAGTAAACGGCTGGAGAGCACCAAGCGTAACCCTTGCAAGCGGCACGGGCAGCCTGGTTCTGGACACCGGTCACTTAAACTATTTTCCGGAAAACGGTGTTTATACATACAAACTTACAGGAATTAAAAGCAATATCCAGATTAATATATCGGTTCAGCTTAACACCTACATTGTAGCGTTTGCAAACGGCAACGCGCTTACAGGTGACGGCTGGGCTGCAACTCCGGGCACAAGTCCGGTGTCACATGGCGGCAACTACACTTACACCGTTACTTTGGACGTATCTCACAGAGGAGATGCCATAAACGGCTGGAGAGCGCCTACCGTAAGTGCCGGAACGCTTGTTCCGGGCTCAAGTGATGCAGCCGCAGGCGTATATGTTTACACAATTACCGGTGTTACAACCAACGTTACTATTGCAATAAGCAACGTAACCAGAAACCAATATACCGTGGCGTTTGCAAACGGCAACGCGCTTACGGGTGACGGCTGGACTGCAACTCCGGGCGCAAGTCCGGTAGCACATGGCGGCAACTATACCTTTACCGTAACACTTGACGTATCTCACAGAGGCGACTCGGTAAACGGCTGGAGAGCGCCTACCGTAAGTGCCGGAACGCTTGTTCCGGGCGAGAGTGATGCAACCATAGGTGTATATGTTTACACAATTACGGGAGTTACAGGCAATACTACAATAACAGTAAGCAACGTAACCAGAAACCAATACAGCGTTACCCTGCCTTCAAGCAGAGTAGGGTATTCTTTTGCGGGCATAACCGAACCGGCATCAGTAGGACATGGCCAGGCATTCTCT
This sequence comes from Bacillota bacterium, assembly GCA_009784185.1. GTDB lineage: Bacteria > Bacillota > Clostridia > Christensenellales > UBA1242 > WRCD01. The sequence continues at coordinate 85,280 of WRCD01000001.1, forward strand.
TTCCAGATTCTGGTTTCACCAAGCCACCACACACCGGTTGTTACAATTAAAGGTGGCAGCACGGTTCCCGGAACCTTTATTACCGACAGATTCTATTTCTCTGTCAGCAATGTTCAGGCAAACTTTGAACTAGAGGTTTTGGTTACTCCATATATATACACGGTAACCCTGCCTTCAGGGCAGAATGCAGTTGGATTTACTGCAGATAAAGACACGCTTGCATCAAGTGTGGTTCTTTACCATTATCAAAACAGCACAACTCCGGATACAAAATATTACTTTGCAATTTCACTCCTTGCTTCTCACTCCGGCATATCGTCGGTGAGTGTTAGTGCGGGCACAGCCACACTTACACCGCTTGGCGAAACCAGCCCGGGAAGCGGAGTTTTTAGATACGAACTTTCAGAATTTAGAGGTACGGTTGAAGGCATTGTAATTTCTGCAACCGCAACCATTAAAACATATAATGTTTCGTTTAACGGCGGACTTAGCGCAGCCGGCTGGGAAGTAACAAGCGCGGTCAGCCCAACAACCAACTCGGTTGACTACGGCAGCGAATTCAGATTCTTTGCTAATGTAAACACCGGCTATAATACTCTTGTTGTAGAGTACACAATGGCAGGCGGAGCAACACAGACAGCAAGCCGTGTAGGCTCAACCAACGAATATTATATCTCCAACATAACCGGCAATGTTGTAATTACAATCAGTTCAACAATCAACAGTTACAACGTGTCGGTTGCGGGCGGCAATCTAACCCCGGCCGGCTGGACAGTTTCGGGCGGAGATATTGTAAGCCCAACAACCAACCCGGTTAACTACAACCTGCCGTTCAGCTTTGATGCGCAATTAAACACCGGCTACCACACTCTTTCCGTTACTTACACAATGGGCGGAGTGTCTATGGGCGCATTAACAGCGGCGTCGGGAACGGACACCTTTACTATTCCGCACGTAACAGGCAACATTGTTATTACGGTAAGCTCAATTCTTCACACATACACAATCACGGCAAGCGCGGTTGGCAACGGAAACATAAGCCCAAGCGGCACCGCAACAATCAATTACGGCAGCAACAGTTCAACCTACACATTTACGCCAAACACTGGATATGAGGTTGTTGGCATTATTATCAACAAAGGCCTTCCAAGCCAGGTAATACTTGACGGAACCACAAACCCGACACTTGCTGCGGCCATTGCAAGCGGCTATCGGTTTATGGGCGTAACGGCAAACTTTACAATTGAAGTAACGTTTGCAATACGGACCTTTACATTAACAGTTACGCAAACCGCCAACGGAACCATTGAATTTGACAGCGCCACGGCTGTTACAAGGTCGTTTGACTATGGTTCAACACCAAAATACGACATTGTTCCGGCAACGGGTTATGGTATTGACAAAATTATAATCGGCGGAACGGAGCTGTCCGGCATTGCATTAACAAATGCTATTGCGGCAGGCTCATACACTTTTGCCGCAATCACAGCAGCAACCAGCATTGAAGTAACATTTAAAAAGATTGTGTTTACAATTGAGGCAAGCGCAGGCAGCAACGGAAGCATTACGCCAAGCGGTTATGTAAGCGTAAACCACGGCGAAAATGAGTCATTTACTTTTAACCCGTCAACAGGATATAGAGTTGTTGGGGTTGAAATAGACGGAACTGCCTTAACAAGCACCGCGCTTGAGGATGTTATTAATGCTAACGGCTACACTTTTACCAACGTAACGGGTGACGGACATTCTATTCATGTAACATTTACAATCATACAATATACAGTTACGGCAAGCGCAGGCGGCAACGGAAACATAAGCCCAAGCGGTGCGGCAACAATCAATCATGGCAGCAACAGTGCAGTTTACACGTTTGCGCCCGCAACCGGCTACTATGTTGAAAGCATTGTTATTGACGGAACAACCATCTACACAAGTGCAGACCCGGAATTTGCAGGCTTTGTTGCAAGCGGTTATCAGTTTGTGGGCGTAACGGGACAGCGTACGATTCATGTAACCTTTGCAATATACACTTACGACATTACGGTTACTGCAACCGGCAACGGAACGGTTGAACCAACAGCCGGCACATTGAGCGGCGGCAAGCTGACAGTAAACTACGGTGCTACGCCAACCTTTACAATAACTCCTGCTGCAAACCACCACATTGTAAGCATAACAGTTGGCGGAGCAATAGTAGCTAATGCCAACTCATACACATTTACAGCAGTTACTGCAAACACCAGCATTGCGGTTGTGTTTGCAATTGACGCATATACAGTAAGTTTTGTAACAACTAATGCGGTACATAGGCCGGCCTCCAGTTGGGTATCTTACACCATTGCGCCAACAACCATAGACCACGGAGCAGTATGGACAGTGCCAAGCTTAGCAGGCGTGCGCCATGTAAGCACGTTTGCAAATGCAATCGGATTTACAGTAACAAGCGGACCAAATACGGGAGCAACCGTATACACTCCCGGCCAGACTATAACTATAACGGGAACGACAACAATAACAATCGTGTTTGACACAGGCACGTCGTGGTCTGTTACGCTTGACGAGGGCGACAGCAACATCAGGACTAATTTCATAACCGGACAGCTGGCCACCGACAACCTGCCGGATGCGCCAAACTACAGCAAAGCCAACCATGATTTCCTTGGTTGGAGTTTAACGTACATCAGCCCGAGTGCTGCAGCAGCGCTTGACGCAACGGGTCTTGCGGCATTGATAGCCGGAGGAACCAGTGTTAACGCAGACAACGCAAACGGCAAGACCTATTACGCAGTATGGCGCGGAACGGCGCAGGCAGTGACGTTTAAAGACCATGACGGAACGACATTAGGAACAGACAGTATATACTATAATGAAAGCATAGCGGCATTAACGCCGCCTGCTGCCGGCGCATGGAATTGGGACGACAGAGAATACTATTACACATTCAAAGGCTGGAGTACAAGCCAGCAGGTATATTGGACAACCGGCAACGTGGACAACGCAAGCTGGAACGAAGGGGTGCTAAGCTTCCCGCAGACTATAACGGGAGCAACCAACTATTACGCAGTATACACAAGAGCAATTAAGTATTATACTGTTACATGGATAAGTGATAACAACGCAACAACTACACAAAGCACGTACAGATACGATGATGTAATAAGCATTCCGGGCTATACAGCCCCATCCAACACTGCTACATGGACATATACCTTTGTTGGCTGGAGAATAACTGTGCAGACCGACTTTGACACCGATACCGGCGGCACTGTTGCGCTTACCGGAACCAAGGTAACGGCAGATGCAACCTATTATGCTATATTCAGCAGGGCAGCAACCTTGCACACCATCAACTGGTACAACTTTGACGGAACCCTAATAAAGAGTGACAGCCTTGCAAACGGGTTAAGTTTAACATTGCCAACTTTAGGAGCAGGCGGCTTTAACGCGCCATCCAACACCGTGGCATTGTCATACACGTTTAAAGGCTGGAGCCACACCAACACCGGACATAATGGCGCAACAATTGCAACACCAACGGTTGTTGAGGCATCACTCCCCGGCACCGGCGGGCAAACCATAAATTACTATGCAATATTCAATCAGTTTGCAACACCATATGTTGTAACCTTTGTTACAACCAATGCAGTGGAGTTGGTTAGCGGCAACTGGGAGCCATATACTGTTGACACAAGCAACAGTGCTACATACTCGTTCTATGGCGGTGTGTGGACCGTGCCTGACTTAACCGGCATACGCCATGCAACCACATACGCGGATGCAATCGGATTTAGAATTACCAGCGGAACCGGTTCGGGCTCAACTGTGTACTCATTTGGTGACGCAATCAACTTTGCAATAACCATACAAAGCGCAACCACAATTACAATTGTGTTTGCTGCAGGCACGTCATGGTCAATTACACTTGACGAGGGCGACAGCAACATCAGGACTAATTTCATAACCGGACAGCTGGCCACCGGCGACTTACCGGCAGCGCCAAACTACAGCAAAGCCAACCATGATTTCCTTGGCTGGAGTTTAACCATGTACACGCCAAGCCAGGCGGCAGCACTCAGCGGGCAGACCCTGCAGGATATTGAAGACACCAAAACAGGAAGCTACAGCGTAACTGCAGACAGTCCTACAGGCTTAACCTATTACGCTGTTTGGAGAGGAACGGCGCAGACTGTTACGTTCAACGAATGGAGAGGAGCGTCTGCAACTCAGATAACAACGCAGCAAATCTTCTACAACGAGAGCGTATCGTTTGGCGGCACAGTACCGGCAAACTGGGAAGATGTTGAATACAAATATACTTTCATCGGCTGGAACACCACGCAACAAGTTTATTGGAACGCGGCAGTTGGCGGCGGCAGAGACAATGCAGCATGGAACGAAAGCGTGCTGGCATTCCCGCAGACCATTACAGCACCAAGAGACTATTATGCGGTATATAAAAGAGAAATTAAATATTACACATTAACCTGGACAAACTATGACGACGCAGAGACTGTACAATCATCATACAGACATAATGCAACCATTAATATCCCGAGCGTAAGCGGTCCATCAAACGATGCTACATGGACATATACATTTGCGGGCTGGAGAACAACCGGGGCGCAATCAGACTACAGTGACCAGGATAACCTTATATCAGTATCTGCGCTTACCGGAACTCAGGTAACGGCTGATGTAACATATTACGCATTGTTCAGCAGGGCAGCAACCTTGCATACCATCAACTGGTATAACTTTGACGGAACCCTAATAAAGAGTGACAGCCTTGCAAACGGGGCAGGTTTAACATTGCCAACTTTAGGAGCAGGCGGCTTTAACGCACCATCCAACACCGTAGCGCTGTCATACTCGTGGAAAGGCTGGAACACCACCAACACTAACTGGGGCGGCGCAACAATAGCAAACCCAACCGTGGTTAATGTAGCAACTCCGGGCACAGGCTCAGTTACAATTGACTACTATGCAATTTTCAACCAGTTTGCAACACCATACACCGTAACATTTGACACAACCGGTGCCGAGAAAGAGAGTGTTCTAGGAAACGGAAACTGGGCTCCGTTCACTATTACCCAGGAAATAATAGGCTATGGTTCAACCTGGACAGTAATAGGTTTGACCGGTGTGCGAAACGAAGTAGGCTATGCAAACGCAATAGGCTTCCGGGTAACAAGCGGACCAAATACGGGAGCAACCGTATACACTCCCGGCCAGACTATAACTATAACGGGAACGACAACAATAACAATAGCGTTTGCTTCAGGTACGTATTTCATTACCTTGGATGAAGGCGACGGCAATGTTAGACACAACTACATAACCGGACAAAACGCACCGGGCACATTACCAAGTTTGCCGAACTACAGTAAGGCCGACCATGATTTCCTTGGCTGGAGTTTAACGTATATTTCACCAAGCGAGGCGGCCAAACTGGATAGCTCAGAAGAAGCTAACTTGGCAGCAACCAAGGGGGGAGCCGTTACCGCAACGGGCGAGTTGGTATATCGTGCGGTCTGGCGCGGAACGGCGCAGGCGGTTAATTTCTATGATTGGAGAGGTGTAAGTGTTGGTTCAGCAATAGATACACAAGCAATTTTCTACAACGAAAATATACTATCATTTGGCGGAGTTGCACCGTCCAACTGGGACGACAGAGAATACTATTACACATTCAAAGGCTGGAGTACAAGCCAGCAGGTATATTGGACAACCGGCAACGTGGACAACGCAAGCTGGAACGAAGGGGTGCTTTCATTCCCGCAGACTATAACGGGAGCAACCAACTATTACGCAGTATACACAAGAACAATTAAGTATTACACAATCACTTGGAAGAACTATGATGACACAACTGCAGCAACACAAACCACGTACAGATACGGAGATGCAATAACACCTCCAAGTGCAAAAGCCGTACCTAACGACGAGTTGTTTATATACACCTTCCTTGGCTGGAGGATATCAACGGCGCAGACAGACTATGACACAGACGTGTCCGGTTTCAGCACAAGCCTTGGCACAATCTCTGGCAATGCAACCTATTACGCAGGCTTCAGCAGAGTGGACACAGAGCATACCGTAAACTGGTATAACTTTGACGGAACACTGATAAAGAGCGAGCTTCTTAAAATAGGCGCTGCAATTACAGAGCCGACAGCTCACGGCAACTACAAAGTGCCGTCAATCACAGTATCAAGCGTATACTCGCTTAAGGGCTGGAACACAAGCCTTACCGCACACAACGGAAGCGTGATAACGCTGGATGCAAACCTTACACTGACATCAAACGGTGCAGTGGTTATAAACTATTACGCAGTGTTTAACGAAACGCCGAGACCGTACACAGTTACGTTCGTTACAACCAACGCAGTGCAATATGTTACAGACGCGTGGGTGTCGTATACAATTACTGGTGAAACCATCAACTTCGGTTCAACCTGGACGGTTCCAAGCTTAGCCGGCATACGACACGCAACCACATATGCAAACGCAACCGGTTTCAGAATAACAAGCGGAACGGGCTCCGGAGCAACTGAATATACGCCCGGTCAAACGATAACCATACAAAGCGCAACCACAATCACAATAGTGTTTGCTGCAGGAACTTCGTGGTCAATTACACTCGACGAGGGCGACAGCAACATAGTACCTGACTACATAACCGGACAGAATGCAACCGGCAGCTTGCCGGCAGCACCGACGTACGACAAGACCAACTATGATTTCTTAGGTTGGAGCGCAACATACGTGTCGCCAAGCCAGGCAGCAGCAGGTCTCGGCACGATTATAGCCGGCGGAACGAGTGTTACTGCGGACAGTGCAAGCGGCAAGACCTATTACGCTGTTTGGAGAGGAGAAGAACAAGAAGTTAACTTCTACAACTGGGACGGCACAAGCCAGACACTGGTTCAGACTGTAAAAGTTTATTACGGAGAATCTGCAGCGAGTATATTTACAGCAGGTAATCCGTCTATTACACAAACAAACTTCTACACCTTTGCTTTTGAGGGCTGGAACACAACCAAGCAGGTTCACGGAATACGAAACGGCTCATGGAGCGAAGCAACAGTGACACCCGGCACAATTCTGGCTCCGACGGACTATTATGCTGTTTACAAGCGAACCATGAGAACGTATAGCATAAACTGGTACGACTATGACGGCACATTGGTAACTGCTCAGAACGGGCTGGAATATGATGCTGTAATATCAGCACCAAGCCCGACAAAAGCTCCAACTTCGGTTTCACACAACTATGCTTTTGCCGGCTGGCGAGTAACATCTCAAAGTATTGGAGACGACGAATATAACTTCGGTGACCTAGCTGGTGTTATTACAAACTTTGCAGGAATTAACGTAACGGCCTCAAACGTATATTACGCCCTATTTAGCCAGTCAATTAAAGTTTACTCAATTACGGCAAGCGCAGGCAGCAACGGAAGCATTGCTCCTGCCGGAAGCGTTGCGGTTAACCACGGAGCAAGCCGTACGTTTACGTTCAGTCCTGCTGCTAATCACCACGTGGCAAGCATTACAGTTGACGGAACAACCTATACAAGTGCCGACGGTGCAACCTTTGACGGCTATGTTAGCGGCGGCTACACTTTTAGCAATGTAACTGCAAACGGACACACAATAAGCGTAACGTTTGCAATTGACCAGCGCACAATTACGGTAACAACAACCGGCAGCGGAACAGTTACAACCGCAACAGGCAGCACAAGCGGAAACGTTGTGACTGTTAATTATGGTGCTACACCAACCTTTACAATAACTCCTGCTGCAAACCACCACATTGTAAGTATAACAGTTGGCGGAGTGGCGCTTGACGGCACAACCAACCCAACATTGGCAGCAGTTATTTTGGCTGGGGCATATCAGTTTGCAAGCGTAACAGCCAACACAAGCATTGCAGTTGTGTTTGCAATTGACCAGCGCACAATTACCGCAAGCGCTGGAGCCAACGGTAATATTTCTCCAATCGGAAATGTTTCGGTTGACTACAACGGCAGCCAGAAGTTTACCTTTGCAGCAGATGCAAACTACCATATTGCAAGCCTTGTTGTAATAATTAACGGCGTGCAGGTATCCGGCCCATCAATTGCAGCGGCTATTACGGCAGGTGAATACACGTTTACCAACGTAACAACAGATTGTTCAATAAGTGTAACGTTTGCAATTGACACGTACACAATTTCAGCAAGCGCAGGCAGCAATGGTAATATTTCTCCTGCCGGAAGCGTTTCTGTTGACCATGGCGCAGACCAGACATTCACGTTCCATCCGGCTGCCAACTACCATGTGGCCAGCATTACGGTTGACGGAACAACCTATACAAGCGGCGCAACCTTTGACGGCTTTGTTAGCGGCGGCTACACATTCAGCAATGTAACCACAACGCACACAATAAGCGTAACGTTTGCAATTAATACAAATGCAATTACAGCAAGCACAGGCAGCAATGGTAATATTTCTCCAAGCGGAATCGTAAATGTAAATTACGGCGCCAGCAGCCCGGCCTTTACGTTTACACCAAACACAGGCTATGAAATTGACCAAGTGCTGGTTAACGGTGTTAACAATGCAGGAGCGGTATCAAGCGGCACGTACACGTTTATAAGTGTTACGTCAGCCCAGACTATTTCTGTAACGTTCAAGCTTAAATCGTATACTATAACAATAACAACCGGCTCAAACGGAACCACTCACTTAAATGACAATGCAAGCCCGGTTGGCGGAAGCGTTGAGGCTGACCACTTCAGCACGCCAAAGTTTACTTTCGTTCCCGCAACCGGCTACAGGGTTATAGCCATAAGTGTTGATACGGGCAGCGGCAGTCTTACCGCCTTAACCGGAACTGCTCTAACAAACGCAATCAGCGGCGGCTACACGTTTGCAAGCATAACGGGCAGCAGAGCAATCTCTGTTACATTCGATAAGATTCTTTACACAATTACAGCAAGCACGGGCAGCAATGGTAGTATTTCTCCTGCCGGAAGTGTTTCGGTGAGACACGGCGAAGATGAGGCCTTTACATTCACACCAAACACAGGCTATGAAATTGACCAAGTGCTGGTTAACGGTGTTAACGATGCGGGAGCGGTACCAAGCGGCACATATACGTTTACAAACGTAACTACCACTCATACAATTAGTGTAACGTTTAAGCTTAAAACATACACAATTACGGCAAGCGCAGGCAGCAACGGAAGCATAAGCCCAAGCGGAAATGTTCCGGTTAACCACGCGGCAAGCCAGGCCTTTATGTTTGTGCCTGATGCAAACTATCATGTGGAAAGCATTACTATAAACGGCACAACTTATACAAGTGCCGACGGGGCAGCCTTTGACGGATATGTAAGCCTGGGTTACACATTCAGCAACGTAACGGCAAACGGAAACTCAATTAGTGTAACCTTTGCAATTGATGCTTACACAGTTTCTTTCAGAGACGGACTTAGCGGTACCGGCTGGGCAGTTTCGGGCAGCGGTGTTGGCCAAAGCAACTCGGTTGACTGGGACAATGACTTCTACTTCTTTGCAAACGTAACCACCGGCTACGAAAATCTTACTGTTAGATACACGATTAACGGTGCTGTTACAGAATATAATGCAGTTCCGGGCTTAGAGCCAAACGAGTACTATATTCCTAATGTGCAGGGCACAATTCAGATAGTTGTTTCATCAAGCATTATTAAGCTTAATGTTGAGTGGAAAAACGGCTACAGCGGTGCAGGCTGGAGCACGGAAAATGTTGATGAACAAGTTAACTACGGCGGCAGTTATTTAATTTCCATTTTACTGGACGGTCATTACAGGCAGACAACACCAAAGATTTTAATCAACAATGTTGAGGTATTATCGGGTATCTCTTACAACTCAACCACCGGTGTTGCAACATATACCATATCAAACATCATTCTGGACAGAGAAATTGAGATTGTTGTTGTGCCTAACGTATACAATGTTACTTTGGACAGCACGCCAAGCACCAGCCCTGTTAACTGGGTGTTTGACGATACAGGTTATACTAAAAATATTACTTACAGCCCAACCGCCGAAGATGACTACGAGTTTACAATTACGGTAAACAACGTTGCATATGACCCGGAAACTCTTATTGTAAGGTTTAACGGCGTTATTGCGTATAGCGACACTGTTCTTGGCGGACTCATTGACGGCATTGATGTAGGTGTTGCCGTAAGCGGCACCAACAACGAAATATTTACCTTCACAATTCCTCAGATGATTAAACACCTAAACATTACAATTGAATTGGGCTTGAATGTTTATACTGTTACCAAATCCACAGAAGAAAGAGTAACAATAAACTTTGAAAACGGAGACGGCATTACAAGAGCGCACGGTCAGCCGTTTACCTTTACCGTTACTGTGGACGAATCTGCAACCCAGAACACGCCGGAATTTAGAATTAACGGCACAGGCAGCTGGATTGCAATGGCAAGAGTTGGAGCTACCAACACTTACACATACACCATTTCAAGCATGACAGAGAGCATTGTAATAAGCGCAAGGGCCGCAGTTAATACCTACAATGTAACCTGGAACGGCAACAATTACAGCGGAACCGGCTGGAGCACTGCAAACGTAAACGATACTGTAACCTGGAACGGAGAATACACGTTCACGATTGATGTTGACTCAAGCACTCACAACTCTGCAACTCTTGTGGTTACGGTTAACCATGCTGAAATTTTTGCGGACCAGTTTGGTGTTTATACAATTTCGGCAATAAAAGGCAACCAGACAATCCGCGTGGTTTCTCTCGACTGGAATGTTTACAATGTGTCTGTTTCGGGCGGCAGCCTGTCACCGGCAGGCTGGGTGGTTTCGGACGGCGATATTGTAAATGCAGCCACAAACCCGATTGAACACGGTTCCAACTTTGTGTTTAACGCAGCGCTTAAAACGGGCTACAACACATTGGTTGTTAAATACACAATGGTTGGATTTGACAGCGGCAACCCGCAAACAATTGCCGGCGTGCTGGGAGTTTACACAATTCCTAACGTAATCGGTGATGTTGTTATTACGGTTACTTCAATAATTAATGAATATTCGGTATCGTTTGTTGGCGGAGTTACGGAGGCTGCCGGCTGGATTGTTACCGACGTATTAGATACGAGCCCGGTTAAGCATGGCTTTGGTTTTGCCTTTGAGGCAGAAACCAAAGAAGGGTACAACACGCTTGTTGTTACCTACACAATGGCCGGAACGCCCGGCACACACATTGTGGATGCAGTTGGCGGGGTTTACACTATAGAAAACATTACAGGCGCAGTTGTTATTGCATTGTCGTCAAGCATTAATACATACACGGTAACAATTCCGGAAGGCGGAGCCGGACAAGGCTTTACCGCCGCAACAGCAGACGGAGATGTTGACTGGGGCAGCAGCTTTACGTTTACAATTGCTTTAGACAGTAAGCACGACCTTAACATTCCGACAGTTACCGTAACAAGAACAGGGCAGGCAGCCGATGTTCTTGACGAAGAAATTAACAACGCATATTACTCGCTTTCGGTTGCAAGAAACGCAAACGGACGCATTACTTCAATCACTGTTGTAATTAAACAGGTTAAGGAAGACGCTGATGTTGACATTCAGCCGATTGTAAACAGATACACAATTTCGCTTACCGGCAATGCGTACGGCTCAATTGCAATTCATGCTTCGGACCTGGATACCGATTATGAGCACGGTTCGGACATCAGAATTATTGTAACACCTAATGCAGGGTACAACTTCCTGTATTTAAGCAGTAATCCGTCGGGCGTTTATGGGGTTACATATCAGGTAACCGTAACCGTAAGCGGTATTACCAACCACATGACTATTGAAGCAATATTTGCCGAGAATCCGGTTACAACAATTTATTTTGACCCTAACGGCGGAAGAATAACCAGCGGTGCGGGCGTAATTCAGCAAGTTTCGGGCAACGGCGGACTGACTGCCAACGTAAGCGGCATTGAAGAGCCTAAGAGGGTTGGATACGTATTCCAGGGCTGGAACGAAAACGCCGCCGGAACAGGTGCGTTTGTAGATACTTTTGTGTTCAGCTATAATGAAACCACAGGCGTTACATATTATGCAATATGGGCGCTGAGGGAATACGAGATTATTGTTGACCTTGCCGAAATGGTTGACGCCGGCGAAACCCCTGTTCAGGCAGGAAAAGACCCCGGTTACTTCTCGCTTGACACAAATTATTACATAGGTTTTGATGACGGCTTGTATATGGTTGAATGGCTGGTTTGGTTTGACAGCGGCTTTACTCCGCTTGGAAGCATTATGCCGTATCTCAACATAAAAGATATTTTTGCTAATAATGACAAGGGGCTGGAGCTTTTGGCAAGATACGAGATTCCTACAGGAGGATATTACCAGCTTAGATTCCAGCCAAGAGTTGAACTTGCCCCATACTCAATTACCGCAACAATTATCAACGGTGCTGAGGCAACAATTACAGTTACAACAAACAAAGGAACTCAGGCGCTTACCAACAATATGCCGGTTCAGGTTTCCGGAGATGATGTTACAATTTCTATTAAAGTTTCAAAAGTGTACAAAGTTATTTGCGGCGAACTTGCTTTTGACAGTACGCTTTTGAGCGGAAACGGAATAATGGAATATACTTTCACATTCCCGGCAGCACTTGTGTCAAACTTTGTCTTCACAGTTGAGTTTGAAGAAATTGATTACAAGCTTGTTCTAGCGGCAGAAGTGTCACCTGCCGACGCACCGCCGCTGGTGGTTCTTAACCACCACTGGGCTTCTTCTGACGAGTTGTCTATGCTGCTTGGCGCTGACAGAACAACAATCATGCAGATAAATGCGCCGCAAGGGCACAGCTTTATACGATACTCTGTTATAGACAAAGACGGTGTGTATTGGACTCTCTCGGACAAAACCGTTGCTCAGCTTGTTGTTGGGGTTACGCTTGTAACAAACGGCTTTGTAACAAAAACCTTCTGGCTTGAAGACTTCCTGCGCAGCATTGGTTCGGGCGAGGAAGGAATTGTTGTTGTTGCGCATTACGTTGTTCGGCAAACAGTTAAGGCGGAGTTGGCTGCCGGCAGCAACAGTTTATGGGGAAGCATAGAGGTGTTCTATCTTGACCCTGACTTTAACGCCGCTTCCGAATACAACAAATTACTCCAGGAAATGATTGAAGCTCATCCGCTTCTTGACAACGACCTGCTTACGCGTGACGGTGGTCTGGAGCCGTGGGAAGAAGACATCCTTGACAGTTTTGAACCCGTAATTCAGGCAGAGCTTGAAAGAATTAAGTGGATTCAAATTACTAACCCTAAAAACGGAACGGCATTCGATTACAACCAGGAAATTAAAGTGGTTGTTAAGCCGACAAATGATAACTACCTTCTAAATTCAATCTCAGGGCTGGACGGAGTTGCCGTTACATATTACAAAGACGAACAGGGCAACGACATTGAAGGGATGTTTAAGTTTAATCTCACAGCCGACGTATCAATAACTGTTGCGTTTGATGCTATAATATTCAGCGTGACGAGAGTATCGAGAGATGTTGACGGAAGCCCGCTTCCTAACGCCGAAAACAAAAGCTATCAGGACCTGGTAAAAGGCGAGCAGATTGAAGGCATTAACATTGGAACGGTTAACGAATACGAGTTTGTGGGCTGGTTTGTTGAGGTTGGCGTAGTTAAGTATTATGCCGACAGCACCGGAATTTACTTCTTTGACGGGTTGGGTGTTAAAAAATATGTTGACGGCATGGACGGAGTCTTTGCCCTTGACGTGGACACCGGCATAATTAACAGCCTTACGCTTACCGGCAACTTTGTTCAATTCTTTGCAAGCGGCGGCAACGTTATTACTTTAGTTGCAGAGTTTGGAAGAAAAACATCAATTGAAATTTCAATCATTGACGACTCGGTTGACCTCAACGGCTATGAAATTTGGATTGGAGCAAGTAAGATTGGCGAGTCAACCGAAAAGAAACTGTTGTGGGACAGCCTTCCGTCAGGAACAGAAATAACCATCGTTCCGCAAAACAACAAGTATTACACCTATGAAGGTTATGAGCTTGACGGCACACCGGGCACGGGCGCAATTGTTGTGCCTCTGCAGGGTCCGGCGTTCCTTAACATTAACTTTAAAAAGATTATGTACACAATGGACGTTAAGGTTACCGACTCAAATGCAAGAGGTCAGGTAATTTACGACGAAACAGTTGAGTTTGGAATCGGCAGTGTGCTTGTGTTCAAGTTTGAGCCGAGTGCCGGATATCAGTTAAGAAGCATGATTGTTAATACGAAGCAAGCAATGGAAATGACCGGAGACATGATGTTTATAGGCAACACGTTAACCATATTTGTAACGGAAGCATGGCTTGATTCGTGGGAGGAATGGATTAACGCAAACGACAAAGTAAGGTTTGAAATTACGGTTGAAACAACCATGACAACAGCGTACTTTGTTTCAATGGGAGCTCTTGCTGCCGGTGTGCCGTTGATAACGCTTGGAATTGTTCTGGTATTGCTTTCAAACAGAAAGAAAAAAGCAGCATACGCACAGGCACTTGCAAAAAGTAAAAGTTCTAAAGCAGGGCTTGAGTCACAGCAATTTATTAAGGACCTGCAAAGCGGAAAATGGGATTAAGGGGAGGGTTGAATTATGAAGAAATTAAGAATGAATTTTAGTTTAATCAGTTTTGCCGCCCTGCTTGTTTCCGTCTTTGCCTGCTTGGGAATCTTTGGACTGGTCAACAGCGGAAGCCGGGCTGTCTTTGCCGACGAACCCGGCAATCCGTTAATCAGCGTGTTTCTGGCAGATAACGAAATTGAGGGCGGAGAGTTTAAGATTGGTATGCGTCCAATCACCTTGAACGGAACGGGCACATACACTTTCTCTTCGGCGGGCGAAACAATTAATCTTATTGTGACGGTCTGGCCGCATTATGAATTTGTTGGCTACACGATATATTATTATGATGCTCTTACAGAAGGCTTTGTTCTGGACGAAAATGATACGGAAGAAAGAAAACAGACCACTTATCCGCTGCTGCTGCAGGACGTTTCGGAGTATGAGATTTATGTGGAATTTAAAATCAAAGAATATGAATTGATTGTTCTTTCGCAATGGTTTGACAACAGGTCGCTGGACATTTCAAATGACATTTCCGGCGATTTAGGCAGCGGAGCGTTCAAAAGAATCAATTTCACTTCAAACCTTATTACCTTAGATGAAGAGGCTGAATTTAAAAATGATATATGGAATGAGGACGGCCTAAGATTTTCGCATGTTGAAATCTTCTATTTCACCGGAAGGGGCAGCAATGACCTGGGAATACAGCCTCTTTATGAACTGACTTTTAATTCGGCAAATCTTGGTTTGTATGCAAATGAAGACGCGCAAATCTGGGTTATAGGGGTGTATGTTGAAACCTTTGACGTTAACATCGGCATTCCTAATTTTCACTCGCTGTACAACGGAATTGAAATTTCAATCATAAGCCCTGTATTTAACAAGCCCGAAACTTTTGAAAGTCATGCCAGAAGCTTCCGGGGCTGGGTTGACAAAGGCTCATTGATTGTTATTAACGCACTGCATGACGATTACTACACATTTGCCGGATATACATTCCTGGATGGCGAAGCACCGGGCATCTTTGGCAACGGCGGGCTGCAGGCAATGTTTAAAGTGTTTGAAAACTATCGGATTTATGCAAACTTTGAGCCGGTGCTGCTAACTTTAACGTTGCTTGCACGCGACTCTAACGGGAACCTCTTTGACCTTTCCGGCCATGCATATATTAAGATGACTCTCTTTAATACCGGCCTTGAGCCGGGAAAAGCCAACATCAACGATGTTATGGAAGAGGTTATCTTCCATACAGCCCTGCAGGGCTTTGGCGTTCTGGGCACATATTCCGTTAAAAGAGCAACGTCCGATGTGCTTGACCCGCTTGTGTTTTCAACCTCTACGTCCAGGCTTACTCCTGCATTTTTGCAGAAATATCTTTACAACGACGGAATAATTTTAGTTGTGCACGTAATTAGACAATATGATGTTAATTTTATTGTTCCTCAGCTCTCGGCGGGGATGGGCACTTATGAAGTGTTTGTTAACGGCGGAAGCGTTGGGGTACAGGCAGCTTCAAAAATGTTTAGATTTAATATCGGTGACAACGTTGAAATTAAAGCAAGCGAAGGAACGTTCCGTAACTTTGGAGGATTTTCAGGCGTTGCAAACGATGACATCTTTTACTCAAAAGCAGAAAAAAGACTTATTTTTGTTGCAGGCTATGACAGAACGGTAAATGTGAACTTTTCAGCCGTTATGTTCAGCGTTAAAGACGGTGCGGCAAACTCAAATGTTTTCATGCTGCCAAAAACAGTGTCTGTGGGTGACGTTCTGACATTGTCACTGTCATATAACCTGGCGCCTAACCAGACAATTAAAGACTGGAAAATATTCGGTGACAGTTATACAAAATGGAGCAGTATTGCCGAGCTTGAAGGAAGCACATTAAAAATTACCTTAAACGAAGCCTTTATTATGGCGTATTCAAACTGGTCCGCGGGCGGAACCGACCTGGTAATCAGCAGTGAAGCTATTCCAGGTATGGAGACGGGCGTGCTTTTAATGATTCTGATTCCGAGCATTGCTATTCCGGTTTTAGCCGCAGTGCTGCTGCTTTTATGGCTGCAGAACATGAAGCGTAAGAGAATTGTAAGAACAATGGTTACAGAGAAAATGCAAAGTGACATGACGCGAAACACGGCCGGTTTTATTTCGGACTTAAAGGCCGGAAACATTGCTTCAACAGATGCGCAGGTTAAAAAGGGAATGAAAGACAAAGACTGGCGTAAATGATTAAAACAGTAATCCCTCAGTGTTGTGCTGAGGGTTATTGTTGAAGTACTAAAGGGGATAGGGTATGAACAAAAGAGTTTTTATAAGTTCGTACAAAAGGTTGGGGCTGGTTGTTGCGCTGATAATGATTGCCGGCTCATTTATGTTTTTAATTAATGCGGGAAAAAGCATAGACCGTGCCAGCGCTTTTGACGGAACTCCCGTTGCTTTTGTTGACGGCACCGACGGCACTGGCGTGTTGGGTGACCCATACATAATAACTAAGGAAGGGCATTTAGTATACCTGTCCGAAAACTATAACAGGCTGGGGGCAAAGCAGCACTATAGGCTGGGTGCTAATTTAGACTTGGACGGCTTTGTGTTTACCCCGATTGCAAACGATAACGCAAATGCTTTTAAAGGAGAATTTGACGGCGCCGGTTTTGTAATTTCAAACTTTGTAATGAGCGGCAGCAGTAATGCGGGCGGCTTGTTCGGCTATATTGACGGCGGAAAGGTTTTTGATGTTAACATAATAAACTTTAATGCCGAGCAGATTTATACGCCGGGCAGTTTGGCCGGCGGCATAGCGGGAGAGGCATTAAACGCAGAAATAACAAACTGTACCGTTTCGTCCTCAAGGCTTACTGCATATAATTCGGCCGGCGGTATTGCCGGAAGTGCACACAGCACTGTTGTTGAAGACTGCAAAGTGTTTGCATCGTTTATCAGTGCGCAAAAAAGTGCGGGCGGCATTGTAGGTGAAATAACCGGCAGCGGAAGCGTTGTTAACAGCTGCCTGAGCCAGAACAACAACATATTGGCCGAGACATATATATTGCTGGCAGGTGTGGATTCTGCGGCGGGCGGCATTGCTGCAATAAGCAATGGCACGGCAATAAGCGATTGCAGGAGCCGCGACAACAATATCTTTTCTCAGCGATATACCGCAGGGTTGGTTGCCGTTGCCCTGGGAACGACCATTACAAGCAGTTATAATACCAGCACGGTAAAGGGATATGACGGTGTAAGTTTTGCGGGTGTGTACTCGTTAAACGGCGCAAACGGGATTGACGGCATTGCTGCATTAAACGGCGCAGACGGAAAGGCCGGGGCAGCGGGAGCAAACGGCACCCGCGGGGGAAGTGCGGGCGGAATTGTTTGTGTGATAGATTATGAAAGTGTCATAACGGACACCTTTAATGCGGGCATGATTATAGCGGGCAGCGGAGGCGGAGGCGGCAACGGCGGCAGCGGCGGCGGAGGCGGCAACAGCGGAAAAGACGGCTCTGATAATTATCTGGCTAACGGAGGCAGCGGCGGCAGCGGAGGCGGAGGCGGCAACGGCGGCAACGGAGGCAGCGCGGGCGCAATATATGTTTTTTACTTAAACAACAGTTCTGTCCCGGTAAATATTGCCGGCATTATTACAAACACGTTTACCCGTGCGGGAATGGTTAATCTGGACCTGATAAACGGCAATGGCGGTTCTGCGGGCTTTGGTGGTTTTGCAGGGGGCTTTGGTTATGGTCTGGTTAATGGCAGCAGCGGGCAAAACGGGCTGAACGGCATTCCGGGTGACAGCGGGACAATTGAAAAACTGACAGGTGAGGAGTTTCAGCCGCATCTGGTGTTTAATTATAATGGCGGTAATGTTGGTGTTGCAACAAAACCGGTTGATTACAACTCTGCGTTTGGCACGTTGCCCGTGCCGGTTTATGATGGCTGGAAGTTTGTAGGCTGGCAAAACGAATATGGCAGTTTTGTAAACGGCAACACCTTATTCTTGGCGCTTGATAAAATTGAATTAACAGCTATATATGAAAAATTATACGTAATTAACGCGCATCTTAACAACGGCAGCGGAGTTTCAGGCACGGTGTTTGAAGCAAATGATTTTGTTGCCGAAGGGCTGCCTGTTCCTGTAAGAGCGGGCTGGGCGTTTGACGGCTGGTACCTTGATTCTGCTTTCGGCACTCCCTTATCCGCAACCGCTACCGCAATAAGCCTGGAAGCCAGTCCAACGGTATATGCCAAGTGGCTTCAGGAAATAAGAATAAACTTTAACATAACCGAGTTTGGCAGCATTATTAACAACGAGCCCGCAAGCGTGCTCAACAATTTTAACGCCGCTGCGCCCAATCAGTTGTATGTAATAAGAGTAAGCGGGCGGCCGCTTGGTGCATTGCCTGTAGCCAGGCCCAATATATTAAACAGCCAGTATTATTTCGGCGGCTGGTATGAGAATATATCAAATACTTCTACATTGGTTGCGGCAACCACGGTATACAACCATGCAAGCCTTACAAACGGGCAGATAACGCTTACCTCCAGATGGAACACTAACGCTTTCCTGGAGTATAACTTAATGGGCGCAGATGACATTGACGAGTGCAGTACAGCATGGGACGGCGGCGATGAAATATATGCCGGCGGAACCGGAACCGAGCAAAACCCGTTTCAGATTGCTAACGCCAGACAGCTGAGGCAGCTGGCACTGCACGTAAACAACCGCACGGCAATCAGCCCGGGCAACTTTTATTTTGACAAACACTTTATTTTAACAAACAATATAGATTTGGGAACCGTTCATCTATGGGAGCCTATAGGTAACGGTTCGGTAGTCGGCGGACTGGTCAGGAGATTTGAAGGAAGCTTTCACGGAAATGGCTTTTATGTAAAAAATCTTAACATACAATACAATAGCAGTACGGCAATAGCTGCCGGAAGCCGTATTTATCTGGGGCTGTTTGGCGCTGCACTTAATGCAAAAATTACCCAAGTTGGCATTGAAAGCGGAAGCATTACTTTTAACGCAACCGGAACGGGGAATATAGCTGAGCGCACACATATATATGTAGGCTCTGTTATCGGGCGTTGTGCCGGTGCTACATTGATACAGGAATGCTACAGTAACGTTGATATCAACGTAAACGTTAACAGAACCGCTGCTACTCTGGGCGTTTCGGCTTTTGTGGGCGGAATGGTTGGCAGGCTTGATAACGGAACAAGCGAAGGAAATGTGTCCAGCGACAATTGGGGCATTCAAACGGCGGGCAGTTCGTTTATAAACAGTTATTTCAGCGGCAGTATTGAATCGCTCTTTAACTACAACAGCGGCAGGGTGCACAACTTTGTGGGCGGAATTGTTGGCTATGTTTACCTTAGCAACTTTGCTAATGTTTTTAATACCGGCAATATTAATATAAGAACGGTACAAACACAGTCTGCCGGTTCTACCATTGCATTTGCGGGCGGAATTTGCGGGGAGATAAACAGCGGCGGAAACCTGGCCAACACTTTTAACACGGGAACCGTTAGCGCACATGGTCAGGCTGCCGGAGGGGACCGCCGTGTTGAGGTAGGCGGAATAGTTGCGCACTTAAATGACTCGGCGGGCCGGATTACCATTAACGGATGTAAAAACACCGGTGCGCTATATCTAACACGGGTGGGGTCAACCACGTCAAGAAACACCACCCCTGAAGTTAACTACGAGGGCGACGGGCTTGGAGGTATTATTGGGCTTATTGTAGGCACTGCGGGAGTAACGGGCATAAACAATCAGTATGTACAGAACACTATGTTTTTCCGTACCACGGCATCCGGCAGCTGGACTCAATATAGGAATGTAGGGATTGATTACTACAACAACGGTTCTGCAAGAACGAGGCCTGCCAACACAAGCAACGGTGCGGGCGGGCAATATAACGGCAACCACTTAATAGTTGGAAATAATAACCTGGTGGCACATGGCCATGCAGGAAATCACGAGGCATTTGCTTTTGCCAACAACACAGACTTTTTTGTAAGCAGTTCTTATTTTGTGGTTCCGTCCGCTGTAACTAATCCGACCATAGCTGCTCCAAATGTTGGAAGATGGAACTTTAGTACGGTATGGGAATTTAGGCTTGACAGAAACGACAACCTGCCGCTTTTAAAGTACATGAGCTATCTTACAGAATATAAAAGCGGCGTATTAACTCCTAACAGAAAATATGTTTATAACGGCGAACGGGTAGGCAGGTTAATTACACCGCTAAGAACCGGATATTTGTTTGAGGGCTGGTGGAACTATCCTGTGGAATTTGACCCAGAGGTGGGCGGGCTTGCATACAACAGCATTGCGGCGGTAAACGGACAAAACGGATTTATAAGATATGCAGGCAAAACTGCAACAAGCCTTACAGATACCAATTCAACCGTTTTTGTGGGGCTGGACAATATTCAGATATATGCCGGCTGGATGCCGATACTCAGTAACATTACCTTTACGGTTACGCTAAAAGGTTTATCGGCCGATGACTCCATCAGCGTTTACCGAGGTTACGCAATGGGGCAGCTTTATGACCCGGTACGCCCCGGTTATGAGTTTTTGGGCTGGTTTGACAGCGGCAATATAAGGTACTACAATACCACGGTTTATGCCTTAAGCACCGACCTGATATTAACTGCCAGGTGGCAGGCAAATACATACAGCATAGAGTTTAATGCGGCAGGCGGATTTGTTTCGGTCGGTATTATTCATGTTGAATATGACAGCACATTAGAGCTGCTGCCTATTCCTTACCTGTTTGGGCATAAGTTTTTAGGCTGGAAGACAGCGGGCGGAAGCACGGTTAAAGATGGAGACATATATAAGTTTGACGGCAATATAGTTGTTGCGGCAGAATGGGAGCTTAACACTTATCAGGTTATATTTGACTCCAACCCGGCAAGTGTGGCAGGCACAATAGCCGGTGTAATGACACCGCAGGTGTTTGATTTTTACACCGGACCGCAAGATGAGCAAAATCTGAAGACAAACGCATTCAGCGTAACAGGCTACATTTTTATGGGCTGGGCATTAACGCCGGGCATAAACAGCAATGTGGTATACCTGGACGGTGTAAGCTTTAAAATGGACACCGAAGGTGACGTAACTCTTTATGCTGTCTGGAGAGCGGAAACGTTTTTTGTGCGCATGGACACGCGCGGCGGATGGGTTAGTAATCCGGGCACCTTAATACGCGAGGGTGCGGCAGGACAAAGAGTAAGCTTGCCAACGCCAACCAAAACCGGATACGATTTTGCTAAATGGCACACGCTGGTTGGCGGGGTTGAAACGCTTGTAGGCAATAGCATTATAATAAGCGGAAATATCGATGTTTACGCTAAATGGGACGAGATTACATACACTGTCAGCTATAACAAAAATCCGGGTTCCGGCAGCACGGCTGTAGTTGGAACCGACCCGACTCCGGGAAGCATTCAGACCCCGGGCAGCCTGCCGCTAAACTATTCTGCTTATTCAAGAACAGGCTACACTTTTGTTGGCTGGGCGCTTGAGCCTGGCGGGCCGCTAATATATAAAAAAGAAACCAACGATATGCTGCATACAACAGGATTGCCAGCGGCTTACGCCGGTTCTAATACTTTAGTGCTTTACGCTGTTTGGGAGCCAAACGTGTTTATACTGGAATTTTTCAGCAACGCAGAGGCAATAGACAGAGTTGCCGATGTTGACGTGATGGCAAGCCAGTCGTTCAGTTTTGACCAGCCTAAGAATTTATTTGCAAATCAATTTGCTATTATTGGGCTGGAGTTTAAAGGCTGGGCAACAACTTCTGTGCTGGCCAAAGCCGGTACGGTAGAGTTTGTAAACTCGGAACTGTTTGGTGCGTTTACTACCGTAAACAAGCTGTATGCAGTGTGGGGGAACAGGACATATGTACTGGAGTTCCGCTCCGGCAGCCAGTTTTTGGGCACTACCATTAGTGCAGAGTTTGATTTAGACGAACAAACCGACATTATCTTGCCGGGCGAAATCAGCTTTCCGCCATCGTTTTTCAGGCAAAGAAATGACTTTATGGGCTGGGCCCTTACCGCAAGTGCTGCGGAAGGTATCAGCAAAATGCCGGTTGGCATACAGGCTGCGGCTATGGCAAACGGAAACCGGATTACATTGTTTGCTGTTTGGGAGCCGACCAAGTACACAATAGTAATTAAAGACGAAACCGAAACCGAAACGCTTCTTACGCTTTACAATGTGCCTTACGGTCATCCTACATGGTATTATAATGCAGGAATTTTTACCAAGACAGGCTATGCCTTTAACGGGCTGGCGTTTAGCGGAGGCTCGGTGTTTATAACTCCTACCGGCTTTATAGAAATAGGAGAAAGCTATTTTGATACGTTTGATGCCGTAAAGATGCTTGTTGCAAAACATACACCCATTAAACCGGAGCTGATTGGTCTTAGCAAAGAGCAGGTAGTTTATAAGCAGGCCGAGAACATAACCATTCTGTTTTCGGGTGTTAATGTGGTATTTAATGTAAGCAGCGTATTGAACGGCACAGTTTCTATAAACCCGCAAGGAGTCTTAAGCATAACCGCAACAGGAAAGCCGGGAGTAGACACGGTATCGTTTACGGTAACTGCCACGCATACGGACGACAGCAATGTGTTTGATACCAAAACGTATGAAGTGATTATAAACAAAAGCGCAATCAGCATAGAGAGTTACAGCACTGCTTTTGTTTACACAGGGCTTAATCAGCAGGCAGATGTGGCTTATACCCTTGCCGGAGTAGATGCCGGCGACAATGTTAAGGCATTGTCCGGTCTTACGTTCAAGCAAAACAACGTTATAGTTCCGTTTGTTAACGCCGGCACGTATACGGTAGAATTTGTGCTGGCCGCAGCCTGGGCAGCGTATTATCAAACAGATGAAAGCTGTGTGTTTAATATAATTATCAGCCCTGCCATACTTACTGTTACCGGAAATAGTTTAGAAAAGATTTATTTTACGGACAATCCGGACGAATCATTGTTTGAAAGCATTGTTGCCGGCTTTGTTAACGGTGAGGACATAAATATTGTAGTAAACTACTCAACGTTCTGCACAAAACTAAGCGGGGTTGGCAAATACATAATATATCAGCTTGCCGAACCGGTGCCGAACTATGACTTTAAATACGAAAACGGTTACATTGAGGTAAAGCCGGTTGCGCTTGTTAACGCCGCAATTGAACTGCAGACGGGGGCCGGCGGGTATGTTGAAGGCGGAAAACTGTTTTTTAACTTAGAAGACATTTCTTTTGGAGCTGACGGCGAATTTACGGTAAATGATTTTACTATCGTCTGGGAATACACCTCAACACTTGGCGGAAGCTGGACAAGGCTAAACAACGAGCATGATAGTCAGCTGATATTAACAAGCTATAAGCTTGGAATAGATGTTGCAGGCTTGTTTTTTAGGGTGCGCATTGAAGGTGCGGGTAACATAGCGTCCGATTCAAACGCCGCGTCTTTGGTAACGCAAGACAGCAGGATAGCCGCTGCACCGTCGGCACCGCTTATGCCGCTTAATGTGCTTGTTACTGTTTTGGCACTGTTTGGGCTTGGCGCAGCAATCGGCTCTGCTATACTCATTATATGCTTAAGGCATAAGCGCTTAATTGCCCGGATTAATTTGCAAAATGAATATCTGGGAGGGGCAAGAAGATGAAAAAATTATTTGTTATCTTAGCCTGTTTTGTGTTTTCTGTGTCGGTGTTTGCTTTTGCGCTGTATCCCAACATGAAGTCGGAGCGCGTTACGGCCGGCAACTGGAACGACGGTATTGATATAAATACCTACGTCTTTACAGGCGGCGGCTCTGGTGATAGTGCGTTGGACCCGTATATAATAACCGATGCAAGTGACTTAGCTTACATGAGCAAACAGGCGGCCGAAAATGCGTCTATTTTAAACTATAAATTCTATGAGCTGGCAAATGATATACTTAACTTGGATGTTCATTATTTTACACCGATTGGTTCCGGCAACGAAAACAACAAAATTTATAATATAAGTTTTAACGGAAACGGTTATACGCTGGACGGACTAACTATAGACATCGGTTCGGATTATAACGGTCTGTTTGGGTTTTTGGCGGATTCGGACATCTACAATTTAAACCTGACAGGAGTCAGCATAGTTGATACTGCTTCCGGCGGAATGTATACCGGCGCAGTTGCCGGATATGCACAGGGAAGCACCTTTACCGACATAAATACAAGCGGAACAATAACCGTAACAAACAACTATGCCGGAGGCATGGTGGGAGCACTTGGCGGTGCTGAAAGCGGTTTTGTTGGGTGCATAAGCAACGTGAATGTTACGTCAACTACCGGAAGTTATACGGGAGGTATTTTTGGTGCTGCGTATTCGGGTACGGTAACGTTAAGCGGATGCAGAAACTATGGTAATATAAGCGGTAATGAATATGTAGCGGGCATTGGTTCGGGCTATAGCACAACCAGCGCAACGTTTATTCTTGATAGTTGCGTAAACACAGGAGTTGTTAAAAGCCTTACGTTTAACGAAAGCTATTTTGCCGGGCTGATTGCATACGCAAGCAGCAGCTTAAATAATGTAATGAATTTTTGCTCTAACACCGGAAAAATTGATGCAACCAACTCCAACTATGTAGCGGGGCTGGTTGCGTTTGGAAAATTCAGTATTAAAGACTGCTTTAACAATGCAGGCGTTGACGGCAGAAATTTTGTTGCGGGCATTGCGGCATACGGCACGTTTGATGTTGACGGCAGCTATAACGGTGTAAGCGGCAATATATCTGCAAGCGGTTCGTCGGCAGATACCGTGGCGGGCGGAATTGTTGGCCGAATGGCCGGCCCGGGCAGCATAAAGCTGAGTTACAACAAGGGGGCGGTCAGCGTTAGCGGAAACGGAACGCCGGCAGGGTTGCTGGGCAGTTTTGACGCGGCAGGTGCGCCTGCTAATATGTTTGTAATAGAAAACTGCTATAACTGGGGTGAGGCCGGTAATGCTTTTATCGGCGCTTCAAGCCAGTCTGTTACTGTTGTTAATTGCTATAATATGTCCGGCTCGTCGGTGGCGGCTGGTGCAAATATTATAAACTCACTTATAGTCAACGGCGGCAGTGCAGGTTCAATTTTTAACAATTTGTCGGCTTACAGCCCGTCCGGCTGGGGGCTGGATACGCAGCAGAGTTTCTTTAACGGAACAACTTACGTAAATTACAACAACGGACTCCCATATATACGCTCCGGGCTGGTCAGCGCCTTATATATTGATTTACAGGGCGGAGAAGCAACGGGAGCCTTTAAAGGATTTTACCTGCAGGATTACTTAGGGCAGACACAGGTGCTCTTTACTGATTTTAAGAAACTGGGTTACAGTTTTGTTGGATTTAACGTGCCAATGCCGTTTGTGCACAAATTACAGGCAGAGGTTTTGTATTGTCAATATGCGTTAACCGATTATGCAATTGAAGTGGATGTAGACGCCGGCAGTGTAAGTGAAGGCACCGTTGGATTGTATAAGTGGGTTGGCGGTACGCTAACCTTAACCGCCGATCCGGAGGACTTTTATGCCAATCTGGAAACTAATATGGTTATAAAGGCAGAACAGATTTCGCAGTTAAGCAACAAATTTGCTTATTGGGCGGTTGAGTTTGATGCCGTGCTGTACCAGGTTTCCAACCAAGCCGAGCTTAATTTAGGCAGTATATTTAATATGAGCTTTTTAGCTGCTTTTGAGGAGCATCTGCTTGCCTTGCCGGCAGGCGCTGCCGACTTTAGATTTGTTGCGGTGTTTGAGGAATCCTGGGAGATAGAGGTAGATATTGCTACACAACACAAAAACTGGGGAGACCTGACTATAACCGTTGGCGGAAATACACACGGTTTCAATTTTGATAATACATTCAGGGTTCCGGTTACACATACGGCAATAAACCTTACACTTACACCAAAAGAATATTACAAAACATCGTCGTTTTCGATAGAAAAGGTAAATGATGCTTCGGGGCAGACCCTTATAGAACCATATACCTTAAACGAGTTTGAGCCCACCAGCATTAACATACAACTGAAAAGCGACCTTAAGCTTTCAATCAGTTTTGCCGTAACAATTTATAATTTCAGCATTAGTTCGGTTTATGAGGATTTTACCGATACGCCGGACAACCTGATAGAGTTGTACGGGAACGTATATCCATTTTATATTGACCAATTTATTAATCCTGCCGTTCAGAGTGGGATTTCCGCTAAAGCGGGAGATATTGAAGCCTACAGGTTTTTAGGTTTTAAGTTTAAGTATGCCATTGGCGGCGGGTACAGCAATTATGTGGATTTGTACGCCCCGGGTGTGATGGGGGCAGTTGATGTAGATGCCGGATTTTTAAAAGACTACTTTGTTAGCGGAGCCCAATATTACAACGGCGGAACAGTTTATATAGTTGCGGTATACAAACAGCAGTATCAGTTAAATGTGGAGTTTAACGACCACGAATTAGGCAGTCTTGATGTGCGGATAAACACAAGCAGTATTTTAGACTACAACGGCAGATATTTTGACGAGGGCTCGGATATTAAAATATTTATTATAATTTACGACAATTGCAGATTGGACAGTATTACTATAAACGCAGCTGCGGCCGCACAGGTAGACTTACCCTTAGAGACCGGCTTAAATATTTTAATCCGTCTTGCCAAGATACGGTATTATCTGGAGCTGTATACTATAGATTACGACAATATTAAAATCGATACCGAAGGCAATCTGGAGGCTATAGATTTTAAATCTGACCTGTTTGGTGAGTATCTGGAATATGATGACAATTTTGTTATATACAACTATCAATCTTTGGAAATGCGCAACAACATGATGTTTGTTGCGTGGTATTACAGGCTGGCGGGCGGTGCGCTTGTGCCGATTACGGCAGATGAGGATGACAACATAAACAGTATTATTACAAAAGGAATTATTAATCAGGTTAAGTGGACAGGTTCCGGCGGCCGGGAATACATAACCATTGTTGCAAAAATAGTTAACATTTTTGTGTTGGATGTGCACCTGTCTATAACTCAAAGCTTACGCGGGGACTATATTGTTGCAGTATATGATGAGGGACTGAATGATTTTGTAATTGTTGACAAGGATGACACAGAGTTTGCAATGGGCGCAACGGTGCGTATAACGGCCGTATCAAACAACTATTTCAGTTTTGCTTATTTTGAAGACAGCCAGGGCAATAAGCTTGCTGCAGATAGTTCCAATCCGTTTGCACTCACATTTGTTTTGAGCGGAAACCAATTTATTTCGGTCTATTTTGACCCGGACGATTTTTACTTTGCTTTAGGGCCGGGTGACATTTCTCCCAACGGAGAGGTGATGTATCTAATCAATTCCAAGGCAGCCGAGATAGGGCAAATGCAGACCGTAAAGATAGGCGATACAATTATTGTATCCTTTGAGCCGGGGGCAAATTATCAGGTTAGTGAATTTACAATAAACGGAAAAACTTTAATTCAGCTGAGAGACGATTACGGTGCCCAAATAGCAGGAAATTCACTTATAATAAGAGTTAATGCGGATTTCCTGGACTGGATTTCGGGCAATCAGGGGCTGATTAGCGCCAACATATCAACAGCCATAAGCACATTGTATATAATACTGCTTGCCTCAATTGCCGTGCTGGTGCCGGGAATGGTGCTTGCCGCAACCATAATAATGGTATACAACCAGCGCAAGAAGGCTGCGGCGCTTGTGGTTAAAGCAAGGCAGGCAAAAACCAAGGGCGGACACGACTTTAGAGACATGATGGATAAGATAGGCGAAGAAAAGCGAAAGGAGATTAACAAATGAGAGCTATAATTGTTTCCTGTCTTATGCTTGCTATGTGCCTGTGTGTTGCAATATGTTTTGGATACAGCGGCCACGGTGTTGTAAAAGTTTCGGCTGCTTATGAGCCGGAAAACAATGCAGTTCCGGCTGCTGCCGCGCCAAGAAGCGCAGGGTTTGGCGCATTTGGCGTATGCTCGGTTTATGTTACTATCCCGGGCGAATACAATGGCATGGGCAGTTTCGCGGTTTTTGCGGTTGATACCGACCCTGATACAGAAGAGAAAATTTTAACCGGAATAACGCCGGAAGAGAGCAGCAGATATGAGTTCCCGGCCGGGACTTTAATTGAAATTCATGCACTGCCTAATCCGTTTCATGAGTTTGTTGACTTTAAACAAAACTTTAAAAGCGAACGTGCGTCACATGAAATATTAAGTGTTGAAGTAAGGTCGGACAGAGAATTCTTTTTGCTGTTTAAAAAGAAAAACTATATCATTAACGAAGGAATTATCTCCAGCGGCGTGGTGCTTAGTACAAACCAGTTTAAATTGGGTGATGAAATTTATGTGTCATTAACCCTGGACTCCATGTTTGAAGTAAAGGACTTTAAAATAAACGGAATTTCGGTTAATCATCCAAACTACACCGGAGAAATAAAGTTTGCAAACAACATTGCAACCATTATTATTACCGAGGACTGGCTGGGCGGTTATCTGAGCAATTTGGATGTTGTTGTAACAACCAAACTAAACGATATGTTTTTGATTGCCTTAATAACCGCGTCAACCTCAATTCCGCTTTTAATATTGCTTACTGTGTTTTTGCTGGCAATTGGTAAAAGGCAGCGCAAGGCAGCAAGGCACGCATTGCAGGTTAAGCAGGTATACGCGTTCCAGACAGATACCGGCTCGTTTATTAAGGGGCTTAAAGACGGAAGTTTTACCGGACAGTTTACGGATAAAGACATAAAAGCAGAGCTAAAGAGCCAGAGCAAAGACCCGATGTAACAATTGACAATCTTTTTTGATAGGCGTATAATAATTTACAATAAAGGAGATTTAAAAAATGAAACTGATAAAAACACTTGTTGCAGCCGTGCTGCTGATTGCCTGCCCGTTAGCGTTTTCGGCGTGTTTTAACAACGGAGATATTCCGCTTGGCACGTACAAGCCCGGATTGGTTCAGATAGGCGATAACTCCGCTCACCGTTTTGCAATGGCAGATATGTATAGTCTGGACGATATGACTTCTGCTGCGGTAGTGCAAAGGATTGCCAACAAACTTGCGGAATTTGGCGTTACTTCAGATATTGATTCAAATTCTTTGGCATACAAGATTAAAAACTATTACGAATTTCATGCCGGCCTGACCGAGGTTGCCGTTGCAAGCAATCTGATTACAATTGATGCTAGAAGAACCAGTCTTGGACTGCAGAACGGTTCTAAAGCCAGCGAGTACACGGTAGACTCTGCCGGTTTGATAGTGTTCCAAAAAGATATGTCTGCCGTGAAGTTTGAAGGAACAAAAGACTGGTCGTTTAAGAACAACGAGATTTATATGAACCAGAACGCAATAGACAGCACATCATACAGTTTTATTTATAAAAAATAGCAAACAAAAAGCCCGAGTAAAATCGGGCTTTTTATATGGCGTACCTAACAAGCCTAAACGCTTGATATATCGTGTGTTTTGCAGTATAATTAATGTATGGAAGAAAAATGGAAACGTGCATGGTGTCCGTGGACGGAACGGTGTGGCGGAGCTGCGTTTGAGGGCGACATTGCCAACGGTAATTGGGCTGCGTATTGCGGCTTTGTGAAAGAATATAAGCGTGAACGCGATAAAACATATGAAAAAATTTCAAAAACAGCTAGAGTGATAGATGCACAGCGTAGATTTGCAAAATTTACTCAAGAATCTCAAGCGCTTGTTTTGGAAACCAAGGCTCGTAAAATGCATCGCGACACGATTGCCTGCTTTAATGCAAGGGTTGAAGACGATACAAAAACATTTAAAAGAATTATTAGCAGAGAGTCTAAAAACGGCAAATATGAAAGTAAAATACTGCAAGACACGCTTGGCGAATATATGGATGATTATTTCAAAAAAAAGTGGCAGGCAGAAAGTGATAATCCAAGCCCGGAGAGACAGAAACATGCCGACTGGTTAGGCTATCCAAATTTGGTAGCAGAGGTATGGTGTGAAAAGAAAAATGCTTTTATCAAGTATCATATTTATCCCTCAGCTTGGACAAAGCAGCAACGAAAGAAATGGGATGGCATGACTGAAAACGAGCAGAAAGTTGTATCCGAAAAGGAATGGCAGCGCATTACGGCCGAGCCCCAAACAAAGAGAAAACAATAACAGTGTGGCGTTCCCTACAAGAATCGAACTTGTAACTGGCCCTTAGGAGGGGCCTGTTATATCCATTTAACTAAGGGAACAAGCCTTTAATTATAGCACTTAAGCAGCGCTTGTGCAAGCCAAATTGTCAATTTTGTGCTCCTGCGTGGTGTAACTGCTGATTTTTCTATAAATCCGGTTGCCTAAATTGTTTTTTATTGGTACAATGTGATTTAAATAAGAAGGGGGAGTTATGAAAGGGATAACTAAAAAACATTGGAAAACTATTTGGGAGTATTCGCTTCCGCCTTTGGTAACCTTGGTTTTGCTTAGTGTTTTCCTGGCCGTTAAGGGGGTATATCCTTTTGGCGGCGGAGCCGTCGGGCTGATAGACTATTATCATGGACTTGTACCGAGTTATACTTATTTGTGGGATATGTTGCATGGTAATGCGTCCATTTTTTACTCCTCAGCTTTGGGTGGCGGCGGCAATATTTTTGCGTCTGGTATAATGAACTCTTTCCTGTGCCCAATTCTGTGGCTTGTTGCGCTTTTTCCGCGTGAGACATTGGCATTTAACATAGTGTTTATTATTGCAATTCTATTTTTGATAATTGCTTTTACTTCTTACTTTTGCTTTAAAAGGCTTTTTCCGAATGTTAACAAATATTACCTACTGTTCTTTTCTATAATGTGGACCTTTAGTGCTTGGATGCTGGTACATTACACCAACGTTGGCTGGCTGACCATTATTGCGCTTTTTCCATTGCTGGTTTTGGCACTAAGATACTTGATTCAAAAAAACAAAATAACCCCGTTCGTAATAGTTTTTGCTTATAGTTTAATGCTTAGTTATTATATTTCGTTTATGATTCTTGTAGCACTGGTTGCCGTTGCGCTGATATATATTCTTATGCTTGTAAAGGAAAACAAGAAAAAGACCGCCGCGGCACTGGGATACGGCTTAATATTTTCACTGCTTATTTCTATGATTGCGTTTGCGCCTAGTTTAATAGCCGGCTTGGGAAGTTTCCGCATAGATTCCGGAGGCTCCGCACAGGTTTTGTATGAAAACTTTGGCAGCAAATTATTTATGATTATTGCCTTCCCCCTTCCGTTGGTATTAATTGCCATGTACTTTATTAAACATTTTAAGACCGACAAGCGTATGGCACTTGTGTTTATTGCGGTTTTGGCAGTGCTTTTGTCCGGGCTCGTGTTTGAAAGGATTAACGCAATGTGGCATACGGGAAGCTATTATTCTTTTCCGTACAGATATAGTTTTGTAATTTTGTTTGCGTTGCTGTTTATGGCATTGTATTACATCAATAAGTTTGATTGGCGGCATGATTTTAAGGAGATAAAAAGCAAATTTATTAGCGCACTCCTTATACCTGGTTTTGCAGTAACATATATATTCTTATCGTTGGTGTCTCTGGGGCTAAATCACCCGTATCAAACATTGTCGCTTGCTACCACACTGCTGGTTCTTGCTTTAAGCGGTACCGGGGCGGCGCTATATGTGTTGTTTTTAAAACAGAAACGAACTACGCTGAAACATATAGGAGTTTGTGCTGTTGCTTTTGTAACAATATTCTCGCTGACGTTTGCATATTTCGGGGATAGGTTTTACGAGGAACACCATAACCAGATTCAAACCAATTTCTCTATTAGTACATCTGGACTGGAACTTCCGTATCGTATTAAAGACAAGGACAATGTGTTGTATCCAAACTACCCGTTAATGCTGAATTACCCATCACTGTCTACATGGATTCATATCAGCCCTAACGACCAAACTCTGGCCTATCGCTATTTGGGATACAACGAGTACGGCGTGGTTCTTACCGACCAGGGCGGAAGTTTGTTTTCCGATTTACTGCTGGGAAACAGATATGTCTTGTCGTTAGACCCAAGTCTGTCTAGCGTGGTATACACAAAAATAGATGAGTTTCAGGGTGCCGAAAACAAGTTGTATATGTACGAGCATAACTTTACATTGCCCTATGTTCAACTGTTTGATAAGGCCTTAGACATTTCTGAACTAAACGAATCCTCAATTTTAGATGCGCAGAATGAAATTTATCAAGCGCTGTTAGGCACTAACCAAAACATTATTAATACTATTCCTTTCGTGTCTGAAGCGGTTGGAGAGGATATGAAAATTACGGTTAATGTTACGGAGCTTCAAAACCTTTATTTGCAATTTCCGTACGGAACAAAGGCCTTTCTGTTGGTGGACGACGATAACAAAATTGCCATAAACAACGGGTTGTTTGACCTTGGCATATTTGAGGATGAAACTGTGGAATTTCTAATTTCTGTGGATAGCCTGGAGGATGCTCAACTTAGCACAATAAAAATTGCAGATGTTCAGAATCTGTCACATGTTGCAAATAATAATTTTGCCAACTATCAGATAACCAGGTCAGGAATTAAGTTTACCATAACTTCTGCTGGAAGTTCTCAGGCATTTGTACCCATTACATGGCTTGCGGATTACTCTGTAAAGGTAAACGGGCAAGTGGGCGAAATTTCAAAGGCCTTCACTTCGTTTGTGGTTGTGCAGTTGCATGACGGCGCAAATGTTATCGAGGTAGATTTTACTCCACAACTATTCAATGTTGGAGCACTTATTTCCATAATAGCGTTAATCTTGGTTATTGCTTTATATATCTTAAACCGGTTTTTCAGGCTTTTAGACAAAAGAACCTTCCAATGGATAGGAACAAGTTTGGGCGGTATCATTGTGTTGGCTATCGGCTTCCTAGTGTTTTTACAGCCGTTTGCACTAACGTTTGTGGATTTGTTTCATGCAATTTTTAAACCATAAAAAAGAGCCTTGCGGCTCTTTTTTGTGTTGTTATAGTTTCATTAAGGTTTTTATTTGACACTACGGTCTGTATGCTTTGTTTTCGTAGTCTGCCACAAACCATTTTTTGCCTTTTTGAACTACAATATGGCCTTCGGCTTCTAAAAGCATTTTATGCCCTTCAATGCCTTGCGGGTACTTTTCGTTTAGCTCGCCGTTCTTTTTTAATGTCCGCCAATACGGGGTCTCGTCAGCGCCCATGCGCTCGTTGCTGGCTTCGGCAACAATGCGGGAAAATATTCCGGCAGTCATAAAGCAGCACCAATCCGCGTTGTGCTGTTTTGCAAGATAATTACTGATTTTATCAATGGTAATAAGCTTGCCGTGCGGAACCCGCTTCATAACTTCATCATAAAAAAGCGGCGGCGCAATCAGCATTCGCGGCCCGTACATAGCGGCGTATTTGCAGGTCAGTTCGGTTACGTACGGCATATCCTTGCTGTCAAGCAGCTTTTCGTTCCAGGTTTTCTTTGCCATACGGGTATTTTAGCATAAGCAGGTGGCATTTGC
This sequence comes from Bacillota bacterium, assembly GCA_009784185.1. GTDB lineage: Bacteria > Bacillota > Clostridia > Christensenellales > UBA1242 > WRCD01. The sequence continues at coordinate 119,514 of WRCD01000001.1, forward strand.
AAGGTGTTTGCATAAAACAAACAAAAAAAGCGGGCTTGCCGTTTTGCAATTTTCTTTTGCCGAAATTTTAAAATCAGCCTGCAAAATGCTTTTGCCTTTTACTTTTATTATGTTATAATTGCGCATAATACTAAGGGGAATAAAAATGGGAAAAGACAGCAAGTTTGGCAATGCGGCAACTCAAACTAAAATAAGCTTATCTGTCGGCTGCGTGCAGGACTTAAAGGTAAATAAATTTAAAAATGTATTGGTCCTGACCGGCTCTAAAAACAGCCCGCAGGTTTTTGTGGCATATGTTGCGCCGCTGATAAAAACCAAATATCATGTATACTCCGGCATAGGCAGTAATCCAACCGCTTCCGACATATACGAAATTACAAACTTTGCAAGAAGCAAAAAAATAGACTGTATTTTATCGGTTGGCGGCGGGTCTGTTGCCGATACCGGCAAGCTGGTTTGCCTGCTTTTAGGGCAAGGCGGGCTGCTGCACGAATACGTTGTAGGCGGAACATTAGGGCCGCTTGCAATTATGCCTAATCCTATGCATCATATTACCATACCTACTATTTGCGGAACCGGAGCCGAAGTGTCGGCTACGGCCAGTTTTGTGTTAAACAATAAAAGCGTGAGCATAATCAGTCCGTTTCTTGCTCCGAAAGAAACTTTTATTGACCCGAATCTGATGCGGGGTGCTCCGGGCAAAATTTGGTCGGCAGTTGGGTTTGAGTGCTTTGCCTCTGCGCTGGAGGCATATGTTTCCACTTATGCCACTACAGCCAGCGATGTGTTTTGTTTGGAAGCCTTTAAGGGGTACCTGTCGGTGTGTTTTAAACTGCTTAAAGACCCGAGCAACGTTAAGCTTATTGAAACGTTTGCATATGCCAGCCTGAATTCGCTTGTGGCAAGCAATCTTGCCAGCCGCGGGGCAGTTAATGCACTTGGGCAGGTAATAAGCGCAAACCTGGGCATTCAAAACGGGGTAGCGCTTGCAATGGTGTGCGGAGCGGTGTGTAAACACAACTATAGCGCAAACAAGTCTAAATACAATACTGTTAAGGCAATGCTTGGCGCAGAAAAGGCGGCCAACATAAAAACTGTAATAAACGAATTGCTGGACAAACTTGAGCTTACAAGGCCAAAGCTTGGTGCAAGGCTTACAGACAAACTGGCATACAGCATGGCAATTGAGAGCATCAATCCGGCAATGCGCGGCAATCCAAAAGGCTTTACGGTAGACGAGGCATATGAAATATTCTGTTCGTTAAAATAACACTCTCACGGAGAAAAGATAAATGCCAGGTGTATTTGTTGAGGACACTGAAATTGAAATAAAAGAAAAGACCGAGGTGGAGGAAACGGGTCATAAAACTGTTGGTGCATATTACAGTATGCAGACAGTAACAAGAACCGATTTTAAATCTACAATTTTTTCTTACGAAGATATTTCCGTGTTAATCAGCAGGCTGGACCGTTTTGGCGAAAAGTACTACAAAATATTACTGTTCAGCGACAACGAAAGCAAGGCGTGGCAGCTTATAACCCTGTCGGCAAAGCTGAACATAAAAATCAGGCGGATTTCAAACGAAATGTTTCTTGTGCTTGGTGAAAGCCAGGAAGAAAATCTGCTGAGCCAGCTTTCGTTTTGCAAACTGAGGCCAAACGCAAAAACCAAAGTGGATGAAATAACGATAAACTTCAACAGACTGCATAACCTGCACTTTGTAGGCGAAAACAGTATAGTTGTAAGTTTTGATGAAAAAGACGAAGCCACAAACAAGTTTGTTCATGTGCTGAGTATGTACAATTACGAGGGAAAACTTTTAAACACCTTCTACGAGTATTCCGAAACTGACAAGGTTAAATACGATTATAAAATTACCGACAACAAAATTAAGATAATTAAGTTTTAAAACTTTTAAGAACACACATACTAAAATCGTGTCGAATGATGTTTAAAACGCTTTACCTGGACAATTAAAATAATGTATAATAAGTGAAACGTTTTTAAAGGAGCGGAAAGGGGATATAAATGAACGCATTATTGTTAAGTTTTTTTCAGGACCTATTTAACAACTGGGTTGCGCTTACGCTGATTATAGTGGCGGTAGTGCTTATAGCGGTTGGGCTTATTCTTTATTTTTTACTTTTCAGAAAAAAGCTTAAGAGCAAAATTTCCGGTGCAATTGCCGGTGCAAAAGATGCAAAAGAGCAGAAAGCCCTGAAAACAGAAAAGAATCAGGCGCTTGCAGGAAATGTGTTTGCAGAGGAAGAGGCAAGAAAAAAAGCCAAGAAAGACAAGAACGAGGAAACGGTTGCAAGATTTGAGAGCACAGTGAAAACTGTTGTGAATGAGACCAAATCCGCCAACGAAGGAACACGAAACTTTCAAGGTCAGCTTAATGAACAAAAAACTGTTGAACGGACAACTGCTGCCGAAAATAAAACTGACCGCGGAGGCTTTGATGCAATGGGTCAGTTTGGCAAAGACAACAAGTATTAGGAGGTAACAAAAATGGCAATAGACGCAAACATACAAGTAATTAAAGATATAAACGCAAGTTTTAACACAAAGACTTTTCTTGACCAGGAGATTCACAGGGATGCTATAAAGGATTTTAAGTTTCTGTGCCAGAAAACAAATTATACAACTTTCAACAATCTTAACTTTCAAACCCTGCGTACGGCAGACAACCACAACAGATACATAGGTGAGTTTTTGGTGTTGGGCACCGAACCACCGGAAAAACAGGTTTTGTTTCCTTCCGGATATATAAACACCGATGATGAGCGCCAGTTTGTTGCAGTGGTTTGTTACAACTCAAACGGAGACGTAGAGGATGTGCTGGTATTTAGAGCTGCGGATTTTAAAAAGGCCGGAATGTTCTCGATATTTAAAAACATAAAAGCTAGAGGTGCGTACGGAGTTAACATTGCTCTTAACGCTAAAAATCTAAAACAGTATAGCTTCGGCTATGTTTTAAATAAATTATAAAAAGGAAAAAGAGGGAGAATATTATGCCAAGAAAAGAAAAAGAAGCAGCACCGCTGTATGCTGGAAAGAGTTATACAAGAGTTATTGGAATTGACGTAGCAAACTCAACAATAAAGATTTGGACGGACGGAGACAAGTATCTGTCGTACCGTAACACTATTAAGGAGATAAACGACGCCGGGTTGGTTTATTCGTTTAAAACCGACTATCAGATGTATGTTTATGACAAAGAGGTTTACGAAGTAGGCGATGTTTCTGCCATGGGCAGCGGCGGCAGAGGCAAGGCCAGGTACAACAGCGAGCAGTTTAAGATTGAGGCAATTATAGGTGTAACCAGCATTATTGACCCGTCTAAGCGTGACCGAATCCGGCTTGTTACCGGTGTGCCGAGTGCGCTTTCTAAAAACGGTGCTATCATTGAAGAAATGAAAAAGAGCTTGCTGGGCGAGCACAATATAAAAAGTGTTAAGTGGGATCAGGTAGATGACATTACTTTTGAAATTGTAGAAGTTATTGTTGTTCCTCAGCCGCTTGGAACGCTTTATAATTTTGTATATGACGAAGCCACTAAAGAGCTTAACCAGAAAGTACTCAGTCAGCGAAGTCTTGTTATAGACATCGGCTGGGGCACGTTGGACCTTGCTGTGCTTGAGTCAAGCAGGGTTAGAGGTACGTTTGGCTTTGAGGTTGGTGTGTCTGACTATATTTCCGACCTTCAGGAAGAGGTTAACAACCGCTTCCCCGAAGCGAGCATTTACGCACTTAACAGCCATCAGTTAGACATTGCACTGCTGAAGTCTTATATTGTTGAGACGCCGTTTGGAAACTATGACCTGGAAAAACTTGCTGAAAAACACAAAGAGCTTCAGGCTAAGCGTGTTTATGAGGCGGTTATGGGTCTCGGTTTGGAGTGGACTAAGTTTTACCGTATTATTCTTACGGGCGGCGGAAGTCTGCAATACGAAAAGTACTTAAGGGCATTGTTTAACGACCCGCGTCTTGTTATTCAGGAAGACGCCGTTTCAGCCAACGTTAAGGGCTTCTATCTGCTTGGACAGTTCTAGTTTGTTAACCTGGGCTGGTTTTGCAGCTGCTTTGCTTAGAGGGGAATTCCATGTTAAATGATTTCGAAAATATGCTTAGGAATATTGAGAATGATAGGATGATGATGTCGTTTGGAGACAACCTTGCCGTTGTAAACAGCATCCGGTCAATTGTCAGTATGGTTCAAAGCTTGGGCAGTTTTATACGCAACGATAAAGTGAACGATATGTTCACTTTTAACGTAGCTAATAAAATTATGGAACTTGAAAGCATTGTAGCAATGTACGGCCAGCAGCGCATTACCGAGCGTGGATTGCACAAGAGTGTAGGCTACGGAATGCAGCAGCCTATGCCTTTTATGCCAAACAGCCCCATGATGCAGCAGCCCATGATGCCTAATATGATGTACAACGCAAACACCATGTTTGCGCCGCAGATGCCAATGCAGCAGCCATATATGCAGCCGCAGATGCCGCAATATGTGCCTCCAATGCAGCAGCCGGCATATCCGGCCGCACCGGCTCCAATGCCGCAATATGCACCGGAACCTGCAGCGGCACCAGCACCGGCACCACCTGCGCCTGCACCTGCACCGGCGGCTCCGCAGCCTGCTGCGGCAGCGGCAAAACCGGCAGTTGATACAAGCAAACCGGCCGGCGGTCCGGCAGCAGCGTTTAACCTGCCCGGAATGGGCGGCGGAGACGGTGAAAAGGCAGCCGGAAGAGACTATCTGCTGGCATTGTTAGGAGAAAAATAACAGGCGTGTGCCTGTTTTTCTTTTTCTAAGGCCGTTTGTGGGGCGGCTGTTTTGTTGCGGCTGTTTTTTGTAAAAGCCGGTGTCTTAACATGTAGGCAACAGCGGCCGTGGTTATTGCAATTGAAACTACAATAAGAATTATGGTTAATATAAAATCGTTTGTAGGCATATGTCCGCTTGACTGCAGGTTGGCCCGGGCGGCATGGAGATTACTTATATGCGCTTCTAAAACAGTTTCTGACGAGTCCGGATTATTGAGCGCGGTTTGGGCCGAAATAAGCGCGCCTTCAAATTCGGCGTACGCTGTATAGGGGTACATACTCCGTTTAATTTTACTGTGGGTTTCTATAGTCCGGGTCAGGGTCTGGCGGGCGCCCGTAGCACCTTCGTCTGATTGGGCACATACGGCTGTTTGCGGGCACACAAGCACAAAAACCGCAAACAAAAACATAAACGCAATGCACACGCCTGTTCGGCTCCGCTTTCCATCCGGTTTGGAGGGGAATTTTTTGTTACGCATATTCATTAACTCTCCCGTTGCTGTTGTTGTAATCGGGAATAGTATGTGACATGATGCAATTTTTCATACTTGTTTGGCTTATTTGCTTTTAAAAAAAAGAAAAAACTGATACTATTAATGTAACATAAAGTACGTCTGTTTGGACCTGCTTTACTTGCGGTATCATCTTTATATAAAAAAGAAAAATTTACGCATGATAAAACATAGGAGAAACATATGCGGAAAATAAGGGGAATTGTTTTAAGTTTTATAACGCTGCTGGCGTTTGCAGCATTTATCCCGCTGCTGGCGGCGTGTGACGATGAACCAAAAAACATTGCGAGTTTGTCGTTAAACTACACCAGTTATGAAATGGCGGTCGGCGTTAGTTTTACGTTGACTCCGCAAATCTTTCCGTCTGATGCAAGCAATAAAAACGTAACCTTTGCGTCCAGCAATCCGGCCGTTGCAACGGTAAACGGCAGCGGGCAGGTTCTGGCTGTTTCTGCCGGAAACGTGCTGATTACTGTTACCACTCAGCAAGGCAATTTTACACAAACGTGTCATGTCAAAGTAAATCCGGAGCTAATACAGCTAGATGCTCCCTCTCAGCCGGCTTACAACGGCAACAAGTTAATCTGGGGAGAGGTTATAACCGAAGACCGTGATTATACGCCGTCGTATAAGCTTGAAATTAACGGAATAGAACGCACGTCAAACACTATGCTGACCGAGTTTGCCGACTTTACGCCCGGCATAAAATATTCCGTTAGAGTAAGGGCAATTGGTCTCGACATTAAATACGCCAGCTCAGCCTGGAGCAGTCCGGCTGTTTTCACTAAGCTGCCTACGCCAAACGTAAACAACACTTCAAGACAGAACAGCAAGCTTGTTTTTGATGTTGTAAAAGACAATGAAGGCAACGCTGCAACCGACTATGTTATAAGCGTAACCAGAAACGGTGCGGCACTGGATGCCGGCCTTGCCTTGGTGTTTAATAATCCTGCAAATCTGGATATAGGCGCGGCTGTGGTTACATATACAATACCGCAAAACATACCGGACGGAGAGTACTCGTTTGCGGTTACCGCTATTGGTCTCGGGGCTGGCAACATATGGGATTCGGCGCTTTCGTCTACAGTGTCAATTACCAAACTAAACAGACCAGCCGAGCAGCAGCTTGTTGCGGGTGTGGTTACGTGGCGGAACGTGGTGGGGGCCGCAGGGTACAGAATTGAGCTTAACAATAATAATGATGCACCCGTTACAAGAGACGTGGGTGCCGGAGTGCTGTTGTTAGACTTGCTGGCCGACCCGGCACTGGCTCAGTTTGTATCTCTTAACGCTCAGTTTGAAGTAAGGGTACAGGCGCTGGGTGACGGAAGCACAACGTTAGACTCTGTTGCCGAGGGGCCATGTGCGGTTGAACGGCTAAACAGCCCGACGGGGCTGTCTGTATCAAATATGCAGCTTACCTGGCAGGCAGTAACAAATGCCGACCATTACGTAGTTATGGTTGGGCAGGGGTCGTCGGGCGCAATAGTTGATGGAACCAGCTTTGACCTTAGTGCGCATATTGCAGTTGGTGTAACAAACGTGAGCGTTATTGCGGTTGGTTTGGCCGAGTCGCATTATTCACCAAGCAACCCGTCGGCTGCTTTGCCTGTGCGCAAGCTTAACAAGCCGGCAAGTTTCAGGGTGCAGAACGGGCAGATTATGTGGGAGTTAGACCTTTTTGCAACCGGCGGCTATGTAATATTTATAAATGATATGCCCTTTATGTTATCTCCAAGCCCAAATCCTTTATATTTAAACACCAAGACATTTGCACTGGACTATTGGATGGATGACGATGACAAAATTATATTTGCTGCCGGCAGTTACAACGTAAAAATTCAAAGCCTGGGCAACGGCACAACCGTGTTTGATTCGGATGTGTTTGAGCTTGGCTTTGGTGCAGTAAAACTTGGAGAGCCGCAAAACCTGAAAGTGGAAAACGGCATACTTAAGTGGGATGCTATGCCAAATGCCAATGAGTTTTTAATTGAGATTGACAGCAGCGGCGTTATTACCGAGCACAGAGTGCAAAACAACGAAAATGCCGTAAACCAGCTGCTGGCCAATTTTGGCGCAGGCGCATATGGCTTTAAAATTAAGGCGTTAGGTACTGTTTCACCGTATCTTGACGGCAACTATACGGCCATTGCTATGTTTGCAAGCAAGTTTCCTGCTCCGTACAACCTGAGAGCAGAGGACGGCGTGCTGTACTGGGATGCCGACGGTATAGGCGGTATTCTCCCAAACAGATTTAGTGTAAACATAGGCAATTCAAACTATACGGTGAGCACAAACTCTTTACCCATCAACACTATAAGCCAGGTAATGACACCGCTCAGCATAAGAGTTTATTCGTTTTATGAGGACAGCTCGGGTGCCGTGGTGTACTTGAATTCAAACTATTCGGAACCTTTTAATGCAATCAAGCTGGCCAGGCCTACCGGCCTCCGAATTGTTGACGGCGAATTCAGATGGGAACCGGTTGTTACTCCTGCCGGTGTTGTAATTAACAGATATATTGTATACATCAATTATGGCAGCGGTGTATATGCGGGCCAAGAAATATTCGGCACCAGCTACTTAGTCCGGAGCGATTTGCCTGCCGGCAGTTATAATATAAGAGTTATGGCTTGCGGCGACATGATTAATTTGCTAAACAGCAATATCAGCGAATCGTTTTTCTTCTCGGTATTAAGTCCGGCAATAGGATATGTATCTGCGGGCGTGTTTGTTTGGAGCCCGGTCAGTTTTGAAAATGATGGAATTATACGCGAAGCTAACGCATACATGGTTTTCGGCCGCCAGAACTTAGCGCATACCCCTGTGCAGGTTTTTCATGCAGTAAATACATTAAGTTACAACCTGTCCGGGCTGGCTGCCGGAACGTGGTATCTAACCGTAGTTGCGCTTGGCAATAATACCAATACGTTCAGCAGTGAACTTGATTTAGAAGACTTAGAAAACTTAAAAAACAACGAAATTGAAGTGGTAAAACTGGGTGTGCCGGGCACAGGTTTTGGTGCGCTGGGCTCAAGCGTGGTGTGGAATGTTGTGGACGAGGTTACAACATACGATGTGCGGGTAAGCAAACGTGAAGACGGGGTTGGACTGGTTAACTATGGGATTACGCGCGTAGGAACCACAGTCTTCAATTTCCCTGGCAACTATCTCGGCGGGGTGTATCAGATAAGTATCCGTGCGGTAGGAACAGAAGCCAATCAGATTACGGGTGAGTTTTCTAATGTATTTTTAGTAAGGCGGCTTCAATCGGTACATGGCCTTAATATTGCAGATGAAGTTGTTGGCTGGGCAGAAAATACCCTGGCGGCCAGTTATACGCCGATTATTAACGGCGAAACAGGGTATTGGATAGAAACAAACTACTTCAATTATTCAGCCCAGGTTGACTTTGACAACAGAACACTTAATTTAGGGCACGCAATGTTTGCTGCTATAAACGAAAGGATGAATATTCAGCTTGTAGCTAACTATGCCGGCGGAACTGTTATGGAAGAGGGGCAAACAGTATATGTTGTGTCCAGCGCACCAAGCGCCGTGCTTAATGTGGAGAGATATATTGCCCCCGTGCTGTATGTTTCAAACGGCTTGATTACATGGATAAGGGCACTGTCAAATGCGCCTGACCGGGGCTATGAGCTTATGCTTAAAGACACAATGGATGTTATGCGTACGCTTGTTTTCAATGCCGGCGAGTTCAGTTATGCCCTTTCGGCTAAAACCGACAAAGACGGCATAATGTTTAACCCGGTTGTGGGAGAAGAGTATGAAATAAGTATAAGGGCAAGAGGCAACGGCAGAGAGTATATATCCAGCAACTGGTCTGTGGTTTATTCACATAAGGTGTCCAAGCTGCCTGCGCCGATTGCTGCGGGGTTTGGCAACTTTACCGTTAAAAACGGACTAATTGAGTGGGATAAAGTGGAAGACGCGTCCGGGTACATGGTTAACTGGTCCGAGCCGGGAGGTATAACGGGGAGTGATTTTGTTTTAAACGACGGCAGAAACACCTTTAATTATCTTCCAAACAGAAACGAGGCCGGCGTATACACTATTTCAATATGGGCGGCAGGTGATAATCTGAAATATATAAACTCAGCCGCAACGGCCGAGCGTAAAATATATAAACTTCCTACACCGCAAGGCTTGCAGGTCCGTAATGGTGAAATTGACTGGTATACATGGAACGCCAGCGGTAATGCCAGGCTGATATCGGTTGAGCCGAACATTCAGCTGGACGACAGACTTATCAACTTCAGGCTGCTGGTAGGGTCGGAGTTTTCGTACACTGTTGGTTTACACGAGCTGTTTATTATGAGGCAGCATCAGGAGCTTGCCGGAGGTCCGCAGTCTATCAGAGTGTCTGCAACAGGCAATACGGAAGTTTTGGGAATGCTGGACAGTGCTTTAGCGCTGAGCAGCGGCAGAACTCCGGAAATGTTTGTGCAGCTTTTGGCAACGATTAACGATTTAAGACTCAAGGACGGAGAGGTTGTGTGGGACAGCCAGTACGATAATTTAGTATATGATATGCGGATAGACCATTATTTGGAAAACAATGTGGCGCTGCACCCCAGCCCGCAAACCCAAGAGTTTATGGTAGTTCACGGCAAAACCACATTAGCAAGTCTTGCGCCGGCATTTGAAAACGGGCAGGCAATTGAGTACCAGATAAGTGTGCGGCATAGGGGCAGTAACGGTTTTGCCGGCAGCGGACTGCTGTATGTAAACAGTGATTGGTGTCCGTGGCTGGAAAACATTAAAAAACTTCCCGTAATACAGCCCGACATACTTAACGGTGCTATAGCATGGGATTTTGATGTTGCGTACTCTAATTATGATTCAAGCTACTTGCCGGATATAGGGGTATATGTTAACTACACAAAGCGGGCAAGCGTTGCCGAAGGCAAAGGACAATTCGTGCTGGAAGGTCCTGATTTTCCTGTATTTAGTGAACATTCCGACGGGGTGGTTGTATACAAGTCTCTCGTGTACTATTCTTACTACATTCAGGCAATGGGCACACAAGGTGACGACAACACTTCCGGATTTGTAAACTCAAACATAAGCGATGAGCGCGGTGCATACAAAATGCCGCAGCTGCAAAGTATTACCATAGGTGCGGAAGAATTGTTTCTGACCTGGCAGGGGCCGGACGATATAGAACTGCCGGAAGACATTTTGGCTGATATGTTTGTTGTATCATACAGAATATCAAACAAGTTTAGACTTGAAGACGGGGACGGGGATGATGTGGGAGAAAAGACAATAATCGGCACAAATAAAATGCCGTTTTGGACATTGGGCACATATGACCTCAGTATTTCGGCGGCCATGAGCAATGACTCGGTATTCCGTTCGGACGCATTGCCTGCAGGCAACAGTTTTGTGTTTAACAAGTTCCAGAGCGGTAACGGAAGCAAGGATAAACCATTTATTATAAACGACAAAACCCCTGTAAACGAAACAGCTGCAGGCAGTGAGGTAGCTAAGCTTGATTATATCAGGCACATACCAATGTGCTGGTTTGAACTGGGTCAGGATATAGAGCTGCCCGCCCTTGGCAATCAAGGCACAAATTTTATAAGTATCGGCACAGCAGCCGAGCCGTTTACGGGCGGACTTAACGGAAAAAAATTCAGCATAAGCAATTATAGAACCAACAACCAAAAAACTGCTGCGTTGTTTAACTATATAGACGGCGGAACTGTTAAAAACCTGAATTTAAAAGATGTTGATATTTACGGCGGGCCTAATGCGCCAGAAGTTGAGGCCGCTGCTATTGCAAGATATAATAACGGCACCATATACAACTGTCATGTGCTTGCTACCGTGGCAGGCAGCAGAATATATAATAATGCCACAAACAACAATAATTCGCGTGCCGGCGGGCTGGTTGTGTTTAACGAACCCATGGGCGTTATAAGCAACAGCTCAAGCAATATGACCATTACGCTTGAATGCAACGTTCCGGTTACATACGCCGGCGGTATTGCGGCAGAAAACAAAGGAAAGATAGAAAAAAGCGCAAACAAGGGCATAATAACGGCAAATTACGCAGGCGGAATAGTTGCAAGCAATATATTCGGCGGAAATGTTGTTGTGTGTAAAAACGAAGGCGCTGTTAATGGCGAAGGAAAAAATACGGGCGGTTATGCATCTAACGGGCAGGCGGGAGGAATTGCCGGGCTTAACAACGGTGATATTCTGCTATGCTACAATACAGCCGATATCACCAGCGAAAACTTTTCCGGTGAGACCTGGATAGTTTATGCCGGCGGAATCGTTGGCGAAAACCAGAGTAGCGGCAAAATAAACAATTGCTACAGCAGCGGCTGGATCAAACTCTTAGAACGGCCAAACACCAATTTTAAAGGCGGGATTGTAGGATACAACTGGGCCCCACATTCGGAATTATTAAACAATGTGTTTTATCAGGGAGAGGGACCAGTGTTTGACGGCTTTACCGGAGCCGGAACCCAGGCCCTTGCCGGATATAGTAGGGGGGTATTAATACCTAGCAGCTATACTGATGCCGGTGCTTACAAAACTATGTCAGAACTAAAAACAGATTCCGCAGTAGTAGTCAGGTTAAACAACGGATACGAGGCGTTTAATGGTGGTTTGGGGGCGTTTAATGGTGGTTCGGGCGCGTTACCGACACTTTGGTGGGAATAAACAGAAGAGGTAAACTATGAGTTATAGTTACGGGCAGAAGAGCGGCAAGAAGCGGACATGGATATACATAGTATCGGCAGTTGCCGTTGTTTTGGCAGCCGCTATTGTTACGCTTGTAATTACGCTAAGGCCGGGTAATGTACCGGAGCCGGAGTACAAGCTCAGCGCGCCAAGCAATTTGGTGGTAGTGGTTGAAAATGGGCGGCATCTGGTTAAATTCGGGGCTGTTACAAATGCCAAGAGTTATGACCTTCTTATAGACGAGTCCAGAGTTACAATATACGGCAGCGACCTGCCGCTGGTTGAGTTTGATATAACCAATTGGATGACAGACTATAAGCAATATGCAATAAGCGTAAAGGCAAGAGCTGCAAATTCCGAATTTGATTCGGATTATACCACTAATATACCTCACAACAACACAACCCGGCTTGCTTCGCCTCAGTTGGAGGTTGATTTAACAGGGTCGGTTTTAATGTGGAACAGCGTACCAAGGGCTGATATGTACAAGGTAACTATTGATACGGTGGATTTTCTTACCTCGCGCCTGGTTTTTGATATTGCTGCAAACTTGCCGGCAATTGCGCATTTAGGCATTGGAAGCTACGACATGAAGGTTGCGGCACACAACAGCAACAGTGCGTTTGTTTTAGATTCGCTGCCCAGTAATATCTTAAAGTATGTTATAAACACGGAGCTGTCTGCGCCCGCCAACCTAAGGATAGATGATATGGGCGGCAGTTTGATAGTAAGCTGGAGTCCGGTAAGCGGTGCCAGCTGTTATGAGCTGGAACTTTTACATGGCGGCACATCAACCGAACTGGGATATACAAACGACCTGGCATTTGATATAACAAGCCTGGTAAGCAACCCGCTTGAGTACGCCGTAAGAGTAAGGGCAATAGGAGCGCCTTTTGTTGCAACCAGTCCGTTTACCGAGCCGGTTGTGTATCAGAAGTTTGTAACACATGCCGCTCCTGCAGGTCTTGCCGCGGTTAAAGAAGGAAATCAGCTGATTATCACCTGGGATGCCGTTCCCGGTGCGTTAAGTTATAACCTTGTGGTTGGAACCGACCTTGGTTTTCCGTTTGTCAGCGGAGACTCAATTTCCATTACTGCAACACGGGCGGTTGTTCCGCTAAGCTCGTCGGACGACGGAATTTATAATATAAAAGTCAGGGTAAATGCGGGGCCGGCCTTTTACAATGCTTCGGAGTTTTGTGAGCCTATAAGGGTAGATGTAAATACGCAGCTTGACACGCCTGTTGGCTTGGCAGTAGGCGGGGCGGCGGGTGCGGAATTTTTAACCTGGCAGCATATTCCGTATGCTACAAACGGATATCTGGTAAGGGCATACAGCGGCGGTTCGGTTGTAGCCAGCGCAACGGTTAAAGACAACTGGGCTGCCCTTGGCAGCTTGGTATCCGTTTCGGGAGAATACAGGCTTACCGTACAGGCCATAGGCTACAAATTTTATGCTGCATCGGCAGAAAGCGCAAGCCTGCTGTATGTTATTAAATATGTGCTGCCGGCTCCGGTGCTTTTTAAGGTAGAGGTAAAAGAGGTAGAAGCAGAAGAGGAAACCGATACAAGCTCCGAAGAGGAAGTGATTAACTATCGCGAATATCTGGTTTGGACGAAAGTAGGTCAGCCTGCATCACAAATTTACTATAGCATATGGTTCAGCGGTCTGGGAGTATCGGGCTGGGTAACGGATATTGACGGCAAAAGGGTTAATATACGTCAGGATTCGGAAAGCTTTATGCGCACGGACCCGGTTTTGGGGTTGGTTGAAGTGTTTATTTATGATATAACCGACTTTTTAGATGCCGGCAACTTGCCGTATGTATTCAGAGTAAAAGCATTTCCCGAGCCGGGCAATAACGTGGAATTGGAATCAGTGTTTTCAAATGAGCAGGCATACGGCCCAATCACGCCTTTCGGTACTCCTGACAATGTAGGTGTTGATTCGGCGTTTGTGCTGACATGGGAGCGTGTTCCGGGTACACGTAACGGATATTATGTAATGCTTAACGGCAAGCTGATAAATTCTGATGAGGGGACAACAACCCATTTTGTAAATTCTTTTAACCTGATTAATCACTTAAGGCCGGGTGAAAATACCGTAAGCGTATGTGCGGCCGGCTACGGAAGGTTTTTACAGTCTCCGTTCAGCGCTCCTATAACGGTTAATTACACCGTCATTAAACTGGCGGCGGTTACCGACTTTAATGTATCGGCCAGGATTGTGGGCGGCACAATACGGTATCAGGCAAACTTTAACAGCGTACGTCATGCCACACATTACATTATTGTTGTTGAAGATGACGAGGGCAATTCCATAATTGTTAAGCGTCCTGTTCCGCTTGGATTAAGTCTGTTGATTTCAATTGAAATACCGGAGGACCTGATTGAGAAAAGCGGCACAACAATGTTCAGTATTGTGGCAGCGTATCTGCACGAACATGCACTTCCGGGCAGCGAAGATTACACAGGCTGGATAATAAACTCGAATAAATTTGAATATTATTACCACGATTTAGCCGTGCTTGCAACTCCGGTGCCTGTTATTAGCGAAGATGCTTTCGGCAGGTGGTGGGTCAGCTGGGGTGCAATAGACAGAGCCACAGGCTATGCTTTCAGCGTTTCGGTGCAAAATGCCGTAAGCACTCCAATTTCGCTTACGCTTAGCGGAGGAACAACCGCCTACGAGCTTACCGATTATTTTGCCGCAAACGGCGGAGCAAAGTATCAGATTGTTGTCCGGGCAATCGGAAACAACTTACTGATAGCAAACAGTGCGGCTGCTATGTTAATTTATGACAGAAAGCTTCAGCTTGCAACTCCCGATATCAGCGTTGAGGTGCGCAACGGCCGCCATGAGGTTGTGTGGGAGGTTGTGCCGTACGCTACGGTTTACAACGTGCGCGTTTACAAGGATTATGCAATAAATGGCACTTCAGTGACTGTGGTTAACCAAAACACCAGTTTCTTAGGCAGCCCCGACAACAAAGTCAGGCTTGATATTGAACCGCAGCTGTCGGCCGCATTTCCGGGAATATACACTGTTGTAGTTACGGCAATCGGGCATAAACAGATACCGGATGAGGCAATAGGAGAATATTATTATCAGGCCAGTTTGGAGGCGGAACTGCTGTATACATACAGTCCGCCGTTAAGCAGTCCCAATTTTAGAACCGTGACCAGCGGTGAAACAATTACGGTAGAGATTATTGCTGTCCAGAATGCGGTTAGCTATGAAGTTTACGCTTCCAGAACCGGCTGGAATGCCGGACAGCTGAGTCTGGCTGAGCTGGTTGAAAGCGGAACAAGTTTATCTTACAATATTTCCGGCTGGTTTTATCCCAGCTCCACAGCGTTTTTTGGGAGCCCGGGTGAAGTGTATTTTGGTGTGCGCGCAATAGCAAGCCCAACAATTCCGAGCGGGTCTACAGTCTGGTATCAAGACTCGCTTTGCCCATCATCACAAATTTATGTTCATTACGGCAAGCTGGATATGGTTTCAAATGTTGAAATTATTCAGTTGTTTAATCATCCGCAAAGCACTGATGACTACGGAATTGTGTTTGTATCATGGCAGGCTCCGGCAAACTCGTTGGATTTTGAAATTAAGGTAACCGGCAGTGCAGCAATAGACGTTCCAAGCAACATGATTACAGATTTAGGCGGCGGCAGATTCGGCGCATATTTAAACTCAGGTTACTTCTCGAAGATTCCACAACAGAACAGCTATACCATTGAAATCAGGGCTTCCGATAATCTGGCGGCATTTTATCTTGCGTCAAACTGGAACCGTCATGACTTTACGTATTGCCTTCAGTTTGAAACTGCTAACGTAAGTTTTGTAGGCGGAAGCAAGGTTCTTGAGGCAACACAAAGCCTGCTGGAAATTGTGTTTGAACGGCCCAACCTGGCAGCCAGAAGCTTTGCGATACACGTAACAGACAGGCTTAATAACATAGTATTAACGCCTATTACGTTTACTCCTTCAGCGGGCCTTAACCCAATAAGCTACAGTCTTACTAATTTCAGTGAGATTACTACAAAAGCCGGAGTATACGAGGTAAGGGTAGAGGTTTTGGGCTCGGGCGTTTGGGCAAACAGTCCGCTCAGCACGCCGGTATATTGTATCCGGCACGAGAAGCTTGCGGCAACGCAGGACTTGTTTATTGTAAAGGTGGAGTCTGCAGCAGAGCTTCGTTTTACGCCTGTAGCAAACAGCGAGACATATACTCTGGAGTTTTTTAGAGAGGATTGGCCGCTGGAAACTATAGTTATAACGCGCGGGGAATGTGTTCCTTCCGGAAGCCGCTTAGTGTATTCCATACCAACAAATCTTGTAGATGTTGCAACCAGTTATAAATATACGGTTAAGCTGTACAGCAATGATGTAACAGCTTCCGTAACTATTCCGTCCGAGTTTACGGGCATCTTACCAAACGGCTACACATACCTTGCGTATCTTAAGTCTGATGCAGCTGAAACCAATTACGAGGCGGATGGCGCGTTAAGCCCTCCAGCCTATTTGGAGCTTGTAGTTATTGAAGGCGTAAGGTATTTAACCTGGACTCAGGTCTGGACTCAGGTAACGTATCCGAGCAGCGGCTTGCCGGTTGACTCCTATAGGCTTGCGTATGTGCTTAGAGACGCCAACGGCATCTATTTCATGCCGGACGGCACGGTTGTTCCGTGGGAGGAAGACACATATTTTGATGAAAGCGTGGGTGACTGGGTCACCAGATATTATCAGAGACACAATGATTATTTATTAGCGGAGTTGTCCGCGGTGCTTACAAGCGCTAATGTAATTGTTGGGCAAAACGGAGTTTATGTGGACGATGGAAGAGTATATTATCCGCTTACGGATACCTTAACCACCGCAAATCTCCACCTCACATATTATTACGCAATTGCATTGCTTGCAGAAGGCAATAATGAGCACGGCAACAGTGATGTTGTACTTGCTACTCTGCTGCCGGCGCCAAGGGACGCGCCCGAAATTGTTTTGGCCGACCCGGCACTCTCTCCCGATTTTTACATAAATAAAACCGGCGGAACAATTACATTGAGTTTTAAAAACGAGCTGTCAAGCCAGCTTGGGCTGTACACAGAAGACGGAAAGCCGCGCTGGGAAAATATATATTCGCTTAGTATTAACGGCAAAGAACAATGGGCCATTAACGATGATAACGCAAGTTTTAATGCGGTAACGAGTATTATAACTATAGACTCCGTGTGGCTTGCAGAAAAGCTGAGGGGCGAATACGAGCTGGTTAAAGACCATCATAATTTTAACCGATACTTTAGTATCAAGCTGTATGCGCATGCGGTTAACGGAGTTATACTGACAGAGGTAAAAGAGGACCCAGCTCCAAACTACGATATTCCAAACGGAAGTTTTGAGCAGATAATTTACGGCAATGCGGTTATGTATGAGGAACGCATCATTGAATTAAACTGGCTGGCGCCGTACTTGTACGATGAGCCTATAATAATAACAAGCGTGGAGGATGATGCCAGCAACAATTATGTTATAAACTTCAGCGGTGACCTAAGACATGCAACCGGGTTTGTTATAGAGGTTTGCGATATAAACGGAGACCCGAATAGTCCTGCAACGGTGCTGACAATTAAGATTGGCACGCCCGGTCAAAGCAGCTATAGTCTGGACTTTACCAGTGTACTTGCCGGTTTAAGCCCTATGGAGTATACCGTAAGGCTATATGTCTACAGCGATACATGTAAAAGGGTATACGGCCAGCGTTCCAGTTCTGACCAACCATATTATAAATCATTTAGAAGATATGCCCTTGAAAATACGGTTGATGTTTTCAGCATATCGGGAGGCTTAAGCAATATACTTAGCTTTGATGCTCCTGCAGGCTACACCATCAACAATTCATTTGAGCTTGAAATAGGCAGAAACGTAGGCGGCCAGATTAAGTTTGGCGAAGAGGGCAGAACCTTTACTCTTGGTGGACCGGGCGGGATTGCACTCAGCACATCCGGCGGCGCATTGACAGCAGACTTAACGGGGCACTTAATAGAACTGGAGGGCGATTATTTATATGCCCGCATACGTATGCTATCACGAGGCACATACTACAAAGATTCACTATGGTCGGCGTATGCCGGATTCAGTCATCAGATTAAACTTGTTATATCCGGTCTTAAAGTAAGCATTACACCGGATTTGCCGGCAGATTTGACCAGTCAGGAGTTTAACGTAAAACGTTTGGAGTTAACCGGCTTTGTGCGCGGCGCTGATATGTTTACAATAGACATTAAACCATCTTCAGGCACAGAGTGGCAGTCCTTTACGTATTTCATGTATGCCGGGGCTATTGACGTTTCGGGTGTGATACTTCAGCCGGGCGAGTATGATGTGAGATTTACGGCGCTTAATAACGGCGAATATTATTTGGGCGGCAATACTGAAACAGTAAAAATTGAGGTTTGGTTTATGCATGCAGAGCCGACCAATGTTACACACACGGTAAAATACGCAATGGGAGCAACCCAAGCCGAAGACGAATATAACCCAACAAGCGTGATTGTTAATTTTGGCAATGCTATTATTAACAAGACGTATAACATAAGGCTGTTGGACCCTCTGAGCTTAACTGAGTTGCATATTTCCGGGATAATTTATGGGGTAGGCGGATTTGAAATTATAGATATATTAAATCAGTTGCCGCCAAGAAGTTATATTATAAGCGTAAGTGCTCCCGCCAGCGGATATTTCTTAGAATCGAAGCAAGTATTTTCTTCGAGCGGCAGCGGAGTTTATAAGCATCAGTATAGGATGCCGCAGGCGGAAGAAGCGGCGCTTACGCATATTATGGAGTACGATGCTCCCGAGCCTTACACCGGTTTTGTGCGGGCGCACGGATATATTTATTTTACACATTCCAGCCAGCTGCCCGGTCACGGGCTGCCGTTTGACGCGTTTAACGGTGAGAGTTATGTCCCGGTTTATGCAGGCTACAACGTATGGGTCAGGGACAATAAAGGAAACAGCGCGAACTACAACTGCTTTGTCGGCAAAAATGAATCGGGCTTCTTTATAAAATCCGGTGCCGATGGGTTTACAATTAATCCGTTAACAGGCGAAATAAGGTTTGATATCTCCGTCTTTGCATATTCAACCGGACGGATTAATAATCCATATATTTCCGGATATTACTATTATACAATCACCACATTGGTGCCCGGCGAGTTTACGTCTAACATGGATGTGCGTGCAAGCCCTCCGCTGTATCAAGACTACAGTATGGGCGGCAGAATGTTCAACTTTTTAATAAAATACCCATACCGTCCGGAGGAGCTGACGCTTATGAACGGCGAAACAATCGGCAAAAACACCTGGCTGTATTGGACGCTGGCGGGGCCGGAGGCCGCAGCCGGCAACGTACGGTTTGTGGTATCTATTAACGGCAAAGAACATTTAATTAATTTAATAGGCGCGCCAACGTCTGCTCCCGGCATATACAGTTATAGCCTGTTTAGCATAGATGGCCTTATAATGGACTATCTGCGCGGCGGTGACAACCGGATAAGAGTGGCAGTTGAAGCAATGCCCGACAAGCATTTTTCGCGCGGTGACTGGAGTGATGAAATACCGGTAAACGGCTACCAGGTAGTGCTTCCTGCGCCAAACGTAAACTGGGGCAGCAATAATGTTGTTTCATGGAACAACCAGCTTAACAGCAACTGGGACAACATAGATACAGTATGGTATGAAGTTATAGTTGCATACGACACAGACTCGACTGCAGAGAAAAACGGCAGCGGGTATGAGGATATTCACACCTGGACAATGCCCAGAAGTCCGAATCCGGAAATGAGCTTTAATTTGTATGATATGCTGTGGGGGACGGATTATTTAAATGGCCTATCACTGAAAAACGGAGCATACCGGTTAACTATTAAAATTATAAGTTCAAACTCAGCCTATACTCCTTCGGAGGCTGCCGTTTGGCGGCAGTTTAAAGACCCGTTTGCCATGCCGGCGGATGTAGCTGTAGTGGTAACGGTTAACGGCAGCACTTTGCTGGCGGACGACAAAGAAGCTTATACTAGCAACGAAACCGAAACAAAAATTAATGTAAGCTGGCTTAGAGTTGAAATGGAAATGTCCGACAGCACTAAGGTATATCCAAAAAAATACATGATACAGGTATTTCTTTCTGTCGGCACCAACAGTGAAATAATAAAAGGTGAATATGAAATCTGCCTTGACACCAACGACGAGCGCCTGACATATGACTCGGTTACAAATAAGTATACATATGACATCTGGGCAGATTTCAAAAATCAGCGTGGAGGCGGAGACTATGTTGTATATGTAATAGCCATAGGCGAGTCCAGCGACCTCTTCAGTTCAAGCCCAAGGAGTAACAAAACCCCGGCCGCTCAGTTCAAGCATTATGTAAAGCTTCCTGTGCCGCAATTGCCTGCAACTTTAAGTTTAGACTTCACCGGCGAGGGCTGGTCAATATCGTGGAATGCTTATGAGGCTGATGGAGTATTGGGATACGAACTTAGCGTGGTTGAAATTAATGGTTTTGCACTAGAAGAGCATAAAATTAGAATAACTACAACATCAAACCGGCACTTTGCAAGCAGCAACAATACCTCAGGCGGCAATTTTTACTTAGACCAGGGCGCCTGGAACACGGTTAGGTTAAGGGCTATAGGAAATCCGGACTTTTATGTAAATTCCGACTACTCGCAAGTTGTGTATTATAATCTGCCCAAAGCTTTTCCACCGAGAGATTTTGCCGTGTTAACAAACCAGCCTGGCCGGGTTGAGGTAAACGAAACAACCGTCAGGGCCCAAACCGCCGAAGTGACCTTAACGTGGAGCTTTTTAAACCAGAACGATGCAGAACACTACATGTTGCTGGTTATGGACGAAAGCGGAATAAGCCATTGCAACACATTATACTTTTGTGTGGACAGGGAGAGTTTGCGCCGGAACATTTACTTGTGTAATTCAGAAGGCAAACGCATAGATTTTGCCGGTACCCTCGGCGGCAATGCGCTGCTGGGCAGCCTGGATGGTGACCTTACCGGAAGCTTTGTAATTAATATTCCTGCGTGGGTGCTGTTTGGCGACTATGAACAAAGCACCGGCCCTGGCAGGTACAAGATTCTTCTTAGCGGCTATAATCCGAATCTGCAGGAATTAGGCGTCTATGGCCCGAGTCCGTTTCAGTTTATCTACAGAATCAGGCTGGATAGCCCGGTTGTGGAAATAGTTACAAATTTGGGGCCAGGATTGGATTATATTACAGCGCAGCAGGTACATGAGCGCAGTTTTGAGTTTACGGTTAATGTCAGCAATATGTCACACAATGCAAAAAGCTTTACATTAACGCTGGAGGTTTATAATAATAACAACGGATGGGTGCCTTTACCAAATGGTGCCACGACAATAGTTGAAATTAAGCGTGGTGAAGAAGACGGCAAGTGCAGTGTAGTGATAAGTAAAGAAAGTTACAGCGGTCTTTTTGATCAGCTTATGTTGTACGCGCCCGCTACGTTCAGAGTGGTTGTTCAGGCAAAGGCTGAGGACACCTTGTATACAGACAGCTACCAAAGAACAGAAAGCCAACAGATAAACCGCCAGATGGTTGCGCCCACATTTGAGCTGCTGATAGATGATATATTTGAAAGAAGCAACCTGAAATCAGGGGAAATAGATGACAAGAATCGGCTTACAAACCTTAACACCAACGGTACTGCGTGCGACCTTTATGTGAAAGACGACAATGAAGGCCGTCAGGGCAGCGAATATGATGCTATAGGGCAATATCAGCTGGTTGGCAGGCTGAACGGAGTTGGAAGCTGGAGTGATATTGGCGACCCCATATTAGGCGGAAACTTTAAAAATCCTGCTGCTAATGAGGGCACTTACACTATAGCAGGCCTCGGTTCCATATACCAAATGCTCCGTACCTGGCTGTGGGAGAAACATAGTCAAACAGGAGGAGGAATTGTTGAGCTTGCGCTTATAGCTGTACCGGATGCATTATCAGGATGGAAAAACAGCCCTATGCCCGAAGGTGATTTGAATGCAAAAACACAGACAATTGCGTTTTATGTACGCTCTGGGGTTGTGGATACGGTATCGGTTGATGATTTACGGGCGGACATAGACTATTCCAACACCGGACCAAATATGAAACATACAACATACGACGCGTATATCCCAACTACTATAAGGCTTAATTGGAATGTCCATGAATCCAACAGTACAAACTACCGCGTTACGGTTGCGCCGTTTAACAGAAAGGACAAGACTCCAAATATGCCGTGGGGAGAATCCGGTTTTTCCATGCCGCAAGCCGGAGTAAAGACTATTGGCGGCCTTGGCGGTACGGGGCTTCAATCAAACCAAAACATTGCAAGCGGGTTTAACAATAATTTTAATTATAGCAATTTTGATGTTTATCACGGCGGAGTGGGCTATAATGCAAGCAAAGAGGCGGGCGGAGTTGGCTGGTGGGAGGTTTATGTTGAAGCAATAAAACCGAATGATGGCGGTGAGTTTATGGGCGCAGGATATCCGAGTGAGGCGTATCAGTTCAGGATTATGCTAAAGCTGCGGTCAACCCAAATCGACGACCCAAACAAACAGGGTCTTTCAATCAGTGCCGGTGCAGTAAACGGAGTGGTGCCCGGGCAAAATTATATATTTGACGAAACTAAGAGAGTGAATATAAATAGTCTTACATCCCCTTCTGTATATTACCTGGTTAAGGCGCATGATCTTCAAACAATTAATCCAGACACAGCCAAAAGAATGGGACCGCTGTTAAAGGTTGACAGATTCAGAGTAGAAACAAATGTCGGCACAAACGGAAGCATAGGCGTATCTAGCTTGTTTGCCGATGATGTGGAGGGCGGAAGTTACGGGTATTCTGTAACCGCGCTTGACCCAAGCGGCGGGATAGTGTTTTTTGACTCAAATCCGGTGGCGGTTGCCGCCGGCCATGAATATGCGTACAACCATGTTGCCAGAATAAACTATACCAACCGGACCACCGGCGGCGTAATTTATAATTACAACACCGGCGAACAAGCATATGGCAACAACAACGGCATATACAACAGCGTTATTGCAGAAGTAAAAACGGTTCTTACAACAACCCCACCCAACAACAGGCTGGATATTACATACAATAATCATCCGTTTGCAACTCATTACGCCACATATTATGTTCAGGCAATAGGGGAGACTTCTTCTGCGTGGGTGCGGGCAACACAACTAGAAGGCTCTTCTGCAGCACCTGGTCAATCAACCGCAATTCCTACGGACCGCCCGGCCAACTTTACGCGAAACTTTAACTTCGCTCCGGCATTTTTTGGAGTAAATGTTGATAAAAACATTAACGACACTAGCGCTAATATAGCCAATTATCTGGCAGGTTGGGTGAGCAGCAATACATTTGGAGGGTACTTGCAGCCGGGCGAAGGAATGTTTGTGGTAGTGGCCTGGAACGCTCTAAAGTCAAACGAAGTTTTTATCGACAAGCGTCATGCAAACTTTATAACCTACAACTACAACTTTGAAGATAAGCAAAATACCAGTACAGGACAAAACACAAGCTTTACAGTTGGGCACAACGCGTACAGTTCAAGCTCCAGCCACTGTGAGTACATGAGTATGTCCCCCAAAAACTACTGGGTTACACCGGCTAATCTTAGTTTTGCGCCCTCCAACGCCCTTCCGCAGCTTGAGCCCAAGCTGTATATTGAGGCGGTAAAGTTTAATGTTAGAAACTTTACACAAGCCGACCTTAATGCTCCCAACCTGCAAACAAAAAGAGGCAACGGCCAGGCAGGCGGTAATGCCGGTAAAATTACGGAGTTTAGTTGGAGAAGTATTCCGGGCGCAATCGGGTACTCAATAGAAATGACCGAGACATCGGGCCTTGGTTATGATATATTTAAGTACAGCACGCCGAACGGTGCCATAAGCAATGTTTTTAATGGTACTACCGGTGACAGACTTGTATTGCAAGAAAGTATAAGGTGTATTTTAGGCTCTGAGGCATTAAGCAAACTGACCAGTTTGGCAAAATACCCCAGCAAAGATAAGGCCGACGGCAAAGACAGTGACACGGCAAGAGTCAGGATAGAATCGCATATCCGTGCCGGCACCGGCCAGTACTTTATAACCGCTGCGGTCGAAGACATTTGGCTTATCGGTTATCAGAGGCTGTATTTTACAAGGCTTGATTGGTTTAGCCAGAACGGTAACCTTGTTCCCTTTTTTGGATATGACCCGTTGTTTTGGTGCAACTTTTATTGGGACCCTGTAATTGTGGGAAATCCTAACATGTCTGCTTGGGTTAGAATAGAGGCCAACATAACGACCGCTCAAAGTTCTGGAAAACTGTACTCAAGAGAATACAGAGAAACAAGTTCTTATACTTCTGTAAGCGGACTGAATCGTGGTGGTCTTCGCTTGCAGGAGTCTGCCTGGAGTGCGGGAGCTAACATGAGAAACATGAAGCTGATATGGAGCCTTATTGACAACTCCGGCATTTACGGCAGTTATACAGGTGAAGAAAAGAAGACCACACACGGTTAAAAAACAGGCATGGGCCTGTTTTTTAATTGAAGCAGGAGAATTGACTTTTATGTTAAGTTTATGTAAACTGAATGTATGGATATAAATGAAGCAAGGCAGCGGCTTGCGGCTATAGAAGAGCTGATGGAAACTATACGAGGTCATCTTTGACCAGGGAGAGCTTAAGTCCAGGCGTGACAGCCTGGAAGCTGCTCAAATGCAGCCCGATTTTTTTGCCGATTCCGAAAACGCCAAAAAGGTGCTGAAAGGCCTTAAGGCTGTTAACAACAGGATAGAAGAACTGTTTTTGCTTGAATCCGGTTTAGAGAACCTTAAGTTTTTAATTGAACTGGCCGAGCATGACGAAACCGAGCTTATAGACGGTTCTGCGGAAAGCTTTAAAGAAATTGAAAACAGGGCCGAGGCCTCTTATTTAAAAGCGCTTTTGCGCGGTAAGTATGATAAAAACGATGCTGTGCTTAACATTCAGGCAGGCGCCGGCGGAACCGAGGCTCAGGATTGGGCCGAAATGCTCAGCCGCATGTATATGCGGTATGCGGACAGCGCCGAAATGGACGTTTCTGTTTTGGATTCCAGCCCCGGTGACGGTGCAGGCATTAAAAGCATAAGCATATCTGTTTCGGGCGAAAACGCTTATGGCTTTTTGCGTGCCGAGGCCGGAGTGCACAGGCTGGTGCGCATATCTCCGTTTGACAGCAACGCACGCAGGCACACAAGCTTTGCGGCGGTTGAGGTTGTTCCTGTAATTGAAGCCGAGGCCAATGTGGAAATAAGGCCGGATGATTTAAAAATTGATACGTATAAAAGCGGCGGTGCCGGCGGCCAGCATGTAAACACATCTGACTCTGCGGTGCGTATTAAACATATACCCACAGGAATTGTGGTCAGCTGTCAAAATGAGCGCAGCCAGCTGCAGAATAAAGAAACGGCTATGCGCGTATTAAAAAGTAAGCTGCTGGAGCTTGCAGAGCAGCAGAACGCAGACAGCATTAACGCTGTTAAAGGCGTTCAGAAAAAAATAGAATGGGGCAGTCAGATAAGGAGTTATGTGTTTTGCCCGTATACAATGGTAAAAGACCACCGTACGGAGTTTGAAACAGCAAATGTTGCCGCGGTTATGGACGGCGACATTCAGGGCTTTATAAATGAGTTTTTAAGGAAAGGGTAAACAATGTATTACAAAAAGGCTTCAGCGCAAGCCGGAAAACTAAAAAGCAAAGAGAAAGTAACGATTCTTGCTGTTGAAACCAGCTGCGACGAAACATCTGCCGCGGTTGTTGTTAACGGACGCACAGTGCTTAGCAATGTGGTTGCAAGCCAGATTGAGGTGCACAAGCGTTTTGGCGGAGTGGTGCCGGAGGTGGCAAGCCGCAACCATATTATGTGTATAAATAATGTGGTTGATGAGGCTATAGTAAAAGCGGGCATTAAGTTAAACGATATAGACGCAATTGCCGTTACATATGGTGCCGGTCTGGTTGGTGCGCTGCTGGTTGGGGTTAGTACGGCTAAAGCCTTTGCGTATGCGCTGGGCGTTCCGCTTATTGCCGTAAATCACATAAAAGCGCACATAGCGGCTAATTATGTAGAGCATAGCGGGCTTAAACCGCCGTTTATCTGTCTTGTTGTAAGCGGAGGGCATACAGCAATTGTTAAGGTAACCAGCCCCACCCACTTTGAGTTGTTAGGCCAGACACAGGACGATGCTATTGGCGAATGCTACGACAAGGTGGCGCGCGTATTGGGTTTAGGGTATCCCGGAGGACCGATTATTGAACGGACTGCCGCAGGCGGTGCGGGGGACATTGTGTTTGTAAGGCAGGACAGCTTCGGCAAAAGCTGCGACACAAGTTTCAGCGGACTTAAAACAGCTGTAATAAATTATATAAACTCTAAGCGGCAGGCGGGCGCTGAGCTGGATATGGCTAACATCTGTGCCAGTTTTCAGGCGGCAGCCTGCAACGGCCTGATAGAAAAAACCGTAAAGGCTGCCAAAGATTACGGGTTAAAAACCATCTGCCTTGCCGGCGGTGTTGCGGCAAACAAGTATTTACGAAACGGCTTGGCCGAACGTGCGGCAAAAGAAGGGATAGAAGTGCTTGCTCCTACTATGGCAATGTGTACCGACAATGCTGCAATGATAGGTGCGCTGGGGTACTTTAACTTACTGGCAGGCGTGGGCATAAGCGAGTTAAGCCTAAAAGCCGAGCCTAATATAGAATTAAAATAAAGGGCGACACTTTGCAACGTGGTCTGTTACGTGCCTTAGCAAAACACATCCCCCGTTCAAAGTGTCACCCTTGTTGTTTTTACAGTTCTTCTGTCGTTAAATTAAAGAAATGCATAATGCCCAGAAACATTTGATAGGCAAGTTTGTTTTGATAGTCTGCGGTTTGCAACAGCCGCTCTTCTTCCGGGTTAGATAAAAAACCGCACTCAATTAAAACAGTTGGAATATTGCTGCAGTCTAATATATAAAAATTGCGCGGTTTTGGAATCGGCCTTGTGTGTGGCAGATTTTTAATAAACAGCTGTTGTATGTCGGCTGCTAATGCCCTGCTTGTTTCACTGTCCGGACTGTAAAACACCTGTGCACCCTGTACGTTTGGGTTGTGAAGTATGTTCATATGGATTGAAACAACCAGGTCTGCGCCGGAGTTTTGTATAATTCTTTTCCGTTCGCTCATGTCTTTCCGTTTAAAGCCGGCGGCAAACGTGCCGTATAGGCCATCTTCGGTTTTTCTGGTCTGGATTACGCCAACGCCCATACTTTTAAGGTGTGTTTCCAGCTTCCGGCTTATGCTTAGGTTTAGGTCGGACTCCTTAACGCCTGTGGTTCTGCCGACACTGCCGCCGTCAATCCCGCCATGCCCGGCATCAATCACCACCGTGTACTGCGGCACCGGCCTGCCTATGGCAATTGTTTCTGTAATAAACAAATGAGACAAAATTAAAACGGCAATTCCAACCAGCACCAAACCAGATTTCATCCACTTTTTAGAAACTAATAAAAGCAAACTAAAACCACCCCGCCACTATGTGGCACCCCTCCAGGGAGGGGAATTTTTACCTTATTATTCTATTGTTATTTACTCTGCAAATATGCTATACTTAACATATGATATCGGAATCCGAACTAAAGAAGTATTCATCAACCGCACTTGCTTTTGTAGGCGATGCTGTTTTTACATTGGCCGTAAGGGCGCGTCTTACAAGCTGCAGTTTGGCCAAAAGCGGAAAGCTGCACGAGGAAAGCAATAAGTATATTAATGCTGTAAACCAAAGCCGGCTGCTGACGGAGCTTGAAGAAATGCTTACAACGGCGGAGCAGGAGGTAGTAAGAAGGGGCAGAAATGCTTATACAAACAACAAAGCAAAGGCGGCCGGTCTTGGTGAGTATGCGGATTCAACCGCATATGAGGCATTGCTTGGATATTTGTATTTATCGGGAAACGAAAACAGGCTGAACGAGCTTCTTGGGCTTGCCTTAAAGGGGGCAAGAGTATGAAAATAGAAGGCAAAAACGCTGTGTACGAAAATCTGGCTGCCGGCAAGGCCGTTTATAAGATTTATTTAAGCAAAGCCGCCAACCAGGCGCAGTACAAAGACATTTTAGACCTGGCCAGAAAGGCAAACGTAAAGGTAGAACTGCTGGAGCGGCAGGAATTGGATAAAATAAGCCTGACCAAAAACAACCAGGGCGTGCTAGCCGAAATGCAGGATTTTGTTTATAGCAGTGTAGAAGATATTTTGGCGGTTGCAGGTGTAAGGAACGAACCGGCGTTTGTTGTTGCGCTTGACGGCGTTGAGGACCCGCATAATTTAGGAAGCATAATAAGGGTTTGCGATTGCTCGGGTGTGCACGGCATAATTATTCCTAAGCACAATGCCTGCCCGGTAAACGAGACTGTGGCAAAAGTAAGCGCGGGGGCAATTTCTCATGTAAAAATTGCAAAAGTAACTAATTTAAACCAGGCTTTAGAAGAGCTGAAACAAAAAGGTGTTTGGGTTTATGCGGCAGAACTTGGCGGTGCCAGTATTTATGAGCAGAACCTGACCGGCGCAATATGCCTGGTTGTTGGCGGAGAAGGCAAGGGTGTAAGTCAGCTTACTAAAAAGGTTTGTGACGGGGTTGTAACTTTGCCGATGCGCGGAGGTGTAAATTCGTTAAACGCCAGTGTTGCGTGCGGAATTACGGTATATGAGGCTTTAAGGCAGCGAGGTGCAAAATGATTTTGGACAGCGAGCTTTTAAAGCGGGCCGCAAGCGGTGAAACCGATTGTTTGGAGCAGCTTTTGGAGCGCTACAAAGCGCTTACGTCTGGAATAGCGCGAGGGTACTTCTTAATAGGCGGAGACACAGACGACCTGATTCAGGAAGGCATGATTGGGCTGTACAAGGCTATACTTGGTTACAAAGAAGGAAACGACACAACCTTTAAAACGTTTGCAGCGCTTTGTGTGCGCAGGCAGATACAAACTGCTATTAAGCAGGATGGGCGGCTTAAAAACCGGCCGCTTAACAACAGTGTTGGGCTTAACGGTCAGGGCATGCTTATTGTTCCTAACCCGGAGTCTGAATCGGATGAAGACGAAGATGTTGGTGTATATGTTGTAAGCAGTGAGCTTACGCCTGAGCAGCTGCTGCTTAACAGGGAACAGTTAAAAGATGTTACGTGCCAGATACATAAATCTTTAAGCGATTATGAATACAGGGTGCTGGCATTATATGTAAAGGGATTAAACTACACCCAGATTGCGGAAAAAACCAACAGCAATATTAAAGCTATAGATAACGCACTAAGCAGGATAAAAACCAAACTCAGCTATTTAGCGGTTTAGTAATTTGTGATGCTACGGCGCTGGCTTCGCTGCTCTGCAGCTGCAGAGGCGCTCTCCGCAATCACAAATTACTAAACTTGGCGGATTGTAAAGCTACGGCGCTGGCTTCGCCACTAAAGTGGCTGCAGAGGCGCTCTTAGCACTTACAATCCGCCATAAATCAATCGTTAAGGAGGATGCAATGTATTTAGCATTATACCGTAAATACCGGCCGGAGGTCTTTGAGGATTTAATCGGGCAGGAGCATATTACAAAAACGCTGGTTAATCAAATAGCCATGGGTCAGGTCGGGCACGCCTATTTGTTTTGCGGAAGCCGCGGTACCGGCAAAACTACGGCAGCAAAGGTGTTTAGCAGGGCAATTAACTGCCAGAGCCCAAAATCGGGCAGCCCTTGCGGCAAATGTGCGGCGTGCAAAGCTTTAAGTGACCCGAGCAACATGGACATTATTGAGATTGACGCTGCCAGCAACAACAGGGTAGACGAGGTGCGGGATATCCGCGAAAAGGCTAAATATCCTCCGGTGTCCGGAAAGTACAAGGTGTATATTATAGACGAAGTGCATATGCTTACCGAAAGCGCTTTTAATGCTTTGCTTAAAACGCTGGAAGAGCCTCCAAAGCATGCTGTGTTTATTTTGGCAACAACCGAAGCACATAAGCTGCCGTCCACAATTTTAAGCAGAGTGCTCAGGTTTGATTTTAAGCTGCTGGCGCGCACAGATATTGAAAAGCTGCTTAAAAAAGTGTTTAAGTCTGCGGGCATAACCTGTGACGAGGCGGCGCTTAGTGCAATAGCTGTTGCTGGCGAAGGCTCGGTACGGGATGCGCTGTCTGTAGCCGATATGGTGGCCGCCTATAGCAACAACAACATTACTTACAATGCCGTGCTGGAGGTGCTTGGCTCAGGCGACAAAAACACGATAATTGATATCAGCCGTGCAATTTTAGGCGGGAATGTAGCCGGCTTTGTAGACTTAGTTAATGTTTATAATTCCGCAGGCAGAAATCTGCAGGCACTGGTTAAGGACCTGACGGCACATTTTTATCAGCTGATTATGATAAAAACCTTGCCGGAAGCTAACAAAACATTGCTGCTGCCTAAAGAGGTTTTTGTGGAAATGCAGAAAGATTGTGCAGCGGATGCGGCATTGCTTAATGAGTGTATGCAGACATTTAATAAAGCCGGGCTGGAACTGAAGTTTGCGCCGGACCCGCTGCTTTGTTTAACTGCCGCAGGGCTGGGAATTATGCTTGGCGGCGATAAAAAAAAACGGGTGATTGATAATTCCCCTCTTGAGAGGGGTGTCGGCAAAGCCGACGGGGTGTGTTTAAACAAAGTTTCTGCGCCGCCTTTGGCGGCGACTACCCCGTCTGCTTCGCTTTGCTCGCATCCACCCCTTCGCGAGCAAAGGGGAATTGGTTTGGCGGAGGCCAATGGTGACGCTCGCAAGATTTGGGGGCAGGTGTTGCAGGAGCTGGACAAAAAGCAATGTATGCTGCTTTACCCCATTTGCGGAAAGATTAGTAACGTGTATATAAACGGCAATAATTTTGTTGTTGCAGCAGGAAGCGCTGCCGAGCAGAAACTGCTAAAAAAAGAGCAAAACTACAACGATTTGGTAGCAGCTTTTGCCGGAATCGGATATAATTACAATATCGTGATTGAAGTTGGGCTAAATATAAAGACTCAAACCAAAAACACCGAAGACATATTAAAAGAAAAGTTAGGCGATATATTAAAAATAAAGGAGTAAACTTATGTTTAACGGAGCAAATATGCAGCAATTAATGAAGCAGGCAAGAGCAATGCAGGAGCAGATGGAGCGCGACAAGCAGGAGCTGGAAGAGAGTGAGGTTACCGGTACCGCAGGCGGCGGGGCGGTTTCTGTAAAGATAAACGGCAGAAGAGAGGCCCTTGAGGTTAAAATTAAGCCCGAGGTGGTGTCGGGTGACGATGTTGAAATGCTTGAGGATTTGGTTATGGCTGCGGTTAATGATGCAAATGCGCAGATTGATGAAATTGCCGAGAGACTATCGCCAAAGCTTCCCGGCGGAATGAATATACCGTTTTAAGGCAGGACATGAAAAACTTTGTTGAGCCGATTGAGCGGCTGATAAATGAATTTAGCAAGCTTCCCGGTGTTGGAACCAAAACGGCGGGGCGGTTTGCGTATAGTATTATTAACCGCACGGATACGGAGGTGCGGGAGTTTGCTAAAGCGCTTACAGACGCCAAAACCAAGGTTAGGTATTGCAATATCTGCGGCAATTTTACAGATAAAGAAACCTGCAGCGTCTGTGTTGCCAGAGACCATAGTATTATATGTGTTGTGGCAGAACCCAAAGATGTGCTGGCACTTGAAAAGGTGCGCAGCTACAACGGCAGTTATCATGTGCTTCATGGCGTGCTTAGTCCGCTAGACGGCAAGGGCGCAGATGACATAAGGCTTAAAGAATTGCTGGCAAGGCTAAACGGCGGCAAAACGCAAGAGATTGTGCTGGCAACGCCTACTAATGTAGAAGGCGAAGCAACCGCAATGTATATAGCAAAGCTTATTAAGCCGCTGGGGATAAAGGTAACCAGAATTGCCCAGGGTATATCCTTAGGCACCGAGCTGGAATACGCCGACGAGGTTACGCTGACCAGAGCGCTGAGCGATAGGAGAGAGATTT
Source organism: Bacillota bacterium (assembly GCA_009784185.1). Taxonomy (GTDB): domain Bacteria; phylum Bacillota; class Clostridia; order Christensenellales; family UBA1242; genus WRCD01. The sequence goes on from WRCD01000001.1 coordinate 151,700, forward strand.
AGTAAGATTCCCCTTTTTTGTTGCCCAAAACTTTTTTGAAAAACTTTTGATTTTGGTATTGACAAATGCGTAGGGGGGGGGGCTATAATAGACACATAGACCAAAAGGAGAAACAAAATATGATTAAAGAATTGATTTTTATAATTGACACTTCTAGTGATTCGGGGAGCAGGGCTAGAGAAGTAATGACGGCGGAAACGGTTAATGTGGCTATGAGCATGGTCTGTAAAGACTTAGCTGATTTTTCAGGCTCAGTTCATCCGGAGGTGGAGCCGCGGCTTTCTATTTACCACAGTGTGTGGGATATGGAGCCACTGAGAAGCAAGGTCAACAATTGTCCATGGGCGGCGGCACCTGAGGCTGCCGAGAGAAATAAGTTTAACAAAGCGAAAATTAATTTTGTAGGAAATCCAATGCTTGACGGTGCAATATTGGCGCTTGCAGAAAAACTTGAGGAAAAAGCAAACGCAGGCGGTTACGATTCAGGCATATGCGCGCCCGAAATTTTTGTGCTTGCCGGTGAGGCAGTAAACATGGATATGTTTTTTAGAACTGTTGAAAAGGCTGCGGAAAGAAGCCGCTTGATTAAACACTCAAGGGTTAGCGCAGTTTATATAGGCAACGATGCAGGTGCTCTGTATAAACAGATAGGCACAGGCACTAAGAAATGGAAAGACAAGTGGGCAGGAAAGGCAACAGCAATTGAGCCGCAAGGCGGCGCCGGAACCATGGACAAGAAATAATTTTTAAACCGCCCCGGCGCTATGCGCCACCCCTCCAAGGAGGGGAATTTTTATTTTACACATATTTTTTGCATAAAGCATATACATTGTTAAGTTTTGTTACAGGAGTGCAAGTGTTGGAGAGTTACAACGACTTTTTGCTGTTAGACAATAATACATATTCTCAAATGGAGCGGGCATATGCGCAGAGCATAGCTCCGCAAAGCGTAGTTCCGCCAATTGTTTCAAAAGTGGTCCCGGTTATTGCCTGGGAGGCGCTGCGCCTTATTTTTTATGGGCTGAAGCACACGCATTTTAATTTAAATCAGTTAACCAGGTTTGCGGGCCGCGGCACCACCAAAGAAAAGATTTTATTAAATGTGATTAAAATTGAACGGCAGCTTGCTATGCTCCATAGGTTGTATCACCAAAAAACCGGCACGGAATGCGTGTTTAATTTTATTGCTCCAAAGCAGGCACCAAATAATTGCACTGCATTACGGGCGGCAATAGATACTCAACTGGACGTGTTTAAAACCATGTTTGAGCTATACAAAAACGAAACAAACGCTGAATCTAAAGCTATGCTGGAATCCGGCATAACCGAAGCGCATGAAGTGCTGAAAAATTTAACCAGTATGGTTTGTGCGGTAAGGTATTAAGGTTGTTGTCGTCGCTAAAATTCCCCTCTATAAGAGGGGTGGCAATCACGAAGTGATTGACGGGGTGTGGATAACGAAAAGTCTGTATGACAACCACACCCCGCCTCGCAGGCTCGGCACCCCTCTTATAGAGGGGAATTTTATATGGCAAATCATTAGGAGCAAAACTTTTTTAAAAACTTTTGATTTTAGTATTGACAAGTTCGGGGGGGGGGGCGCTATAATGGATGTATAAACCAAAAGGAGAAAAATAAAATGAATATAGAACAAAGAGCGGACAGAATTATTGAAACCAGCAATAAGTATGTTGTAAGGCCTTCTGACCCGGATAGTTTTGGCAAGTTTAGTATCACAGATAAAAAAACCGGAGTTGATATGTCTGCAAAACTGGACAAGGACAGCAAGCGAGAGATAGTTTATAATGATATGATTAGAAACTTGTGCAGCGTAAAGAAATATTCTACAGATGGAACTCAAGATAGTTATGACAAAATTATGCTAGAAAATATGTTGCCTAATTTTGACGTATTGGCTGCAATGATTAACAAAGATTTAGGCAATGGCTCAATAGACACACAACCCATATTTAAGTATTTTGACGAGTGTAAATTTAAATACACAGATGAATTAATACGAGGAATGTTCACTTCATCAATCTCGTATGGGCCGGAAAGGTTTTTGATTTTTGCAAATTACCATAACAATAATCCGGACATAAAACGAGTTTCAGATGCAAGTTGTAAAGGTCCGTCCGGCATTATACCCAACCCAACCAGAGTGAATTTTAAGGTGGAGAGAGCGCCTGCGGCCAAAGTTAAACTTCCTTAAACCACCCCGCCCTTCGGGCACCCCTCCAAGGAGGGGAATTTTTTTGAGTTCTATCCAGGGGGTTGCCAGCAATGATAACTGGCTAGCCCGGCAAAAATACTTTCAGTCCGCCTGCAACAACTTTTGCTTCAAACGGTGCGTTGTCGTATAGTTCGCCGTCGGTTTCAAGCAGCTCCGGGCTGCCAAGGGTTTTTATGCTTACAGTTTTGCACATAACTTCTTCTGCCCAATCTTCTCCAAGATGTTTGCCGCGCAAAAGCTTAAGCAATAAAAGCGGGATGCGTATTTTCTTAATCTTTTTTATCATAACCAGATTAATTAAGCCATCGGTAATATCGGAGCGCGGGCTAACGGGGATTCCTCCTCCAAACCCGCTGCCGTTGCAGCACGCGGCCAAAACGTATTCGCCTTTATATTCTTTGTCGTCTGCTTTAATATGAAATTTGTAAAACTTAAAACACAGCAATGTAATTAGCAGTGCCAGCATATAAGCAATCTTGCCGCGGAATACTTTAGCGTTGTTGTATTTAATTAACACCTCGGTATCCAAGCCGGTTGAAACTACATTAATGCTTTTCAGCTTGCCGCATTCAATGTAGTCTATGCTTCCGGTTTTGGCTTTTAATATGTCTTCAAAGGCTGCTACAGCCTCAAGCTTTAAACCCATCATTTTGGCAAAATCATTGCCGCTGCCGCTCGGCACAAACCCGACCGTAGTGTTTTTAAAGTCGGCAATACCTGCCAGCGCTTCGTTAAAGGTGCCGTCCCCGCCCATTACAACCAGGTTGCATGATTTGCCGCCGGAAGTGAGCTTAGCTGCAATATCGGTCATATGTTTGCTTTTTTCTGAAAAGTACATACGGTGTTCAATGCCGTTTTCTTTTAAATAGTTATAAAGCAGAGCAATCTGCTTCCGGCTTTTTCTGCCGCCCGCTTTGGGGTTGATGACTATGTGGTACATGGGCTTGCTCCTAGTATAATAATTCCCCTCTATAAGAGGGGTGCCGAGTTTACGAGGCGGGGTGTGGTTGCCATTTAATGGAGGCCAACTTAATTCTACAACAAACGCTTAAAATTTACTACTGTTTTTAATTCATTGTGATATAATTAAGGCATGAAAATGGTTATATCGCCTACATTAAACAGGCTTGCAGAAGTTTTTGACGGAATCAATGCTCCGCTATATATTGTAGGAGGTTATGTTCGTAATGCAGCCCTTGGATTTGTTGATACCGATGTTGACATATGCAGCAGCCTTAGGCCGGAGCAGGTAAAGAGTTTGCTGAAAGGTACGGGATTTACTTCAACCGTTGTGCACGCTAAGCTGGGTACGCTGCTCATTAAAAGCAGGTTTGCGCCCGAGAGTTATGAGTATACGCCGTTCAGAGCTGAGGATTATCCTGAGGGCGGATGTCATATGCCCGATAAGGTTGAATTTATAACAGACGTCACCGAGGACGCAAAGCGGCGTGATTTTACTTCTAATTGCATTTATTACGAGATTAAGTACGGAGTAATAGTTGACCCATACGGCGGATTGGCGGACATAAAGAGCCGCCTGTTAAAGTGTATAGAGAAGCCGGAATTTGTGTTTAAGAGTGACGGGCTTAGAATACTGCGGTTGTTGCGTATGGGTGCGGAGCTCGGTTTTGACTTGGAAGAAAACTCTTTTAGGGTGGCTAAAAAATTGGTGTCTCAACTAAAAGACATTACCCGCGAGCGGTTTCATAAAGAAGTGCTTGGTATGCTATATGCAGATTACAGGTATACGGGGCTGTCTAAAAAATTTGCTCATTTTACGGCCATGCAGAATGTAACTGCGCTTGGCGCATGGAGTTATGTGCTGCCGGAGCTTTTAAAGTACGACGGCATTAAACGCGCTAAGAATAACCCGAATGAAATTAAATTAGCTAAGGATGCCTTTGTAACGCTTAAACAGGCACCGCCGGAATTGCGGCTTTCTGCCTTGGTTTATGACTTGTCGGTTGCGCTTGGCAACTTAAGAGTAAACTACCAGTTTATAGATGATGTTTTGGGGCTTAAGGGCCTGATGATTAAAAAGGACGAAATAAAGGCTGCAACCGACCTGCTGCGTGCAAGCAGACAGGCCAAAACCGGGTTTGCCAGTCCGCGCGACGAAACGATTTTTATTGCCAAAAACTATAAGTTAATGCCGAAGCTGCTGGAGTGGCAGCGTATAAGGGGGATACCCAGCAACCTTGCGGTAAGGTATAATATTATGGTGGTTGAATCGGCTCCCATGACCTTAAAAGACCTGGCCATAAACGGCAACGACATAAAAGAACACTTTCCGTTAATGAAGCCGAGGCTATATTCGTTTTTCCTAAATATGTGTCTGGAGGTGGCAGCAGCCAGGCCGGAACTGAATACAAAGAAAAATCTGATAAAATTTATAAAGGATAACAACCTGTAATGGATGCAGTTTTAATTTTAGTAATTATATCTGTAATAATGTCCGGTATTTGTGCGCTGCTTTTGGCGGCGCAATATCTTATTAAACCAAGACGCAATATGGATATAGGGGATGCAGTTAAAAAAACAGAACAGCAGTTTAGCCAACTGCTTGGAATGGTAGAGCGTGAAAACGAGCATATGCTGCGGATATACCGCGAGAGTAATGCTCTGCTGGCGGAGAGAATCAGCCAGTATAATACTGAAGTTAGTAAAAGCGTGGAGAATGCGGGCAAGTTTCAGCGTGAGGCTTTTGAGGGCGTGGAAAACAGATTAAAAGAGGTGCTTAGCAGCAATGAGACCAGGTTGGAGCGTATAAACAAAAACGTAACCGAAAACTTAAGCAAAATGCAGCAGACGGTAGACGAAAAGCTGAACGAGACGCTGGAGAAGAGGCTGAACCAGAGTCTGCTTGGAATAAGTGAGCGGCTGGAGTCTGTGTTTAAGGGGCTGGGTGAAATGCAGCAGCTGGCGGCCGGCGTGGGTGACCTTAAAAAAGTGCTCTCAAATGTAAAGGTGCGCGGCACCTGGGGCGAGGTTCAGCTTGGCAACCTGTTGGAGCAGATGCTTGCGCCCAATCAATATGCGGCACAGGTTAAGCTTGGCAAAGACGAAAATAGCAGGGTAGACTATGCTGTGGTTATGCCCGGCAAGGATGACGGCGTGGTATATCTGCCGCTGGACTCTAAATTCCCTATGGACAGTTATGAGCGGCTGGTGCTGGCAAGCGAGGCGGGTGATATAGCCGCAATTGAAAAAGCCGCAAAAGAAATAGAGTCAAGAGTTAAGAACGAGGCAAAGAAAATATCCGCGGCATATATTAAAACGCCTGTTACAACCGATTTTGCAATAATGTATATTCCTATAGAAGGGTTGTTTGCCGAGGTTGTAAAAAAGCAGGGGCTGATAGAACAGCTGCAATCCGAGTACAGGATAATGGTATGCGGGCCCACTACGCTATCTGCGTTGCTAAACAGTTTGCAAATGGGCTTTAGAACTATGGCAATTGAGCAGAGAAGCAGTGAGATTTGGGCGCTTCTATCTATGTTTAGAAGCGAGTTTGGCAAGTTTACCGATTTGCTGGCTAAAACCCAAAAGAAGTTATCGGAAGCAAGTAGCACAATTGAAGATGCAACTAAAAAGACCGCTAAAATAAGCAAGGGACTTGCCGCCGTACAAACCTTTGAGCCAAAAGGAAACGAGAGTTTTAATTTAGTCAACTTTGGGGATGACGAGAAAGAAGAATAAGTATATATAGTGTAACTTTGCGTAATCTAATTTAGGCGCTTTATCACATACCCCGTCGGCTTCGCCGCCACCCCTTTATCTTAAAGGGGAATTTATCTGGGGTAGCGTTGCAGGGTGGTTTAGATTGTACTTTAAAGGTTACGCTTTTTTGTTTAGTTTAGTTGTGCTCGTATTGTTTACGGGTTTTTCAGGCTTTAGTTCGGTTGGGGCAAGCAACGAGCCGCATGAGGATTTTGTTTTAAGATACGACGGCAAAAAGCATATATACGATGTAGCTAAAAACGAGCCCAAGAGCAGCATCCATACCATTGAGCACCGGTATCAGAGGTTTGGCAAAAAAGGAACTCCTGCCGAGCGTGCGGAACTGCTGGGGAGGGTAATGGAACTGGGATTCGGCTATGAAGAGGCATTTAAATATGTATTTAAAAACTTTGATGTATTTGTTGCGGGGGTAATTAAAGGCGTTAGCCGCCCAAGCAAGGACTCTAAGATTTCTTTCTATCCCAACAGGAGCGATATGTTTGATATATCCCGGGAGCAGGTTGGTTTTGTGGTAAACAAGGAGCAGCTTTACAAAAAAATGTACATAGAATACTGTAAGACCGGCAAAATTGATATAGAAATTATTCCGCAAGTATTGGAGCCGCGGTACACATATGACGAGCTGAGTGCGGTAGACAACCTAAAGGCAAAGTTTGGCACATATTACGGAAGCAGCGGAGCGGACAGGCGGCACAACATTAACCTGGCTCTCAGGCAGCTTAACGGTATGCGGATAGAGCCGAATGAAGAATACTCATTTAACAAAATCACCGGCAGACGGACAGAAGCCAACGGATACAGAAAAGCAAATATAATTATCAACGACGAATATGTAGAAGGGTACGGCGGCGGGGTTTGCCAGGTGAGCACTACCCTATATAACGCATTGCTTCTTTCAGGCGCAGATATAACCGAGGTAAGGCGGCATTCGTTGCCCAGCAGTTATGTAGCGCTTGGGTTTGATGCAATGGTATCTCACGGCACAAGTGACCTTAAGTTTATAAACCGCAGCAGCCTGCCTATGTTTATAAAAGCATACAGCACTCAAAACAATATCTACATTGAAGTATACGGCGCTTCAAGCGAACCTGATTTTAAAATTAAACGCATTACCGAGATAATAAGAAAAATATCTCCTGCGCCGAGTAAAACCATTATTGATACAGCCGGAGAACATTCTGGCCTTGTAAACTATACAGACGAAACAGCAGTGCTGCATTACGCAAAGGACGGATATGAGGTAAACGCGTATCTGGAGTATTACATTGGCAGTACAATGGTAGGCAGAAAATTAATCCGGCATGAAACATACAAGCCGCAGCAAGGAGTGTACGTGCGCGGGGCTAAGAAGCGTCCTTTGCCACCACTGGAATCGGAGCCGCTAACTCAAATAATTCCCCTCTTAGAAAGAGGGGTGGCAGGCGTTTAGCCTCGCCGGGGTGTATGATTAATAACTATATACGCCTTCGGCGGCTACCCTGTCTGACTTCGCCACGAATGGCTCGTCATCCACCCCTTCGGAGAAGGGGAATTTTTACTAAGGCGGTCTCTAAAGTTATTCACACGCGCTGCAAATACGACACACACTCTCCCAAAACCGGAATATTTACTCATGTAATTTGTGAATAAGTCTAACACGGTTGTGGAAAAGTGGACAACTCTTGTGTAATTATGCACCCATTTGATTAATTATGCACCCTATACACGGTTATGCAAGAATATTTATAATTATGCGCGTGTGCATATGTGGATAACTTATAATTATGCAATCCGCATTGCATTATACGAAATCCGGCATGAATAATATGCATGCATAAAATTACATAGCGTGTATAATAAGTACGGAAAATGTTGTATATACGAAATTCCCCTCTATAAGAGGGGTGCCGAGCTTGCGAGGCGGGGTGTGGAAAACACTATAGCTAGTTTTATCTCCACACCCCGTCTGTCTGCGTTATCGCTTGACATCCACCCCTCTTGTAGAGGGGAATCTTTTGGAGCGAAAGCGACCCGTAGTTGTTACCTGTTACCTGTTCACTGTTCCCTGAAACTTTGGGTGGCAGTTATATTCGTTTACCAGCACTTTAATTGTTTCGTCATTTGCGTCAGGCACCGTAATATAATACCAGCCTTTCTTTATTCCTTTAAATATTGCCTTGCCCTGGCGGTTGGATTTTAAAAAATAAACTTGTCCCGTCTGGTCGTCTTTCATATATACGGCCTTACCGCAGGCGGGGCATCCGCTTTTATGTTTGAGGTTTATTCTAATGCAATACGGAATGTTGTTTTTATCCCGTCCTGGTTGGGGATAGCTCATACTGCATTCTATGCTGATAAAAATTGTATGGCTACTGTTTAAAATAATGCGGGATAACAGCCAAAAGATTAATTTACAAACAAATTGTTTAAAAGGTATTTACTTTTTTTTGTGTATGTGTTATGATAGGGCAACCATAGGAAATTCGGGACAATAAGGAGAGAGTTTAATGGCTAATTTAAAAAAGACAAACGGTATGTTGCTGGTAACTGAATACAGTAATGGACTGGACACAAAAGCAGATACTGTATACGATGTAATAAAAATGCACATAAATTTTGGCGGTCATATTGGAGCCACAAGGGTGGCAAAAAAATTTGAAGACGGCTCATTTGTTTTTGCGTTTCCAAAAGAGAAAGAGGGAATGTACGACACGACCATTAAGCTTGCCGACACTGAACCGGGCGCTGCGGTTTGGCTTAGTCTTTTTGGTCTGGACAACCCAAAACTAAAAGCTGAAATGATTATGGCTGCAACAGCTAAGGTGCTGGAACCCGAATTTGCAGTGCTTATAGCTAAGCGAACGGCGGCAGAGGGTAAACTGGACTATGACATGTCGTTGGAAGGCATTAAGCGGGTTATCGGTACTGTTGAGACCGAGATGAAAAGTAAAACGCCGTCTGTTAAAGCAATAAACAAAGCTTTTGAGTTGGACAAGATTGCTTTCGGCAGCAGGGCAAGTGATTTTATTGAAAAAGCGGGTAATCATTGTACCATGGTTGTTCTTGAAGCCGGGATATTGGTGGACCACAACATAGCAAACCTGAAGCCGGACGGAAAAAGTTTTAAGGATTTAACAAAAAATCAAGTTAACACAAAAAACTTTGTTATTGCTTCAGCGGATATTGCTGACTTTATGCAAAAAACAAACAAGGGCACTCCTGTTGCTACAAAGTAACAATGAAAACTAAACTACCCAATGGGTAGTTTTTGTTTGCCAAAATAGGCGTAAATATTCTATAATTAAACAGAATATAAGTTGGGGATACAAATGGGAGTTTTTGATTACCTGGATAAAGAAGAGTTTAATGCAAATCTTCAGATTAAGTTTTACTTAATCTGGGGCAGGCTTAGTTTTTACATTGCGCTTGGCGGGCTGGTGATTTTTCTGGTTAACATCCTTCTTTATTTTACTATTCCGGGACTTGCCGGCAACAATATTCCGATTTTAATTCCGTCTATGTTTGCACTTGCTGCGGGAATTACGGGCATGGTGTTTGCTCAGTTCGGCGCCAAGGGAGCCAAAGAGCGCAAGGTTAAATGTGCAATTATAGGTGCCGGAAGGGCGCTTAGCATATTGGTGATGCTCTACAGCCTGACTTTGGTGCTTGCGGGTATTTTAGTGGCGGTACTGTAAGCGGGGAACAGGGAGCAGGGAACAGGTAACAACGAATTTAAAAATATTTAAGGGGTAAAAAACGATGGCACAATTTGTTTTTCCGGCGGTATTGTATAAAGATGGGGATAGAGCAGGCTACACAATAGTGTTGCATGATATTGATGTATTTACCGAGGGGGCAACCGTAGAAGAGGCGTTTCTGCGTGCCAAGGAATTTTTACTGACATATTGCCAATGCGCACTGGATTACAACGGTGAGGTGCCAATGGCAACCAGTTTTGCAGATGTTAACGAAGGTATTAATATCAAAATTCTGGTAGATGCCGAGCTTGAGGCCGGGGAGTATAAAGCAAAAAGAGCAGTCTTCAGTTTAGATTAGACCAATGTTTTGGAGGAGTGCTAAATTATGATAAGCAGAGCGTTTACAAACGAACAGGCCAGACAACACATATGCTATAGCATAACCTGTGGCTTTGAGTTTGAAAAGTTTATATGCGGTAAAGGCCTGTACGGCAACCGGGTATCCCTTATGCGCAACAAAGACCCGTCCGCAGTTTATAAGCAGCAGGCTGAATTTAAGACCAGTGTTTTTCATGCAATAGAAGGACTGAAGCCGTTGGAGTACGGGGCCACAATTACTTTTGCCAGAAACAAGATAGAAGCAATAATAAGAGACAAGGAAAGCATGCGTGATTATTTTAAAAATAATTCCGGCGGCTTTGTTACGGCAAATGATTTGGAATCCACACTTAATGCATGGTATACCAAGGTGTCGCGCAAGCTGATTACAAACAGCTATTCGGATTTTAAGGCGCTGGATGATTTTGTAATAAATGCAATTATGTTGATTCTGCCAATATCCGAACAGGAGCTGATAGGAACATTCAGGGCTAAACAATTAAACCGGCTGGTTAAGGAAGGGGTGCTTGAAAAAGGCTATGCCGATGAGAGGATACAAGCGCTGCCGGGAGAGCTTGACAAGCTGATAGCGCTAAAGCAGAAACTACTGAGCAAAAAATAAAAATTCCCCTCTAGAGAGGGGTGGCACGGAGTGCCTGGGTGTGTTATGTGTGCTTTTCACATACCCCGCCTCGCAAGCTCGGCACCCACAATATCCTAAAGGGGAATATAATTGAGGAGATAGTGTAAATGATAAAAAAACTTTTGGGTTTATGCTGCAGTTTTGCAATAATTGCAATTGCGTTTTTTGTGTTTTCGGGCTGCGATGCAAAATTGGCCAAAATTGAGCTGGAATTTTTACCAAACAAGATAGTGTATGTTATTAACAGTTCGCCCGATTTAACGGGCAATAGCATAATTGCCTCTTTTAGTGACGGCAGCACCGACGGGGTGTATTTAGGTTCCACGTCGGTTACAATCACGCCGTCAACGTTTACGCAGCTGGGCAAGCAGCAGGTTAATGTAACTTATTCTTTTAACGGAATTTCAAAATCAACCTGCTTTGATGTGATAGTGATATCTGAAGAGCAGCAGGCATTAAATGAAGCCAAACTTGCTGCAATTCTGCAGCTGGATTCCATAATGAGTTCTCTAAACAAAGACCATTACCCGGCACAGAGGTGGCTTAACATAGAAGCATATTATTACGGTGCGCTTTACAACATAGATAATTCTTTGGTTGTGGAAGAGCCCGAAACATATCTCTATTGGGCGGAGTACGGTATCAGTCAGGTTGACACATATGCAGCTGCCGGCGAACTGATTGTTTTAAACGCGCCGGGCGGGCAGGGCTACAAAACTTTTGCCGGGGCAATAGCTGCTGCGCAGGCCGGCGATACGCTGATTCTTTACGGCAATATTAATCTGGGATACAACGACGATTACGAGACGGAATTTAACGGGCTTGTAAATATTAATAAGGACATAACAATAAAATCATATGGCAGTCTGCTGTTTAAAATCAGCGGCATAATGAACTGGACTCCCGGGTATGACGGAGGATACGGTCCGTTTGCTTCTGCTCCTGCCTTGTTTGGCATAGAACCGGGTGTAACTCTTACGCTTATAAACATAATTCTTGACATGGAAATAACCGAAGGAGTAACGGATGTGTATCTTATTTATGTGTCTGACGGTGCGGAACTGATAATGCCAAACGTTTTGTACAACAGTGAAGTAATAGATAATGGCCATCCGTTGATTTATTTTGAGTAGCGGGCAGCAAAAAACCTTTCCGGCGGAGAGGTTCTTTTGTTTTTTGGTTGACAAGTATACCTAGTCGGGAGTAATATACTATTATTACATAAAAAGGTCTCGTGTGTTTTGAAGTGGGCATAATTTTAAAGTATCTCAAAAAGTTTTGGCCGGCATTAGTTATATGTCTGGTATTGTTGTTTGGTCAGGCCATGTGCGACCTTTTTTTGCCTAATTACATGGGGCAGATTGTAAATGTGGGTATTCAGCAAGGCGGAATAGAAAGAAGCACGCCTGAGGCGCTTAGTGAGGACGGCTACGATTTTTTATCTGAATTTATGACGGCAGAACAAAAGCTTGTGACGGCGGACAATTACACGCTGGTGTTAAGCGGTATGGAAACCGCGGAGCAGCTTGATAAATATCCTGCCTTAAGCAATAAAAATGTTTATGTGTTAAACACGGTGTTAACCATATCCGAAACCGAACTGGATGTTATGTTTGGGCAGGCGTGTTTTACATTTGTGCTGTGGCTGCAAAGTACGGAGTTTGCAGATTTTCTTGTGTTTAACGGTTTTGAGCTGCCCGAAACCGGCGGCTCGGCTGTATTGGATATAGCCGAGATGTATGGTCCGATGATGGGGTTAATTACCTTATATAAAATGCAAACTGCCGGCTTTGGGCAGTTTCAGGCGGCGGCCGGCAACATAGACGCTGTTATGCTTAACACGACCGGTGCAAGCTTTACAAAGATGCTGTATCGGGAGCTGGGTATTGATGTAGGGGCAATTCAGACCAACTACATTTTGCTGAAAGGACTGGTTATGCTGCTTATCAGCCTTGCGGGCGGGGCTGCAAGCATATTGGTCGGATTCTTTTCAAGCAGGCTGGCTGCGGGTTTTGCCAAAAAACTCAGAGCCGATTTGTTTACAAAAGTGCAGAGTTTTGGCAATGCCGAATTTGACAAGTTTAGCACAGCAAGCTTAATTACCCGCACCACAAACGATATTACTCAGATACAGTTTGCGCTGGTGCTGGGGGTGAGGTTTTTATTATATGCACCGGTGCTTGGAATAGGGGCCATAATAATGGCGCTCAGTAAATCGATTGGTATGGGATGGATAGTGGCCGTTGCGCTAGGAGCACTGCTGATACTTATGGCAGGGCTTTTGCTTATAGCACTGCCAAAGTTTAAAATAATGCAAAAGCTTGTAGACAAAGTTAATCTGGTAGCAAGAGAGAACTTAAGCGGCTTACTTGTAGTACGTGCATTCAGCACTCAGCCAAGAGAAGCCGGCAGATTTGAAGACGCCAACTATAATCTGACCAAAACCATGCGGTTTACTCAGCGCACAATGGCACTTTTTATGCCTGCGCTAATGCTTTTAATGAACCTGCTTGCAGTAGTTACAATCTGGGTGGGAGCACATCAGGTAGCGGCAAGCAGTATTCAGGTTGGAGACATGATGGCGTTTATGCAATATGCAATGCTGGTTGTTATGGCGTTTATTATGGTGGCGGCAATATTTATTATGATACCGCGGGCACTGGTCAGCAGCAAGCGTATTGCCGAAGTGTTGAATACGCCGCTCAGCGTAATTGACCCGGCAGAGCCCGTAAGCTTTGATAACAGTAAAACAGGCGTGGTTGAGTTTAAAGGTGTGGGTTTCAGGTATTCCGGAGCGGAATCGGAGGTTTTGTCTGATATAAGTTTTGTGGCGGAGCGCGGCAAAACAACAGCAGTTGTTGGCGGAACAGGTTCGGGCAAGTCCACTTTAATAAACCTGATACCGCGCTTTTATGATGTTACGGCAGGGCAAGTGCTGGTAAACGGTGTGGATGTACGCAAAGTGCTTCAGCATGATTTGCGCAACAGCATTGGTTATGTGCCTCAAAAAGGGATGCTGCTTTCAGGAACGGTTGAGTCTAATTTAAAATACGGAAGAACGGATGCCGGCAACGAAATTGTTGATACGGCACTTGAAATTGCTCAGGGTGCGGAGTTTGTAAACAAGCTGCCTCACAAAACAGAAGCACCTGTTGCGGCCGGAGGCACAAATTTTTCGGGCGGGCAGAAGCAGCGTCTGTCAATTGCCAGAGCGCTTGTGAAGGAGGCTCCGATTTATATATTTGATGATAGTTTTTCGGCGCTGGATTACAAAACCGATGCGGCACTTAGAGAGGCATTAGCAGAAAATGCAAAGGGCAGCACTGTTATTATTGTGGCACAAAGAGTGGCTACAATCAGAAATGCCGACCAGATTATTGTGCTGGATAAGGGTAAGCTAGTGGGCAAGGGCACACACAAGCAGCTTATTAAAAACTGCAGCGTATACAAAGAAATTGCACTGTCACAGTTAAATAAGGAGGAGTTGTAAATGAGTAAAGCTCCTCAGAGACCGGGCGGCAGAGCCCCAAACACCGGCGAAAAGCCGAAAGATTTTAAAGGCACTGCTAAAAAGCTGATAAAAATACTGGGCGAATATAAGTTTACGCTTATGATAGTATTTTCGTTTGCCGTGCTGTCTACCGTATTTGCAATAGTTGGACCTAAAATTCTGGGAATGGCCACAACCCGGCTGTTTGAAGATATAATGGGCATGATAGCGGGAACTGCAACCGGCATAGACTTTGGCTATATCGGGCAGATTATTTTAATTTTAATCGGGCTGTATATTGTAAGCGCAACGTTTTCGTATATCCAGGGTTACCTAATGGCTGGTGTAGCTATGAAAATAACACACAAATTACGTGAGCGCATATTTGATAAGATTCACAAATTGCCCATAGGGTATTATGATAAAAAAAGCCATGGAGATGTGCTAAGCCACCTGACTAACGATGTGGATGCCGTAAGCCAGAGTTTGAGCAACAGCATAACTCAGATAATAACCAGTGTAACCATGCTTTTGGGTATCACGATTATGATGTTTACAATCAGTTGGGAAATTACCCTGGTTACATTGGCTACGCTTCCAATTTCGTTTCTGATACTGGCATTTATAATGAAGCGCAGCCAGAAGCATTTTGTAGCGCAACAAAAACATCTTGGGCTTGTTAACGGGCTTGTAGAAGAGATGTACGGCAACCATACGCTGGTAAAGGCGTTTAACGGGCAGGCTCAGGCCAGGCAGGAGTTTGACGAGAAAAACAATGTACTGTACAAATCCGCGTGGAAAAGTCAGTTCTTTACCGGGCTAATGATGCCGATTATGCTTTTTATAGGTAACATCAGTTATGTAATAGTCTGTATTATGGGCGGCAGTTTTGCGGCAGCCGGCAGGATTGCGGTTGGAGATATTCAGGCGTTTATACAATACGTTCAGCAATTTCATCAGCCGGTGGCGCAGGTTGCCAATATCGGAAATGTGCTTCAGCAGACGCTGGCGGCAAGTGAGCGCGTGTTTACCTTTTTAGAGGAAAAAGACGAGAGCGTTGAAACAGCCGAAAGCAAAAAGCCCGAAAAGCTTTCAGGTGGAGTTGAGTTCAGGCAGGTTAAATTCGGCTATACGCCGGACAAAGAAATAATACATAACTTTTCCGTTAAAGTTAAGCCCGGGCAGAAGGTAGCAATAGTCGGTCCTACAGGCGCCGGCAAAACTACTCTTGTAAAACTGCTTATGAGATTTTACGATATAAACAGCGGTGAGATACTGGTTGACGGTGTTAACATAAACGACTATAAACGAAACGATTTGCGGGCAAACTTTGGCATGGTGCTGCAGGATGCGTGGCTGTATAACGACACGATTTGTAACAACATAAAGTACGGCAGACCCGATGCCGATAAAGAAATGGTGCTTGCGGCCAGTGCGGCCGCTCAGAGCGACCATTTTATACGAACCTTACCGGACGGATACAATATGATACTTAATGAAGAAAGCAGCAACGTAAGCGCAGGTGAGCGGCAGTTGCTAACAATTGCACGCGCGCTGATTACCGACCCAAAGATTATGATATTGGATGAAGCCACAAGCAGCGTTGATACCAGAACCGAACTGTTAATTCAGAAAGCTATGGATAATCTTATAAAGAACCGCACCAGCTTTATAATAGCTCACCGGCTTAGCACAATCCGCAACGCAGATGTAATATTAGTGCTTAATGAAGGTGATATAGTTGAGCAGGGCACACATGATGAACTTTTAGCAAAAGGCGGATTTTACGCCGAGTTATACAACAGTCAGTTTAAACATGGAATAATAGAAGAGTAAAAAAACAAAACCACGGGTAATCCGTGGTTTTTTGTGCGGTGTTAAGCCTTAATGTTTGGTTGCTGCGGCAAATTTGGCGGGGCTTCGTTTCTGGTATGCATTGGTTTTTTAAATACCAGATACAGGAAGCTGAACTGAACCATTATGATTGTAAACAATATTGCGGGCTGTCCAAGCGGGACGTATCCAAAGAAGTCCTGCGGTATGCTGAGCAGTGCTATTGTACAGCCCAGTGCCATTGAGCAGAATAATATTCCGCGGAACATATCCAGCGGCCTGCAGATTGCAAGCAGCATTATGAGGCCGGTAAACGCAACCGCGTAACTGCCCATGGTTTCGTACTGCCACCCGGTGCCAAGATAAATATCAAACAGGAAACAACCGAGGAAGGCTAAGAAGAATATTGCTCCGCCGGGCAGGGCATTTTTAAAGATGGTTGCTAAAAACTTTCCTTTAATAGGAACGCTGCTTGGCTGGAGAGCTAAGAAGAAGCTTGGTATTCCGATTGCAAAAATTTCTAACAGCATTAAGTGGTTTGGCGCAAACGGAAAGCTTATACCACGGTCGCCCGAGAACTGAGATATAATTACAAAACCTACAAGCGACATAATAAATATGGTTTTCATTAAGAACAGTGATGATGATTTGGTAATGTTGTTTACAACCCGCCGGCCCTCTGCAACAACGCTAGGTAAGGATTGAAAGTTGCTGTCCATTAATACCAGGTGGCTGACGTTTCTTGCTGCTTCACTTCCGCTTGCCATGGCTATGCTGCAGTCGGCGTCTTTAAGAGCCAAAATGTCGTTTACTCCGTCGCCCGTCATGGCTACCTTGTAGTTGCTTGCTTTAAGCGCGCGCACCAGCACCGCTTTCTGTTCCGGACTGACCCGGCCGAACACAGTATACTTATCTGCTGCATCAATTACCTGCTGGTCTGAGAGGCCCGCAAGGCTGATATATTTATCGGCATCCGGAACTCCGCACCTCCGGCTTACTTCGCTTACGGTTATCGGGTTGTCACCAGATATTATTCGCACTTTAACATCGTTGCCCACAAACCACTTAATTGTAGCGGGGGCGTCTTCTCTTATGTGGTCTTGAATAACAATCAGCGCAACCGGTTTCATGCTGGCCGGCAGTTTTTCGCCCGATATTGCGGCGGCCGAATGCGTAACCAGCAATACTCTTTGCCCCTGTGCACTATACTCTTTTACCAGCTTGTTTATTGCAATATCGTCTTCCTTAAGCAAAAAGTCCGGTGCCCCAAATGCGTAGGTGCCTGCTTCCTTAAGAGTTACGGCGCTGTATTTTCTTTCACTGCTGAACGGTATTTTTTTTGTTGCAGGGTATCTTGTATTTACGCCAAAATGAAGTTCAAGCGCCTGAGAGGTTTGATTTTTATTGTCCAGTGCTTTAAGAATGCTTCCAAAAACAGTTTTAAACTTTTCCTCGTTGTAGCTGTTGTTTAATTTTACTACGCTGGTTACCTTCATTGTGCCGTCTGTTAGCGTACCGGTTTTATCAAGGCAAAGCATATTAACACGTGCCAGCATTTCAATTCCGTACAAGTCCTGAACGTAAGCGCGCTTGTTGGCAAGCTTAACCGCTCCAACCGCCAGGGCTACGCTGGTAAGTAAGAACATTCCCGCAGGTATCATTCCGATTATTGCGCCTGCGGTTTTAACCACAACGTCGCTGGTGCTTGGTAAAAAGGTGTAGTTAATGTAAAACATTACCACCCCAAGCGGAATAACCAGTGCGCCAATTACTTTAATAATCAGGCGCAAGCTATACATAAGCTCGGATTTAGCCTTTGCGTACCGCTTGGCTTTTTCGGCTAACGATACCGAGTAGCACGCACTTGCAACTTTCTCAACTCTTGCCACACAGTTTCCGCTGGATACAAAGCTGCCGCCGTATAACATATCGCCCGTCTTTTTCTTAATTGCGTTTGGTTCACCGGTAAGCAGGCTTTCGTTTGCCTCCAGCTCGCCGGACACAACCACGCAATCGGCGCTTATCTGATTACCATGTGTAAACAACACTATGTCATCTACAACCAGCTGGTTAACTGCCACAACCGTTTTTACGCCGTTTCTGATAACCGTGGCGGTTGGTGCAGTGATTAACGAAATTTTGTCTATCTTGCGCTTTGCTCTAAACTCCTGCACAATACCGATAACCATGTTTGAGCATATTATAAGTAAAAAGAACAGATTGGCGGCGGCACCCACCGCAATAAGCGCACCTGCCACAAAAAAACACAGCAGGTTAAAAAACGTGCATACGTTTTGGATTACTATGCCAAGATATGTCTTTTTATTTTTGTTTACGGTAACATTTACAAAGCCGCCCAAAGTTCTGGCGGAGACCTGCTCATCGTTCAGCCCTATGCCGGGGTCAGCACTGATTCGTTCCAGTGCGTCCCAGCTCCAGCCTTTTTTGCGGCGCGCGCGCTTGGCGGCTCCTGCAGCCTTGCTGCTAAGGCGCGGTGCCATAACCGGCTTAGCCTCTGCAACTACTTTGTTCTCTTCCACTGGTATTCCCTTTTCAAGTAATAAGCAATTATATCATATTGTACCAACCCGCCGCAAACAAATGCGACAAGCACATATTAAGAAAGTATTGAATTTTTACAAGCCAGGTGTTGATAAACTAACTTAAACATAGAGAAAATTAGCCACAGAATTCTTCTTTTAACCTAGTAAAATCTATTGACTTTTTGGCAGGGGGGGGGGGTATACTGGTTAGAAGATTGGAGAATGTTTGTGGAAAAACAAAGGAAAGTGGTAACGAAAATCAAATATGAAAGTGGCAAGGTTACTCCTCTTGGCACAGAGCCAAATGATGAATGCTATACTGCAATGCAGGATATTGTAAACGAGTTAGCACAATATGGACATGATGGCCGGTTTAGGGGCAAGGACATTATATGTCCGTGTGATTGGGATATTTTAGAAGATGAGGAAGTCTACTCACTTCGTGTTGATTTTGACGAAGACATCCATGCGCACACTAACGATGTTAAACTAATTAGTTATGAGAAGCAAAATGGTGCGTTACATAATGTCAGAGTTGAGAAAGAGGAAATAGACAAGTTTTTAAGAGAAAGAACCAGGTGTAACTTTCTACGAACCCTGATTGAGAACGCAAACACATGGGGAATAAAAAGTGTGTCTGTAAGTGGCTATAATCCGGCAACAGGAAAAGGTAAAAAGTTTCAGGATGTTGATTATTCACAATATGATATTTGTATCACCAATCCGCCATTTTCGCGGTATGCCGAATTTATTGAAACCTTAGTAAAAACTGAAATTGACTTCATAATTCTTGCTCCATTCCTAAACAGGGTAAATCCTTGTGTTGGTATTCCATTATTACTAAAACAATGCTACCTTGGATACGGAAGAAAATTAAGAATGAATTTTTTCAACCCCACGATTGACAATGAATACAACACAAAACTAGTTGCTTGTGATTGGATAACAACATTCTATGACGCACAGGAGGCGGTAGACAAATCAAGATTGTTAAACGGTATCAAGTACGAGGACTATGAAGACGAGTATATGGTAATGGAAAACATGACAATGAAGGATGGCACTCATCCAATAAGAGTGAACAACTTTAGAGCAATTCCGGACGACTACTATGGATGGATGTTCTGCTCCATAGGAGTGCTTGATATATTGAGCAACGAAGAATTTGAATGGTACGGCACAGGGTTCAAGGGCTATTTAAATACAAACAGGCACATCAGTCCGTTTGAGCACAGAGCTTCAAATGAAATGGTGTCAAATGCAAACACCAAAGGGTTTCACGGTGTAGTGATAAGACGAAGGAGAATATGAAAATGAAGCTAACGGTAAAGGCAATAATTGAAATGCTTGAAAGCGGCAAATTGCAAACTGAGCAAACAACGCAAAGGCAATTCATTTATAACTCTATAACTAAAAAATTAGAAGATGGAGAAATTACAAAGGCCGGCAATGTTTTAAAATCAATATTGCAGTATAAAATTCAATTGCCTGCACTATATTTTTGGGAGCGAGACGGCAAGTATAATGTTCATGATGGCAAGCAAAGAATTTTAAGCATCCGTTATTTTGTTAAGCCGACAAGAGAGATTAATGTTATAACAAGAATAAATGGCAGAGAAGCCAGCTATATAAGTCTGTCGGAAGAACAAAGGAAGGAGCTGCTAGAGTATGAGTTTGATATCGTTGTTGCGGCCGGCGAACAGGAGAAAGAAGAAACAACGTTTGATTTGATAAACACGAACGCTGTGCCACTAACAGAATACGAAAGTTTGCGCGGTATGTTTTACGGCACATTTTTATACGAGTTTGAGCAATATATAGAATCCAAATCTAAAGTTGTTGATGCTGTAAAAGGTGTAGGCAGAGGCGAGCAGGCAAAACTGTTCTTGTATAACTGTTTTGAGTTGTTGGGGGAAAAAGTAGCAGACAGGAAAATTAGGACACTGCTGAGACATGTTAGAAATTCATCGTTTGATGCAAAGACATACAAGATGGAAGAAACAATAGCAGTGTTTAGTGAAGTGTCAAAAATATTAGGTGTTAGTGACGAGAAGGCACTGGGCGTTGCTGCCTTTATAGTTGGAAAGGGATACGACAAGGACATGGTCTGTGATTATTTTAGGCGAATAGTACGCAAAAAAAATGACGTAAAAAGCTGGGATGTATATGAGCACTTTAGGGTTGCCATAAACAATTTAATAAACAACAATATTGAGTGCGACGGCAAAAGGAAATTTGCATCGGAAGATAAAGATGTTTTATATGGAAGGTCGCAAAAATGTGCGGGCTTAAACTGTAAAGAAACAAATTACAAAAAGCTGGAAGTTGACCACATAAAGAAATGGAGTGAAGGTGGCCCAACGGTGCTGGACAATGCTAGACTTCTCTGCAAGTCGTGCAATGCAAGTGAAAAATATAATTAACAAAAAGCAGCTGGTTAATAGCTGCTTTTTAATTTACTGTGCTTCTGCTCGTATTACTTCCACCGGCTGCTTGCGGGCTATCCTTAATATCGGCAATGTTATGGAAATTGCTACACCTGCAACGGTTACGGCGGCCATCAGCAATACCTGCCGTACGCTGAATGCAACTATGCTGTACATCTCGGCAATCTGCCCCAGCTGTGACACAAAGAATTCGTTAAGGAAGAAGTAGCCTAGATAGCATGAGACACTTGCAAGGATTATCATAATTAGTGCAATAAACGCGCCCTCGGTTATAAATATACCTGCAATATCTTTCTGGCGGGCGCCGAGGCTGCGTAATATACCAATGTCTTTTTTCCTTGCATTAATAGAGGCCGCTATAAACGAATAGGTCAGCAGAACCGAAAACAGTGTAAATACTATTGCGGACAAACTGAATACGCCTACAAACAAACTGAACATATTGTTAAGAAAATAAATTTCCTGTGCGCTGCTGCTCCATATTACAAAACTGAAAATCCTGTCCGGGGCATCCTGTTCCTGGCTTGGTGTTGTAAACTTGCCGCTGCTGTTTAAAGTGTTTAGCAGCTGCATACGCTCCTGATATGTATCTGCCGGCACCAGGATATTGCCTATAGGATAAATAATAAGCCGGTCATAAAAGTTTTGGGTTGCGTAAAAACACGGACCCAAATCGAGGTAGACTGCTACAATTTCATAACCACTGAGCTCTGCTTGTAAATTAACACCGCCGATATTGCGGTCTACCTTAAAGTTTATGTAGGCTCCGCCGCTGCTTATTCCCAATTCATCCATAATAGCAGCAAAGTCAACAGTATTAATATTGCTGCTGTCCACAGTATATAAGGCCTGAAGCTCGCTTGGCAATAAATCAAGAAGCAACCTTACATCCACCACTACTTGTTTCTTGTTGTAGCCGGGTTCGTTCGGGTTATATGGGGCAAGGTCTGCCTCGGTAAATCCGTTTATAGGAATTGTATTTGTATACCAATACGGATATAGTCCGTCCGACCTGAAAAAGCTATCCATAGCGGTGTGGTTGGGTGCGTGAGTTACTGTTTGCCCTGTGGTTGAACTCTGGCCGGGCAAGGTGAGGGATAATTCAATTCCGGTTTGCAGATACAGCTTGCTGCTGTGCCTCATTAAATTGTGATAATAACCGGGCAGTGCATAATAATTGTTGAGGTATGTACTCCATGCGTTTGCTGCCTGCGGCCATACAGCTTTTTGTTCAGATGTGGCGGGAGTGGTCTGGCGCACAGTAGGCATCAGGAGCGCATATGGGCTAAGGTCAAAATCTATCATGCCCACAATACGCATTGTACGCCACCGGGTGTGGTCATCGTTAGAGTTTGGAAACTGATGTTCGGCCCAGGAAGTGCCGCCTCTGTCATAGCCTTCCCAAATGGCGCGTTCATAAATTTGTGAAAACTCGGTCAGTTTTGTAACGCTTCCCGGCGTGCCTGCCGGCGTAACTACTCCATATAGTCTTTCTATGCTGGTTGTTCCGTCTATAATCAGTTCAATGCCGTATCGCAGATACCGCTCAAACATAAAGTTGGTTATAACAACCTCATTAAAGTTAGCCGGCCATCTGCCTGCGGATAGTGTTAGCCCCAGGGCTTCGGGAGAGTCGGTTTCAACAACGCCCTGCACAACGGTGCCCAAAAAATTGTAATACGGAATTAATGTGGGCTGAAAAACATGGTTGGGGTTGGCGCCGTTAAACGGCAGCTGATATTTTACCGCGTGCGGCAGATTAAGTTTTTTAAATTCGTCAAGATGCTCCGGCTCAATTATGCGGCGCTCCTGGCTTGGCACGAATCCTTCTTCCTTGGTTTCCATCATTGCAAGCGGCACAAACGGCAGGCCCGACCGCTCAATTTCCTGCTGCATTACATTGTTTACATTAAATTGAGCCACCATGTCGGCAAAACCGAAAAACGCAATTGCAAACATAGACAGGCATATTGTAAACAGCACCCGCACCCATTTAGCGCGCATGCTCATCAGCGACAGTTTAAACGAAGACTTAAACGGCAGTTTTACTTTTGTGTCCAGGTTGATTGGGGCAGCGGCTGCCGGCCTAAGGGCTGCAGGTTTTGGCTTTGTGTTTTTAACCAGAACAACTTTTTTACCGGCGTTAAGAAGTTTGTCCAACTCTTTTTTATTAACCTTGTCAACGGATAATTTAACGGTTTCGTTTGTGCCGTCACCGTGATAGGCGGCTGATATTTTTCCGTCAGACAGTTCAATAATCCGGTCTGCATAAGTATGAGCAGAATCCAGGTCGTGACTGATAACTATAACCAGATTTGTTTTTGATAACTGCTGTAAAAGATTGAATATTTCTTTGCTGGTTACACTGTCCAGGTTTCCGGTGGGCTCATCCGCTAAGATTATTTTAGGGTTTTTAATTAGCGCACGTGCAATTGCAACACGCTGCTTCTGTCCGCCCGATACACCTCTGGCGTAGCGGTTTTCAAAGCCGGCCAGCCCAACCTTATCTAATGCTGCCGCAATCTGTGCTGCTGCGGCCTCCTGCTGCCCGATTTCAAGTGCAAGGCTCAGGTTCTGCCCGATAGTGTATTTCTCAATTATATGAAATTCCTGAAACACAAAGCCGATATTCAAAGCGCGGTATGCGTCACGCTCATTAGCGGAAAAATCTTTGGTTGACTTACCATTGACCTTAAGCTCTCCGCTGTCGTAGCTATCCAACAGACCAAGCATGTTTAATAAGGTAGACTTTCCGCTGCCGGATTTGCCCACAATAAAAACTAAGCCGGTTTCAGGCAAACTAAAACTAACACCCTTAAGCGCGTCAACGTTGCGCCCGGTTTTACTAACGTATGATTTATGTAAATTGATAAACTCAATCATAACTGTATTATATCATGCAAGAAGCTAAAAAACAAAATATTAAAAATGTATAGTTTTCAATTTTCCGCTTGCAAGTTTGCAGTAAGTGTTGTATAATAGGGGAACCATTTGGAGAGGTACCGAAGCGGTCATAACGGGGCGGTCTTGAAAACCGTTAGACGTAAGTCACGGGGGTTCGAATCCCTCCCTCTCCGCCAATGGCGACAGAGTTTGAACACCCGGGTTCAAACGCAATTACCACCAGCCCGCCAAACTACATGGTGATAAAAATAAAAAGGAGAATAAAAATGGCAGACAAAAAACTGGAAACAGAAATCAAAAAAGCCTTTGCTTTTATGGACGAAGGGAAAATTGATGAGGCAAAGGAAATTCTCTTAAACCTATGGGACGATAAAGAAAAGGAAAATGTAAAAATTCTGTGGGGGCTGGCTTGCACGTTTACGCCGGGTGTTGGAGTTAAATCATTTACCGATATAATCCAAAGCAAATCCCAAAGCATTTCCGCAGAAGAAAAGGAGCTTTACGACCAGCTGGGAACAACAAAATACTCTATGATTTTTGCAAGCATACTTATAAAGGACTACGAGCGTCTTGAATATTTTTGCGCAAACTTTAACAACAACATGAAAACCCCTGTAAAAGAATTTCTTGACGTAACGGTAACAATTGGCGACAAACCGTTTACATATCTTGCGGCGGCAACAAACAACAATGATGAAATAGCAGTTAAAATACTGCTAAAGTACGGTGCATCTCCGCTAACACAGCACAACAACCGTCCGGCTGTGGTTACGGCAATTATGAGCGAAAAACTAGGCATTGCAGGGTTAATGATGGAAGTGCCGGGTGTAGAAGACTTTGTGTTGAGTTATGCCGTTACCACGTATCCTATCAGGCAGGGCTTAATGGAGAGTGCTATTTATCAGTGCAGCGGAGCAACAGCCAAGTTTTTGTTAGACTATGGTGCGGACAAAAAAGCTGCGCTTGCTTATGCTAAGTCTAACAAGCACAAAAATATGTTTAAGTTTATCAGGAATTTAAAATGAGCGTGTTCAGACGGATTGCAGAATATATCCCTCTGGCCGTTGCGGCAGCAGCGCTTGCGCTGTTCTTTGTTTTTGGCGGGCTTAGCGGCATAGATATTATTCTGTATACTGCCGTATTATGGCTGTGCCCGGCATTGTTGTTTATTTTTGCCGTTTACAATAAGTCAATGTTTGAAACTCCCCGGTTTATTATTTATCTGGTGGGCGGCATATTAACTGCGGTGTTTGTAATTACAATGTACGTAATACACGCCATAAGTGCCGACATCCTTGCGGATTTATGGTGGCATATTGCCAATATGCTGCTGTTTTTTGTAAGCGGACCGATTGCCATGATTATTATGGCGGTAAGAGATACGGAAACCAAGAAAGCCTTGCCGCTTGCAATATTTATTCCGCCTATTGCCGTTTTTGTTCTTTTGGGCTATCTGCTTATGCTTGCGGGCGTTATTGCGGGGTCATCAGGCTCAAACACTAAGTCAGGCGGCAGCAGAAGCGTGTCACCTGCATCAGGCACCGGCGGGGCAACAAATGTTGGGGATGACGCAGTGTGTATTGAAAAAGCGGGGCTGCTGCATCAGTACCTTATATTAAAAGACGGCCGCAGAATTCAGCTTTATGATTACAACGGCGCAACCGGTATGGCAACAGATTATCACGGCAACAAATATTCCGGGCTATCCAAAACGCCTATTAGAGAATAAACAACAGGCGTTTAGCCTGTTTTTCTTTGGTTTATACTCTTGTTTTGTGGTATAATAAGTTTATTATCAATAGGGGATACAAAAGATGATGGCGAATGAGAAAATAGAACACACCCCGCCTTCGGCACCCCTCTCAAGAGGGGAATTATTGGCAGGAACGGGTAATGACAGGGTGGGAATAAAGCAAAGGATTGTTACGTGCGTGCTGGTGCCGGTTATGGTGCTTGCGCTTGTGCTTGCAGTTTTTGGTGCGTATCTGCTTGCTCCGCTAAAGGGCGAGGTGCGTGGGTATTACTGGAATGAATTCACGCCGTTTAGTTTAGCACACGGGCAGAGCATAGATGTTGGCGGCGAGGACTACAACATATTGCTGCTTACCGATTTTCATTATCCGCTGTCGGGTGCTAAAACAGATGCGCTTATAAAAACAATGGTGGAAGAGAATAATCCGGACCTGATTGTGCTGGTGGGGGACCAGGTTTTTAGTCCGTTTAACCATTTCAGTTACCGGCATTTAATCAACCTTTTTGATTCGTTTAAAGTGCCTTGGGCACCGGTGTTTGGCAACCATGACGAAGAAGGCAAGGCAGATAAGCAATACTTAGCCAATATGCTTGAAGAAAGCGAGTACTGTATGTTTCAGTACGGCCCCAGAATTACAGGTGCCGGCAATTATTTTATAAACCTGACTAACGGAGCAGATATTATTTACACCTTGTTCTTTTTAGATTCGTTCAGTTCGTTTTGGGAAAGCGGATACAGGCCATATACTGCCGACCAGGTAAGCTGGCTGAAATGGGCTGCTAGCGGGATAGCAGCGGAAGCAGGCAAAAAGGTGCCGTCGGTTGTGTATGGGCATATACCTGTGCCGGAGTTTACTCCTGCTTTTAATGAAGCGTTTGCCTCGGGCACAGTTATTCACGGGCAGCAGCTTGAGCCAAACGGACACAGCAATATTAACAACGGCTTGTTTGCCGCCATAAAAGATATAGGTGCCGAGTATATGTTTTGCGGGCATGAGCACGTAAACGATTTTATGGTAGAGTATCAGGGCGTTAAGCTGGCTTATGTATTATCCGGCGGGGTGGGCGGCTACGGCAACATCTTGGGCGGAACGATGTTTACCGTAAAGCCGGATGCAAGCACAACAGTGGTTAACAAACCGTATTAATTCCCCCTTTAGCAAAGGGGTGCCGGCTGAGCGAACGGGGTTCCACCATAATTCCCCTCTAGAGAGGGGTGTCGGGCGAAGCCTGACGGGGTGTGTTTGCGTTAAAGTTTGTTTAAATACAAAAACGATGATTTGCCCTATAACCCAAAACTAAAACAGTATGCGTCAAAGCTGCGTAAGGCGGGTAATCTGTCTGAGGTTTTGCTGTGGCAACAGTTAAAGAGAAAGCAATTGAATGGCTTTTTCTTTAGTAGATAAAAGGTCACAACCCCCGTCGGCTCCGCCGACACCCCCTTGGCTCAAGGGGGAATTTTATTTGGAGCGAAAGCGACCTATAATTATTAAGTATTCAATATTCATTATTCATTAAAAAGAGCCGTTTACGGCTCTTTTTGTACCATTTCTTTTACTTTCATCAGGCGCACGCGGCTGCCGCGCTCGTTTTCCTCCAGCTTCATGCCAATGTACTTAATTGTTTCATGCAGGTCGGGAATCACCACGTGCTCAAGCGCGTTTATCCGCCGGCGGTTTTTTTCTATTTCAGCCGCCAGCAACACACAGGTTTTTTCTGTTGCTGCCAGCTGGATAATTTTTATCAGCAATCTGCTTATTGTGCTTACGGCATAGTCCAGCTGACTTGAGGTGGTTAAAAAGCTATATGGAAGTGCGCCGGTGTTTTTAACCTCTATATCAAAAAATTCCGGCACGTCCAGGCCCATAATTGTGGTTTTGCTAGGGACGAAGCTGTAACTCATAACCGGAGTGCTGAGCGCCTCCTCAATGGCCTTTGGAGGCATGGCGGCACGCGCCATACTAAACGCCCGCTGCGCCTGCTCCAGTTCATGTTCCAGTTCTTCACGTATTTTTTTGTTCTCAAAAATGTAATTCATAAACTGACGAATCATTTCGTCACTTTTGTCTTTTAACAGTTTATGCCCCCTTACCGCCATTTTGCGCCGCGCTTTAAGTTTGCGCTGCTCCATACGGGTGGAGTTTACATTTAACTTGGCCATGAGTCTCCTTTGGAGACAGGTAACAGGTAACAGGTAACAGGTAACAACTGCGGGTCACTTCGTTCCCAAAAAACACATATCGGAGCGTTAGCGACCAATCATTGTTAAGTGTTAAGTGTTAAGTGTTAAGTGTCAGTCGGGTAGTATTTGTCTAAGATTTCAACCTTAATTCGTTTCAGTTCCGCTCTTGGCAGCATTTTTAACAGCTTCCAGCCGAGGTCAAGTGTTTCATCAATATCACGGTTGGTATAAAAGCCTTGTGCAATATACTCTTTTTCAAAAGTATCCGCAAACTTGGCGTATAGCTTATCCAGGTCGGTAAGTGCCGCCTCGCCTAAAATGGCCGACAGTTCTTTGCTGTCTTTTCCGCGCGCATATGCCGCAAACAACTGGTTCATAGTTCCGCTGTGGTCTTCACGCGTTTTGCCGGCACCAATGCCTTTGTCTTTAAGTCTTGACAAACTCGGCAGCACGTCAATCGGCGGAGTAATTTTTGCCTTGGTCAGCTCGCGCGAAAGCATAATTTGGCCTTCGGTAATATATCCGGTAAGGTCGGGTATGGGGTGAGTTTTGTCGTCCTCGGGCATGGTTAATATCGGCATAAGCGTAATGCTGCCGGGCACTGCTTTTATTATTCCCGCACGCTCGTAAAGAGAGGCTAAGTCTGTATACATATAGCCTGGGTATCCGCGTCTGCCGGGCACTTCTTTTCTTGCCGCAGATACTTCACGCAATGCTTCTGCGTAGTTTGTTATATCGGTGATAATTACCAGCACGTGCATTCCCAATTCAAAAGCCAGATACTCGGCGCAGGTAAGTGCAAGGCGCGGAGTAGCAATACGCTCCAGCGCAGGGTCGTTAGCAAGGTTCATAAACAGTACCGCGCGCTCAATTGCGCCGGTTTTTCTAAAGTCCTGAGTAAAGTAATCAAATTCTTCATATGTAATTCCAACCGCCGCAAAAACAACCGCAAACCGGGTGTCCTGACTCAGCACTTTTGCCTGCCGTGCAACCTGAGCCGCAAGCTGGGCGTGCGGCAGACCGCTCATGCTGAATACCGGCAGCTTCTGCCCGCGCACCAATGTGTTAAGCCCGTCTATGGCAGACACGCCTGTCTGTATAAATTCGTTCGGGTGCTGCCTTGCTGTAGGATTGATAGGTAAACCGTTTACGTCCAGGTTCTTATCCGGGATTACATCTCTGCCGCCGTCTCTCGGGCGCCCAAGTCCGTCAAACACCCGCCCAAGCATATCCCGTGACACTTTAAGCTCTAAGCCCTTGCCAAGAAAGCGCGCTTTGCTTGTGGCAATTTCCAGCCCCTGGCTGGACTCGAACAGCTGAACAACCGCATTGCTGCCGTTAACTTCCAGCACTTTTCCAAGGCGCACTTCGCCGCTGCTTTGCACAATTTCCACCAGTTCGTTGTACTTAACCCCTTCCACATTTTGCACCAGCATTAACGGGCCAACAACTTCTTTAAGTGTTTTATATTCTCTCAGCATCAGTCATCCTCCCCTGAAAGCGCTTCCATTTCGTTTATAAGTTCACGCCCAATCAGGTCCAGTTTGGTCAGCTCTGACTCCGGCACATGCTTAGCCCTTCCTATATTTTCTGCGGTTTTGATATATAGTATTTTATTAATGTCAATGTCTCTGTCGATTGCAGCCAAACCAAGCTCATAATAATCAATTATCAGTTTTAAAATCTTAAATTGCTTTTTAAGGCTTGCGTAGTTATCTACATCGCTGAATGCGTCCTGGTGCAAAAAGTCTTCTCTCAGCATTTTTGCCGTCTCCAAAACCAGCCGGTCCTTACTGGAAAGCGAGTCCATACCAACCAGGCGCACCATTTCTTCCAGCACTGCTTCTTCCGATAGCAGTCCGATAGCCTGACTGCGGTACTTACTAAATTCGTTGCTTACATTGTTGTTAAACCAGTCGGTTAAACCGTCTGCGTATAACGAATAGCTTATGTTCCAATCAATTGCGGGGAAGTGGCGCCTATATGCAAGGTTTGCCGACAGCCCCCAAAATACCTTTACAATTCTGAGTGTGCCTTGTGCTACGGGCTCAGCCAGGTCGCCGCCGGGGGGAGACACCGCTCCAATGGCTGTTATGCTGCCTGTACGGCTGTTGCTTCCCAGTGTTTTTACAATTCCGGCGCGCTCGTAAAAGTCGGCCAGCCGGCTGGAAAGATATGCAGGATACCCTTCTTCGCCGGGCATTTCTTCAAGCCTTCCGCTCATTTCACGCAAAGCTTCGGCCCAGCGGCTGGTACTGTCTGCCATAATGGCTACGTTGTAGCCCATGTCTCTAAAGTATTCGGCTATAGTAATTCCGGTGTATATACTGGCCTCACGCGCCGCAACCGGCATATCGGAAGTGTTGGCAATTAAAATTGTACGCTTCATAAGCGCCTCACCGGTTTTAGGGTCTTTAAGGGTAGGGAAGTCGGTCAGTACGTCTGTCATTTCGTTGCCGCGCTCACCGCAGCCAACGTAGACTACAATCTCGGCATCCGCCCACTTGGCCAGCTGATGCTGAAACACGGTTTTACCGCTTCCAAACGGACCGGGGATAGTAGCCGCTCCTCCGCGCGCAATCGGGAAAAGCGTATCAATAATACGCTGGCCGGTTATCATAGGTAATTTTGGTGACAGCTTTTCTTTATACGGCCGGCCTTTCCGCACGGGCCATTTCTGCATCATAGTTAGGTTTATTGTTTTGCCGTCGTCGGTTTTAAGTTTGGCTACGGTGTCCGTTATTGCTGCTTCGCCTGATTTTATTTCGGTTATTGTGCCGGCAGCTCCAAACGGCACCATAATTTTGTGCTCTACTATTTTGGTTTCGGCAACTGTGCCGATTATATCTCCTGCCTTTACATGGTCACCTTTTTTTGCGGTTGGTACAAAATTCCATTTTTTATCTCTGTCCAGGCTGGGGGCGGTTATGCCGCCCTCAATCCTGTCGCCGCTTTTTTGTCTGAGCAAATCAAGCGGGCGCTGAATGCCATCATATATTCCGCCTATTATTCCAGGCCCCAGTTCAACCGAAAGCGGTGCGCCCGTGCTTATGCAGTCGTCACCCGGCCCAAGCCCGCTGGTTTCTTCGTATACCTGAACAGAGGCGCGTGCACCTCTCAGCTCAATTATTTCGCCTATAAGCCCTTTGCTGCCAACCTTAACCACGTCAAACAACTTAACGTTAGCCATATTGTCGGCTACAATCAGCGGGCCTGATACCTTCACAATTTTTCCGTTCATAATTCTATTTTTTCCTTGTTGAATATTGAGTCTGCCGGCACTCCGAGTGCACGTTCTACATTAGCCTTTATCTGCTGCATACCGTAGCCGCTTGACCCCAGGCTGCTTGGTATTGGAATAATAATAGGGTATGTGTTTGAATTATGCTTTTTAATTACATCATCATTTGCTTTGTAAAGTTCTTCTGTTATCAAAACTATAGCGTATTTTTCCTCAGACAGCTTTTTGAGAGTTTGTTTTATCTGTTCACCTTGGAAAACCTCACAGCCTGCTGCCTTAAACGCCAGCACGGAGTCTTTATCACCTATTATTGCAATTTTATTGTTTGTCTGATACATGGTACTCCTTATAATTCCCCTCTATAAGAGGGGATTTTTAGTCTTACGTTTTATAATACTTTAGTTTTGGTTCAATCACGCCGGGCGCTAATCCAAGCTTCTTTGAAATCAGCACCAGTTTAATCGTTTTAAGCTCTTCCTTTTTGCGTATATACCAGTTAAACAACGGGTCCAGCTTAAATGCGTTGTTCTTTTCTTTGGCAGATAGCTCAAGCAGGTAGCCCCACATATTGTGTTCGCAATCGGCCAGACTGTTGTTTTTAATGCCTGAGCTGAGGTCTTGCATAAACTTATAATACGGTGTGTTAATAAACTTTTCGGAAAACTTTTGAGGCGGCAGGGTAATTATGGTTTCAACAAGCTCTTTTTTAAGCGTGCCGCCCGCAACAAAATAATCATGTGCAAGACGGGTGGGCAGGTCCATTACCCGGGTTCTGGCAAAACTAAGAATGTTTTGAATATCTATCTCTGCCGTAAAATATGCTTTTATGGTTTTGCTTTTTATCTTTTTAAGCAGCTCGCTAAATTCGGAATACATGGCTTTATCAAGCTTAAGTTCAATTTCGGCAGATGTAACTTTATTTTCTTTTGCAAATGTATCCAGCTCATGCAATGCCGTCTGCATATGTGCGGTTAGCAGGTAGCGCTGTTTTTCGGTTAGTGCTGCTTTCATGTCCTTTACAGCAATATTGCCAAACGGATAAAGCAGGGTGTCATCGGAATCTTTATATACAGATTTAAGGTTGTGGTAGTCGTAGCGTAAAAGCACGAGCCGCAACAGGCTTGAATCAGCGCAAAGCCCGCTAAACACTTTAATTGTTTTTTCGTGTTCGTTTGCTATTAATGAGTCAATGCTTTCGGGGTTGTTTTGTATTAGTCCAACATCATATCCGCACTCGTATAGTATTTTTATTGCTTCAATCAGCGTTGGGGCACTTAGCATACGTTTAACTTGCTGCAGGCGCAGCAGCTTGCCCTCTTTGCAGGCAATTATTGAGTTTGCGTATATAACGCTGCCTTTCATGTTTGTCTCCTAATTGTTAAACAAAATATCAGCCACCTGCGTTTCAATCTTTTTGCGCAGTTCTGCTAAAATATTGTCAAGCGTAAAATCCCGGTCAAAGGTCTTTCCCATTATTTTTATGCCGCCCTTAAAATCTGACACAACACTGTAGCCAAGTTTAATTTTGCCAGCCTTTGCTGCTTCGGCCACAAATGTGGATGTAATGCGTTTTTCGTCATGTTTTGATACAATTATTACATCACCGTTGTTTGCGTTCTTTAAAATAATTGCCTTAATAACCTCCAGATACTTCTTGTCGTTTAGTTTAAGGATGTCTTGTTTGGCCAAATCAAAGGCAAAACCGGTAAGCTCGGACTTAAAATTAAGCTCATTGCGTTTAACATCTATGTTAGACAGCAGCAGCCGGTGTTTGTTTGCGTCCAGTGCCTTGCCGGTTGCTTTTTTTACGGCTTCGGCACGAACTTCTTTGAGCTCGGCTTTTACGGCATCAAACTGAGCAGCGCTGGTTTTTGCGGTGTCGGCTAAAAGAGCCTCGGCTTTGGCTTTTGCGTCGGCTATGATTTTTTCAACCACTATGTTTTCCTGGACTTCAACCACTATAATACTCCTAATACCGATACTATTAATGCAATTAACGCAAACAGCTCTGAGAAAATAATCATGGTTGCGGCTTTGCCGGCCAGTTCAGGCTTTTTACCTACCATATTTATGGTTGCTACTGCCACTTTTCCTTGAAAGATTGAAGTAACCATGCCCACTATTGCAATCGGCAGGCAATACAGCATAAGCATAAGGCCTTGGTCAAGTGTATATGCAACCCCGTCTGTAATAATTGGCAGAACTACCAAAAACGCAATAACAAACCCGTACAGGGCCTGAGAAGACGGGAAAAGCTGAAGCAGCATGGTTTTACCAAATTTTTCCGGGTCCTCGCTTATTACTCCCGCTGCCGCCTGACTGGCTGTTGTTACACCGATAGTTGAACCAATGCCGGTTAGTCCGGCAGCCAGCACTGCACCAACTATGGCTAAAATTGTACCGTCCATTATTTATTCTCCTTTATTATCTTTTTATTTTTTAAAATTACATATTTTGTATTGGTGCCCATAGGCGCAAACGGAGTGCCCTCACCGGTGTAGAATTTACCGAAGAATTCCACAAACTGCAAACGCGCATTGTGTACGTACGCTCCAAGTACGGCAAGCCCAACGTTGAAGCTGTGAAACACAACCGCAACCAATATTCCAAGCGGAATTCCCACGCCGGGAATATCAAACACCATAACTCCCATTCTGTTTGCTACAGTTGCTATTACCGCTCCAACCAAGCCGATAGCAAACAGCCTTGCATAACTTAAAATGTCACCCGCGTAGTTTACCAAGCTGTAAACTCCGGCAATCCCGCCCGTTATTTTACCAAAGAAGCCTTTGTTTTTGCGGCCGTTGGTAAACATAATTAACACAACGGATGCAATTGCCATGTACAGGCCGATATCTGCTACAATGCCGGTTGGTGTAATAAGGTTTGATACAAACATAACTATACCCAGCAGCATGGTCAGCCTGATACCGGCATCAAGTATTGCGTCCAGCCACCGTTTTTGTTTAAGCAGTGCCACCATTTTAAGCGTTATGCCAAACATAATATGAATCATGCCAAGTGCCAGAGACAATCCCAGAAACAATATTGCATCATTAACGGGGTCCAACAGTCCGGGTATTATGGATACGGCCTTGCCGCCGGCACCAACAGTCTGCAGCCCCAGCCAGCCCCCAAACACAAGCCCCCAGATAATTGCGGATACGCCGCCCATACATATAATGGCAATCAAACTTTTGGTGCCGCGCTCCATTTTACAAAACATTAGTACCGCAAGGGTTGCTATAAACAGAATTATTCCGTAACCCACATCGCCTACCATTATGCCGAAAAACAGAAAGAAGAATATTCCCACAAAAATGTTGGGGTCACGCTCGCGGCTGCTGGGGTAGCTGTACATATTGGTTATGCTTTCGTACGGCCGTACTATTGCGCTGTTTTTTGTATATGTCGGAACCTTTTCATCCGGAGCCGGGTCGGTAAACTGTACAAACACGTCGGTACTTACCTGATTAATCAGTGCGGTTACATTCTGCTGCTGATGCTCGGGAACCCAGCCGGTTAATACAAACGTGCGGTTGGTGGATAATATGCGGTCGCCTATGTTTACGCCTTCCAGTTCAAGATTCAGCCAGTCGTGATAAACTTTCAGCTTTTGTTCCATGTCAGCGTTGGTGGCGGCATATTTCAGAAGGTCTAAAATTTTGTAGCGTATTCCTACGTTGGTGGCTTCAAGTTCATCTATTTTCTGTTGTGCCGTAACGGGGAAGCTATAGCTGCATTTGTTTAGCCCGTATTTGTAAATCTCGTTTAAAAACACCTCGTTGTCTTTGTGGCAGAACAATGCCACACAACACATATTGCCTTTAGTTACTTTTTCAATTACAAGATTTGTAGTATCGCATTCTGCCATAAAGGCGTTAAAACTGCGTTCCTGTATTGTACCTACAATCCGCACGGACTTATTGTTGTTTGTAAACTGGTCCAGCGGTACGGTAAGTTTTGCGTACGGTTTTAGTTCACGGCGTATCAGATTGTTGTTGTTCATCTCGTTTTTCAGTTCCGGTATCAGCTGGTTGATTTGTTCCAGTTCATGAATATGGCTTAAAATTTTTTCTTCGTACTTTGATATTGACTTAAACTCGGCGTAGTCTATCTCGTTTCTGTAAAAGAACATTGGGGATTTTGGTTTTTTATACTTGTGACTATTTGTTTGTTCCAGCGCAAACTTGTATAGCTCCGGTCTGCGTTTAGCTAAGTATTTTAAAAAGCTTTTGTTATTGATAAGTGTGTTAAGGTAACCGGTATGACTTTTATCGGAAAATTCAATTGCAAACTTGGTGCGGGTAAGACTGGCCTGAATATGGTCGCGGCGCTGCTGGTCCGTAATAAATTCGCTGCCCGTAAGTTTTTCTAATTTACCCATTTCAAAACTGGAGCTGACGCGCAATGCCTCTAAAATGGCGTTCAGTTCGCTCTTGAGTCCTATTAAGTTTATTTTTTTCATGCGTTCAATCATAAAAACTCTTTATTAAACTCATCCAATATTAGTTTTTTGACCCGGTCTGCATTTTTTTCGTAAGCTATTTTCAGTTTTTCATGATGCCGGTTGTGGTCGTCAAAAAAAGCAGCGAGTTCGGCGTCGCTGATAGTTTTATATTTTTCCTCAAGCTCTGATATTTCGGCACGCAGCTTGCCTAAAAACTCATCGCGGTACTCGTCGGTTTCAAGCTGGATTTTTAACGCCAGCTGTTTTGCCTTTTCCGCAGCATCCGCCTCAATAAGCGCGGCGGTATTTTCGGCTTCCACAATATCAGAAACAACCTGGTCTAACATAATTTCCCCTTTCAAACCATAATACAACATTATTATACGCCTTTTTTGTATATATACAAAATGATTTATGCAACTTACTATGTAATTTACGGTATGGTTTTATGTTGTAAATGCTTTGACATTTAAAACTGTTTTGGCTATATTATTAGCATAGGAGTAGGGGAAGCGTGAAAACACTGGCGGTAAGGTTAACAGGCGGCAGCGATTTAAAGCTGGAAATTATCAGGGTGGCCATTGAGAACAAAATACAGGCAGCCGTTGTTTTGTCGTCGGCAGGCAGTTTGAAAAAAGCCGATATACGCTTAGCCGGAGCCGAGCTTAACCTTTGCAAACAGGAGCCGCTTGAAATAATTAGTATTAACGGAACAATAGCAAAAGACGGCCTTCATCTGCATCTGGCTTTCAGCGACCTGATGGGCAACGTTTACGGGGGACATATGCAAAACGGCTGCATTATAGACACTACCTGCGAACTGGTAATTGGCATATTAGACGAATATGAGTTCAGCAGGGTGGTAGACGATGATACCGGCTATAAGGAACTGGCAATAAGCCCCAAAGGGGCTGCAAAAAAAGAGGCTCCGGTACCCGAGCGGAAGATTGCGGCGGATGTTCCCGAAAAGAAACCCGTAACTCCGGTTCCGATAAAGAAGCCTGTGCCCGCAGCCGCAGCAAAGAAGCGTGCGGCTATTGTAACCAACAAGAAGCTTACTTTACCAAACGCAGAAGAACAGCCGCAACACGAATAACCGGAACCGGGACAATCATGGATACAATGTAAAACAAAAACACCCATATGGGTGTTTTTTTTGTGCGTTTTGTTTATAATGCTAATGTTCTGATTACAAGGCTTTGCTGCAGGACGGTATCAACGTGTATTTCGTATGTGCCGGCAATTAAGCGTACAACAAACTTGTATCTGGTATCTGCCTGCAGTCCGTCAAACACATTGCTGGCCTGCCAAACCAGTTCAACCGGCTCGGTTCCGTTGGGGTTGCCAACTTCCGCGTACCAGCAGATAGCGTATTCGGCGTTCCATATTTCAGTTAAGGTAATTGTATCCGTAGTTGGCGGTGCAGCCGGGTCTGCAACGGGGGCCGGTAATGAGTTTGGAATACGGTGAATAATATCTGTCTCAGATGAGGTTACATGGCCCGAGTTTCCGCGCAGGGCAGTTGCAACAACCCGCACCTTGGTAGCAAACTGATAAACCGGCATAAGCTGTTTGCTGTTAGCGCCGGCAATATCCTGCCAGCCGTTGGTTGCATGCCATTCCTGCCATTGCAGGCTTACATTGGCGCCCGCGGGCGAAACCACTGCTTCCAGAAAGTCGTATGTAACAATATAGTCCTCTACAACAGGAAACGGTTGAGTAATGGCCACCGAAACCAGCGGAACAATCGGGCTGTATGTAACATTAAAGCTGGTTTGGGCCGGTTTGTTGTTTAAAGTGTACGTAATCACAATCTGGTATGTGCCTGCGGCGTCCTTGTTTACCTGGGTTGTGTTAAGCATATTTGCGGTTAACGGCACATCTGCTTTGCTGCCGTCTACAAAGGTTGCTTCCAATACTCCGCCGGCAACTGATATGTCTTCACCTATAAAATATTGCGTCATAGGGGCAGTCTTGATGTCTATGCGTGACAACTCGGGCGGAGTTTCGCAGGCAGAAAACACTGCAACGCCAATTGCAAAGCAGAAACATATAGATAATGCTTTAAATAGCCTGGTCATTCTGCCACCCCCGAATTATTGTAGTCATATTCTAACAAAATACTACTTATAAAAGCAAACGAAAAATACTAATATATTTTTGATATTGTGTTGACAAACACGGCCGGGTTTGATATAATCACACTCGTTGCATCTAATTGCAACCACATTTTTTATTAATTACTTTTTCACGGTGAACAAAAAGTAGTTGATGGCCTTAAAATAATTCATGGTCCATTCCAGGCTTTGAATTGTGTCTGGGCAAAATACGCTGGCTGCTTATAGGGTTGTAAGCACTTAGCAAAATGCTTATTAAATAGAATTAGGAGAAAAATATGCCAACAATAAATCAATTGGTTAAGCGTGGCAGAAAGCAAGTGGTTAGGAAAAGCAAATCGCCTCTATTAGACGAATGTCCGCAGAAGCGTGCGGTATGTCTTTCGGTTACCACCACTACGCCAAAAAAGCCGAACTCTGCGTTGCGTAAGATTGCGCGTGTGCGTATGTCAAACGGCAGTGAGAGCACGGTATATATTCCCGGCGTTGGTCACAACCTGCAGGAGCACTCGGTAGTACTTGTGCGCGGCGGGCGTGTTAAGGACCTTGTTGGTGTGCGCTACCACATTGTGCGCGGCACTATGGACACTGCCGGAACCGCAAAGCGGAACCAGGGCAGAAGTAAATACGGCACTAAGAAAAACAAAAAGTAATAAAAAGGAAGATAAAATATGCCTAGAAGGAGTGGAATTCCGGCCAAACCCATTTTGCCGGATCCAAAATATAACAGCAAAGTAATTGCTAAGCTGGTGAATCAGGTTATGCAGGACGGCAAAAAAGGTATAGCACAGGGCATTGTTTGGAAGGCGCTTGATATAGTTGCCGAAAAAACCAGTGTGCCCGCAATGGATGCTTTTGAAAAGGCGCTTGAAAATGCTATGCCGCTGCTTGAAACCAAAGCCCGTAAGCTTGGCGGCGCAACCTATCAGGTTCCGGTTGAAATAAGACCGGTACGCAGACAGACGCTTGCAATAAGATGGATAGTTAAGTTTGCCACAAAGCGCGGTGAGCGCGGAATGGAAATGCGCCTAGCCGGAGAGATAGTAGATGCGTTTAACGGAACGGGTGCAACAATAAAGCGTAAAGATGAAATGCACCGTATGGCTGAAGCTAACAAGGCTTTTGCACATTATAAATGGTAGAAGGCAGGGAACAAGGAACAGGGAACAACGAACAACGACGGGTCGCGTTGCTCCAAATAACTATCTCGGAGCGCAGCGACCAATAGTTGTTACCTGTTACCTGTTCACTGTTACTTGAAAAAGAAGAGAGGATAATTAAAATGGCGAGAGCAGTTCCGCTGGAAAAAATAAGAAACATTGGTATCATGGCACACATTGATGCCGGAAAAACAACCACAACCGAGCGTATATTATATTACACCGGTTTGGTTCATAAAATTGGCGAAGTGCACGAAGGCGGCGCTACAATGGACTGGATGGTTCAGGAGCAGGAGCGTGGCATTACAATTACAAGTGCGGCAACAACCACAACCTGGAAGGGCCACACTATAAACGTAATTGATACTCCCGGTCACGTGGACTTTACAATTGAAGTAGAACGCAGCTTAAAGGTGCTTGACGGGGCCGTAGCGGTGTTTTGCGCGCGCGGCGGAGTTCAGCCGCAATCCGAAACCGTTTGGCGTCAGGCCAACAAATACGGCGTACCGAGAATGGCGTATATCAACAAAATGGATATAAACGGAGCAGACTTTTACCGTGATATCCAGATGATGAAAGACCGCCTGAGAGCAAACGCTGTGCCGATTCAGCTTCCGATTGGGGCAAGCGAAACATTTTGCGGTATTGTTGACCTTGTTGAGATGAATGCCACATATTATAAGGATGACATGGGCAAGGAAATGGAAGTTAAAGAAATTCCTGCCGACATGATGGACAAGGCTAAAGAGTATAGGGCGAAACTGATTGAAGCGGTTGCCGAAACAGACGACGTACTGCTTGAAAAGTTTATTATGGGAGAGGAATTTACCAAAGACGAACTTAAAAAGGGTATCCGAAACGCAACCATAGCCCTGAAAATGAATCCGGTTACTTGCGGCACAAGCTACAAAAACAAGGGCGTTCAGTTAATGCTTGATGCGGTTGTGGACTATATGCCAAGCCCGCTGGACATTCCCGCAATTAAAGGCGTGCTTCCAAACGGAGAGGATTCCGAGCGTCACACAAGCGATGAAGAACCGTTTAGTGCATTAGCGTTTAAGGTAGCAACCGACCCGTACGGAAGGCTGACATATTTCAGAGTTTATAGTGGTGTATTAACCACAGGAAGCTATGTGTATAACAGCACCAAGGACAAAAAAGAACGCGTTGCAAGGCTTATAAGAATGCACAGTAATGAGCGCAAAGAAATTGAAGAAGTACGTGCAGGAGATATTGCGGCAATAGTAGGCTTAAAAGACACCACAACCGGGGACACATTATGCGACGAAAAGAAACCGATTATCCTTGAGAGCATAAATTTCCCGGACCCGGTTATTAAAATTGCAATAGAACCAAAGACCAAGCAAGGGCAAGACAAGATGATGCAGGCTTTACTCAAGTTTGTAGAAGAAGACCCAAGCTTTAAAACTTACACCGACCAGGAAACAGGCCAGACAATTATAGCCGGCATGGGCGAGCTTCATCTGGATATATATGTAGACAGGCTGAGACGCGAGTTTAATGTAGAAGCCAATATAGGCAAACCGCAGGTTGCATATAAAGAAACAATCCGCGGAAGCGCACGTATGGAAGGCAAGTACATCAGGCAGTCCGGCGGAAAGGGTCAATACGGACACTGTGTTATTGAAATGGAACCATTAGAACCGGGCAAGGGCTATGAGTTTGTAGACAAGATTGTTGGAGGCGCAATACCCAAAGAGTTTATTCAGCCTATCAACAACGGTATTACGGAAGCTAAACAAAACGGTGTGCTGGCGGGCTACGAGATGGTAGACTTTAAGGTAACACTTGTTGACGGAACGTTCCATGATGTTGACTCAAGCGAAATGGCGTTTAAAATTGCGGGAAGTATGGCTTACAAAGATGCTGCAAAGGCCTGTCGTCCGGTGCTGCTGGAGCCTATCATGAAAGTTTCGGTAGAAATGCCCGACCAATACCTGGGTGACGTTATGGGCGACCTTAACAGACGAAGAGGACAAATCAGGGAATCCGAAATTAAAGACGGTCAGCAAACGATTAACGCAAATGTTCCGCTATCCGAAATGTTTGGTTATGCAACTGACCTCAGAAGTTTGACACAAGGGCGCGGATCGTTTATAATGGAGTTGAGTCACTTTGACGAGGTTCCGAAATATGTGGCTGATAAAATTATCGGGGATAGAAGTAAGTAATATTGAACACCCGAACAAAATTCTCCTTTAAGATAAAGGAGTACCCCGCTTGCGGGGGGAGGTATGTGAAACAGTTGGATAAGCAATAAGACTGGATTTATCACATACCCCGTCAAGCCTGACGGCTTGCCACCCCAATACCCTTAAAGGGGAATTAAAACGCTAATCAAAAAATAAAAAAAATAAAAACAAAAAAACAAGGAGATTTAAAAAATGGCTAAAGCTAAATTTGAAAGAAACAAACCACACTTTAACCTTGGTACTATCGGACACGTAGACCACGGTAAAACCACCCTTACAGCTGCTATTACAAGCACGCTTGCTAAAAAGGGCTGGGCACAGGCGCGAGACTATGCGTCTATTGACAACACCCCTGAAGAAAAGGCAAGGGGAATTACTATTAACACAAGTCACGTAGAATACGAAAGTGCTAAGAGGCACTACGCACACGTAGACTGCCCCGGACACGCCGACTATGTTAAAAACATGATTACAGGCGCTGCTCAAATGGACGGAGCTATTCTTGTAGTATCCGCTACAGACGGACTTATGCCGCAGACTCGTGAGCACATCCTGCTTGCGCGTCAGGTTGGCGTACCGTATATTGTTGTATTTATGAACAAGGTTGACCAGCTGCCGGCTGAAGACAAAGACCTTATGACAGAAATGGTAGAAGAAGAAATCCGCGGATTGCTTAATGAATACAAGTTCCCCGGTGACAAGACTCCTATTATTAAGGGTTCTGCGCTTAAAGCGCTTGAAGCTGCTACCAAGGGCGACATTGACGGCCCGGACAGCAAGCCGATTTTTGAGCTTGTAGAAGCTATTGACAGCTACTTCCCGGACCCGGTGCGTGCTATCGACAAGCCGTTCCTGATGCCGGTTGAAGACGTGTTTACCATTACCGGAAGAGGCACAGTTGCTACAGGACGTGTTGAGCGTGGTGTAGTTAAAGTGGGCGACACAATTGAAATGGTTGGTATGGGAGCTACTAAGGCAACCGTAGTTACCGGCGTTGAAATGTTTAAAAAGCTGCTTGACCAGGCTCAGGCCGGCGACAACATTGGAGTTCTGCTCCGTGGTGTTGAGCGTAAAGACATTCAGAGAGGCCAGGTGCTGGCTGCTCCTAAAAGCATTACACCTCACACAAGCTTTACTGCAAGTGTATACGTGTTAAAGAAGGAAGAAGGCGGAAGGTCTACTCCGTTCTTTACCGGCTACCGACCTCAGTTCTACTTCAGAACAACCGACGTTACCGGCAGCATTGCGCTTCCTAAAAACGTTGAAATGGTTATGCCGGGCGACAACGTTGAAATGACAGTTGAGCTTATTACTCCAATTGCAATTGAAGAGGGCTTAAGATTTGCTATCCGTGAAGGCGGCAGAACAGTTGGCTCAGGCGTAGTTGCTAAGATTATTAAATAATTAAGCAACGCCAAAATATTATGAAATAAAGAAAACAGGCATGCGCCTGTTTTTTTGCGCCACCTTTGGTGGCGGCTACCCCGTCAATCACTTCGTGATTGCCACCCCTTCAGAAAAGGGGAATTTTTATTGTACCACATTTAGAAGGTTGATAAAATTGTTTGGCTGTGCTATAATAACATTGAAACTTTGAGAGAGGGTGACCAACATACACCCCGTCACTTCGTGACACCCCTCTAACTTAGAGGGGAATTTTTCATAAAGGAGAAAGTGCCGTATGGGTAATACAAGGCCGATGGAAGCAGAGCGTTATTTATGTCCCGGAAGCGATAAGGGCTTTATTACCGATAAGGCAGCCATTGGTTGCTTGCGGGCTGAAAACAGGCTGGACGAAATTAACAACTTTCTCATGGGCTCGTTTACCGACCGCGGAGAGTACCATATAGATAAGCAGATTGTTCAGGAACTCTTGGGTATGCGCAAAATAGAGTTTGTTAACGAAAAAACAGTAAATACTCCGGGCGCGGTGGTAAGCAAAACCAAGGAACTGATTTTTGCGGACAGTAAGGCAGCGTTTGTGCCTATGGGCAATGTGCATTTTGCGGTTGAGTTTAGCGTGGCGGACGGCAAGGGCGTGGCGTTCCTCAATCTTATGGAAAACGTTGAACGCGCAAACGGATATGTAATAAACACTAATACTTACCGCCTTGCTAAATATGTAAGCGAACCGGACAAGGCGTTTAAACTAAAAGCACGTAAAGCCTTTAATATAGTAACACAGATAGAGGACGACGAGGACGGCGGACAGAAAATGGCGCCGGAAGTTTTTCCGCACTTGTTAGTGCATATAGGCTTTATTACCGTGGCGCAAAAGATTATTGAAAAGCGCTTGGAAAATATGCAGGAGCAGCACTTGCGTGAGCGGCTGGAGGCGTTGCTGCTTGGTGTAAACGGCAAACGGGTGCTGGATGCATACAACCTTGAGCGGGAAAAGATTGAACAGTTCTTTTTGCAGAACAAGAAGAACAAATACCGCAGCCTTAACGAGGTACTTAGCCGGGTAATTGATGTGGCGGAAGCAAACGGCACTCAGCTGGAGCCTGAGGTTAAAAACGGCCTTGCTAAGGCAAATGAACTGTTGCGCAGAAACACCGAGGAAATGCTTAAGGAAACCGATAAGCACCGCCCGGAAAAACCACAAGAAAAAGTGGATGCTAAACGCCTGCCTCCAAAAGTAATGGAGCAGACTGGCAAGGTGGGCGGCGGTAAGGTTGAAACGGCCGAGATTGTAACAAAATTTGAATCAGGCGCAGGCACGCCAAAAACTCCGGCTAGCGAGCAACTGCTTTATCCGCATCACTTGCAACCTGAGCAAGTGGTGGAGAATGTTGAGGCAATACAGCCGGAGAATGTAGTAAAGACCCCTGAGAATTCTGGTAAAAAACCAGCGAATACCGACGACGGCAAAATGGATATGTTTCGTGAAATAAAAGAA
This sequence comes from Bacillota bacterium, assembly GCA_009784185.1. Lineage (GTDB taxonomy): Bacteria > Bacillota > Clostridia > Christensenellales > UBA1242 > WRCD01. Next base: position 195,603 of record WRCD01000001.1, read on the forward strand.
GCCAATACCGGAGTAGGGCAAGAAGTGGTTGGTTCTAACAGCAGGCGCGTGGGTGGTTCTAACAGTAGGCGCGTGACTAATACGAACGAAGGTGGTGGCATGACGCACACGTAATCAATAAACAAAAAAACCAAGAATCCTTGGTTTTTTATTTATTTTGTTAGATGTGCTGCTGAGGAGCTAACAACCTGAGATGACAAGCTGGCCACTCTTTCCTGTATTCCGGGAATCTGTTTTGCTTGTGCCTCGTCGTAAAAACCTTCTTCAAAAACAACTCTTGAATATTTATTAAAATTCAGGTCATGACCTTTAAGTCCACGATTCTCCCATGCCTCGGGCTTTTTTGCCGACGGGTTGTCTTTATACCATTTGGCTGCTATTGCTTTTGATAACGATTCAAGCCTCTGCAGTTCCTCATAATGTTTGTTTGAGGTTCCAACACTCCTAGGCGCAAACTCTGCCGCAGGTTTTTTTAAAAGCTCATCCAGCTTAGTGCTTATTTCGTGTTTAACTACCTCGTCGTAACCAAAGTTTAAGTCGCTATATGTTCCGGTGGCAAGCAGGTCGGCAATGGTGTAGGTTGAGTTTATTAATGTAGCAATCTGGCCAAAGGTAACAATCTGGTCCGGCTTTGCGGGGTCTAAACTCTTTCCCGCAATTGCGGCATCAATCATGTTACCAAGCCTGTCATAATCCAGAGTAACACCATAAAAAGAAAGGAATAACAGGGCTTTGCTTTGTATCATGCTGCGGATTGCGTCTCTATGCTTTACATCCATATTTGGATGCTTTAGCAATTTGTCCTGAACTTCGGTTAAAAAGTGCGCGTGCAGCATTGTCATTGCTGGGTTCCGCTCGTTTACATTATCAAGGTTGTCGTCGTAAAGAGTTATTGAGTTGCTTGAATCAAAAATTTCAACAACGCCCATAAGCAGATTGTTGTTGCCAAAAGGCTTTGGCTCGCAGGGGTTGCCGTTCACGTTTATGACGTTCATGGCTTTTAATTCGTTCCATTGTGCTTGCGTGTCCGCGGTCATCATGCTATAAACTCCTTAGTGTTTAATTTACTTATTAATTCTACCATATTTTATTTAATTGTCAATAAGTTTATTAAAGATTTTTTCATTGCTTTTCAAATGGGATTAAGGTATAATGAGATGAAACAAAAGATTCCCCTTTAAGATAAAGGGGTGCCCGAAGGGCGGGGTATGTGAAAAAGCTTATGCGCCGCCAATGGCGGCGGCTACCCCGTCTGTCTGCGCTACGCTTGACATCCACCCCGAAGGAATTGGGGAATTTGTTCGGGACAGTCTCTGCAGGAAACTACCACAGGAGGTACACTATGATACCAATACAATTAGACAGCTTAAAGAAATATTACGGAACCAGCGTTGGTGTTGAGGATGTTAGTTTTTGCGTAAACGCAGGCGAGGTGTTTGGTTTTATCGGGCCAAACGGTGCGGGCAAAAGCACCGCAATCCGTGTACTTATGGGGTTTTTGCGTCCAACCGGCGGCTCGGCAGATATCTTAGGGATAAACTGCTTTACCAACGGAGAGAAAGCAAGAGCTCAAGTTGGATATGTGCCTGCCGAGGTTGCGGCTTATCCAAACATGACCGCCAAGCAGTTTTTAAAATATACTGCCGAACTTAAAGGCAGAGGTGCAGACCGCATTGAGGAGCTGGCGGTTAAGTTTGAGCTGCCGCTTAACAGGAAGATTGCTCACCTCAGCACCGGCAATAAAAAGAAGATAAGCATAATTTCTGCGCTAATCAGCACTCCAAAGGTTTTAATCTTTGATGAGCCCACCAGCGGGCTGGACCCGTTAATGCAGCAGGTGTTTTTCAGCGTGTTGGATGAAGAGCGCCAGCGCGGCACCGCAATACTCTTATCCAGCCACAACCTGACCGAAGTACAAAAGATATGCGACAGGGTTGGCATAATTAAGCGCGGCAAGGTAATAAGCGTTGAGTCGGTTAAGGCACTGCGTGACAAAACAATTAAAAATGTGGAGTTTACCACAAAAGACACAAAGCCTGAGGTTAACCTTATTGGTGTAAAAAACCTGACCGTAAACGAAAAAACTTATAAGTTTAAATATGTAGGGGATATGAAGGACTTAATCAACTACCTGTCTACATTGGATTTGCTGAATGTGTCAATAACAGACAGTAACCTGGATGAGATGTTTTTACATTATTATGATTAATTACAAATATCAAATATCAATTAAGGATTTATAAAAGTTTATCTCGGAGCATTGCTGCCCGGCAACTGATATTTGATATTTAATAATTGATAATTGAATCGAAAGGACGATATAACGAAATATGAATAAAATAGAAACTGTTTATGAGGTTACGCTTGCTGATGGAACAATGATGAGAATGACACGCAATAAATGGCTGAAATACCTTGAAGAACATCCCGAATATGCCGAATATCTCAGTCAAGACGAGAGTCGTTCTAATCCGTTTGACAATATAACTATAGAGCAGTTAAAAGAAGAAGCAGAACTTTTGAAGGAGCGTAAGAAATTTATATTTGAACCAAAGGGAGTATAGCATGAGCAACGACAATGTTAAGCTAAGCCTTAACGACTTAAATAAAAAGGGCAGAGAAAAGGTATACGCCAAGCGCAAAGCTGTTGCGGTAAGCGGGGACGTTACTCTTGCGCTGCACGAAACAGTTCCTACCGCCGCCGGAAAGACAAGGCGCTTATCAAGGCTGTTTTGCGGTGAGCATAAGCAGATGCACAAGCTTACGCTCATCTGGCTTGCGGTAATTGCGGGGCTTTGTCTTATTACTGCTGCGGTGTATCCGCTGGTTAAGGTTGCGTTTAGCGAAATGACGGCAATGATTGATTCGTTGCCCGAAATCTGGCAGGATATGATAGTAGCAATGTTTGGGCTTATGGACACCTTTGTAAATTATTATATATTAAGTGCCGGGCTTGGAATGATGGTTGGATTATTTGCCGGTATTATTGCGGGCAATGTGTTTAGTAAAGACAACAAGGGCAATGCGGCAGAGTTTTTGTATAGTATGCCGATTTCAAGAAACAAAATAGCGGCAGTTAAGCTTGGAGTGTTGGTTAGTATTGTAACGCTGTTTAATGCGGGCATTGCATTGTTCAGCCTGATTATGGCATGGTGCTTTTCGGGCGGTGAGGTTATTGCGTACGGCACATTATTTGCGCATTTTGGGTCAATCCTGTTAATGAGCCTGCTTATTGCTGCGTTTGTATTCGGGCTTAGCATGCTGAGCAAAAAGCGTATAGGCCTGGGCCTTGCGCTCGGGCTGGTGCTTATAATGTACTTCCTGTTTATAATCAGTGCGGTTGATCCGGCGGTGGAGTTTATAAAATACTTTACGCCAATGGGTATTCCAACTATGATAGGCACCCCGTTTGAGTGGGCGGTTGCGGTTGTTTGGGCAGGTCTTGCCCTTGTTACACTGGTGGCCGGCTTCGTAAGATTTAAAAGACAAGACCTAGTTTAAATTAATGAAATTCTATTGACACCCCGTTAAAATTGTGCTATTATGTCTTGAGCACAACCTAACGGGGTGTTTATTTTATTAAAGGATGTAACCAATATGCGTACAAACATAACCTTGGCTTGCTCGGTTTGCAAAGAGCGTAACTATGTGTCGGTTAAAAACAAAAAGAATGACCCCGACAGGCTGGAGATGAAAAAGTTTTGCCCGAGATGCAAAAAAACAACCGACCACAAAGAAACCAAGTAATAAGGAATTATTATGTCTAACAATAACGAGCATCTTATGGATGCAACCGAGCGCAAACAGGCTAAGGCGGATGCTAAGCAGGCAAGAAGAGACGCTAAGCACGGTCCGCAAAAAGCAAAGCGTGAGCGTAAAAAGCTTAATATAGGTAAGAAAATAAAAGAAACAGGCAGTGAGCTTAAAAAGGTTACGTGGCCTGCTTTCCCAACGGTAGTTAAAAAGACAGGAGTTGTTATTGCAGTGGTGCTGTTCTTTTTGGTAGTGCTGTTTGGCATTGACTATCTGCTGCAGTTTTTACACAAGTTGCTGCTTACGGGCAGTCTATAAAATGGAGACAAAGTTATGAGCGAAAACAAATTTATCAGTAAAGAGCCGTTGTGGTATGTATTACACACATTTTCCGGATATGAAGCAGTTGCTAAGCAAAACCTGGAGCAGGTGATAGAAAACGGCAACCTTCAGGACAGAATTTTTGAAATTGTGATTCCCACCGAGGATGTTATTGAAGACAGCAAGGGCAAACGCAAGCTTGTTACCCGTAAAAGTATGCCGTGCTACATTCTGGTTAAAATGATTTACGGCGACGACATATGGCATACCGTAACTCATACCCGCGGCATTACCGGTTTTGTAGGCCCTAAGGGCAGACCGCTGCCGCTTACCGAAGATGAGATACGCAAGATGCACTTAGAAAAAGTTGAAGTAGATTTCAGCCTTGCAGTAGGTGACACAATAGAGATTATATCAGGCGCACTGTTTGGGACAATAGGTACAGTAATTAAGGTTGACGATATTAACCAGAAGTGCAGAGCAAACGTAAATATGTTTGACAGGGAAACACCGGTTGAGCTGAAATACGCTGAGATTAAGAAATGTTAGATTATACAGGTAACAAGTAACAGGTAACAGGTAACAACGATGGGTCACTTCGTTCCAATTAATATCGGAGCGCAAGCGACCAACAGTTGTTCCCTGTTCCCTGTTACCTGTTACTTATATATAGTGGGAGATGTGTAAAAATATTTGTAATTTACACCTCGCTAATACCACAAAAGGAGATGAACTTATGGCAGTTAAAAAACCAGTAAACCAGGTAAAAATTCAATTGCCGGGCGGCAAGGCCGCACCGGGGCCGCAGTTGGGCAGCTCACTAGGACCAACAGGCATAAACATGGCTATGTTTATTAAAGAATTCAACGAAAGGACGGCAGACAAGGCCGGCATGATTACTCCATGTATAATCAGCATTTATGCCGACCGCACTTTTACGTTTGAAATTAAAACTCCGCCGGCAACAGTGCTGATTAAAAAGGCTGCAGGCGTTGAAAAGGGCTCGGCTAAAAGCAAGAAAGTTAAGGCGGGGCAAATTACTTCTGCCCAGGTTAAAGAAATTGCAGCATTAAAAATGGCAGACCTTAACGCCGGTTCGGCGGAAGCAGCAGGCAGCATGATTAAGGGCACGGCCAGAAGCATGGGAATTGAGGTGAAAGACGATGAATAGAACAAAGAGTTATTTAGAGGCAGCTAAGCTGGTTGACCAGGAAAAAAGTTATTTAAGCAGAGAGGCGCTTGAGCTTGTGCTGAAAACCGCAAGAGCAAAGTTTGACGAGTCGGTTGAGCTTCACGTAAAGCTTGGGGTTGACAGCAGACAGGCAGACCAGCAGGTGCGCGGCACAGTTGTGCTGCCGGCAGGAACAGGAAAGAAGCTTAAAGTGCTTGTAATTGCCAAAGGCGATAAAGCAGACGAAGCCATGAAAGCCGGTGCCGACCATGTTGGAGGCGAAGAGATTGTAGCTAAAATTGCGGGGCAGAACTGGCTGGACTTTGATGTATGTATTACCACACCGGATATGATGGGCGTAGTTGGCAGAGCGGCTAAAATTCTTGGACCAAAAGGCTTAATGCCTAACCCCAAATCAGGTACCGTAACCAATGATGTAACCAAGGCCATTAACGATGTTAAAATGGGTAAGGTTGAGTACCGACTGGAGAAAAACAACATAGTGCATTGTGCCATAGGCAAGGTTAGTTTTGGTGCAGACAAGCTGCAGGAAAACCTTGATGCGCTTATGAGTGCACTGATTAGAGCAAAGCCCGCAAGCAGCAAAGGTATATACCTGCGCTCGGTTACGCTGGCAACAACAATGGGCCCCGGAGTACGCGTAGACTACAAACTGCCCGAAAAAGAGAAATAGATATCATACGACACCAAAAATTCCCCTCTATAAGAGGGGTGCCGCAAAGCGGCGGGGTGTGGATGGAGAATATAAAAAAGTTTTGTGAGATTTCACAAAACTTTTTTGTTTTTGGTTATCTTCTTTCGTGCGTATCGCCGTCTGCTGCGGCAAGGCGGGTAACGGCAGGCAGCTGGCTGGGGCTGTTGCGTATATATCTGTAAGGGCAGGTGTCTGTTTCAGAAACTGCCACAGCAGATATCTTTTTAGCTTTAATAACCGAGCCGTAATCATAGTCTATAACACCGTTTACATTAATTTCCCCAAGCTCTCCCGATGGCAGAATGCTATTAATACTTGCACTGCCATATGCTATTTCCATTTCATTGCAGGTAATGTTTCCGGAGTGGAGCTCACCGCCCATTTGTATATTCAATTTGTTTGCTCTAAGCTCTTGTATGCCTGCTTTAATTATGCTGCTTCTTGACCAAATATCTCCGTATTTGCCAAGATGCACCTTTTCATATTCTATAGTTACTTGGCTTGAAAAAGCATCAATGTTTTCGGCTTCAAATATGTTTAATTTCCCAGTCTGGCTAGCCTTAGCGCGCCTTTGAAGTGCGGCAGCTTTATAAATATCTTCCAGCGTATCAGCCTTTTTAACAATTGCGTTTGTGTCGTAAAAATCCCAGCTTGAATATTTGTTGCTGTTACCTAGAGCTATAGTCACAAAACTATCATCATCTTGCCCAAACCAAAACCCACCTATATAACAACACTGCTTTACGTCTAGGCAACCAAATTTAACCTCGCCTATATCATTCGGCATTCCGGTAATTGTCATGGTTTTAGTTTCAACCGATTTAATACGAGGCAGGTAACTGTGCCCAAACACCACCCTTTCGCCTGCTTTTATATTAACAGTTTTATTGCCAACAATATTCTCAGGCAATAGGTTAGTCAAATTTTTCTTTTCTATGTTCAGACCGATGTCGCCGCCTAAAACCGCATTCCGGAATCTTACATCACCGCCGGCCTCAATTGTAAGGTGAGGCAGCTTGGTAAATTCCATGCACCACTCGGGATTTTGGCCGCCAAAATTAAACCAAACGCTATGCGGACATTCAATTTTAACTGCGACATCATCCGGCAGTTTTCCATCCACCAAAAGCTTGCTGATATCGGTTATTTCCAACTCTCCGCGCGTTTTGTGATACGGCCTGATTTCCGATTCGGGCACTTTCAAATAGCTGCCCGAAACATAAACATATTGATTTACACGCGACCATTCCTCTTCTAAGGCCTTGCGCTCTTCGGTGGAGTAAGGTCCGCCAATGATTTTTACAAAGCTTTCCTTAGCTGGCATATGATTGCTCCTTTTAACTTGCTGCAATTAAGTATAGCATGTTTTTAAATTTAGTCAATAGTTGTTTTTAAAATCGCAAAATCAGAGATTCCCCAGAGGGGAATTTTATTTATTTTGCGTTTTACCCTTGACAATCGTGTATCTATATCATATAATAACGTTATAATTTAATATCAGTCTTTTGCCAAAGACAGCAAGTGATGCGGGGTAGCAACCGTTTCGTAAACAGCACTTAGTGCTTGCTTGCCGAGGTAAGGATATCGGTTTTGTGTTTTCAAATCCATATGCTTATTTGGCATATGGGTTTTTATTATGTTATAGAATCAATTTAAAAGGGAGGGTATACGCTAATGGACAACAGAATCAGTAAAAATAAAGAAGCTAAAGTCACGCAGGTTGCTGAAATTGCAGACAAACTGAAAAAAGCTAAGTCGCTGGTGTTTGTAAACTACAAAGGGCTGAACAGTAAAGATGACACCGCAATGCGTGCTAAGCTGCGTGCGGCAGGCTGTGACTATCATGTTTACAAAAACAAGATAATGACAATTGCGCTTAACAGTATTGGCATTAATTGCTTAGACGGCAAGCTTGAAGACACACTGGCAGTTGCGTTCAGCTACAACAGTGAGATTGATGCGGCTAAGGTTTTGAAAACCGCTGCAGATGAAAATAAAATCGCGTTCAGGTTTGGCGCAATCGGCAACAGTTTTGTAAACGAAGCAGGAATAAAAGCATTAGCATCACTGCCTTCACGCGAGGTGCTTATTGCACAGTTGCTGGGACTCTTAAACGCTCCCGCAACAAACCTGGCCGGCGTGCTTAACGCACCTGTCAGGGGTCTGGCGGTTGCTTTAAGTGCAATTGCAAACAAATAACAAAAGGAGAGATTAAAAAATGGCGAAAATAGACACATTAATTGAAGACATTAAAAAGCTTACCCTTGTAGAAGTAAGCGAGCTTGTTAAAGCTCTTGAAAAAGAATTTGGCGTAAGCGCGGCTGCTGTAGCGGCTGTTGCTGCTGCTCCTGCTGCTGGCGGAGCTGCTGCTCCCGCTGCGGCCGAAGCTGCTGCCGAAAAGGCGAACTACACCATTATGCTTAAGTCAGCCGGAGCCAACAAGATACCGGTTATTAAGGTTGTTAAAGACATTACCGGTCTTGGAATTTCTGAGGCTAAGGCGCTTGTAGATGCTGCTCCAAAAGCAGTTAAGGAAAATGTGCCGAGCGAAGAAGCTAAGGGTCTGGTTGCTAAGCTGAAAGAAGCCGGCGCAGACGCTGAACTGGCTTAACCCCCTTTGATAAATTGAGATATAAAAACAGGCGTGCTACCGCCTGTTTTTTTGTTTGTTTATAAATTCCCCTCTATAAGAGGGGTGCCCGCAGGGTGGGGTGGTTTCAAGGCAAAGACTATACCGAACAAATTCCCCTTTTCCGAAGGGGTGGATGCCGGAGTAACAGCGGTCAAAGAAGAGTCCGTGCTGTTGGCCGCAGCAAGGCCGCGACTAGCCGCTTGCGCAGAGCAAGCGCAAAAATCTTTTAAACCACCCCGTCACTTCGTGACACCCCCCCCCAAGGAGGGGAATTTCTTGTGCAACGACATAGCCTACACCAACACCATCGTAATGCCTGCATTGCTGTAAAACAACTCGATGTCGCCAAGCACATCGGGGCATTCGTCTTTTATTTTTTGCACGGCTTCGTTGTTGCCCGGCCATAACTCACCGGGGCAATAATCAGTAATAAACCCGAGACTTTTCTTTTGCGGCAGCCATAGTTTTAAGGCTTGTTTAATTGCCCCTCCTGTGCCGTGGCTGCCCCAGCCGTGAATTATTTTAAGCACTTTAATTCCGCTCTTTTTGGCAATTTCTATTTCGATTTCAAGTAATCCAAGCGCCTGATTAACAGTAGGGCCGTGTTCTTTTAAGTTAATTGTTTCGTATGTCATGCTTATATTATAGCACAAGGGTTGGTTTGTGTCTAATAAATTCCCCTCCTTGGAGGGGTGCCCCGACAGGGGCGGGGTGGTTTGAGGCCACAGAAACTTTTTAAACTATTTTACGTTTATGTGTTGACAAATGCGCTGGGGGGGGGTATAAGATGTGATAGAGAACCAGTTATGTACTTTTCTAAGAAAAAACCGACAAAAACGGAAACTGCGCCAAAGTTAGTGCTCTAGATAAGATAAACAAAAACAGCCGGACGGCTGTTTTTGTTTATTCACCAATAACATTCACGTAAAACTTTGCGGTAATGCCTTCGTATAGCTTGGCTTTTACCATATATTTGCCTACGGCTTTTATGTTTTCGTCCAGCAGGATTTTTTTCTTATCAACTGTTATGCCCAGTCCGGCCGATACAGCTTCGGCTATTTCCTTGCTTGTAACTGCGCCAAACAGCCTGCCATTGTCTCCAACCTTTACTGCTATATCAACTACTTTCAGGTTTAGCTTATCGGCTTCTTTTTGGGCGGCCAGCCGCTCCTGCTCTTTGTGGTAACTTTGCGCAGTTGCGGCTTGCTTAACCACATTAAGGTTGGTGCTGTTTACGCTTTCGGCAAGCTTGCGCTTAAACAAAAAGTTCCGGGCGTAACCGTCGCTAACTTCAACTACCTCACCTTTTTTGCCGGTGCCGGCAACATCGGCTTTTAATAATACTTTCATGGTTTCCACTCCTTTCCATATAATTCCCCTCCTTGGAGGGGTGCCCCGCAGGGGCGGGGTGTGTTAATGCTCTACTAGAATCACAACCCCCGGCGCCTTGCGCCATCCCCCTTGGCTCAAGGGGGAATTTTAATTCACACAAAGTCTACACTTATTAATTCAATAAGTCAAACGCATAAACAAGTGAAATGAGAGTAATAATATAAGGGGAATATTTAAGGAGTGTTATCATGGATATCAGATGCAGGAAAGGTATGTGCAAATACAATCAGGCGGATGCTTGTCATGCCAAGGCGGTAACAATTACTAATCATGCCGATTGCGGCCTGTATGTAATTGTGCCGGATAAAGAGCCGGCGGATAACAGCTCGTACAGACAGTTTGATAATGTAAAACTGAAATGCAAAGCAACGACCTGCCATTTTAACAACCATTGCAAATGCAATGCAAACGGAATTTCGGTTGCAGACGAAAAGGGAGATGCGGCGTGCTTTACCTATTGCAAAAAACTCCCGTAAGGGAGTTTTTTGCAAGTGAACAATGAACAGATAACAGGTAACAGTGTCGGGTCGCTTGCGCTCCGGATATACACTGTCATTGCGAGTCGCTCCAGCAGCACCTGCAAACGAAGCAATCCCAAGGATTGGTGCTTCTAACTGGGGGATTGCTTCGTGAGAAGGGGAATTTTATCTCCTGCTCAACAATATTGTAAGCACAAATCGCAGCAGGTTGAGTATTGCAACAATCAGTCCGGCAACGTAGGTAAGGGCAGCAGCGGATAGCACTTTCTTGGCGCCTTCCATTTCGTTGGGGTCTAGGTATCCATCTTGTTCTAATAGCTTTAGCGCCCGTCTTGAGGCGTTGTATTCTGTTGGCAAGGTAATTAAGCTAAACAGCACCGCAAGCCCAAACACACCAATGCCAACATAAACAATAATTTCGCCAGCCATGCTGCCGGCAGGGAAACCGGCGTACAGAACAATGCCCAATATAACCAGCGGCCAAAGCAGGATGTTGGAAATGTTTACAAACGGTATAAGCAGTGCGCGGATTTTAACCGGCAGGTAGTTGTCTTTATATTGCAAGGCGTGGCCTACCTCATGTGCGGCAACTCCAAGTGCGGCGAGTGATGTGGAGTTGTAAACCGACTCCGACAGTGCCACGGTTTTTTTGCGGTGATGATAATGGTCGCTTAAAGTGCCATGAGTTTGCACTACCTTAATGTGATTCAGCTCGTAGCTATCTAACAGCTTTCTTGCCATTTGCGCGGCAGTAACTCCGCGCATGCTTACAATAGCCGCGTATTTGTGGAATGTGCTGCTTACCTTTGCTTGCGCCCAGCCCGCAAAAATAATTCCCGGCAAAAGAATTATGCCTAACAGGTAATAGAGTAATAGTTCGTTCACGGTTGCGCTCCTTTGGAAACAATTCCCCTCCTTGGAGGGGTGGCGCAGAGCGCCGGGGTGGTTTGGGACAAGATTACCATAAGCGGGGAGTATTTGTCAATTACAATTCCCCTCTTTGGAGGGGTGGCGCAGAGCGCCGGGGTGGTTTAAAACTTTTTGAAAAACTTTTGATTTTAATTTTGACAAACGCGGTGGGGGGGGGGGTATACTGTATGTGTTAAACATTTAAGGAGAAAACAAAATGCCGGGAGACGATGAAGTATACAGTGGTATGCTAAACGAAGAAAGGAATAAGTCAGATAGGCTGGAAGAAGAGCTGGCCAAAACAAAAGACGAGCTTGTAAAAACTAAGGTTGAATTAGCAGAAGTAAAAAAAGAACTGGTTTACGCCGAAGAGTTTAATGAAAATTTAGTGGACCTTAATTCAGATGCAATGGGTTCTGTAGTAATGGCATTAAATATTATTGCAGACTATGCCAAACAATTGCCTCACGAGCAGATTTCAAGATTTGCGGAGGAAATTGCTTTAGCGGCTGAGAAAAGCGATTCTTTCTTATGTGGCATTACCAAAATGTGGGTTTCCAAAGAATCAGGCAAAAAACTAAACATTGAAGTAGATTTCACCCTAGGGAAAAAGGACAGGACGCTTTTATTTAGGCATGACGGCACTATATCGTATCCAATCGAGGCTGCCAAAACGGAATTCAGCAAAAACTAAGAACACAACTAAAACCGCTTGCAATCAGGCGGTTTCTGTTATATTAGTAATTTTACCATCATCAATAACAAAATTAAATATTTTAGCTTCCCGCAGATTGTCACCATATATCACGGCAAGGCTGGTGGGCGTGTCGGCGTAGTTGTGCCAGCAGACCTCGGAGTAATCTCCAAAAAAGGTTAATAGGTGTTCATTGTTTAGCGCAGTGCTTAAATCTTCCGACAGGTACTTTCTTGCAAGCGGCAGGTTGGAGATATTAATTGCTTCCATAAAGGCATATGGCATTAAGTGCGGATTTGCTGTAAGCTGTGGTTTTTCATTCATATATACGGTATAGCTTTCCGCTAAAGAAAAGCCGGATTCGCTCAAAACATATTTTTCTACATAGCCATGCTTTGCTATGTCGTTAGCCAATGCAAGTGAGGTTATGCTGTTATCACTTCCGGCCTCAATTTTGTCTGCGGTCAGGTCAAGTAAGTGTTCCCAGCGGTTGGCCATTAGTCCGGCATAAAGCAGGTATTGTCTGTTATGCGCGGTCTTTCCCGATAGCTTTACGCATTTTATTTTGTCTAACGCAACGGATTCTAATGCATATTCGTTAAGCGGTTCCGGCAGGGCAAAACTGTATTGCTTGCTGTTTTCATTAATTATTATGCTCTGTACGTTGGTTTCAACCAGTGCAGCCGTGCCATTGTTTATGCTGCATGAGCATAGTTCTTTAGGCGGGGCATATTGCGCAATTAAAAACGGGCGGCACAAAAGCTCTATGTGGTTGTTTGGATAAACCGTAACTACAATGTTGTCCGACGAGCAACTTGGGTTGTTGCCAAGGTTAAGTTTGGCCGCATATGAAAGGCTACTGCTTTTTGCCCCAATAGGATAGCAGCATAAAAACACTTCATGGTCAGCAACTTTGGCGCTGATTTTTTGCGCATTATTTTCAAGCGTGCCGGCCACGGTTCCGTTTAAGGTTATCAGCATTGGAGCAGCTGACTTAATGTGCAGGTGATGTTCCATACAAATATGATATGAGCTTTTATGTTTAAACTATGAATATTGGGCAATTATTAATACATGAACAAAATTTGTGGTTGGAATGCATCAGAAGCCAAACAGTTTTTTGAATATTTAAAAACAAACAAAAACCAAGCCTTAAAGGCTGCTTTTAACAACTACGCGCTGCAGGCCGGGCGGAGCGCCAACAGTGTACGCAATTTTTATTATGCGGCAATGCAGAGCAAAGCAGCAGGATTGTGTGATGGATTTAACGTAAACACAGGAAGAACTTTTTCCGAAAATGAAACCGAAGGATTGATTACAGAAATATTGCAAGCCGGCAAAAACGGCGAGTCGGCAAGAAGCGTATGCAACAGACTGGCCGGCGGTGATTTGAAACAAGCTACCAGACTGCAAAACAAGTATCGCAATACTGCTCTCAAAAACCCCGGATTAATTAAGGCATTGTCTGATAAGTTTGGTGTAAACACAGGTAAGGCAAGCGCTGAAGCAGGGAAGTTTGACAACGTAATTAAAATGCCTGTTTCAAGCGGTGTATTAACCGATAATGATATTAAGAACTTGTTTCTGGGGCTGGTGCGTCTTGTTAAACGCCACGCCGCGGAAGAGGTGTCGCTTAACCTTAAGCGTGAATGTGAATTTGCAAACAGCACTTTACGCAACACGCTTATTGATTTGCGCAGAAAGGATAGGTTTTTGGAAGAGCTGAAAGAGCAGAATAATATGCTTACGGCAAAGCTTAGGCAGGCCAGCAACGATTTGATAAAGCTCAGAAGCGAGAATTTAGAAGTAAAGCTGAAGGCCGAGGAATTTGCAGGCAGTAAAAAAGTAAACGAGCTGCGGGAGTTTTTGGCCGGGCTTAAACAAACAAGCGAAAATATAAATCTGAGCAAATAAAGCAAGCAGGTACTCCGCTTGCTTTATTTCTTTAATTTGTGTTAAAATTAGCGCATGGAACTAACCTTAATTACAGCCGGCACTTCCGGCGGAGTTTTATACTCGCAGGTTGAATATATAGGTGAAAAACTAAAGTCGGGGCGAAAGCAGATAGTTGTTGTGCCCGACAGATTTTCGGTTAGTATGGAACAGCTTTTATTGGAGCGGCTTGAGCTAAGTGCGTGTTTTAATCTGGAGATTGTTAGTTTTGTGCGCCTGGCCGGTATGGTTGCGCCAAGGGAAAAGCACAAGAAAGTTTTAAGCCCGCAGGGCAGTGCGTTAATTATTGAGATGCTGCTGAGGAAGCATAGGGCAGAGCTAAAACTTTTTAAGGGCAAGAATTTGACGCATGGGTTTGCTTCGGAGCTGCACCATACAATAGCCGCATTTAAAAGCAGCGGCATTAGTGCGGAAGATATTTGCAAGCTTGCAGTAGGAGAGGCAAAGGGGTTAAACAAAGACAAGCTTTATGATATTGCGTTTATCTATCAAAAATATGAGCAGCACATTGCGGCACATTATATCGACACCAACGGCCTGATGGATGTGCTGGCCGGCTGCATAGATTCGTCAAGCTTTTTTGAAAACTCTGACGTGCATTTTTGCGGGTTTAATGATTTAACTGCGCAAGGAATTGCAGTGCTTGGCTCGCTGCTTAAGCGCACCGGAAATGTTAGTGCGGGTGTAGTTTATCCGGGCCGGACACAGCCGAACCGGGCTGCATATTACATAAAGTTTTACAACAAACTTGTTGACATTGCCGGCAGCTGCGGGGCGGCATTACAACATAAGCATGCTGAGGCAAGGCTCAGGCCTGAGCAGGCCAAGCTGATAGAAAACATTTACAGTTATCCGCAAAAACAGTTTTCGATACAAACCAAGCGGTACAAGTTGTTTAACGCAAAAAACATTGAAGCCGAAGTTGAGCTTTTGGCCAGAGTGATTAAAAATAAAACAGTAGAAGGTTTGCGCTATAAAAACATAACGGTTGTGTGTACTAACCTGGAAACTTATCAGCCGGTAATAGAGCAAGTGTTTAAGCTGTACGAGATACCGTTTTATGCCGATACGGACTTAGAGTTTTCGGACACCGAACTTTACAGGTTAATAAGAAGTGCAATGGAGTGTGCCGGCAAATATTTTAGGCGCGCAGATTTTTTGGCATACGCAAAAAATGCTATTGTTTGCAACAATGCTGCTGATATAAACAGACTGGAACTGGTATTAAACCAGTTTGGCATTGAAGGCGGCAGATTGTTTGCACCGCTGGCCGAACCGCAGCTGGAAGAGCTTCGGCTTTATTATATGAAGCCGGTTAATACCTTTAATAAAAACATCTCCGCATGCAAAACGGCAGCGGACTTTTGTGCGGCGGTTAAAGTTTTCTTAGATGAAACAAAAGCCTCCGTGCGGCTGGAGCAGTTAAGAACAGAGGCAATGAAGTTGGGTGACATAAAAGCCGAAAGTGTTTTAAGGCAGCAATATAACAAGCTGATTGGGATACTGGAGCTTATAGAGCAGGTTTTGGGGGACAGCGAACCGGACTTAAATGAGTTTATCCGGTTGTTTGACTCGGCAAGTAAAAACGCCGGCATCGTGCCGCTTCCTATGAGTGCAGACAGTGTTTTTATAGGTCAGGCCGGCAGCAGTGTGTTTATGCAGAACCGGTTGTTTTGGCTGTTGGGCTGTACCAGTGAGATGCTGCCGGTATATACCAGGGATACCGGGCTGTTGTCCGACAACGAGGTGAGAATTATTAACGCTTCGTATAAACTTTCTCCCGGGACCAAAGACATTAATACTTTAGCGCGTCAGGACGCCATAATGCTTCTGGCAGGTTCTGATGAATGCTGCTTGTCTTATCCCAGGCAAAGCAGCGGCTCGGAAGCTGCACCGTCTTCGATTGTAGCGCAGATAAGCGGTATGTTTGATTTAAGGGTGAATCCGGCTGAAGAAATTTATGCCGAATCGGCTATGGGAAACAAAAAGCTGCGGGCGTTTACTTTAGGTGCGCCGCTGCCGGCATTAAACCGTCTGAGTTTGGAACTTAGAACCGAAAAAGACGGAGAGGGCAATCTGCCGCCGGACGCAGGAAGTATAAGAGAAATGTTAAGGGCCGGCAAATATGCTCCGGTTTTGGATGTTGTTATAAAAAATTGTTTAAATGCCGGACACGCAGCCAGCATAGAGAATGCAGCAGAAGTATTTTTGCCGCTTGACACCGTGCGGGTAACACAAGCTGAACGTTATTTTGAGTGCCCGTATAAGCATTTTGTTGTTTATGGGTTAAAGCTGGGTGATAATAAAACGGCCGATTTACAGGCAGCGGATGCCGGCAACATATTGCACCGTTTTGCAGAAAAATTTGTGGCAGCCGCAGCCGGCAACAATATTGCGGAAAAAGATATTTTGTCAGTTGCAACTGAATTGTTTAATGAAATAATGTGTGAGCCTGAGTTTGAACATTTTGCGCAGGCGGCTCAAAACGAGTTTGTAATTCCGGAACTCAGAGCCGAAGCCGGAAGGCTTGCTGCGGCACTATGTTATCAGCTTGAAAACGGCAAGTTTAAGCCTAAATATCTGGAGGCTGCTTTTGGCAGTGATGAGGCATTGCCAAGATTGGAATTTAATATTTTAAATAAAACCATAACCGTTAAGGGCAAGCTGGACAGGGCCGATTTTTTTGGCAGCAAGTGCAGGGTGATTGACTACAAAACCGGCAGGAACGGAGCCCGGTTTAATTTTAAAGAGCTTTACCTTGGGAAAAAGCTGCAGTTGTTTATTTATCTGTATGCATTAACAAAAGACGGCAAGGCACAGGCGGCGGGAGCATTTTATCTGCCGGTTACAAGTGAGTTTGAAGACAGCCGGGCTACCAAATTTTCGGCTTACAAATTAAACGGTGTAACATTGGACGACCTGGATACTCTCCTGCTGCATGATAAGCAGGTTTGCTTTGAACACCCTAAAAGTGACATTGTGCCGTTTGAAATAAGTACAAGCAAAGAAAACAAGGCCTCAGGCGAATTGAAGGCAAACAGTAATAAGGCGCATTTAACCGATACCCAGTTTAGGGGCTGTATTAAATATGCGGCGGCAATGACCAAAAACGCAATATCGGAAATTGCCGCCGGAAATATTGCGGCAAAACCCTTACGCGGCGAGTGTAATTATTGTAAGTTTTTCGGCGTTTGCAGAAGGGACGTGCTGACTAGGGGTAATCACGAGCGAAGCGGGAAGTTTGATGTGACCGCTGAAATTTTGACTAAGGCGGTGCAGGATGAGTTATGAGTTAAAGCCGGAGCAAAGGCAGGCAATTGAACTAAGAGATAAAAACATTCTGGTATCGGCAAGCGCGGGCAGCGGCAAGACCTTTGTTTTAATTGAGCGTATTTTAAGTTTGATATTAAACGATAAAGCTGATTTAGAAAATATGCTGGTGGTTACTTTTACCAATGCTGCGGCAACGGACGTAAAACTGAAATTAGAAAATCGGCTAAGCATGGCAGCGGCGGATACTGCACTTCCGGCCGATGTGCGTGCGCATGCGTATGAGCAATTAAACAACCTGCCCGGCGCGCAGGTAAGCACCTTTCATGCCTTCTGTAAAAAACTGATTACCAGATATATTTATATTACCCCGCTGGATAACGATTTTACTGTTGCGGACGTTTTGCAGGCTCAGGCACTGGCAGCAGAGGCGTGTATGAAAACAATAGAATCGGCGTGCAGGCAGAACAGTGAGGAGTTTAAACTGCTCCGCGCCGCCTTTTCGGGAAAGCGTAATTTAAATGCATTGGGTGAAATTGTTTTAGAGCTCCACGAGTTTTTAGTTAATCAGACCGATATGCAAAAGCTTAACAAAAGGATAGAACAGCTGTATTCTGCTGACCTGGACAACAATCCGGCCTGTAAAATTCTTTTACGGGAAATGTTAGAGTTTTCTGATACCTTTGCTGCCGGGCTGCACGGCATGAAGCTAAGGGCAGAGCAGGCAAAACTTGATAAGCTGGCTGTTTTTATAGGCAATATCATTGTCCAGCTGGAAGCCGTAAACAAAAACAAATCATTTCTGGAAAACCGCAGTGCTGTTGAAAATATTAATCTTGGCAGAATGTGGAAGCCTGCTGCGGAGCCGGAGGAAGAATTTAAGCTTGAAAAAGAAAAGCTTTCAAAACGTTTATCCGAGTTAAAGGAACTACTGCTCTCCGGGCTTACATCCGACCGGATGATTAAAGACCTGGCTGAAACAAAATTGCTGGTACATTATCTGGTTTGTCTGGCCGAAGAGTTTAAAAACAATTACAATGTAATAAAGCGCCAAAATAACATAGCTGACTTTAACGACCTTGAAACCATTGCGCTGCAGGTGCTGAGCAGCCCTGAAGCCGTAAAAGAGGTGCAGAACGAGTTTAAATATGTTTTTGTAGATGAGTTTCAGGATACCAACGATGTTCAGGAAGCAATTATTGATAAGGTTGCGGGCAAAAACAATCTTTTTGTGGTTGGTGATGTTAAGCAAAGTATTTACGGATTCCGAAATACTAATCCCGACATATTTAACAACAGGCATACCGGCTATAAACAAAGCGTTGCCGAACCTAACCGGGCGGTTGAACTTAATTACAATTTTAGAAGCGATAACGGAATCCTGCAGTTTGTAAACTACATCTTTTACAGAATAATGACTGTTAATTCCGGCAAAGCTGATTACAAAAACACCGGAATGTTTAAGGAAGGGCAAAAACTTAGCCCGGAGCAAAAACACAGTGTGGAAGTAAACATAATAAAATCATATAAAAGCTTTGAGCCGGACGATGCTGAGGGTGTTGAGGCAGCCGCCCGGGTTTATAGTGTGGCCGACTCTCCGCTTGCAGAGGACGACAGCTTAAGGCGGGCAAAGACTGAGGCAAAAATAATTGCTTCGTATCTGGCGGAAAGAGTTAACCGGTTAAACATAACCGACAGCAGAACCGGCTTATGCAGAAAAATGCAATACGGCGATGCCGTAATTTTGGTGCGCAGCCAAAACGAATATAACGCCAATGTACAGCGTGAACTGGTTCGTCTGGGTGTGCCCATATCTTTAGGCAGCAAAAATAATCTTCTGGATTTTTACGAGGTGCAGGTGCTGCATGGCTTTATAAGTTTATTAAGCAACAGCAAACAGGACCTGGCAATGGCTTGCGTGTGTATGTCGGATATAATCGGCTTAGACGAAAATGAAATGTGCGCTATAAGAAAGTCCGGTGCGGAAAAGGAGTTTTTTGCGGCGGCAGAGGAATATGTAAACAGAAACGATGATAAAATTGCGCATAAATTAAAAAGGCTGTACAACTATATAAACCGCTGCAGAAACTGTTTAATAACCGAGAGCCTTTATTCGGTTATGTTAGGGTTTGTTAACGATACCGGCTGGTTAAGTTTGTCCGTTTCGCTTGAAGGCGGTGCCGTAAGAGCAGCCAATATAAACAGTTTTTTAATGAAACTGCTTACGGTAAACAGCTTAAATGACCTAAACGGTTACATCAAAACCATTGGAGACAACAGCGGCAAGCTTACAGAAGAGCAGACATCTGAATACAACGCCAATGCGGTGCGCGTTGAAACAATGCATAAGAGCAAGGGCAGAGAGTTTCCTTTTGTAATTCTGGCGGGGCTCGGCTCACGGTTTAATATAGATTCACGCAAGGGTGATTTACTGCTGGATAACAAACTTGGAATAGGCTTATATAATTATGATATTGCCGCAAGGCAGAAACATGACACCATAGTACGCAGCGGGATTAAATTGAACATTGCATCAGAAGATTTCAGCGAAGAGATACGCCTGTTTTATGTTGCCTGTACCAGAGCTAAGTATGGCTTGATGTTGTGCGGAAGTGTTAATCCTTTAAACATTGTAAGCCGTCCCGATTGTTATGCGCTTAAGCGCTTAGACAGTTTTATGTCGCTTTTCTGCTCGGTTTTAAAACCGGATGAGATTGCTGCGCTGCGCTCCGATAAAAAACGCTTAAGCTTAACAATAAACTCCGGCAAGGCGTGTGAGTTTAGATTAAACGCACATTCTGTTAACGAGTTTAACGAGGCTGAGAGAGTGTCCGACAGCATTAAGGTTTACAGTCTGTCTAAGGCAAATTATGAGGAGACGGCCGCTTACAGCAGTTATTGCAATTTTGTTTATCCGTATCAAAGCGCCACACGTATTGCGGGCAAAAACAGTGTTGTTAAATTGATGCAGGAATTTGATTCTGAAACAGATGGCTTTGCCCTTGTTGAAGGGGATGCGGCAGAATCGTTGGGCGGGTCAGATGCCGGCAGCGCTTATCATTACGCAATGGAGGTTGTTGATTTTGGTCTGGAGTCTGAACAGGAAATAAAAAAATATCTGTCGGACAAACTTACTGCGGATGAATTGAAATTTATAGAATGCGGCAAAATATTAAAATGCCTGTGTGCTCTCAAAAATTTAGGAGCGGAACAGCACGGCAATATCACATTAAGAGAGCAGCGTTTTTATATGCTTGAAGAGCATAGCAGGCTGGTGCCGGAAAGTGAGTGTAACGACAAGATTCTGGTTCAGGGTATAATTGATTTAATAATTAGAGGGGACGATAAAACAATACTGGTTGACTATAAAACTACGCGTGCAAAAACGCCGCAGGAACTGGCCGAAAAATACCGAATTCAACTGCAAGCCTACAAAATAGCGGCAGAAGGCTCCTTAAATTGCAAACTAAGTGCGGTATATATCTATTCTTTTTATTTCGACAAGTTAATTATGATTGACATTTAGTTTCCTCAAAACTATAATGGTTTATATAGTATGGGGTTTTATTCAGGGGGTTTACATATGGTTAGTATTTTGGGCGCGGATAACATAATGGAATATCTGATTTCGTTTTTTGCTACTGTGGCAGAGATTGTTACTATAGACTACGTTCTGTACGGAGTACTGGGGCTGTTTGCGGCTTTTCTGATTTACGGTATTGTACGTGTTTGCCTGGCATATGAGCTGCGCAGTTTAAGAGCCATTAAAAAGATTAATAAATATCTGATTAAAAATCCACAGGTGAAAGACACAACCCTGATTGATTTTAACGGACAGATGCGTAAGCTGCCGAAAAGAATGCGTGAGCGGTGGCAGCTGTATATGCTTGAGCGTGACGGGGTTCCCAGTAAATATATGACGGGCGAGCATTGCGTTGAACGTCCGCTTAGGTACAGCAGCATCAAACAGTTTTTGCGCCAGTTTAAATACGGGGTGGCTTTGGTTGGCATAGTATCATTTCTTCTGGCTACCGGGTTTGCGGCAAGCGGTCTGGGCGAGGCTCTTTCGGTAACCTTGTTAAAAATTGCCGTGATTCCGTTGATGTTTGTTGTGCTGTGTTTTTTGTTTTGTGTTATAATCGAAGCAAGATATAGTTTTGTTACATCAGATTTGTCGGACAACTTTGCTATATTTATGCGCAATGTAGATAAATCCACAATTACTATGCCCGACTATGTGGACTACGAACTTCTGTTTACCAAACAGGAAATAAGAGAAGGCATTCCGGTTTTGCGCGAGTATCTTGAGAAGCGCGCATTAGAGGAGCAGCGGCTGATTGAAGAGGCAAAGAAAAACGCAGTTGAACACAGCCCGTATAACTTTGACGAACTGGGTATTAACGGCGCACTTCTGCTGGAGCGCGCAGTGCATGAGAGTGAGGCGTTTCTGCTGACCAGAATCCGGCTGCAGAACGAGATAAACGATTTGCATAAGGACATGGAAAAAAGCAAACGCACATTTGAGGACACCGAGAAAGAAGGACAGCGTAAGCTTCAGACTATACGGGAAAACTTAGACCGTCTTAAAAAACAGGCGGATGAAAGCACCAACCGTATAGAGGTCAACTATATACGCAAGCAGGAAGCCGAAGAGGTTAAAAAGCAGACATATATAGAGCGTGACCTGGAGGAGTACCGTAAGAGGGCTGAGGAAGAACAGCGCAACGTTACAATAGAGATTCAGCGCAGAAAAGAAACAATTGACAGCCAGCGTGCCGGAATTGAAGTTGCGCTTAAAGCGGAATACAATACTTTTGCAACCAAGGTATATGCCGAGCTGAACAAAAAGATGAGCGAGGACCACGCCGAGACGGTTCAGGGTTATGAGGATACTCTTGCTAAGTACAAAGCAAAGGTAAAAGAGCTTGCCCAGGAATCCGACAGGATGGAGAGCGTAATTGAAGCAAGAAACCTGGAAATAGACAATATGCGGATGACCGGCAAAGGCAACAGAGACAAGGGCCAAAATGATTCCGGGAGGGCTCCCCGGGTAAGTGACGGCAGTAACGGAAACGAAGGATACAATGCGGTTACCGACAAATTAAATTATGAACCGGCACCGGCTGCATACAGTTATGAGCCGGAACCTGTGGCATTTAGTCCGCCGGGGGCAAGTCAAGAGCCCGAACCCGTAAATCTTATTAATTCCGCCGCTAAACAGTCTGTGGAGGAAGTTGTTGACTACAGCCAGTATTACGACGAAAACGGCAATCTGATTGACTTTACGGCAGGTGAGGCGGAAGGCAGCAATGTTGAGGCGGATGACTACAGCCAATACTATGACGAAAACGGCAACCTGATTGATTACAGCAGGTTTTACGACGAAAACGGCAACTATATCGGTGAGAGCACAGCTGCTCAGGAGCCGGAAGAAGTAATAGTGCCGCAAGTGGTTGCGGAAGCTCCAAAGCCTGAGATTAAAAAACCTGCGGCAAAGCCAAAGGCTGCAACTGCCAAGAAAACCAGGGTAAGCACTGCTCAGAAAAAGGCAATGCCAAGTGCAACCGGCAGGAGGCTGACCAGCAATGAAGCAACCGGAGCAAGCAAGAAGTTGGGTTCGGAAATGAATGACCTGTTAAAGCTGCAAAAGCAGATTGAAAAACAGAGTTCTGATTTGGTTAAGCAGCAGCAGGAGTTAAGGAATCAGATAAGCAATACGCTTACGGATATTGATAAAGACGACAGTATTTCTAAGGCCGAGCGCAATAAATACTTAAAGCAAATTAAGACACTTATTGAGGACCTTAAGGTTCAGGCGCAGGAAGCTAAAGACAGAGGCGCACCTAAGTCGGAACAGAATGCAATTAACAAGTCTATTATGGAACTGTTAAACGCAATTGCTAAATACAGCGGCTAAAACAAAAACACCCGTCAGGGTGTTTTTGTTTCAATTGATACCACCCGGTTATCCGGCTTTGCTTCTTGTGCGTTATTTACTTTAATTCCGTCCGGCTTAAACCTGCCTGCGGATATTTTTTTATCGGTGTTATTAATCAGTAAAAAATTTTCGCCAAAGCTTATAACCTTATCAAGTTCAACTGCTTCGGTTTCGGTGCTTATACTTAATGCCGAATAATTTTCGTTTAAATTTACATCTTTTACCAGACCCAGGGTTTTGCCGTCTAAATCCAGTACGGTTTTGTTAATTAATGAGGCCGGCAGCTCGGACTCTGTTCCGGCTTCAACAATAATTTTTGAGGTGTTCCTTATTAATATGATGCCCGTATTTAAACTGAAGATGTCTCTGACCAAAAGCCGCTTGATGGTTTCGGTTTCTTCGTCAGCTATCCGCAGTGCGGTTATTTTTTTATAGCCGGCATCGGCCGCTGCTGCAGTTACATAACCCTCGTACTTTCCGTTGTATACGCTGATTACCCGGCTGCCTATAATATCTGTTAGTTTTGGCATTTTATGTTGCTCCTTATAAATGTTGGTGAATTATTTATATGAAAGCTGCATTTAGCGTATAATAATTATGCTTATTTTGTTGTGGCTTTAATATTGTTTTTTTGGCTGAATATGCTATAATTTGCTTATGGGATGGTTTAAAAATTTATTTGGGAAAAGAAGCATTACTCTTTCTAAAGAACAGAAAGATGATTTTATTTCGCCGGTTAAACTTAAAGGCAATTCCTTAAATATTGACGGCAAGTTAAGCGTGCCCGAGGGTTTTTCGGCAGTTATTGTTTGCAAGGGCAAGCCAATGGAGGTGTTTAATGCCGGCGAGCACGTACTTGGGCTGGCTTATATACCTAAGATAACAAAAGCGCTGAATCTTAGCAAGGGCAAGGTTGTGCGCAGGAAAAACTCGGTAAATGTGGTTCTCCCCAAAAAGTTTAAAGCCGATTTGTATTATGTTAATCTGAAAGAGTTTTTGGGCCAGGTGTGGGAAACGAGCGGTGTGGAGGTTAAAAGCAAAACCTACGGCTATTTTTCGTACAGGGCAAACGGCGTGTTTGGGTTTCGGGTTAAGGACCCGACTCATGCGGTTAAACTATTTTTAATAGATTGGGCGGTAATCAGGCCCGGCAGGGCGCTCCACAAGGTAAGATATTATTTTGGAGATGTTGCGGCGGGCATATTTAGAACGGGCAGGCATGAAGAGCCGGAGCAGATTATGGATTATGAGCTTATGAGTAAGGGGCTGGCGGAAAAGGTTGGTAAGGAATTTTTAAAATACGGTATTGAAATAACCGGAGCGGAATTAATTGGCATACATCTGCCAAAAGATGTTTCGCGCAGGATTGCTGAAGTAACGGGCGCAGAAGCCGACGGGGCGGAAGCACTGGTTGATAATGACAACAAATATCAGGCACCGGAATATGCTCCGCCGGAAGACAGGGCTGCGTTTTATGACACCGCACTTTCCGAGCCCGAAACGTTTGAGCAGAAGCTGGAGCGCCTTGGCAAAAAGTTTGATGAGCGGGTTGCCGTTACAACGGTTGAAACCGGCAAGCCAAAGATTTTTGAGGAAGAACAAAACTTTAACTTTGAAACCAAAAATTCCCCTTCTTCGAAGGGGTGGACGCCGGAGGCGGACGGGGTAGCCGCCGAAGGCGCAAAACCAGATTCTATGCACACAATCCCCCCGGCAGAAGCTGATAGCCCTGCTTCGGTCCCCGCCGCTTCAACCCGCAGACGAAGCCTGCCGCTTTGCTCCGGCTGCGGTGCAATATTGCCTGTGGGAAGCAAATATTGTACAGAGTGCGGCACGGATAACGGCGGCAAGAAAAAGATTTGCCCGGAGTGCGGTGCGGAGAATAATGAGGATGCACTGTTTTGCGGGTGCGGAGCGTATTTACAGTGAACAAGGAACAGGTAACAACTATGGGTCGCTTACGCTCCAAAAATCAAGAGGAGAAAATAATTATGAAAACATCAACAAAAATAACAGCTGATATGACTATTAACGAAGTGCTTAAAATCAGTAAGCAGGCGGCAGGTGTGCTTATGGGCTTTGGTATGCATTGCTTTGGATGCCCAATGGCAAGGAGCGAAACCATAGCGGAAGCCACAGCGGCGCATGGCGCGGATTTGGAGCTTATGCTGGAGAAGCTTAACGAAACTGTAGGTGATAACGCCTGCGGTGGATGCTGCCGAAAAGGGTGTTAAAACAGGTAACAGGTAACAAGGAACAGGTAACAACTATGGGTCGCTAGCGCTCCAAAAACACTAGCCAAAATTCCCTTCTACAGGAGGGGAATTTTTTTGGGATGGTCTTTGTTCTTTTAACAGCCCTTCTTGTAGATGGGAATTTTTATTTCGGTATTGACAGATAGTCCAACCTGTGATACTATGTGTAGTATAAGAGGGAGAAGTGTTTATGGACTTGCAGAAGATATTAGCCTTAGACATTCCGGAAGGCGAACTTGATATCCGCCGTTTTTCGTTGAAGGAGCTGCAGGCTCTTTTTGTTCCGAGGAATCCTAAGATGCTTGAACTGGGCTTATGGGAAATTGCAAGTCAGGCCAGCCGTGTTGCAGGTGTAACTACTCCAAGCAGAAAGGTTTTTGCTGCAGAGATATTAAATAAAATGAAATCCGCCATAGATTTTCTGGCGTGGAATCCCACCGGTAAGTATGACATAAAAACTGTGCGCGGCAATTTCAGTGATTTGGTGCAAACCGAAAAAGCGGTAAAGCAGCTGCAGAAAGAATTTAGAGACGGCATTTACCGTGGGCTGCTTGCAACAAACGCTTTGGTTTATTCAGATAACAGTACCTTTAATACAAATAGGATTAATGAAACATTTAAGGGCAGTCACCGCAAAAAGGCCATACCTAATTTTGAGAGGCTGCTTAGCAAAGCAACGGATGCTTTTGGTATCCCGGGCGGGCAGCTAAACCTTAAAAGGCTGTATTCAGAAAAAGAAAAGATGCCTGCTTCAAACGCCGAGTTTAGTGCAAAACTGAAAAAAAGACACGATATGTATTGGAATACAAGCAATATTCATATTGACCGAAATAGGACTTATACGGTTGCTTTTAATGCGGAAATTGTTGATATGCTGAAAGAGCTGCATGACTACAGTAACACTAAAATCTGGGCGCAGCCAAAAACAGATGCGGCGGCAGATAACGCTGAATGGATGAAGGAAAAGACAAAAGAGCCCGGCAAACGGGAACTAAACCAAATTAAGTGGCTGGAAGAGCGTGGCTTGCCGCTTAGCACTCCCAAAGCCGAAATAAACAGGCGCAAAAGCAATGAAAATGCAAGCAACTTTTATTTTAAGAAAAAGGCTGAAGAAGCAGGCGTTACGGTAGAGCGCTACAAGCAAATGCAAGCCGAACAAGCTGAACTAAAGAAGGCGGAAAAGCCTAAAAGAGTTAAGCTTAGCAGCGAAGAGCAAAGGGCAAAACAGACTGCGTATGCAAAAGAGAGATATGCGAGAGTTGAGGCCGAAAAAGCCGGGATAACTATAGAAGAGTGGAAAGAACAAAAGGACAAAAAACAAGCTGCCCGCAAAGAGCAGCGCTTAAATGCGGGCACCGGGGATTTTGCCAGAATTGCATATCTTACGGCACATAACCTGCCAATGGATACTAGTGACGAAAAGATTGCTGAAATTAAAAAACAAGAGCACAGTCTGGGCATTGCGGCAAAAAACCCAAAATCCGGGCTGACTGATGCCGAGCGTGCGGCAATAATAGCTGACAGGGAAGAGAAACTGCTAGTTTACAACAGAGTTTATATGTTACTTTTTGACAGAGCAAAAAAAGCGGTAAAAAAGGCGGCGGAGGCTCCAAACAAAGAATTTAATGAGGCAATTGCTCATGCCACTGTTCCGGCTGATACAGGGCTATCTACATATAACAGGATATTTATTAAAGAGGAACTAAAATCGGAGCTGTTTGATTTCAACCCCGTGTTTGGCAAATGGGGCGAGAATATTCAAAACAGGGTTTCCCGGCTAAATGCGGCTAAGCCTGCAAAAAAGCCAAAAACAAAAGAAGAAAGGAAAGAGTATAATAAAACCTGGTACTTAAAAAATGCCGCCAAAAGGGCGGGGCTGGAAACAGCAGAACAATACCTGGAAATGAAGGCTAACAAACCTGTAAAGCCAAAAGTAACCTACAAGAGAGATAAAGACAAGGCATACGAATACAACAAAGAATATCGGGCAAACGAGACATATCGGGGACTTGCCAGCCCAGAGGCAGCCGTTAAGGCATTTTCTGTTTTGCCGGATGAGCCGTTATACGAGCTTAACTACCTGTACGGAAAACATGGCAATCCATTAAATACCAGGCGTGAGTTAGCTAAGTTTGCTCCGCCGGGAGCGCAACACGATGTGCAGAAAGAAAAGTGGCGGAATAAACACGCAGAAAACAGAGCTAAAGAGCTTGGCATAACGATTGACGAATATCGGGAAGACAGAAATGCAAAGAAAGTGCCGGGGGTGCTTGAGCAAAAAAGAATCCAATGGCTGCAAGAACGCGGACTGCCGTTGGATACGCCTAAAGAAAGGATAAGAACATTGAAAAACCAGAGCCATTCAAACAATTACAATTGGAAGAAAGCTGCTGAAAAGGCCGGAATATCGGTGGAGGTGTATTTAGAGCAAAAGGCTGCAAAGGAAGCAGAGCGTGAGGCTGAAAAAACAGGCAAAGAAAAGGCCGGTGCAATAATGGGCTTTTTTAAGGCTGCCGATAAAGCGGAAGCAAGCAAGCCGCTTAAAATGATTGGCGGAGGAAACTGGGAAAACTGGAAGGCGCTTCAGGCAAGCCGTAGGCGTATAATTGACCAATACGGTTTGGGAAACGATGCAACCAACGGTGCTATATTAAAAAAGACTATAGCCGAAACTAAAGATTTTAACAGCGCAATTACTCATGCGTCGGTGCCGGCTGATACTACTCTTGCCAACTATGACATTTTGTTTACCGGCAAGGGCGAGCAAAGGACCGGGCTCGTCGAGTTTAACACCGCATTTGGCAAATGGGGTGCCAGCCTTGCCGCACGGCGCAAGGTGCTTAGCGCTATTACTCCGCAAGAGATTAAAGAAGCCGAACTTGCTGACTCTCGTTCGCTAATAAGCAGGCAGGAGCTTATAGAAAAGTACGGGCTTAGTGCGGACGCCGATAAAGAAACTATATCATCTTACCGCAGGAAAGAAGCCGTTGGAAGGGCCAGGGCAAAAACAGGGTCTGTACCAAGAGTAAAAATGACTGAAGAAGAGAAGAAAGCAAAGAAAAATGATTACATGAAAAGGTACAATACAGGCCGCAAAAAAGAATTGAGACACGAAAGGGCGGCTGATAAGAGATTTACAGAATCGCATGACTTGATTAAGGATGAAATAAATGAGGTGTTTGGCAGAATCGGACAGACAGCCTCCGGCAGGCCAAAGTCATATAGCTCTCTGGTAAAAGAGAGAAGTGATACCATAGTAAAGAATGACAATCTTGAACATGAAAAATTCAGCGCGCATGAGGGCAGCCTGGCTATGGCCGAAGACGCACTAAACAGGTATGAAGAGGCGCTGAGTTATTTTCCCGGCACCAAGTTTGTTTCAACCAATGCTTTAGAGGATATAGCAATTGGGTACAGGCGTGCGTTCTGCAAAGCGGACGGAGTTATGGCGTCCAGACGATGGCGTGAAAAGGTGAGGGCAGGAGAAGCAGTTGTTGAGGATGATTGGACCAGAAAAATTTTAGATAGTGCCGAGGCAATTAAGCCTACATGGAGCAGCAGTGACCTGGGACTGGGCTTTATAGACTTCAGGGAGTCTGTGCCTAACTTTATCGGCTTTAACACCAACCCGTTGATGAGTGCGTATAAAAGCATGGAAGGCACGAGAGAAGTTACGAGAACCGCATTTGATAAAAACAAACTGCTGGAGTACATTGCGGGCAAGCGTGAGCGCATTGCAGAACTGCGCTCGGCTAGGGCAGCCAAAGCTAACGCACAAGCGGCGGAAAGATGATAGAAGACAGATTTCCAACAACGTCTGAGCTGATAAAGCGGTATAGGCTTGCAAAGCTTAACGAAATTGATTTAAGACACGAGCGCATTGAGACCGCAAAAAAAGGTTTCAACTTATGGGATGTTGATTTTGATGAGGTTTTAAGTTTTGCTAAAGAATATGGGATTAAATGCGGCGCCACTGCAATGGCGTGTCTTGTTTTGCTGGAGGCAGTTACTCTTGCCGAATGGATGGATGCAAAGCGTGGAGAATTAACCAAGCCGGGCGGTTATACAAAACGGAAAAACAGCGCCCATGAAAAGTTTATAGCGCAATCAACTGATAAGTTTACAGGTTTCCAGCGGACAGCGGCAGAAAAAGCGGAGGAGACGGTAAGGGTTGTTGGTCAGATTGTTGAGCTTGGTAAAAGTGCTCCGGTTTTTGGACAGGTGCTGCGTACAGACCTAGCCGCTAAGCTGGATGCTTTAATGGACAAGCGCCAGGAACTTAGTGCGCTTACATGGGATGCAAACACTCTGAATGATATTCTGAAACCGCTTGTAGGCGTTTTATGTTCACGAAATGAAGAAGGTAAACAGCTTCACTGTTCTGCTTCGGATAGGAAATGTAGGTATGTAAAGGAGGCAAGAATGGAGATGCGCTACATTCTGGATAATGCTTACAAGCAGGGCAATGCGGGGCAGAAAACAGCTGACGTGGCAGCGGGGCGCAAAGAGCAAAACAGTTTTGAGAGAAGATAAACAAAAAGGAGCAGGATAAGCTCCTTTTTGTTTTAAAATCTTTTTAAAAAGTGTTGACATTAGTAAACGCCTAGTATATAATGGACTATCTGTGAATATGGGTTGAGGTAAGAAGTTACTTGGAAATGCAATAGTTTTTGAGAGAATTCTTACTGACAAGTGTGGCAAAAGCCATGCGGCTCGGCGGTTAAAACAAAGATGAATACTAAGGTTTCTTCTTTTTTTAATTCACAGCAGGACACACACGGGTAAGTTTACACGCGTGTGCGCTATATGTAAGCCCGAGAATAAAAACAAACTAAAATGGAGGGTGTATGGCTACACAAAAAATCAGAATTAAGTTAAAGTCTTTTGACCCGAGCTTAATTGACCAGGCTGCCGCTCGTATTATCGATGCAGCTAAAAAGGCAGGTTGTACTATCAGCGGACCGGTTCCGCTTCCTACTGACAAGGAAATTATTACAATACTGCGTTCGCCTCACGTAAACAAAGACAGCCGTGAGCAGTTTGAACTTAGAACACACAAAAGATTAATCGACATCTACAGCCCAAGCACTAAGGCAATGGACACGCTTACCAAGCTTGATTTGCCTGCCGGCGTAGACATTAAGATTAAGCTGTAAGAACAGGGAAGGGAGATTAATTATGGAGAAAGCAATTTTAGGCAAAAAGCTTGGTATGACTCAAGTTTTTGCGGCCAATGGTCTTGTTGTTCCTGTTACTGTTGTTGAGGCGGTTCCTAATATAGTTACTCAGGTTAAGAGTACCGACAAGGACGGCTATGATGCAGTGGTAGTAGCTTACGGCGAGGTTCGCGAAAATTTAGTTAGCAAGCCGGCGGCCGGGCAATTCAGCAAAGCGGGAGTTGCACCAAAGAGCACTCTCAGAGAGCTTAAGTTAAGCGGTGCTAAAGACTACTCAATCGGTCAGGAAATTAACTGCAGCCAGTTTAAAGAAGGCGATAAAGTTGACGTTATAGGCAATTCCAGAGGGCGTGGTTTTACGGGCAGTATTTTTAGATGGAACATGAAGCGTCAGCCAATGACGCACGGCGGCAACAAGGTACACAGAAAGCACAGCATGGGCGGAGGCGGTTCGGGCGTTTGCAAGGTTTTTAAAGGCAAGCGCATGGCAGGCCGTTACGGCGGCACCAAAGTGACCGTACAGAATCTGGAAGTGGTGAGAGTCGACACCGAGCGCAGCCTGATTTTACTTAAGGGCGCAGTACCCGGTCCGCGCAACAGCGTGGTTACCATACGCAACGCCATTAAGGGGGTTTAAGATATGCCAAAAATAAAAGTATTTAACCAGAAGGCTGAAGAAACCGGCACCTTAACCCTATCGGAGGGCGTGTTTGGCGCAGAATTTAACGAGCCGCTGGTTCATCAAATAGTAGTAGCGCACCTGGCTAATCAGCGTCAGGGCACAAAAGCTGCACTAAGCAGAAGTGATGTTCGCGGAAAGGCTAAAAAACCATGGAAGCAGAAACACACCGGCAGGGCAAGGCAAGGCAGCCGCAAAGGACCTCAATGGATAGGCGGCGGAATGGCGTTTGCACTTACTCCGCGTGATTTCAGCCAGAAAGTGAACAAGAAAATGAAAGCGGAAGCCTTTAAATCGGCTCTAAGCGTTAAGGTAACAGACAAGCAGGTTGTGGTGCTGGACGGACTTAAACTTAAAGACCACAAGACCAGCGGAATGCAGAAAGTGCTGGACGCATTTAAAATAAAGAAAAACGTGCTGCTTGTTACGGCCGGCGCAAACGAAAACATTTTAAAAGCAGGCGCAAATATTCCTTATTTAAACATTGTAAATGCAGAGCTGCTTAACACATACGAGGTTATGTGCGCAAGTAAGGTAATGTTTACAACCGACGCAATTAAAGCAATAGAGGAGGCGTACGCAAAATAATGGATACTACAGGTGTTATTATAAAGCCGCTTTTATCTGAAAAGAGCTATGCCGACATTGCAAAGAAAAAGTACTGGTTTGTGGTTGCTAAAAACGCTACCAAGCCTCAGATAAAACTGGCTGTTGAAAAGCAGTTTAGCGTAACCGTTGATTCGGTAAACACAATTGTTACCGCAGGCAAGCCCAAGAGACGGCAGGGCAGAATAAACGGATACACAAGTTCAATAAAAAAAGCAGTTGTTACTTTAAAGAAGGACTCAAAGCCGATTGCGTTCTTTGAAAGTCTATCATAATTAAAAGGAAGGAAGAAGATAAATGGCAGTTAAAAGACATAAACCTATCACGCCCAGTCAGCGTCAGTTAATCTCTCCTACTTTTGAGGAGATAACAACAAGCAAGCCTGAAAAGAGTTTGCTTAAAACCAAAAAGAAAAATTCGGGCAGAAACAACCGCGGAGTTATTACCGTGCGTCACAAAGGCGGCGGAAACCGCACAAAGTACAGGGTTATTGACTTTAAGCGCAACAAGGACGGAATTCCCGCTAAGGTTGCAAGCATTGAGTATGACCCGAACCGAACGGCTTACATTGCACTGCTTAACTACGCCGACGGCGAAAAGCGCTACATTTTAGCGCCGGTCGGGCTGGAGGTTGGGCAAACGGTTATGAGCGGTAAAACGGCTGAGATTAAGGCCGGCAACAGTATGAAAATGATGGATATGCCGGTTGGTACAGTTGTTCATTGTATTGAGCTAGAGCCAAACCGCGGCGGACAGATGGCAAGAAGTGCCGGACAGGAAGCAAGGCTTGTCGGTCTTGAAAAAGGTATGGCTATACTTAAGCTTCCAAGCGGAGAAACCCGCAGAGTGGCCGAAGCCTGCCGTGCTACTATCGGTACGGTTGGCAATCAGGACCATATAAACACACAGCTGGGCAAAGCCGGACGTAAACGCCACATGGGCATCAGGCCAACAGTGCGCGGTTCGGTTATGAACCCCAACGACCACCCGCATGGCGGCGGTGAAGGCAAGTGTCCGATTGGAAGACCGAGTCCGGTTACTCCATGGGGCAAGCCTACAATGGGTAAAAAGACACGAAACAAGCGTAAGCCAAGCAGCAGATTAATTATTAAACGGGTAAATTAGGAGTAAGGTAATATGGGTAAGAGAGATAATAAAAAGCCTTTTGTTGAAGAGCGCCTTATGAAGCGTGTTAAAGAACAGAATGCTAAAAACGAAAAAAAGCCGCTTAAAACCTGGTCTAGGGCCAGCACAATTTATCCCGATATGGTTGGGCACACCATTGCTGTTCATAACGGCAAAAAGCACATTCCCGTATATTGCTCGGTGGAAATGGTCGGACACAAATTAGGGGAGTTTTCTCCTACCAAAAACTTTAAAAGCCATGCAGGCGGCAAAACCGCTGTTAAGGGCAAGAAATAGCAGGGGAGAGATTAAACTATGGCAAAAAGAATGAGAGAAAAGGCAGCCGCAAGAGCGGAAAACGCCGAAAAGCGTCCGAATGCAACTGCCAGTTATGTAAGGATGAGTGCATCTAAGGCCAGAATTGTGCTTGATATAATTCGCGGCGCAAGGTACACAGACGCAATTGCAATCCTTATGCACACTCCTAAGGGTGCATCTAAAACCGTACTTAAGGTGCTGCAGAGTGCCGGTGCTAACGCTGAAAACAATTTGAACTTAAGCAAGGACGACTTGTTTGTGGCAGAATGCTACGCTAACGAGGGCCCGACACTTAAGCGCTGGTGGCCAAGAAGTCATGGCAGTGCGGATACGATTAACAAGCGTACCTGCCACATTACAATTATTCTGGACGAAAAAAAGGTTGAAAAGCCTGTAGCTAAGCCTAAGGCTGCTAAAGCAGCCAGTGAAAAAAGTTTGGCTAAACCAATTGAGGCGGCCGAGGTAAAAGAAGAGAAGCCGGTAAAGACAGAAAAGCCTAAAACAACCACTAAAACAACTTCAACAACCAAGAGTCAGGCTAAGCCTGCTGTAAAATCAACAAAAGGAGGCGCAAAATAGTATGGGTCAAAAAGTAAGTGCTCACGGACTCAGAGTCGGCGTTATTAAAGACTGGGATGCTACCTGGTACGCAAATAAGAAAGACTTTGCTGAACTGTTGAAAGAAGATAACACTATTCGTGAGTATATTCAAAAGAAATATCATGACGCTCAGGTGTCCCGTGTTACTATTGAGCGTACCGACGGTAAAGTTACTATTAATATTATTACGGCTAAGCCCGGCATGATTATTGGAAGCAAAGGCGCCGGAATTGATGCTTTAAACAAAGCCATTAAAAAGATTGCGGTTGGCAAGCAGGTTACTATTAATGTTAAAGAAGTTAAGAAGCCCGACACCGATGCTACCATTAACGCTCAGAGCATTGCAGCTCAGATTGAAAAGCGAATTTTAGTTAAGCGTGCAATAAAGAGCACACTGCAAAAAGTTATGAAAGCCGGAGCCCTGGGCTGCAAGATTGCGGTTGCAGGCAGAATAAACGGTGCTGAAATTGCGCGTACCGAGCAGTTTGCTTTAGGAAGTGTGCCGCTGCACACAATCAGGGCTGACATAGACTACGGTTTTGCCGAAGCTCATACCACATATGGCGTGCTTGGTGTTAAGGTATGGATTTACAAGGGCGAAGTTTTGGAAAAGCCAAAGAAAAACGCTTCTGTTAAAGGAGGCGAAAAATAATGTTAATGCCAAAAAGGTCGTTGCATAGGAAAGTTCAGAAGGGACGAATGAGAGGTACTGCTACCAGGGGAAACCGGGTAACATACGGAGAGTTTGGGCTTGCTGCAACCGAGTGCGGCTGGGTTAAGAGTAACCAGATAGAGTCAGCACGTATTGCAATGACAAGATATATGAAAAGATTCGGTAAGGTTTGGATTAAAATTTTTCCGGACAAACCTATTACCAAAAAACCTGCCGAAACCCGTATGGGTAAAGGTAAGGGTAATCCGGAATACTGGGTAGCTGTTGTTAAGCCCGGCAGAGTTATGTTTGAAATAGCCGAAGTCAGCCAGGAAGTAGCAAGGGAAGCCTTGAGACTGGCAAGCCATAAACTTCCGGTTAAAACAAAATTTGTAATTAAATCGGAGCTTGATGCAGAGCTTGATGCAATGGCCGAAAATGCCAAAGCATATAAAGAAAGCATTTCTACAAAAGGCGGTGAGAAATAATGAAGGTACAAGAGTTAAGAGACCTCACTACCGAGGAGCTTAAAGCTAAGCTGAAAGACCTGAAGCAAGAACATTTTAATCTTCGTTTTTCGCACGCTACAGGCCAGCTTAGTAACCCAATGATGTTAAACACGGTAAAAAAGGATATAGCCAGGGCAATTACAATACTTAAAGAGCGTGAAGCCAAGTCGGAAAAAACAAAGGTGGAGGCTAAGTAATTATGGAAGCAAAAACAAAGAAAGCAGAAGTAAAAACTCCTGCACCGAAAAAAGAGATAAAAAAACCGGCTGCTAAATCTGCTGTTAAGGCGGAAAAGCCTGCGGCTAAAGCTGTTAAGCCTGCTGCAGTTAAAAAACCGGCAGCGGAAAAACCGGTTAAGGCTGCAAAGCCTGTTAAAGCAGAAACTGCAGATGACCGCAACAATCGTAAAACCCGGGTGGGAGTAGTGGTAAGCAACAGGATGCAAAAAACAATTGTGGTTGCAATTGAAAACAATATCCGCCACCCGATTTACAAAAAGATTGTTAAGAAAACAAAGAAATTTAAAGTGCATGACGAGCTCAACGAATGCAAAATTGGCGATGTGGTCGAAATTGCCGAAACCCGCCACTTGTCTCGCGACAAATACTTCAGGCTGGTGCGGATAATTGAACGAGCGAAATAAAGGAAGTAAAATCTTATGGTAATGCCACAAACAAAATTGAAGGTAGCTGACAACACCGGTGCAAAAACCATTATGTGCATCAGAGTGCTTGGCGGCAGTTTCAGGAAGAGCGGTAACATAGGCGACGTTATTGTTGCTTCGGTCAAGACTGCTATCCCAGGCGGAAGCGTTAAGAAGGGCGATGTTGTTAAAGCAGTTATTGTCAGGACGTCTAAAGGCGTGCGGAGAGCTGACGGCAGCACGATTCGTTTTGATGACAATGCGGCTGTAATTATAGACAAAGACAAGCAGCCCAAGGGGACTCGTATTTTTGGACCTATTGCTCGTGAATTGCGTGAAAAAGACTATATGAAGATTATATCGCTTGCACCGGAAGTGCTTTAAAGGGAGAAGCTAGAGTATGGCAATTGGAATTAAGACCGGCGACAACTGTTTGGTTATAGCCGGAAAAGACAAGGGTAAAACCGGCAAGGTAATGGCGGTTGACCCGCATGCCGGCAGAATTGTGATAGAAGGCGTTAATATCGTTCACCGTCACAGAAAGCCGAGAAGTGCTAAAGACAAGGGCGGTATTATTAAGCGCGAGGCGGCAATTGACATAAGCAACGTGCAGATTATTTGTGCGGCTTGTAATAAAGCCACCAGAATAGGACACAAAGACGACGGAAAAGGCAATAAAAGCCGGGTTTGCAAAAAGTGCGGAGCGGTGCTGATTGGCACAAAGCGAAGTGCTAAGTCTGCTAAAAAAGAAGCTAAAAAAGAGGCTAAAGCTGAAGCAAAGGCGGCAGTAAAGGGTGCAGCGGCAAGTGAAAAACTTGCAGCAAAAGCTACCAAACAATCCGACAGGGCTAAGGCCGTAAGCACTCCTAAAAAGGCTGCGGTTGCAAAAACTACACAAAAACCGACCAAAGAAGTGAAGGGTGCAAGTGTAAGCAAGGCGGCTGTAAAGCGTTCGGTAGACAAAGGAGCGGGGGCTAAATAATGAGTAAAACAGAAAATCAGGTTAAAACCAAAGTGGTGGCAGGCAAAAAGCCGCGCCTTTTGGAATTTTATAACGAAACCGTTGTGCCCGGATTGATGAAAGAGCTGAAAATGAAGAACCGCAACGAGGTTCCGAGGGTTGATAAAATTGTTATTAACGCCGGACTGGGTGATGTAAAAGACAACGCTAAAAGCTTTAATGCGGCAGTTGATGAAATTGCGATTATTACCGGTCAGAAGCCGGTTGTGACTCTGGCTAAAAAGTCGGTATCCAACTTTAAACTCAGGCAGGGTATGCGTATTGGAGCCAAGGTTACTTTGCGCGGAAACCAGATGTACGAGTTTTTAGACAGGCTTATATCAGTTGCACTGCCGCGCGTGCGTGACTTTAGGGGAGTTTCTCCAAAAAGTTTTGACAGCAAGGGCAATTACAACATGGGCATTAAAGAACAATTGGTGTTTCCTGAAATAAGCTATGATAAAATAGAAAAAGTAAGAGGCTTTGACGTTTGCATTGTAACAACTGCAAGTAACGACGCTGAAGCCAAGGCGCTCCTGGATTACATGGGAATGCCGTTTAAAAAGAATTAGGGAGGGTGTGCAAAATGGCAAGAAAAAGTTTGGTTTTAAAGCAACAGGGCAAACAGAAGTACAAATCGCGTGAATATACGCGCTGTTCAATTTGCGGCCGCCCGAGAGCTGTCCTGAAAAAATACGGAATCTGCCGTGTTTGTTTCAGAGAAATGGCTTACCGCGGTGAAATTCCCGGTGTAAAAAAGGCTAGCTGGTAAGGAGGAATTATGGTAGTTACAGATGTAATAGCAGATATGCTTACCCGAATAAGAAATGCAATAAACGCTAAGCACGAAAGTGTAGACGTTCCTGCATCTAAGCTTAAAGAGGCAATTGCCCAAATTTTGCTTGATGAAGGCTATATTGCAGGTTTTTCAATGGTTACTGAGCCATATGATACCATCAGAATAGTTTTGAAGTATGACGAAAAAGGCATGAGTGTAATATCTGGTCTTAGAAGAATTTCTAAGCCGGGTCTTAGAATTTATGCTAACAGGGACAAGCTTCCTAAAGTGCTTAACGGGCTTGGGATAGCAATTATTTCTACCAGCAACGGGCTTATGACAGATAAGACTGCAAGAACCAAAAACACAGGCGGCGAAGTGCTTGCCTATGTGTGGTAGGGGGTGTGGATATGTCTAGAATAGGAAGAGAAGAAATTGTGCTGGAACCTAATGTGGAAATAAGCGTGTCAAACAAGAACCTGGTAACAATTAAGGGACCTTTGGGAGAGCTTAGACAACAGGTTGACCCGGAAATTAAGGTTGAAGTAGACGGTAAAAGGGTCAGGCTGACCAGGCTTACGGAAACTAAAGAAGCTAAGGCAGCACACGGCTTGTACCGCAGCCTGCTAAACAATATGGCAGTTGGTGTTACCAAGGGTTTTAGTAAATCCCTTGTTATAAACGGTGTTGGCTACAAAGTTGCACAGCAGGGCAACGACATTGTTCTTAACGTTGGACTGTCGCATCAGGTTGTAGTAAAAGCAAAGCCCGGAATTAAGTTGTCCTGTCCTACAGCGCTGGAAATTAAAGTAACCGGTGCAAACAAACAGGAAGTGGGGCAGATGGCTGCTGAAATCAGGGCAGTTAAAAAGGTCGAGCCGTACCATCTTTACGGAATTCGTTATTCCGATGAAGTGGTAGTGAAGAAACAGGGTAAAACTACCGGTAAGAAATAAGGGAGCGTAATATCAAATGATTATAAAACAGGACAAAAATGAAGAGCGCAAACGCAGGCACGCAAGGGTACGTCAGAAACTGAGCGGTACGCACGAAATTCCCAGACTTAATGTTTACCGGAGCTTGAACCATGTTTATGTTCAGTTTATAGATGACGAATTAGGTGTTACTCTGGCGGCGGTATCAAGCAATGAAAAGGCTATGACAGCAGCAGTTAAAGACAAAACCAAATCCGAAGCGGCTTATATAGTAGGCCAGGAAGCGGCAAAACGAGCAAAAGCAAAAAAGATAACCAAAGTAGTTTTTGACCGCAGCGGATACATTTACACAGGACGCGTTAAGTCTCTTGCCGAAGGCGCAAGGGCCGGCGGACTGGAGTTTTAGGAAGGAGTGGGATAGAAAATGGCAGATTTAGAAGAACAGGCGGTTGAAACAGCACCGAGTACAGCAGCTAAGCCTGAACAGAATAGGAATAACAAACACGACAACCGCCCGCGAAAACCTAGAGAGGACAGGCCAAAACGCGAAGCTGATGAGTTTGAAAAACGCATGATTGAGTTAATCAGCGTTCAGAAAACCGTTATGGGCGGCCGAACTTTGTCGTTTAGGGCACTTTGTGTTGTAGGTGACAAAAAGGGCAGAGTAGGCTTGGGCATAGGTAAAGCGCGCGAGACTATTAACGCAATTGAGAAGGGCTTTGTTGAAGCCAAAAAGAATATGATTACCGTTCCGATAGTAGGTACAACAATCCCGCATGAAATTGATGCTAAGTTTGGCGCATCCAAAGTTAAGTTTATGCCGGCTAAAGAAGGCGCGGGCGTAATTGCGGGCGGTGCGGCCAGAGCTGTACTTGAAATTGCCGGGATTAAGGATGTTACGGGTAAGCTGTATGGCAGCCGTAACAAAGTTAACAGCGGTAAAGCTACCTTTGAGGCACTTAAAAAATTACGTGTAAAAGAGCAGATGGCTGCAAAACGCGGCAAAACTGCCGAGGAAGTGTAATTATGGCAGAAACTAAAACAACAGAAAAGAAAACTGCATCTAAACCTGCAGTAAAAACTGCTCCAAAGGCAGCGGCAAAACCGGCTGCAGCAAAACCGGCTGCGGCTAAACCGGCCGCAAAAGTTGCTGCTCCAAAGGCTGCGGCTAAACCGGCTGCGGTTAAAGCAACTGCCGCAAAGGCAGAGGCAAAGCCCGCTAAGCCAGCCGGCAAGCAGATAAAAATTACTTTAGTAAGAAGCGTGATTTGCACTTTACCAAAACAGCGCAAAACTATTAAAGCATTGGGCTTAACAAAAATTAACCAGACTAAAATTATGCCCGACAACAACGCAATCCGCGGCATGATTAAAGTAGTAAATCACTTAGTTAAAGTAGAAGAAGTTTAGAGGAGGCTAAGGGTAAATATGAATTTACATGAATTGCAGCCTGCGCCAAACTCTAAAAAGGGCAGAACCAGAGTAGGGCGCGGAAGAGGCTCCGGCATAGGTAAAACTTCCGGAAGAGGTGAAAACGGACAAAACAAACGCAGCGGCGGCGGAACACGTCCGCTGTTTGAAGGCGGACAGATTGCGCTTACTCAGAAGCTGCCAAAGCGCGGTTTTACAAACGCAAGATTTAAGCGTCAATTTGCAATTGTTAATGTGGGCGATTTAGAAACGTTTGCGGCTAACACAACAGTTACCGCCGAACTTTTAAAAGAGAAGCGCATAATCAGCAAAATAGAAAAAGACGGGCTCAAGGTGCTTGGCAACGGAAAAATTACCAAAGCATTAACAATAAAGGCTGAAAAGTGGTCGGAAACGGCTGAAAAGAAGATTACCAAGGCTGGCGGAACTATTAAGGAGGCGTAATGTTTAGAACTCTTATTGACGCATTTAAACAAAAAGACCTGCGTAATAAAATACTGCTTACATTATTCATTTTGCTTGTATACCGCATTGGCTGCTGGATACCCGTACCGGGTATTGAACCTGCAGCTTTTGATACCAGTTTCAGCGGCGAGTCCGCAACCTTTTTGGGGCTTTTAAGTTCAATTACGGGCGGAGCACTAAGTAACGGAGCATTGTTAGCGCTGGGTGTAATTCCGTACATTTCGGCATCGATTATTATGCAGTTGTTAACCATTGCAATCCCGTCGTTGGAGCGTCTTAGTAAAAGCGGCGACGAAGGCAGAAAAAAGATTGGTAAAATTACCAGATGGGCAGCTTTAATTTTATCTACGGCTCAGGCAATTGCAATTGTAATTGCGTTCAGCACAAACGGTGCCATAAATACCGGAGCGTTGGGTCCGCTGATTGAAGCAAACGTGCCATGGCTGGTAGCAGCAATTGTTGCGGCAGTTTTAATTGCAGGCGGTATGTTTACGCTATGGCTGGGTGAAAAGATTACCGATTTGAAAATCGGAAACGGTGTTTCACTGTTGATTTTTGTGGGAATTTTAGCTTCAGCCGGTCAGGCAATATTACAGAGCATTCAGGCGGCTGTTGCGGATATAGACAAAATCTGGTCACTGATTATATTCCTTGGTACGGTTATATTAATTTTCGGGCTGATTGTATTTATAGACCTGGCCGAGCGCAGAATTCCTGTCCAGTACGCCAAGCAGATTAAAGGCAGGAAAATGTACGGCGGGCAGAACACGCATATTCCTATTAAGGTAAACAGCTCAGGTGTGCTTCCGTTAATTTTTGCAACTGCGCTTGTGGCGTTTCCGCAATTATTAATGAGCATATTCTGGCCTACCAGTCCTGCGTTTGAATGGTATTCAACAAACATGGGTATGGGAAGCTGGCCGTTCTTTGTGGTTACTGCAATATTAATTTTCTTCTTTACGTATTTCTACTCGCAAATTGCGTTTAACCCTGAGGATGTAAGCAGAAGTCTGCAGCAAAACGGCGGGTTTGTGCAAGGTTATCGGGCAGGCAAGCCGACGGCTGATTACCTGAAAAAGATTTCAAGCAGAATTACTTTCTTTGGTGCAACTTACCTAGCGTTTATATTTATTATTCCAAGCTTAGCGTTTAAGAGTATCCAGGATTTTACCACAATCGGCGGAAGCGCCGGTGCTGCGGGACTGGTTACGGCTTTTAGTGTAACGGGATTACTCATTGTAGTTAGTGTTGCGCTGGAGTTTGATAAACAGCTTAATGCGCAGATGATGATGAAAAACTATCGTGGATTTTTGAAGTAGACACTTGTCATTGCGAGACGGTCTTGCATAGCCAACAAGCGAAGCAATCCCCCTAATAGAAGTTCTGTAGATGGGATTACTTCGTTTGAAGGGGCAGGAAGAAGGGCTCGTAATGACAGTAGTCAGACAAGGAGTTATGTCTATGAACTTATTTATTATCGGCCCCGCCGGCAGCGGCAAGGGCACACACGCGCTTAGTATAGCAAACAGGTATGGCATGACACTTATAAAGGTAGGTGACGGGCTCAGAGACCTGGTGCGTTCCGGCTCTGAAGAGGGTAGGATTGCCGCCGCTCACATGAACTCCGGCGGAATGGTTCCGCCCGAGATTACGGTTGCAACCATTAAAAAACAACTGGACCAATATCCGAAAGGCACAAACTTTGTAGTTGATTCCGCACCGTACGATATGCATCAGGCGGGGTTATTGGATGAAGCGGTAGGAATTGACTATATGCTGCTGATTGATTTTGATGATTATACACCGCTGTTTGAGCGCCTCACAAAGCGCAGAATGTGTCCCGGGTGCCACTTAACGACAAGCCTGATGGAGGCACCAAACGAAACTTGCCCAAAATGCGGCGGAGCCCTTGCAATAAGGGATGACGACAAGCCGGAAGTTGTTAAAGAACGGCTGAACCATTTTGAGAAGAACATAAGGCCGGTTGCCGAGCATTTCAGCACCAAAGGCA
Source organism: Bacillota bacterium (assembly GCA_009784185.1). Lineage (GTDB taxonomy): Bacteria > Bacillota > Clostridia > Christensenellales > UBA1242 > WRCD01. The sequence goes on from WRCD01000001.1 coordinate 238,014, forward strand.
AGCTGATAAGAGTAATTGGTGACGGCACCATACCCCAGATTTGGGAGAGGATAATTTTTAAGCTGGACATGATATTTAAAGTTAAGGAAGTGTAGTTTTGACTCCTATTGTTAAAACCCCCGAGCAGCTTAATAAAATGCGGGCTTCCGGCAAAATTATGAAAGAGATTTTTGCCGAGCTCCATAAATTTATTAAACCGGGCATAACCACAAAGCAGATAGATAAGTTTGTTTATGACTATATAAAAAAGTCAGGTGCCAAACCGTCATTTTTGGGACATGAAGGGTTTCCCGCAACCATATGTGCTTCGGTAAACGAGGTAGTGGTGCATGGGATTCCAAGCGAGTATGTACTGAAAGACGGCGACATTGTTGGTGTGGATGTAGGGGTATGCGTAAAGGGCTTTCATACAGATGCGGCAAGAACATATAAAGTTGGCAAAGTTAATGCGCTTAAGAACAAGCTGGTGCGTGTTACCGAAGAATGCTTCTTCCATGCAATTAAGCACTTAAAAGCCGGAAGTTTTGTAGGAGACATAGGCGCTGCTGTGCAGGAGCACGCAGAAAAAAACGGATTTGGAGTGGTGCGGGTGCTTTGCGGGCACGGTATTGGAAAAAACGTGCATGAAGCTCCGCAGATACCAAACTTTGGTGCATCAGGCACAGGCGTTGAGTTTAAGGCCGGAATGACAATTTGCATTGAACCAATGCTGAACGCGGGAACGTATGAGGTTGAAATCAGCACAGAAGACGGGTGGACCTGTAAAACAGCAGACGGACAGCCGGCAGCGCATTACGAAAACACCTTGCTGATAACCGAGACCGGCGTTGAGGTATTAACGATATGACAATATATAAAAAGGAGCGGTTAAATGGCTAATACGGATGCAATTAAAGCAGAAGGTGAAGTAATTGAGGTGCTGAGAAACGCCACTTTTAAAGTACGCCTTCCAAACGGGCATATTGTAACCGCATATCCGGCAGGTAAACTTAAGCTGGGTCGTATTCTGATATTTGAAGGCGACAAGGTTACGGTTGAGTTGTCACCGTATGACTTAACCAAAGGAAGAATTGTTTGGAGAACAAACAAGGCAAGGGCAGCAGTTCCTGCCGAAAATATTGAAGCTCCTAAAGATAATTAATAAAAGAAAATTATAGAGGTGAAAAAACATGAAAGTAAGACCAAGTGTAAAACCAATGTGTGATAAGTGCAGAGTAATTAAGCGTGAAGGCAAGGTTATGGTAATCTGCTCTAAATCGAAGAAGCATAAGCAGACCCAAGGGTAATTTAACCCGGTTTTGGTATTGACAAACTAGAAAAAACTGATACAATTGATATCATTACTATTGAAAATAATCGCCGAAGGGCGGCTGCAAGAGGAATCTTGTTCCTAAAGCGTTTATATATAAGTCATAAAAACAAAGCCACAATGTGGCCAAAATATTTTGGAGGATAATTTAAATATGGCAAGAATAGCCGGTGTTGACCTACCCAAAGAAAAACGGGTTGAAATTGGTCTAACATACATTTATGGCATAGGGCGTGTTAAGAGCAACGCCATTTTAGCGGCGGTTAACATTAGTCCGGACACTCGTGTAAAGGACTTAAAAGAAGCCGACATTGCTAAAATCAGAGATTATATTGAAAAAAGCGGCACCAAGGTTGAGGGTGACCTTAGGCGTGAAGTTAACCTTAACATAAAGCGGCTTATGGAAATTGGCTGCAACCGCGGCATCCGTCACAGAAAGGGGCTGCCGGTTAACGGACAGCGCACCAAGACCAACGCGCGCACTCGCAAGGGGCCAAGAAAAACCGTATCACGCGGAAAAGCCAAAGTCGGTAAAAAAGGTTAATGGGGGAGGAAAATTTAAGTTATGGAAAATAAAGAAGTTGCAAATGCACATGCTCCCGCTAAAACTGAGGGCGTTAAAAAGCCGGCCGGCGGAGCTAAAAAGAAGAAGCGTGCTACCAAAAATCTTGGAAGCGGGCAGGTTCACATTCAGTCTACATTTAACAACAACCTTGTTACCATTACCGATCAGGGCGGCAATGTTATTTCGTGGTGCTCCTCAGGGGTGCTGAAATTCCGCGGCAGCCGGAAGGACACTCCGTTTGCGGCTCAGCAGGTAGCTGAAACCGCGGGCAAAAAAGCAGTTGATATGGGCTTAAAATCGGTTCAGGTTTTTGTAAAAGGCGCAGGTGCGGGCAGAGAAGCTGCTATAAGAGCACTTGCCAACGTTGGCTTAGAGGTTACCAGCATTAAGGATGTATCAAGTATCCCGTACAATGGCTGCAGACCAAGTAAAGCCAGACGTATTTAAGAGAAAGGAGAATTATGATATATGGCAAAATATACAGAAGCCGACTGCAAGTTGTGCAGGCGTGAAGGCTGTAAGCTGTTTCTGAAAGGTGACCGGTGTGTTACCAGTAAATGCGCAATTGAAAAGAGACCGATGGTTCCGGGGCAGCATGGTGCGGCAGCAGTAAAAAAGAAGCCTACCGGGTACTCGCTTCAGCTTAGAGAAAAGCAGAAAGTTAAACGCGCTTATGGGATTTTGGAGCGCCAGTTTAAAAACTATTACCAAGCCGCAAAGCGCAGCAAGGGGGCAACGGGCGAGGTTATGCTGAGCTTACTGGAACGCAGGCTGGATAACGTTGTGTACAGGCTTGGGTTTGGCGTAAGCAGAGGACAAGCCAGGCAGCTGGTTAATCACGGACACTTTACGGTAAACGGAAAAAATGTTAATGTGCCTTCTTACAGTGTAAAACTTGGAGACACAATAAGTGTTAAGGAAAGTGACAAAAACTTGGAATTGTTTAAGGAAATTAAGGGCAGCAAAATTATTACGCCAAAGTGGCTGGAAGTTGATACCAAAGCACTTAGCGGCAAGGTTACGGCATTGCCGATGCGTGATGATATTGACCTTAGCATATCAGAACACTTAATTATAGAGTTGTACTCTAGGTAATACAAGGAAGGAGAATTAAATATTATGATGCAAATTGAAAAGCCAAGAATTAATTTTCAGGAAGCAAGCGGCGGCACTACGGCAAAGTTTGTAATTGAGCCGCTTGAGCGCGGATTTGGTACTACCTTAGGAAACGCAATGCGCAGGGTGCTGCTAGGAAGCTTGCCGGGCGCAGCTCCGGTTGCGGTGCGGATTCAGGGTGTTCAGCACGAGTTTAGTACAATTAAAGGCGTAGTAGAGGATGTTGCGGATATCGTGCTTAATCTTAAGACTCTGATTGTAAAAACTATCAGCACCGACCCTGACTTTAAGAGCACTATCAGGCTGAAAAAGAGCGGCGCCGGCGAAGTTACGGCTGCAGACATTGCAGTAAACGACCAGGTAGAGGTTGTTAATCCGGAGCTTCATATATGTACCATGAGCGCCGGGGCAAGCCTGGACATGGAAATAGTTATAGGCAGAGGCCGGGGCTATGTGCTGGCTAAAGAAAACAAGGACGCAACCGACAGCATTGGCTTTATTGCAATGGACAGCATTTTTACGCCGGTTAAGGCTGTAAACTATACTGTTGAGAGCGCGCGTGTGGGACAAAGCATTAACTTTGATAAGCTTACTTTGGAAGTAACCACCAACGGCAGCATATCGGCTAAAGAGGTAACCAGCCTTGCAGGCAAGGTAATAAACGACCACGTAAAACTGTTTATTGACCTTGTGGCAGAAATGAACGCAAACGAAATATTAATTACCCGTCAGGAAGACAAGCAGCAGAAAGTGCTTGAAATGACAATAGGCGACCTTGAGCTGAGTGTGCGAAGCACAAACTGCTTGAAACGGGCTAACATATTAACGGTTGAAGACCTGACTAAAAAGACCAGCAAGGAGCTTGCTAAAGTACGCAATCTGGGCTTAAAGAGCCTTGAAGAGGTTATTCAGAAACTTGAGCAGCTTGGATTGTTTTTAAGAAACGATGATGATTAAAGGAGAAATAATAGATGGCTGGATATAGTAAACTGGGCAGAAACCAGAATATTAGGGATTCAATTATCCGTAACCAGGTTACAGGATTACTTTGGAACGGAAAATTAGAAACCACTCTGACAAGAGCCAAGGCTATAGAGCGTGTTGCGGAAAAAATTATTACAATGGCAGTAAACACCTATCAGGATACTGTTAAAGTGGTTAAAGTCAGCAAAAACGCTAAAGGTGTTGAGTCTAAGCGCGAAGTGCTTAATGACGGGCCTAAAAAGCTGGTTGCACGCAGGAAGATAATGGGTATGGTTTATGATGTGCAGGAACAGCGTGCGGAAAAAGAAACCAAGGCCGCGTTTGTAGCCAGAACCGAGGACATAAAGCATCCGCTTGTAGAAAAGATATTTAACGTGTACGCACCTAAGTATTTTGAGCGCAAGCAGGATACCGGTCAAGGCGGCGGATACACCCGCATAATTAAAAAGGGACCGCGCCAGGGCGATGCAGCAGAAGCTGTAATAATTGAATTAGTTTAAACAAAAAACAGGCTATGCCTGTTTTTTGTTACTGTCTATAATATTTGTTTCCGTCTCTGAAGACTATCACCCAGAAGTCTATAAATGGGCCGATAAAAAGGAATCCGAAAGTAAATATATACAAAACGCCCACTAAAATTTTGCCCTCATAAAACTTATGTACGCCATAAATGCCAAAAAGCCAGCATAGGAGCAGGGCAACGGGCTTACTTAATTTTTGTTTTTGCCCTGTTGCAGGCGGAGCATAATAATTATTTACTACTTGCGGCACGGCAGGGGCAGGAGTTGCTTTGCCGGCAATTTCGTATATCCCGCCACAATAAACGCATTTGGTAAAGGAGGTAGCATCATCTGCTGTTGCGCTTGCGTTGCAATGCGGACATTTTACCGGGATAGTTGCCATGGCAGACTCCTCTTTTGTGATTTAAGTTATTGTATAATATAAAAACTAGAAAGTCAACCAAACAGGCAGCAGCGAAAGGTCACTTCGTTCCAAATAACTGAAAATTGTCTTGACAATAAACCCATTCTGGTTTATACTGGCTTCGACATAAACTAACAAATTAGTAATGGATTGAAACAAATGATAAAAATTTGGTTGTTCTGCATTTCATGCTTTGTGTTTTCCGGCGCACTTACCGCTTTTGGGTTGGTGTCGCCGTATGTTTATGACAATGCAGTTAATGTTTACGCAACCGGACTGGAGTTTTCACAGGAGTTTGTTTCGGCTGAAATAGGCACCGAGATTGATATAGCGGAAACAAATGCTCTTATTGTTTCTCCCAGCAACAGCAATACAATTAGTTTTGTAACAGGCTGGGAAGGTGCTGCCGCAAAGGTGGGAAACAAACTGGTTTTTAACAAAACCGGCGTTTTTGTGCTAAAATCAACGGCTAAGGCCTCCAGAAATAAAACAATAGATGCTGAATTTACTATAGAGATTTATGATAACAACGTGTACGCTGCGGGGCTGGAGTTTAATCAGGATGCAATTAATTTGTATTCCAACGCTGCCCCGTATAAAACGGCAAACGCGTTAACGGTGCTGGGAAGCGGTGTTACGGTTGAGCCCGAGCTTAGTTACAACAGCTCGGTTATCAGTTATGATATTAACACCGGGCAGGTTACTGCGGTGTCAAGCGGCAGCACAACGGTTACAGCTAAAATAAAGACGGCTTTTAATACCTACGCTACGGCAAGTTTTGTTGTAAATGTAAGCAACTTTGAATTTAGTGCCGGTATTTGTATGCAGGACAGTTTTGTATTAAAAACAGGAGTGCCCGATTCGGAAAGCCCGATACTTGGCGGAATACAGATTGATTATGAAATCCTTGATACAAATGTGGTTAAAATTGAAAGCGGAAGACTGATTGCGGTTGCGCCAGGCACTACCGGAATAATTGCAACTGCGGTTATCGGATACGATTTTGAACCGGACGAGTTTGTGTATGAAACCAAAACCGCAAGCATAACGGTTGAAAATAAGGCAGCAGAAGCAATTATTCATGTTTGCGACGGAGAATTTAATGTGCTGGGCAGCACGGACGTTTTACGTTCCGGCAAGCGTGCGGACAATTCTGAAGCGCTGTACTATTTCAGGCTTAGCAATGATGCCGGGTTTACAGATAAACTATGTGAGCTTGAATTAATATCAGGCGGCGAGTATGCGGACATTAATCCGGACGGCGCTTTTGTTAGCGGTGAGTATATTTTTGTTCCGTTTGGTGTTGTGGGAAGCGGGAATTTTGAAATATTCTACACATTGCTTGATGACTCGGACAACTATTATCACGAAATAATCAGCAATACATTGGAGTTTGAAGTACGCAGCTTTATAAGCGGATTAGATATAAAGCCAATGATAGGCGGCGTTGAGATTTCTAAAACGGGCAGCGGGTATAAATTATACATAATGAGCACTGACCCGGCTGTAACGGCACAAGCAGCTGCCAGCGGAATATCCGGCACCTGCAGCCTGGTATGGCTGAACGAGCGGGATGATGTTGAAATATTAATTGAGGTATTAACGCCTGCGGTATTGAGCATTGAAGGACGTAATGTTGCTGCGCTTTCGGCCGGTAACGGCAGTATTAAAGCCTCTGCGCTGGACGGCTCTGGTGTGGTGCTGATTATAAACATAGAGGTTGAAGTGCCCGTTGTTTATAATGCGGTCTTTAAGCAGTATAATGAAAGTTATAATATTGTTTTAAACGTTGGCGAAAGCTTTAATTTAGACGAACTTGGAGTAGCGGCAGTTTATCCTTATTATGCGGCGTACACGGCCGGCTGGAGTATAGGCGAATCATATCCGGCAAACGTGCTGGGCATAGATGACCAGAATAACGTTGTTGCACTTCTTGGCGGCGTAGCAGAAATTGTAATTGACCTTGGCAGCGGAGTGCGCCAGGTATATACCGTGACCGTTGTGGTGCCGGCATTCAGTATTGATATTGATTCGGAATGGTTTGAACTGGGCGTAGGCCAGGCTGATACGCTGAATTATTTTATATTTGACCCGGATGGCGTATATGCAACAAATCAGGACGTTGAGGTGATATTTACTACGGAGTTTGGGGAAGAAGTTTCTAAACACAGCAGGATTGATATATGGGCAGGGACAAACATGATTGTTATCATTAATGTAAGCCTTACGCCCGGTGAAACGGTATACATAATGCTGAAGCATATTGCGCCTGACGATGCAGAGATATACAGCAGCGTTGTTGCAATAACCGGTAAATAAATAATCCGCCTTTTTGGCGGATTATTTATTTCAGTGCTTTGTTCATTTCTTCTTTATAAAACTCAACTCCCGGCTGGTTAAATGGATTAACACCAAGCAGGTATGCCGACATGGCGCACGCAATCTCCATGAAATAAACCAGGTATCCAAATCCTTTTGCATTAAGCCTGTCTATATTTATTATAACAATCGGCACTCCTGCGTTGCTATGTGCATTAACAGTGCCCATAAAAGCGGCCCTGTTAAGTTCGGACATAAATGTTGCGGGTATTTTAACCATACTGTTGCTTGAAAAGTTTATATCTGCAGTTGTATTCAGTTCATTAATGACCGTTTCAAAAACAAGCGGTTTCCCCTCCTGAATGTATTGCCCCATAGAGTGCAAATCGCGCGAAAAAACCATGTGGGAAACAAACAAGCCTTTCCCGTTTTTGCCCTCGCTTTCTCCAAAAAGCTGCTGCCACCAGCGGCCGAACCCTTCCATGAGCTCAGAGAAGCTGGTTTGCACTTCTACATCTTTTTTAAGCGTTGTATGTATCAGGAATCTGGCCGCAGCATATCTGTAGGCTTGGTTTTTTGACAGTTCCTCGGCAGACAAGTCCAAACAGGCTTGTTTTGCACCTTCCATAATCCGGCGGATATCAATACCAGCGGCTGCCAGGGGCAAAAGCCCTACTGCGGATAACACCGAATACCTGCTGACTACGCCATCCGGAATATTGAAAGTTGTAAGATGATTTATTCTGGCATACTCGGCTAAAAACGCTGTATTATTGCTGGTTGTTATAATCATGCGCTGTTTAAACTCATTCTCGCTATACTTATTGCGCATAAAGTTTTCAACAATGTTAAATGCCGCTATAGTTTCCAGCGTAGTGCCCGATTTGGATATAATATTAACCGCAATCCGCTTGTTTTTGTATTTGTTAAAAAACCGCGCAAATACTCCCGAGTCAAAACTCGTGCCGAGAAATTCTACGGGAATGCCTGTATCGTTAGCCAAAAGCTGGATGCCGGCATATGCACCGGCGTAACTTCCTCCAACGCCGACAACCAGCAATACATCGCTGTTTGAGCGGATTTTATCCGCTGCCGCCCATATCCGCTGCAGTTCCTGTTCGTCTGTAATGTTGGGCAGCTCGGTCCATTTGTTGTCTGTTCCGTCATGGGCATGCAATATTGCGTGCAGCTTTTTTATTTTTTCGTCAAGCGCCAAAACGTCCTGTTCGTCAACTTGAGCGTAGTTCAAATCGGTTGTTATTTTCATAAGACAATAATAGCATTTATACAAATCATTTGGCAAGGATAATAACGCTTGTTAATTCAACAGCTTTTATTTTGTGGTTTAACGAGAGTTTATTTGACAAATATTGCAATAATTTATATAATGAACAAAATTGCGCAAAGTACACTAAGGGGGATGCGGCTTGACCAAAGAGGGGTTCTTTTCGGGCTTAACAGTGGTTATATACAGTTTTGTTGCTGTATTTTCTTTGGTTGCAGTGGTTTTGGGCTGGACATGGGCTACCGGCGGATTTGATGAAGAGAATATTCCGGTTACAAGTTTACAGTTTAGTGCCACATCGCTTTTTATTGACTCGGAGGATTCAAGCATTAGTGTTTTAGGGCTGCCCCAAGGCAGCGTAGAGCGGGACCTTTTGCTATGGGTAACGGACATGAACAACAACGAAGAGAATCCTGGCAGGGTGGTTTTAGACAAGACCGAGGTAAAAACGGGCGAAGCAATAAAAATTACACCGGTTGTTGCCGCTGACGGATTTAACATAGGGGGCATGGTTAAAATTTGGGCAAGAACATCGGACGGGCTTATGGCAACCACCACTCCGCTTATTGTGCACATAGACGTAAAAATAGAAAGCGTTGAACTTATATTGAGTACGGAGCCTACGCCCCGTATGCCAACCGACAAGGACCCCGGCAATATTATTGCCCCGAAAGATGATGTCTATAACTTTGTGGAAGGCGACTTCTTTTACGTTTCCGCAACTGTGTTTCCAATACGTGCGCTCCGTCCCTATGGTTTGACTAACAACATATATACAAAGCAGTTTAACTTTAAAACCTGGCCTGTAGGCGATAACAGCGCTTACGATACTTTGTTTAACGTCGGTGCATCAGCCGCATGGACTTATGATTATGCAAGCGGAAGGGTTACGGCCAGAGTTGATGTAATTGGAAGTGCTACCCAAGCGTGGAATGAAGCCATAACCGTTACAATCCCACGTACATTTAGGGCCAGGGATGATGTTTGGGTGCCGGAAGGCGGCCAGCAAAATCCGCCGGATGATTGGGTAGCCGAAAGGTTTGCAAGCAATGAAGCAGAGCTTGCGGTTTTACCGATTGAATTTGACAAGATTATTTTAAAGGACAGTACTTTAAACGGAGTACCTATAGATTTGGAGCAGGTTTCAATTGACCTGGACATATTTAAAGCCGTTAGTTTGTCTGCGTTGAGCATGAGTAACTGGTCGGTTGATAACATCTTGTATATATTAGGCGTGTTTTTACAACCGGTGCGCACCTCGCCGATTAATTCAAATCCGTTGGCTGAATATATTAATGACCTGGTTATTTCCGAGGTTCCGGCAAGCGGGCAGACCGGCTTGCTGCATATTTTAGCGGTTGATAATGTGCATTCCACTCCCGATGCGGCAACACCAAACAAGGTGTGGACAATATCCGCTAACAAAACCGGAACAACCTGGCTGGAGATTTTTATTATAATTGGCGGGGTTGAGTCAACATTTAATATTCCGCTAACCGTATCTGATACAATTGCAGGACTTTCGTTTAATGCGTCCGGCTATGAACTGGAAATAGAAAAAAGCACATTTTTAGAAAATGACCCCGAAGGCGACGGCAAGATAGAAGTGGAATATATAATAGAAGCAAACAGTCCGGGACTGCCGCTTGTGAATGCAAACGAGCACGTTTATCTTAACATAGTTTCGCAAGTTGTTGGCAAGCCGGTTTCGTACACTAAGTTGGTATATTTTGTTAAAGGGGCTGTAGACACAGACGGATTGGCTCAACCTGAAGTGCTGACCAACGAACGAGGTGGTGCCATTATTGAAACCACTCAGTACGGACAAGTATTGTATATACAAAACAAAGGACTCAGCAATGCGGTATCGCATTACAGCACCTATGTCAGCCCGCTTAACAGCGGAACAGTAGAGTTGATGGCATTTTTGGTGCGCACCAACGAATTTGGACAAGCGGTGGACATTAATTATGAAGTGCTGCCCGAGGACTCCGACTGGGAAACTTATGAAGAGGCTAGTCTTGCCCCCGAAACGCATAAAGGCAAATTTGTTGTTGTTAGTGCAACCAGCAACAGCAGCCGCGACAGTGTTAATACAGGGCTGAGGATAACTGTTACCGAAAAACTTACCAATGCCGAGGTTTACGATTCTGACGGCACGGGTGCCAGCCCGTTGGGCAGCAACAAACTTATTATCGGCACCGGTCCTGGTAATACTCAAAAGTTTTACATAAAAGGCAACTCAATTGGCGCAATATACGATGCTACTGCACCGCGCGTTAACGGTCTGCCTACATTTGGCTATACACTCAATCTGCCTAACAGCACCGGGCCGGGCGATTTGTATGTCAGTGACCCGAAAACAGAAAACAACCGCATTTGCCTCAGCATTACGGCATATAACGATTTTGGGGAGTTTCAATTAATTCTGTTTAACTTACAGAAAGATACAAGCGGTAATTACACCATAGCTCATCAGCTGGCAACTGTGTATCTGGAAACGGCAGATATAGCAATTGACGGTGTACAGGTTAACTCAGACCTTTTTAAAGAAGATTACAGTTCGTACACCGGTGTAAGATATTTAGATATAAGATATGAAATTCGTGATCCAAGCGAAAATGAGCTTAACATCCTAAAGCCTTCCTCCCCCGATACAAAACAGCCATATGTGGTAGACTGGTTTGCAATAGCCCCGGGCGGAAGCCCTAACACCTTGTTTGGTAATAGTAATATATTTGCTCCTATAGGTTATACGGGAACAAACGGGTATCAGCCAAGCTTCCCAAGCTGCAGGTTTGCGGCATATGAAATTCCGCAATCCGATATTGGCTGGCTTGCTGATGTTGAGAGCAATATTGCAAATATCACCGGCAGTGCAAACGAAACAGAAATAGTGTCGTTTTATGATGATACCGACCCGGTAACGGGCATGCCAAAGTTTGCAATTATTCCAGACCCTGCGCGCGGGGGAGAAAAGGCGGTAATCTTTGTGCAGGCTGTGGCTAATGATACATTGAACAGCAGCGTATACGACTTCTTCCTGTTTGTAATTGATGAAATGCCCGAGGTTCAGTTTGATGGCCTGACGCCAAACATACTGACTGGCGGATTGTTGAACGACGTTAAGATTTTGTGCAATGAGGCAAACCCCGGCTCCGGTTCCGTATACATTGGGCTTGATGTAAGACTTGGTAATTACAAAGAAGCTGCAGGTGTGGGAGTCGGAATCGGAAGCTTAGACAAAGCTAAGCCCGGCTTTGCGGAGCTTATAGAAATTAATTCTACAGGGGCGCTTGGTATAAAGGCTGAAGAAATTCAAGGAGGGGGAGGGCTGCGCAACACCTTGTCCCTGCGCTCCGGACAGACTATTGGCAGTTCGGGAGAGAGCATAACATTTGAGGTCTGGGTAACGCTGTTTGTTGGTTATAAGTATGTGCGCAACAACACAACGGGCAAATACGACCCCGTACCGGTGTTTATAACATATAAGAGCGCTCTTGTTACATTACAAGTAACACAATGAAGCTGAAGGAGATAAAACATGACAGAGAAAAACAAAGCATCAACGGCAAAAGTGCCGGCAAAAAAATCGGCTGCCGTTTCAAATCCTGTACCTGAGCCTGCGGAGAGCCTTAAGCCAACGGTAGCTAAATATAAGCTGGAACCGAAAGAGAAAAAATCAGGCGGCATAGATATGGAAGACCTGAGCGATGTAAGCTATGACAATCAGCTTGCATTGTTTAATGCTATTAAAAACATCTTTGGTTTGGCTAATGATAGCCAGTTTATGCAATATTATGAATCGGAGCAGGAATATTTTGCGGTTAAGCTGGAGGAAGTGGCAAACCTTGCGGTAGAAGGCAATGTGCCGGCAATGGACTATCTGACTTTTGTATACAAGAAAGGCAAAGAGGATATGTTTGAGGTTGATTTAATCCGCGCACACCAATGGGGTCTCTTGGCTGTAGACGGCGGCAGTAAACTATCTACCGAGCGGCTCAGATTGTTTTTCTCGCCGGTATACGACTACGTTGAAAACAGCGAAAAAGCAGATGATGTTATAGATATTAATGAGCTGGATGAAGAAAACGTTCTGCCGTTTATAGCAAGTAAAATGGCTGGGCTGGTGCTGGAGGAACTGGGAATAAGCTTACTTAGCATGAGCAGGCTTCCGCTTATATCGGACGGAAATGATAATGTGGAAGAATTTATGCGCAAGCTGGAATCTGCGCGAAACAAATGCTTTGAGCCGATGATGAGCTATTTGCTTATGGAAAAATAATAAATCCAATAACGAAAAACCCCGCTTTAGCGGGGCTTTGTTTTTATTATTAAGTTACAGTTCTATCTGTGAGATTGCTTCGTTTGAATTGCTCCGAAGACTGTCTCGCAAAGACAGCGCGCTAGTTACTCAGAGTCGGCAGGGGCTTCTTTAAGCGCTTTTTCGTATTCGCCTAAAATTATGTCGCGGATAGATTCTCTGGTTTCGGTGTTGAGCGGATGAACGATGTCTTTAAACGCTCCGTCAGGTGTCTTGCGGCTTGGCATTGCAATAAACAAGCCCTGGGTGCCGTCAATTATTTTAATGTCATGTACGGCAAAGCAGTCGTCTATAGTAATGCTGGCTACTGCCTTTAGTTTGTTGTCGTCCTTTTTTACAATTCTAATGCGCACGTCAGAGATTTTCATCATGTCCTAATTTACCTTCCTCAAATTTAGTCTAAATTATCTTTAGCTGAACTAATTATACCCAAAAACCTGTTAAAAATCAAATATTTTAGCTAAGTTTTTTCACAACTTAAAAGACGTTTACATACAACAATTTTATGAAAGAATTGAAAAAATGTCATAGAGTTCACTTTATTGGCATAGGCGGTGCAAGCATGAGTGCTCTGGCTAAGCTGATGCTTAGCAGAGGCCATGCGGTAAGCGGCTCCGATGCGGTGCGCAGCGGGAGCGTTAACAAGCTGATAAAGGCCGGAGCACGCATACGAATCGGCAGATACCTGCTGGGAGTGCATACTTCGGAGCTGGTGATATATACTGCGGCAATTGCCGGCGATAACCCGGATTTGGTGCTGGCAAAAAAGCTGAACAAGCCTATTATGGAACGTGCGGTTTTTTTAGCGGCTGTTGCTGCCGAATACAATAGCGTGGTTGCCGTTTCGGGCACTCATGGAAAAACTACCACTACAGCAATGCTGGCCGATATTTTAATTGCGGCGGGACTTAATCCCACCGTTCATCTGGGCGGACATTACTCCAAAATAGGCGGCAACTTACATATAGGCGGGAAACAGGTTTTTGTAACCGAAGCGTGTGAGTTTAATAAGAGTTTTTTGCATATATTCCCCGGTATTGCTGTAATAACCAATATTGAGGCCGACCACCTGGACTGTTACGGTACATTTGATGAAATTGTGCGCGCATTTACTCAGTTTGCTCACCAAACAAAAAAAACCGTTGTTATTAATGCAGATAGCCTGAAGCTTTCTAATTTTGTATCAAAAGCAGAAATTATTGACACCGGGCTGAGCTTAGACAATATGTTTTCTGCAGCGGGGCCGGCTTCGGACCGGGACGGAAATTTTTCATTTGACTTGTTTAACAAAAATAATAAGTTGTGCAGAATTAATCTGTCTGTTGCGGGCAGGTATCAGATTTATAATGCGCTTTCTGCGGCAGCTGCCGCATCAGCTCTCGGCGTAAAAGCTGAGATTATTGCTGCAGCGCTGGAGGCTTTTAGCGGAGTAGACAGACGGTTTCAGGAGATATATTACGAAAACGGAATAAGAGTCATTCACGATTATGCGCATCACCCTACCGAGGTGCGGGCGGCACTTAGCGCAGCAGCTGCAAAAACAAGCGGCAAACTGTATTGTGTTTTTCAGCCGCACACTTATACGCGCACCCGGAACCTTATGCAAGAATTTACGGCTTGTTTTTCGGAGGCCGATGTTTTGTATCTGGTTCCGACTTATGCAGCAAGAGAGGCCGAAATACCCGGAGCCGGGGCACAGAATATGGCAGAGCAGATTAAAGATGTGGCGCAGGTTGCATTTTTTGAGCAGACCGACGAACTTTGTCAGACATTAAAAAACAATATTACAAGCGGAGATACGGTAATATTTTTAGGTGCGGGAACAATTGACGGAATTGCAGACGAGTTTGCAAAATACTTGCGCCAAACCCCTTGACTTATAGCCTGATTTATATTACAATGTGTTCTATATTTTAATTAAGGTGAGGCAAAAGTAATGAAGAAGGAAATTCATCCAAACTACCGCACCGTTAAAGTTGTTTGTGCCTGCGGCGAAGAGTTTGAAACAAAATCAACATACAAGTCGGACCTGATGAACATCGACATTTGCAGCAAGTGCCATCCGTTCTTTACCGGAAAGCAAAAACTGGTTGACACTGCCGGAAGAGTAGAAAAGTTTAACAAGCGTTACAAAATAGAAGAGTAGCGCAGTTTTGTCTTGGTTGAAATAGGCGTACCGTGTTGGCGTCTATTTTTGTTTTAGAGGGAGGCAAAATGGTGAAACTACATTCATCAGAGACGGAAAACTTTGGTGTATACAGGACTGAAATAAATAATTTGTTTGCAAGGTTTCAGGTTGAACAAAGTGATGCCGATTTTTTGTTTTGTGATATTTTTGGCGTAACCAGACCGCGGCTTGCTATGATAAAAAGCATATCCGATAAGCAAAAGAAGCTGATGCAGAGATATGCGGCAAGACGCATTGCGGGCGAGCCGGTTCAATATATTATTGGGCATACCGATTTTTACGGGACAAAAATTCTGGTAGACAAAAGAGTTATGATACCAAGGTACGACACCGAAATTCTGGTTAGTACGGCTGCCCGGTTTATCAACAAACAAAGTGCACCTTATCTTAAGGTTCTGGACTTGTGTACAGGCAGCGGGGCAATTGCTATTGCTCTCCAGAAAAAGACCGGAGTTGTAATGACGGCCAGTGACATCAGCAAGCCGGCCTTACAGCTGGCGGGGAAAAATGCAAAGCTCAACAATGTTAAAGTTGAATTGGTGAAAAGCGATATGTTTAGAGCATTGTCCGGCCGGGAGTTTGACATGATTATTTCAAATCCGCCGTACATATCCGTGTCGGGGTTTAAAACGCTTAACAGAACCGTGCAGAAGCATGAGCCAAGGATTGCGCTTACAGATGAGGGCGACGGATATTTTTATTATCGTAAAATTGCGGGAGATGCGCACCGGTATCTGGTGCCGGGGGGGAGGCTTGTATTAGAGGTTGGAGCGGGTCAGGCAAAAGAGGTTGAGCGGCTGCTGAGGGCAAAGTTTGTAAGTCTTGAAATAATTAAAGACCTGCAGGGAATAGAACGTGTGGTTACGGGTGTTAAGCGCGGCAAGGAGTTGTATTAAATGATAGACAAACTTGAAAACTATAAAAAACGAAACGACTTCCTGCTGGAAGAAATATCAAAACCGGAGATAATATCAAATCAGGCGGAATGGCTTAAGCTTGTAAAAGAGCAAGCAGGTTTAGTTGAATACGCCGGGGCATATGATAAGTATAAGCCGCTGCTTGATGCCAAAGCCTTTGCAGAAGAAGTGCTGAAATCTGAAACCGATGCGGAGATGCTGATGCTGGCAGAGGGTGAGCTTAATGAGTTAAATGAGAAACTTGATAAAATGGAAGAAGAAATAAAAGTTCTTCTTTTACCCAAAGACGAAAATGATGAGAGCAACGTAATACTGGAAGTGCGTTCGGGCGCGGGCGGAGATGAAAGCAGTTTGTTTGGAGCCGAATTACTTAGAATGTATACGCGATATGCGGAGCGCATGGGCTGGAAGGTAGAAGTTGCGGAATATAGCGAAACCGAGGTGGGCGGCCTGCGCGAGGGCGTAATAATTATCAAAGGCAAAGGAGCATACAAGCGGCTGAAGTTTGAGTCCGGAGTGCATCGTGTTCAGCGCGTGCCGGAAACCGAGAGCCAGGGGCGGGTGCATACGTCTACCAGTACCGTGGCAGTGCTGCCCGAGGCAGAGACTATTGATTTTGAAATTAAAGACACCGACTTAAAGATTGATACATACCGCAGCGGCGGGGCAGGCGGGCAGCATGTTAACACGTCCGATTCGGCAGTGCGGATTACGCATTTGCCAACCGGTGTGGTGGTTGCCTGTCAGGATGAGCGCAGCCAGCTTAAGAATCGTGACAAAGCAATGGGAATACTTGCCAGCAAATTGAAAAACTTTTATCAGGAGCAGGCAGACAAAGAATACAGCAACAGGCGCAAGGTTCAGGTTGGGACAGGCGACAGGAGTGAACGCATTAGAACCTACAACTTTCCGCAGGGCCGGGTTACGGACCATAGAATTGGGTTAACCATGTACAACATAGCAGACTTTATGGAAGGCTGTCTTGATGAGATGCTGAATGCGCTGCATACAGAGGATGTTAAACTGAAACTTGAAAATCTTGTTAATGAACAATGACCGGTAATTTTATTCCAGCTTTTCGTTATTAAATGTTCAATGTTGATTGTAATGTTTGCTATTTTTTTTGTTTTGATTTAAACTAAGCAGAAGGGGATAGGGTGAAAAATGAATTATAACCCACAGCAGCAACAAGCGCTTAAAAAGAAAAGCTACCTGTGGCTTTTTGTTGCAGTGCTGGCCGCATTGCTTGTAGTTAACATTGCCGGCGATACCGTCAGTAAAATGTTCGGCAGTTTAATGGCCGGGCTTGTACCGGTTATTGCAGCTGTGATTCTGGCTGTTGTGCTTCTTTCGCCAATGAACTGGATTGAGAGGGTCTGGTTTAAAAAGCTGTTTGTAAACGACCCCGGAGCACTTGGCAAGAAAAGGGCGCTGTCTTTAGCAATACTTTACACAATTGTGGTAATTGGGGCAGGGCTTTTTCTGTGGCTTGCAATTCCAAACTTAATTAATCTGGTTCAGCTTTTATACAACAATATAACCGACGGCACTTATATAATTATACTTAAGGATGCCTTAATAAGCATTGTTGAATCGTTTGGTTTTATGAACGGTGAAGATGCAATTGTGGTTGTTGGCGGCTGGATAGACGATTTTGTTCAGAACATAGCCGACCAGGTGCCTACATTGCTTACCGGAATGTTAAACACCTTAACCAACGTTATAGGTATTGTGCTGAGCGTGGCGTTAGGTGTAATTCTAAGCTTGTTTCTGCTTAAGGATAAAGAAAAAATTTCGGCAATTTGCAGACGGTATACTTACGCATATAATCCAAGACAACGAGCGGATGACATTGTTGGCATTGCCGCAAGAACAAACACAGTGCTGAAAGAATTTGTTGTGAGCAACGTGATAATTTCGGCAGTGTTGTATGTCGTAACATATGCGGGGCTTTTAATTATAGGCGCGCCCAGCCCTGGCTTTATGGCGCTGTCTATGGCACTATTTAACATAGTTCCTTATATTGGGGGTATTGCGGCAACCGTACTTATAGGTACATTAACTCTTGTTATGGTTTCGCCTTCTGCGGCGCTGCTTGCTACTCTGTTTGCGTTTGCTGCATGGGCGCTTGTTGTATCTGTGGTGCCGCCGATTGTGTTTAAGCACCGGTTGAAACTGAGTATTGGAGTGGTATTGTTTTCGCTTGTAGTAGGCGGTGCGCTGTTTGGCATATGGGGAATGATTATTGCTATGCCGCTGGTTGCCGTTGGGCAGACTGTTTTAAAACAGCGCCTTGAAAAGCGTGAAGCGGCAAATGCCGGCAATGGCGGCAGTGTAATAAAAGTGACTGAGGTGCCCGTAACGGTGCTGGAAACAACACCGGTAAAAAGGAAGAAAGATGGAAAAAAAGTTGACGATATTCAGCGGGATTAAGCCAAGCGGCAGATTTACACTGGGCAACTATATCGGCGCCGTTAAAAACTGGCAGGAGATGCAGAGCCGTTACAACAGCATTTTTTCGGTTGTGGATTTGCATGCGCTTACAGTGGACATTAATCCAGACGAGCTAAGAGAAAACATTTATGCTGCAATTGCTAATTTAATTGCCTGCGGACTGGACCCAAACAAAAGCACCATATATTGCCAATCACATATAAGCGGGCACGCCGAGCTTGGCTGGCTGTTAAACTGCATAACATGGTTTGGCGAAGCCGGGCGTATGACACAGTTTAAGGATAAGAGCCGAAAAGGCGCACAAGTGTCGGTGGGCTTGTTTGATTATCCGGTACTGATGGCGGCGGATATAATGCTTTTTGATGCGGCATTGGTCCCAATAGGCGAGGACCAGCGGCAGCACGTAGAGCTAAGCAGGACGCTGGCGGTAAGATTTAACAACAAATACGGGAACACTTTTGTTGTGCCGGAGGGATACTTTCCTAAGCTTGGCGCAAAAATTTATGATTTGCAGGAACCGACTAAAAAAATGAGCAAGTCAGATGCGGATGCAAGCGGATGTGTTCTTCTGGAGGACAGTCCGGAGGTAATCAGGAGCAAAATTAAGCGTGCGGTTACCGACAGTGACGGTAAGATAGTTTTCAGTAAAGACAAGCCGGGTGTAAGCAACCTGCTTACCATTTATTGTACGTTAACCAATAAAACTCCCAAACAGGCCGAGGAGTATTTTGGCGGTAAGGGATACGGTGCGCTAAAGAACGAAGTGGCAGATGCGGTAATTGCAACTCTGGCCGAACCCCAGGAGATTTTTAAGAGGCTTATGAATGATAAGGCCGAATTGGATAGGCTTGCAAAGCTTGGTGCGGAAAAGCTGCAAAAACAGGCCTGCGCAAAGCTGGCGGTTGTAAAGCAAAAGATGGGACTGATTTAAAATGTTTGGTTATGTGGTTCCTAACTACAATGATATAAGTTTATGGGATTATGCTGTTTTACGCGGGCATTATTGCGGATTGTGTCTGGCTATAAAGCGTGAGTTTGGTAATATTCCGCGCTTAACCATAAACTACGACTTTGCTTTTGTAAGCGTTTTTTTGCATGCAGTAACAAAAACAACTTTCACTTTTGATACCATGCGCTGTATTGGCAACGGATTTTGCAAAAAGGACTATGTGCCCGCAACGCCGCTGCTTAACAGAATTGCCAGTGCAAATGTGATTTTTGCCTATCACAGAGCCATGGATAATGTGCTGGATAACCACAGCGGGAAGGCTAAGCTGGCCAGAAGGCTGTTAAGAAAAGCGTATATGAAAGCAGCAAAGCTGGAGCCTGAGCTGAACAAAATGCTGATAGAACAATATGATTTAATGCGTAAGCTGGAACAAGAAAAATGCTCGGAATATGATAAAATTGCTCACCCAAGTGCGGCAATGGTAAGCGAAACTGCGGTAATACTAACCGGTTTAACTAAAGACCACCCGGCAGTTAAGCTTTGTTATCAGCTTGGCAAGTGGATATATTTTATTGATGCAATAGATGATTTCGACAAAGACAGCAAGAGCAAAAACTTTAACATCTTTATTCAAAACCTGGGTTGTGTTAAGCCGGATATAATCAAGCCGCTGCTGGACAACCCCAGAGCTGAAATAGAAAAACTTTTGGCAAAATGTGAAACCGCAGAGCAATCCGCCGTGCAAAATGTGCTGATACACGGCCTTGCCAAAACGCAGGCGAGAATTTTAAAAGATTAGCAGCATCTGCTTCTGAAAGGTTCGTTTAAAAATTGCGGGCCATCATGGTGGTTGTGGTAATGGTGATGACTAGCGCGTCTGTGGTCCAGAATGCAATCGCATTCATGATTTCTGTCGGCACGAGTAAGTGCTATAAGCGAAATAATTAACAGAATTATTATGTTTGTGTTTGTAGCAAGGTCTATTCCGGTAGCGGTTGCGTATACGGATAATGCCAGCCCCAGAATAAGTATTGCGGGAATTGTCATGTTTCTGTTCCTCCCAAAAAGAATAAAATTCGGCTTTTAAGTTTAATATGCGGCAAAGTTAGTTTTTGTGATTGTTAGGGCAATCCTTTTTGTTTTGTTAGAATGATTGTATAAAATTCCCCTCTAAGATAGAGGGGTGGTGCGAAGCGCCGGGGTGTGGTAAACAAGATCCACCCCTTCAAAAAAGTGGAATTCTGACGGTAAATCCAGCAAAAGGAGTTAACCAATGCCACAAACACAATACCTGCAACTCACAGAAGAAGCTGAAAATAATGTTATTGAATTTATGCCGGAACATGGTGTGCTGGATTTACTCGGCAGCTTCTTTGGTTTGTTTTCCGACGCTACGCGCATTAAAATAATGTGCGCGCTAAGCATTACACCGATGTGCGTGAATGATATCTCACAGGTGCTGGGAATTAATCAGACCACAGTAAGCCACCAGCTTAAGCTATTGTATGACCGAAAAATAGTAACCAAGCAGCGCTATGGCAAAATCCTGTTTTACAGTATTGCCTATCCGCAGGTAGCCGAGATTTTGGAGTCAGGGACAAACTATTTGTTTGGTGAATAAAAACTGCTGTATTGCTAGCGGTTTTTTGTTGAATATGATAAAATAGAAACATGGAAAAATATATACAAATTGAAACTACTTTTGAGAAACATGAAGAGGCCCTAAAACTAGCAAAGCTTTTGCTGGATGCTAAGTTGGTGGCCGACGGACAGATTACAGAAATTAGAAGCGCTTTTAACTGGGAGGGCAAGTTTTACGATAGAGCGGAGTGGCTGCTATTATCTAAAACCAGAGCAGATTTGTACTTAGAGTGTGAGGCTTTTATTAAACACCATCATTCGTTTAAAGTGCCGCAAATTGTTGCAATTGAACTAGTGGGTGGAAGCCTGGACTATTTTAACTGGATTGATGAAAGTGTAAAGCACAACGGAGAAAACAAATGGCAAACATAAAAATATTTGAAGGTAAAAATATACGGACACACTGGAACGCGGAAAAAGAGGAATGGTTTTTTAGCGTAGTGGATGTTTGTGGCGTTCTTGGCGGGAGCGAGCGCCCTCGTAAGTATTGGGATGACCTGAAAAGAAAGCTTCAGGCTGAGGGAAGCCAGTTGTCCGAAAAAATCGGACAACTGAAGTTGCAATCTTCTGACGGCAAATTCTATTTAACAGACGTTTTTAACACAAAGGATATTTTGCGCTTAATTCAATCCATCCCTTCGCCCAAAGCGGAGCCGTTTAAAATGTGGCTGGCTCAGGTTGGCAGCGACAGATTAGACGAGATGGCAGACCCCGAAAAAGCAATTCTGCGAGGTGCTGCTTATTACCGCCAGAAGGGTTATACCGAAGGCTGGATAAATCAAAGATTGCAAACTATTGAAATGCGTAAGGAACTAACCGATGAATGGAAAGAGCGGGGGATTGAGCTAGAAAAGCAATACGCAATTCTTACAAATGAAATGACAAAAGCATGGAGCGGAATGAGTGTGCCGCAGTACAAAGCATTGAAAGACTTAAAAAAAGAAAACTTGCGTGATAATATGACCAATATAGAGCTTACCTTAAATCAGCTTGCAGAAGTTACCACAACTGCGCTGTCAAAACAGATTAACCCCAAAACTTTTGAGGACAACAAGTCTGTTGCCAAACAAGGCGGAAGTGTTGCTAAAAACACCAGAACCGATATTGAAAAAAGATTAGGGCGCAGCATAATCTCACCGGCAAATGCCAAGGATAAGCAAT
This sequence comes from Bacillota bacterium, assembly GCA_009784185.1. Classification (GTDB taxonomy): domain Bacteria; phylum Bacillota; class Clostridia; order Christensenellales; family UBA1242; genus WRCD01. The sequence goes on from WRCD01000001.1 coordinate 260,150, forward strand.
TGCTTGAGGTAAAAGCAGAAGAATCATGACAATCCTAGAAAAAGTGCAGGCGCTGCCTAAGAGTCCGGGTGTGTATATTATGTACGACGGGGGCGGCACCGTAATTTATGTTGGTAAAGCAAAAAGCCTGAAGCACAGGGTGCAGCAGTATTTTGGCTTGCGGAGCAATCGTGACACAAAAGTGGCGGCAATGCTTAATCAGGTGGCGGACTTTTCGTATATAGTTACGCCGTCTGAGCTGGATGCTTTTGCGCTGGAAAAAAATCTGGTGCTAAAGCATCAGCCGCATTATAATATTTTGCTTAAAGACGGCAAGGCGTATCAATATATCCGCATTGACCTGCGGCAGGAGTTTCCTGCATTGGAGGTTACGAGGAGGCTTAAAAAAGACGGCGCAAGATACTTTGGCCCGTATTTCAACGGGCTGCGCGCGCAGGATATAATCCGGGCATTGCAGCATGCGTACCCCGTGCGGGCGTGTAATACTAAAATAACAAGTAAACCCAAGCGTGCCTGCCTGAACCGCCATTTAAGCATATGCAGCGGGCCATGTGCGGGGCTGGTGAGTAAAGATGACTACATGAGTTTTATAAACAGTGTGGTTGCTTTCTTAAACGGCAACAGCGCAGAGGTTGAATCGGTGTTGATTCAGGAAATGGAATGTGCCGCTAAGGCCGAGCAATATGAAACGGCAATTTTATTGCGCGATATGCTGGCGCAGCTTAAAAGGCTGACAGATAGAACAATTGCGTATCTGCCGCGCGAGGTGGATATAGATGCAATCGGATACGCAAGCAACGGTATTCAGGCCGCAATTGCGGTGTTTGTTGTGCGCGGCGGGCGGGGAATAGGGTGCGAGCGGTTTCATATTATTGATGCCAGCCTTAGCCTAGAGGAGTGTCTGGTGGGCTTTTTAACGCAATATTACACGTACAACAGCAGGGTTCCAAAAGAGATTCTGCTGCCGGTTAACATTCCGGAGGACGCGGCAATAAGAGAGTGGCTGAACGGGGAGCGCGGCAGCAAGGTGAATTTAGCCAAGCCCGAGCGTGGTAACGGGCGGAAACTATTAGAAACCGCTATCAAAAATGCAGAGGAGTTTTTGGAGAAAGAAGTTGAGAAAGAAAAGGCGTATCATGACTTTACACTTGGTGCAGTAGAGCAGCTTCAAAAAGAACTGGGATTGAGCCGGGTTCCGCATAGGATTGAGGCGTATGATATATCAAACATAAGCGGTGTGAACAAAACAGCATCTATGGTGGTGTTTTTAGGCGGCGAGCCTGCAAAGGCTCATTACCGCAAGTTTATTATTAAAACCGTTGAGGGCGCAGACGACTACGCCAGTATGCAGGAGGTGCTGCGGCGCAGACTGAGTGAGTTGGATAGTGATGACCTTAGTTTTAGTGCTGTGCCGGACTTAATTTTAATAGACGGCGGCAAGGGGCAGCTAAGTGCGGCGCTGGAAGTGTTGCAAGAATTCCCCTTTGCTTTGCGAAGGGGTGGATTCGGAGCCCCAAGGGCGAACGAAGACGGGGTAGTCGACGCCGAAGGCGGCGCCAAAAGCTTTTTATTTTTAAACCACCCCGTCACTTCGTGCCACCCCTCCAAGGAGGGGAATTTTGCCCGGGCAGGGCTTTGTTCTATAGCCATCATCTCTCTAGCCGAGCGCAATGAAGAGATTTTCCTCCCAAACAATCCCAACCCTATAATCCTGCCAAGGCACCATTATGCTTTGCGCCTGCTTCAGCGGGTGCGCGATGAAGCGCACAGGTTTGCAATAACCTTCCACCGCAAGATACGAGGCAAGGATATGCAAAGCCAATTAGAAAACATTGCGGGCATCGGCCCCGCTAAGCGCAGGGAGTTATTAAAAAAGCTTAAAAGCATAAACGCAATTAAGCAGGCAAGCGTTGAGCAATTGATGACTGTGCCAAAGATTACAAGGGCAGATGCCGAAAGAATAGCGGAGTATTTTAGAAAAACAGTCAGCATAGATTAGTAGTATGTTTTCCGACAAACAAAAAAGGATTGCTAAGGGCGTATTGGCGGGGGTGCTGGTTTTATTTATGATACTTGCGCCGGTTTTTTTGTTTCCTAATTTATTAAAACAGCCCGCTCCCAATGGAAATGTTTTAGCGGGCGGAAGTTTTTTAATGTTGTGGCAGGTGGAAACGCAGGAGGCGGGCAGCGGAAGCATTGGTGCGTTTTTAGAGCGTCGGGCGGTGGAATATGAAAAGGCCAACAAGGGCACCTTTATTGTAACTAAGCGCCTTACGCTGGGGCAATTGGTTTTGCAGCTGGAAAACGGCTATCTGCCCGATTTAATCAGTTTTGGTTTGGGTGCGGGAGAGATTATTGCTCCCAAGCTGAAAGAATACACGGGCGCAAGTCTTGTTCGCCCGGAATTAGCTGCAGCGGGCAGGGTAGGAGCCAAGCAAATGGCAGTTCCATGGTGCATGGGTGGCTATATGCTTGCGGCTAAATCCGGCGTGCTGGAGGATAACCAGAGCGTGCTGGAGCAGGCTCTTAAAACAGGAAGCGAGCAGAAAAACAGAATTAGATATTCATTGACTTTGGGCGGCGAGCATAATGTTGGTTTATTGGGCCTTTTAAATACCAACAGCAAGGCGAGTGTAGTTGGTGCAACAAATGCGTTGCATCCGGAGCACCTGCTTCAGACCCAGTACAAGGCGTATGCGGACTTTGTGTCATTGCCGCAATCAAATATTCTGTTAGGCAGTCAGCGTGATTACGCACGCCTTGTTAACCGCGAGCGGAACGGCAGCATGGACCCGTTAAGGTATGAGTTTTTGAGCGGGTTCTCTGATATAGTAAACTTTATGGGAGTGGTATCGGGTGATTCGGCTAAGCAGGCAGCTGCAAGAAAATTTATTGAATACTTAACCGGCGGAGCGGTGCAGGCGCTGTTGCCTAGCATTGGTATGTTTAGTGTTGACGGCAGGCAGTATTATACACAGGACGGCTACAGGGAGTTTGAGCTGGCGCTTAGCACGGGCTTAAAAACCATTAACGTGTTTACGTCAAGCAGCCGGCTGAACGAGCTTAGAACTTTGTGTTTGAGCGTACTTATGGGGCAGGAGAGTGCGAGACGGGCACTTGGGGGATTGTTGTAAAATTCTCCTTTAAGATAAAGGAGTACCCGCGAAGCGGGGGAGGTATGTGATAATGCAAGCCTAGATTTATCATATACCCCGTCAACCACTAAAGTGGTTGCCACCCCTTTATCTTAAAGGGGAATTTTTGAAGGGAGAGCATATGTGTATTGAAAAATTAATTACAGACCTTAAAACAAAATTGCCGGGTGCGATTTGGGAAAACCTTCCGCTTGCTTCAAAAACCACTTTTAAAATCGGCGGCGCGGCCAGGGTTTTAGCGGAGCCATGCGACATTAAAGAGTTAAAACAAATTATCAGGTTGTGTAATAAGCACGGGATTGAATATCTCGTTTTAGGGGCGGGCAGCAATCTGCTGGTTTCGGATTTGGGAGTGCCTGATAAGCTTATTGTTTCACTTAACAGGTTTAACCGCATAGAGCCGGTTGGCAATAATCAGTTCCGGGCGGAGGCAGGAGCAAAACTTGCGGCGGCGGGGCGTTTTGCAGAAAACAACAGCCTTGGTGGAATGGAGTGGGCAGTTGGGATTCCGGCAAGCGTTGGCGGCGCAGTTTATATGAACGCCGGCGCATTCAGCGGCGACATGAGCAAGGTGGTGCAGAGCGTAACCGTATTAAAAAACAACAAAATTGAAGTTTGGGAGAGCAATAAACTTTGTTTTGACTATAGGCAAAGTGTTTTTAAAATTGCACGAAAATGTGTTATAATAAGTGCGCTGTTAAACTTAGAGTTTCGGCGGCATGAATTGATAACAAAAAAAACCAAAAACTATATCTTGCGCAGGGCTCAAAGCCAGGGCGTAGGTTATCCAAGTGCCGGCAGCGTGTTTAAACGCAGTCCTGAGGTGATACCGGCACAGCTCATAGACCAAATGGGGCTTAAAGGCCTTTCGGCCGGTGCGGCAGAGATTAGCAAGGTGCATTCCGGTTACATAGTGAATACCGGTAAGGCTACTGCGGCTGACGTATATGATTTAATCAAAAAAGTGCAAAAATTAGTTTATAAAAAACACAAAATCAGACTTGTTCCGGAAATTGAAATGTGGGGAGAGTTTAATAAAAAATGACAACAGAAGAAATACAAAACTTAACATTAACCGCAGATTACCATACGCATACGTTGTGGAGTCACGGCAGCGGAAGCATAGAGGAAAATGTTAAGGCGGCGGTGGCTAAGGGTTTAAAAAGCATTGCCATAACCGACCATAGCTTCAGGCATTGGATGATTGCTATTTCGCCCGAAGACGCCCCCAAGATGCGCGCGGAAGTTGAGCGTCTTAAAGCCATTTATCCGATTGAAATATTGTTGGGGCTGGAAGCCAATCTGGTATCAATGAGGGGAGATTTGGATTTATCGGAAGAGCAGGCCAAGCAGTTTGACATTTTAATTTTCGGTTCACATTTTACGGCTTTTCCGTTTACGTTTAAAGACTGGCTGGGCTGGTGGGTGCCTAATGTGTTTTTCCCTACTAAAAAAATCAGGCAGAAAAACACGGAAGCATATATAAAGGCAATTGAACGCTATAAGCCTAAAATAGTTGTTCATATCAACCATATGGTTAAAGTAAACTGCAAGCTGGTGGCGGAAGCTGCTGCAAAGCAGGGTACGTTGATAGAACTCAACGGCAGGCGGCCCAGATTCAACAAACAGGAAATTGGCGACATATTAAGCACAGGCGCACAATTTGTGATAAACAGTGATGCGCACGCGCCGGAAAATGTGGGCGAATTTAAATATGCAAAGCGGTTTTTAAAAAAGATTCCGATACCGGCAAACCGGATAGTAAACATAAGAGGTAAGTAGTGTCTTTTTCGTCTGAAGCTAAAGCCGAAGCGGCAGCAACCGATATTGGCGGTGAAGCCGAGTGCAGGGCAGAGTTGTCTGCTCTTATCCGTACTTGCGGACAGCTTAGCGTAGAGAATAAAAAACTGAGTCTTGTGTTGGTTACCGAAATTGAACAGCTGTTTTCACGTGTTGAAAAACTGGCCGGGGTTCTGTACGCAAACGAATGTAAATTATCGTTTAGTAAAGAAGAGCGCCCAAACAAGGCTGTGCGGTATAATGTGGGATTCAGCCCTGATGTTACCAAGCAGGTTTTGGCGGATTGTTTTGTAATAAGGCTGGACACGGACGGTAGTTTTGAGCAATACCAGGGCATAAGCCGGCACTTGTTTAGTACGACGGATTGCAGCAAGCACTTTATTATTGGTGCATTTATAGGGTGTGCCAGTGCAAACATTGTAATTAAAGACATAAACAACCTGAGCAAGCACACCGGCGGATACCACCTGGAGTTTGTGTTTAATAATGGTACGCTGGCATCTGATTTTGGGCACGTGCTAAGTGAGTTTGGGTTGTATAGTAAAACTATGCGCAGAAAAAATCTGTATGTGGTATACATTAAAGAGGCAGAGCTTGTATCTGACGTTCTTGCGCTGGTTGGCGCAAACAATGCGGTGCTTACGCTGCAGAACGAGTTTGCGGTAAGAGAAGTGCGGAACAAACTAAACCGCCAGCTTAATTGCATGAATGCCAATCTGACCAAGATGGTTGAAGCCAGCCTGAAACAGCTGGAATCGATTGAATATATAAACAGTACGGTTGGAATTGAAGCATTGCCGGAAAACTTGTACGAGCTATGTATGCTGCGGCTTGCCAACCCGGAAGAAACGCTTGATAATCTGGCTAAGTTGATGACGCCGGCTTTGACCAAAAGCGGAATAAACCATCGTTTGCGCAAGATAAATAAAATTGCAGAAGGAATACGGAAAAAAGGCGGCGTGCTGTAATTGGTTAATGAGGAAAAGCAATTTGTACATCTGCACCTGCATACGCAATATAGTTTGCTGGACGGTGCTACCAGGATAGAGCGGCTTGTTAAGGTAGCACGGGAACGCAAGGACAAGGCGGTTGCAATAACCGACCATGGCAATATGTACGGCATGGTCAGTTTTTACAAAAAGTGTATAGACAACGGTATCAAGCCTATAATAGGCAGTGAGTTTTATTTATGCAACGATATGCTGAACAAAAGCGGCAAACCGCATCTGGCGCATTTAGTAATTTTAGCCAAAAACAACGTTGGCCTTAAAAACCTGATTAAGCTTAACAGTATTGCCTGGCTGCAAGGCTTTTATTATAAGCCCAGAATTGATTACAACACTTTGGGAAAATTCAGTGACGGGTTAATTTGTTTAAGTGCGTGTTTAGCGGGGGACATTCCGCAGTTTTTGTTGCAGAGTATGACGGACGAGGCAGAAAAGTTAGCGCTAAGACTAAAGGCAATGTTTGCTCCGGGTGATTTTTATATAGAAATTCAGGACCATGGAATAATCGATGAGCGGATTGTTTTGCCTAAGCTGATTGAACTGGCCAGAAAGCTTGATATACCTGTTGTAGCCACAAACGATACACATTATATAAACAAAGAGGATGCTGAGCTTCAGGATGTGCTTATGTGTGTTCAGATGGGTAAAACACTGGATGACCCGGACAGATTACGGTTTGAATCTGACCAGCTGTATTACAAAACGCATGAAGAAATGCTGGAGCTTTTCCGGGACTGCCCTGAGGCGGTTTTTAACACTGCAGATGTTGCGGATAAGTGCAATGTTACGTTGGATTTTAAAACCAAGCATTATCCAAGGTTTACAGTGCCGGAGGAGTTTAATGGCACCAAAACCGAGTATTTAAAAAAACTTACGTTTGAAGGGCTGGAAAGGATATACGGCACGCCTCTCAGGCAGGATGTAACAGACAGGGCTAACTATGAACTGGAGCTTTTTGCAAAAGAAAACTTTGAAGACTATTTTCTTGTAGTAGGAGATTTTATTAAATACGGCAAAAGTATAGGAGTGCCAATCGGCCCCGGCAGAGGCTCGGCGGCTGCCAGTATTGTTGCGTATGCGCTGGGAATAACTCTTTTGTGTCCGTTAAAAAACGACCTGTATTTTGAGCGTTTTATGAACCCTGAGCGTGTAAGCCCTCCGGACTTTGATATTGACTTCTGCCCCGACAGGCGCGGAGATGTTATTAATTATGTTATAAAAAAATACGGGCAGGACAATGTTTGTCAGATTATAACCTTTGGTACAATGGCGGCAAAAGCGGCTATTAAGGACGTTGCCAGAGTATTAAAAATGCCGTACTCGGAAGTAGACAAAATTACAAAAGCGTTTCCGGCAAAAATGCCTAAAGCACCTGCTCTTAAAAAGATTTTCGGGTTGGACGATGACCCTAAATGGGCAAACACTGCCGTAAAAGAGCTGGTAGACTTGTATGCCGGCGACCCCAGTATTAAGCGGGTGGTTGACCTGGCTATAAATGCCGAAGGAATGCCAAGAAACAGCAGCATACACGCAGCGGGCGTGGTTGTTTGCTGTGACCCCGTGGATATGCACGTGCCACTGGCTAAAAACGGGGATATGGTAACTACGCAGTTAGACTGGCGTGAAAACGAGGAAATGGGCCTGCTTAAAATGGACTTTTTGGGGCTGATTACGCTTACCGACATTGATGCCACATTAAAGCTCATAAAGAAATTGTACGGTACAGATATTGATTTTTACAACATGGAATATGATGACCCAAAGGTATACGAACTTATTGCAAGCGGTGATACGGACGGTGTGTTTCAGGTGGAGTCCGGCGGCTTTACAAAATTTGCAAAGGAGTTAAAACCGACTAAGCTGGATGATATTTTTATTGCAGGTGCAATTTTCAGGCCGGGTCCGATAGATGAGATACCGAGATTTTTAAAAAACAAACGCAATCCCGATAAAATTGAATATGCCGATTCAAGATTTAAACCGATACTGGAAGAAACATACGGCGTTATGGTGTATCAGGAGCAGGTTATGCGTATCTGCCAGGACCTGGCAGGGTACACAATGGGACAGGCTGACAATGTAAGAAAGATTATGGGTAAAAAGCTGGCGGATAAACTGCCGGAAGAGAAAATAAGGTTTATGAAAGGCTGGGTAGACCCTGAAGGCAAAAAGAGCATTGACGGAGTGCTGAAGCGCGGAATGAAGCCCGCCGTTGCCGAAAAGTTGTGGGCGGACATGGAAAAGTTCGGTTCATACGCGTTTAACAAGGCGCATACGGCTTGCTACGGTTATATAACATATCAGACGGCATATTTAAAGACCTATTACAAACTGGAGTTTTACACAAGTTTAATTAACAACCGTATTACCAAAAGCGACGAAGTTAAAAAATATGTGGGAAAAGTCAGGGCGCATGATATTGAACTGTTGCTGCCTGATATAAACCACAGTTATGCGTATTTCACGGTAGAGGGTAAAGCCCTGCGGTTTGGCCTGGCTGCGCTTAAGGGCGTGGGTGTAGGTGTTGTGGAAGCGGTTACGGCCGAGCGTGATAGAAACGGCAAGTTTAAGGATTTAAACGATTTCTGTCAGCGGGTGGATAACACGGCACTTAACAAGCGGTTTATTGAAAGTATGATACTTGGCGGGGCGTTTGACTGTTTCGGCTTAAAGCGCAGCCAGCTGATGCAGGCATATGAACTTATTCTGGAGCGGGTTGCGGCGGACAGGAGAAATAGTGCGGCGGGTCAGGTAAGTCTGTTTGATACCATGCTTAAGCAGGATAGTAAGCTGAATGTAATTAAGTATCCCGATATAGCAGAATTTAATATGCAAACCCTCCTGAAGTTTGAAAAAGAGATTGTTGGTGCTTATATCAGCGGACATCCGCTGGATAATTACCGGGAAAACTTTTTAGCATACAACTTTAACAGCAGCCATTTCTTCAGAGAAGAGTCGGAAGACTATGACGAAGACGGCGATGCCAACTATATTTACCCTTATACCGAAAACGGTAAGGCCGTGACTTGCGGCGGGCTGCTCTTGTCTGAAAAGCGTGTAACAACGCGCCAGGGCAACCGTGAAATGGCTATATTAGAAGTTGAAGACCTTGATGGCAGCTATGAGGTTATGGTGTTCCCTAATGTATATGAGCGCACAAAACACTTGCTAAAACCTGATAGTTTTATTACAATAATAGGCAAGGTAAGTATACGCAGCGGAGAAGATGAGCCAATAATTCTGGCGGAAAAAATTGAACCGTGGGAAATCGGGAACCAGGTTGATACTTCGGTGCCTAAAGAAGTCAAGCCTAAAGCCAAGAGACTGCTCTTGAAGTTTGATACCACTAACAATGAACTGCTGGACGACGTGTTGAAGATATTGAGGAAGCATTTCGGGCAGAATCAGGTTGTAATAAAATGCAGCGCACAGGATAAGGCGCTGAATCCGAAAGTGACGGTAGATGCCGGTATAAGTGTGGTAAACGAGCTATGCGCATTGCTTCCGCCGGAGAATATAAGAGTGGATGAATAATAAATTCCCCTCCTTGGAGGGGTGCCCGAAGGGCGGGGTGGTTTAAAATTTTTTGCGCCGCTTTGCGCGGCGACTACCCCGTCAGGCTCCGCCTGCCACCCCTTCGCAAGCAAAGGGGAATTCTGGCGACAATCCAGTCTTGGGAACTATACAGGGAGGTATGATATATGGCAAAAAAAATAGCAGTATTAACCAGCGGGGGTGATGCTCCGGGCATGAACACCTGCGTTAAGGCAATTGTTGAAACCGGGCTTCAGCTTGGGATTGAGGTATACGGCGTTTTCCGCGGCTATCAGGGGCTTATGGAAGGGGACGTTAGGTTGCTTACGGTACAGGATGTAAAATACCTGGGCAATTTTGGAGGCAGTTTCCTGCAATCTGCCAGAAGTGAAGCTTTCAGAACGCCGGAAGGAAAGGCTAAGGCAGCAGCGGTGGTTAAAAAACTGAAGCTGGCCGGTTTAATCTGCATTGGCGGAAACGGCACACTAAAAGGCGCGGGCGAGCTATCGGAGCTTGGCGTAAACATAGTTGCAATACCTGCTACTATTGATAACGATGTTTATTCGTCCGAGCGGAGTATCGGGTTTGATACAGCCGTAAACAGTGCGGTTAATATGATAGACAACATTAAACAGACCATGAGCAGCAACGGCAGGGTGGCGGTGATTGAAGTAATGGGCAGGCATGGCGGAGATATTGCTCTGTTTAGCGCCTTAGCATCAGACAGCAATATTGTGGTTGTGCCGGAGGAGCCTGTTCCGGCTGCGGATATAATTAAGCGTACAGTTAAACTTGTTAAGCAAGGAGTAAGCTCGCCTACGATTATTGTTGCCGAAAAGCAGCATGATATTAAGGTGCTGGCTGACGAAATTGAGGCGGCAACAAAAAAAGAATGCCGTGCTATAATCCTTGGTTATATGCAGCGCGGCGGAAGCCCAACCAGTAACGACAGGATATTGAGCATCAGATATGGTGTTCAGGCGGTGCATTTGCTAAACAACGGCAGCAGCACCTGCAGTCTGGCAGTTAAGAATGATTTGTTAACAACAGTGGACATTAACGAAGCAGTAGCGGAAAAGTCGCATTTCAGAAGCGATATGTACGCACTATTCAGATTACTGCACGACCCGAAATAGCCACTGCGTGACTCTTTCAATTATAAATTATAAGATATAAAATATAAATTGTGGATGCTAATTAAAAATTCCCCTTTATCTTAAAGGGGAATTTTTTATTCCGGTACGGTGTCTGCTTGCGGGGGTTTAGCCGTTCTTTTTTTGTATTGCCGTTTGGGTTTTGGAGGGACGGGTTCCGGTTCCGGCTCGGGCGTTAGCTGCTCGGCAACCTCGGCTTCTTCGGCATTTGCGCCTTCGGCGGCTACCCCGTCAGGCTCCGCCTGCCACCCCTTCGGAGAAGGGGAATTATCGGGTTTTTGCTTGTCGGGCTTGGGTGGGCAGTTGGGGCATCGCTTGCATTTGTTGCCGCGCATATCCAGCACAAAGCGCTTAAAGAGCGCAATCAGCAGCAACAGTATTCCGCATAGTCCTATCAGGCTATAAAAAAATCTGCTTATAAAAGTGGACTGGTTACCAAACAGCCCGGCAATAATGTCAAACTGAAACAGGCCGATACATAGCCAGTTGGCTGCGCCTATTAAAACCACTATAAACAATACGAGAACGAACATGATTATAGTTTTGCTTAAAAACAAGTTTTTAATCAATAATCTAACAGGGAACAGGGAACAACTGTTGGTCGCTATCGCTCCGGCAAAACTTGTCATTGCGAGCCCGACCTGCGTAGACGGGCAAGCGAAGCAATCCCCTGGATAGGAGTTCCGGCGATGGGGCTGCTTCGTTAGAAGGGGTATAGGGTGCGACTCGCAGTGACAGACATTATCCTTTTCCCGTAATATTCTCTAATACCAGTTTATCAAACTCCACGTTTTCCACAAAATCACCGGGTAGAAAGTTGCAGTTGGTAAACTGAACAAAGTGCTGAATGTGTTTAGTCAGCAGCACCGGGGTTGGCACATCAAGCTCAAGGCACAGTTTGCTTAAACACGCATGAAACTCATGCACATAGTTAAAAGGCTCGCACTCTGTGGTTGCGCTTTTGACAATTTGCTCTTCGGTTATTAACCTTGCCCATACTTTCATGGTGATATTATAACATATTTGATTTGACATTAAAAACGGAATTTAGTATATTGGGTTTAGACATTAAACCACCCCGCCCTTTGGGCACCCCTCCAAGGAGGGGAATTTATTCTTTTTGGAGGCAACAGTTTTGGACAACCGAGTATCTATTGTTGAATGCGATAATTACGATGAGGAATTAGTTTATAACAGCGTTAAATCGGCTATTGATTTGCTGGGCGGGATTAACTCCTTTGTTTCCGCCGGGCAGGTGGTTGCGCTTAAGCCTAATTTAATCGGTTTAAAGGCGCCGGATGCTGCTGCAACAACCCACCCCAGCGTGGTTAAAGCGGTGGGCAGGCTTTGTCTGGAGGCGGGAGCCGCTAAGTGTATTATTTGCGACAGCGCAGGCGGACCGTACAACAAGGCGTTTATGGGTGGTGTATATAAGATAAGCGGAATGAGCGAAGTTGCTAAAACCGACGGAATAGAACTTAACAATGATTACTCATCTTATGAAGTAAATACGCCGGAGGCTTTGGTCGGTAAAAAGTATTTTATAAACAACACTCTTGCCGAAGCAGATGTTGTTATAAACATAGCTAAGCTTAAGACGCATAGCTTTACGGGGTACTCAGGTGCGGTTAAAAATATGTTTGGAGCAATTCCCGGCCTTGTTAAAGTGGAAATGCACGGGCGGTTTCAGAACCTGACCAACTTTAATAACTATATGTACGATATTCAGGACTATTTTAAACCGAAGTTGGTTTTGCATATAATGGATGCCATTGTAGGCATGGAGGGCCCGGGCCCTATGGCCGGCAGCCCCAAAAAGATTGGTGCGGTAACAGCAAGCTGTAATCCGCTGGCAGCCGATATTGCGGCACTGCGCATGATTAGCTTTGCGGAGCTTAAAACCAACCCGACAATCCGCGAAGGCATAAACCGCGGATATATGGGTAAAGACATGAAGCTGGAAATTTTGGGCGCGGATTTAAAAAAGTGGAGCGGTCTGAAATTTAAGCAGCCGTATATAGACGAGCATACCGAGCTTGCAAGTAAAATGCCGCAATGGGTAAGAAACCTGCTGTATCTGGTTATGGCGCAGCGGCCTACCATTAAGCCCGGCAAGTGCAAGGGCTGCAATAAATGTATAGACCATTGCCCCGTTCACGCCATGGAAATTAAAGCGGCAAAGAAAAAGCAGAAGCACGGTCATGTTAAAATTGTTTATAATAAGTGTATCAGGTGCTATTGCTGTCAGGAGCTTTGCCCGTTTCATGTGGTTAAAGTTAAGTCCGGAGTGTTTTATAAATTGCTGCGATTTGGAAAACGCAGAGTGAAGAAAGAGAGAAAGTGAAAGGGGGCAGTGCTAAATTCCCCTTTAAGATAAAGGGGTGCCACGAAGTGGCGGGGTATGTGACAAGGCCTTTGCGCCGCTTACAGCGGCGGCTACCCCGTCTGCTCCCGATGGTCGCATCCACCCCTTCGCGAGCAAAGGGGAATTCTTGTGGCACACCACCCTCACCAAACTATTCATACAAAATTTCATAAAAATAAGTGTAAAAAACTACTTGACAAGAATACTATAACATTATATAATACACCAACCTTACAAACGGAGTCAGTGCTCCCGGTTGGTGGGGGCTTTTTATTTATCTAGCTATTAAAGGAGGCTAAAAATGGAACAAGAAGTATATGTAACCGAGGCAGGATTAAAGCAATTAAAAGAGAGGCTCGATTTTTTAAAGAAAGTGCGCAGGCCTGAGGTTTCGGAAAAAATAGGAATTGCAAGAGATTACGGTGACTTAAGCGAGAATGCGGAATATGTAGCTGCTAAAGATGAGCAGGGTCAGGTTGAAGGCGAGATTGCCGAACTTGAAGAAAAAGTGCGTCTTGCTAAAGTAATCAACAAAAAGAACATAGATACCAGCAAGGTGTCTTTAGGTTGTTCGGTTAAAGTGCTGGACACCAGTTTTAACGAGGAGTTGGAATACAAGATTGTAGGCTCAACCGAAAGCGACCCGGCAAACGGACTTTTGAGCAACCAGAGCCCTGCGGGTAAGGCGCTGTTGGGCGGTAAGGTTGGAGATGTGGTTAGTTACAAATCCGGCGCAGGCATGATTACAATGAAGATATTGAAAATACGCGCATAGTTTAAAAATCGACTACCAAAATTCCCCTCTATAAGAGGGGTGGCAAGCCGCCAGGCTTGACGGGGTGTGGCAAACCTGAGCTTTTTCACACACCCCGCCCTTCGGGCACCCCTCTTATAGAGGGGAATTTTCTTGCTAAACCAAGCCAACTTATGCTATACTCATCTCATGCAGGGCTTAGATGAGTTACTTAAAACCAATGCGGTTTATGATAAACTATTGCGGGTGCTGAACAGTAAAGGCAGCATTCCGCACGCGTTTTTATTGTACGGAAGCGATGAGGCTGCGCTAACTGCGCTGGCGGAGCTAACCGCAAAGAGCATTATGTGCGGCTGCGGGGCTTGCAACACCTGCTTAAAGGTGGATAAAAAGGTACATACCGATGTAATGTACTACCCCAAAGGTGACAAGGCATTTCTGGTAGAAGATGCACTGGAAGTAACGGACAGCATGTACACGCTTCCATATGAGGGCGGCAAAAAGGTGTATATACTTAACTTTGGAGCAAATGCAAACCAGCAAAGCCAGAATAAATTGCTTAAAAGCCTGGAAGAGCCCGCAAGAGATGTGGTTTTTATAATAACCAGCACCAATATTGCAAGCGTGCTTGCTACAATAAAGTCGCGCACAACCAAGTTTGCGGTTGCGGCGTTTGAGAGAAACGCACTTAAAAAGTTTGTGACAGTAAACTTTGCTAGCACAAATGCCGAGTTGATTAGTGAGGTAAGCGGAGGCAAGGTTACAAACGCAATTAAGTATGCAACCGACTCCGGATTTGAAGCAAGGCTGAAGCTGGTGTTTGGGCTGCTTACGGAACTGACCCATAGCAGTAAAATGATTGGGTATCTGGAGCAATTGAACAAAGAAAAGTCAAGATTTGGAGAAGTGCTGGAGTTGTTTAGTGCGGTGGTGGGTGGTGCAATAAATTCCCCTTCTTCGAAGGGGTGGATGTCAAGCGATAGCGAAGACAGACGGGGTAGCCAAACCGAAAGTTTGCAAAACATACACCCCGCCACTCCGTGGCACCCCTCTAACTTAGAGGGGAATTACCGTGCACAATACAGCAGTATCCTTTCCGCATTTGGGTTGTTGGGCCTTAGTCAGTTGGTTAAACTCACAACAGAGGTTCAGGAGCGGATTGTACGCAACAGCAACTTTAACGCAACATTAGATTATTTTCTGCTAAAGATTTTGGAGGTTAGATTTAATGCAAATTTCAGTAGCATCGGTTAAATTCGGCGCAAGCAGCAAAAGCTATTATTTTGGAGTGGGAAACTTGGAAGTAAAGCCCGGGGACCATGTAATTGTGGAGACATCCAACGGCCAGGAATACGGCTATGTGGAGAAGGGTAATCACGAGATTAAGGCCTCCGAGCTTACGGGTGAGCTTAAGCCGATAATACGCATTGCAACAGATGCCGATAAGAAGAAGCTGGCAGGCAAAACCGAAAAAGAAAAGGCGGCAATGGCGGAAGCCGGAAAACGTATAGCCAAACTAAAACTGGATATGAAACTTGTTGGCGTAAGCTATAGTTTTGACGACAGCAAAATTCTGTTTAACTTTACAAGCAGCAACAGGGTAGACTTTAGAGAGCTGGTTAAGGAGCTTGCCGGCCACTTTCATGCGCGCATTGAGCTGCGCCAAATTGGTGAGCGGGATGAGGTAAAAGCCTGCGGGGGCTGCTTTGGAATGTGCGGGCAGCAGGTATGCTGCAGCCGCTGGCTGCCGGATTTTAAGGCTGTTTCAATAAAAATGGCAAAGAACCAAAACCTTTCGCTTAACCCCACTAAAATCAGCGGGGTATGCGGAAAGCTATTGTGCTGCCTAGAGTATGAAAACGCGCATTATAAAGAGCTGGCCGGCCTTATGCCAAAGCTTAACAGCACGGTAAAAACGCCTGACGGCAATGGTGTAGTTATGTACAACAACCTGCTGAAAAAAGAAGTAAATGTAAAAATTACCGATAAAGACGGATATACAATAAAAACCTTTACGCTTAGCGAAATTAAGTTTGACAGCAAGCAGAATGCAGGAAGTGAGAAAGAAGAGTAAAAATTCTTTTCAGTTCTTTAACCACACCCCGCCACTTCGTGGCACCCCTCTTATAGAGGGGAATTTTTTTAAGAGAATTTTAAAAGGGAAACGAATGAGAAATGAATCCAGCGAATTAAAGGTAATTACCGAAGTAAAAAAACTTACGGCATATGTAATAACAATAACCGAAAAATCGCCCAAAAAGTTTAGGGCGGTTTTTGTAATGCGTATGCAAAATTATTGCGTAAACACATTAGAGAAACTGATAAGGGCAAACTCTGTAAGAGCCGATAGCCTTGAAGGCAAAGCGCGGCGCTCGGCGTTGCAGCATGATGCGTACACAGAGCTTAAAACGCTGGAGTATATTTCGTTTATAGCGCTTGAGTGTAAATGTATATTGCCCAATCAATACCAGCAGATTTGCAGGCAGCTGGATAGCTGCATAAGCCTGCTTGTTGCATGGCGGAAGAGCGATGAGCGCAGATAGTTTTAGTTTTGATAATTTGTTAAAATCGCACAAAAAGTGCCGGTTGAGTAAGCAGCACAAAACCGAGGTAATAAGGTTTGAAATAAATCTTGGTATTAACCTGGTAAAGCTAAGCAATGATTTAGCAAGCGGAAAGTACAACGTGGGCAGATACAAAGAGTTTATGGTATACGACCCTAAAAAGCGGCTGATTGAGGCGCTGAGCTATAGAGACAGAATTGTGCAGATGACGCTTTGCCGGCAGGTGCTGGAGCCTGCGCTGGAGCCTAAACTTATTTACGACAACGCCGCCTGCAGAAAGGGCAAGGGCACTTTATTTAGCGTAAACCGGCTGCAGAGTTTTTTGTTTAACTATTATTTAAGTAATGAGCGCAAAGCAGACGGATATGCACTTAAATGTGATATTGCAAAATACTTTGCAAGCATTAATCACGGTATTTTGTTTCGGCAGTTAAACAAGTGCGGATTTGACGAGCAAAGCATGAGTCTGATACAGAAGGTTATAAGCAGCCGTAATGCCGAAACCGGAGTTGGCCTGCCGCTTGGTAACCAGACCAGCCAATGGTTTGCGCTTTTGTACCTAAACGGGCTGGACCATTTTATAAAGGAAAAATTAAGAATAAAGTATTACATAAGATATATGGACGATTTTGTTTTAATACATAACAGCAAGGACTATTTAAAACATTGTAAAAGCGAGATTGACAAGTTTTTGGCCGGGAAGCTTGAATTAAAGTTAAACGCAAAAACACAGATTACCAGGTTAAAAGACGGAATAGACTTTTTGGGCTTCAGGCATATATTAACCGATACCGGAAAGGTGGTAAGGCTGCTGCGGCAGCAATATAAACTGGGCTTAAAGCGCAAGCTTAAAAAGTTGGGGTACTTAAAGGCAAGGGCTATGGTTGACGATAATTATGTGCTGCAGCGTGTAAATGCGTATAAGGCGCACGTAAAGCGGAGCCGGTCTAAAGGGTTTGTGGCACGGCAGCTGACGCTGCGGGGGTTGCCCTTTTAAATTCCCCTCTATAAGAGGGGTGCCCCGGAGGGGCGGGGTGTGGTTAAAGAACTGATTGCTTAACCCTCCACACCCCGTCTGCTCCCTATGGTCGCATCCACCCCTCTTATAGAGGGGAATTAATTTGGAAGAAATAAAATTTTTGTATTTAGGTATTTACAAAGCAGTAAATGTTTGATATAATGTAGGCAACAATAAAAACAGGAGAAAAACAAACAATGGAAAGAAAAGTATATATCAACAACCTGGACGAGGTTAAGGGACAGAGCGCTGCTTACCGTGTTGCAAAACCGGTATCAGACGATTTAGGCATCTGGACTAATAGTTATGGTCAGAGTTATGAGTTTACGCGCTGCGCGCGCGCCGGGTCCGACATCCGAGTAGAGTTTGTGTTCGATGACGGCGTCCTTGCCTGGTACGACGCATTCTACAAGGACGCCGGGTTCCGCCCCGCTTTGCAACTAATCTTTAATCCCCAATCTCCGCGCGAAGCGCGTGAAATTAATTACGAAGTTATGGCTTGGGATGATAAGAAAAGCGAATATGTAAAAACAAAAGTAACAAAGCATGTGCTGGACATAAAAACCAAAGACGGCACAACCGTGGAAATGCAGATAGACAACTGGGATGAGATAAAGAAAGGCAATGCCAAAACCTACAAACTAAAAACCCTCCACTCAATAAAAGCACAGGCGTTTAACAAAAACGGCAGCAATATATACAAAGACAGTGATATAGACAAGGCGTGTGACAACTTTTACAACAATCTGGCACAAGAGGTGCAGCGCGATGTTTGCACAGTGGTGATGGACGAAAAAACTTACGAAATTACCGATGTAAAGCAGCCGCAGAACACTGCAAAAGACTTTGACTTTGAACAACTGGTTTATGCAAGTAAGGGCAATATTGACGCGGCACATGATTTGCTTGTAAAGCATTTGATGGAGCAAAACGGAGCAGACCCCAACACCGGCAAGATTGCAAGCGAAATAACTTTGGAGCAAGCTAAAAAAGTAAAAGAATTGCAGGACAAACTGTTTGCTAAAGATGAAGCGGGCGAGTATGCGTGGGTAAACGAATTTAACGCGACAGCGGCACGAAACGAAAGGGCACAGGCCGGCAAGCTTCAGCAAGGCAACCTTTCACAACTGTCCGGAATCGGTAAAGGGGGAATGAAAAAATAATGGATAAGAAAGCAGCAGAATTACAGAAACAGAATCTGATTGCGCTGATTGCCTACCAGGCGGAGTGTAATAAGTATTTGAAGAGCAAGAAGAATAAATAAGCAATTTGAAACTCCCTTCCTTATAGGGGAGTTTTTGTAAAGCTAGTGTGCACGACAATTCCCCTTTAAGATAAAGGGGTGCCGAGTTTACGAGGCGGGGTATGTGAAAAAGTGAGATAGAATGACAAAGAACAAGTTGCCGACAAATAAGAACCTTAAGGCCTTTGCAACCGAATTGCGAAACGCTAAAAATCTGTCAGAAGTTTTATTATGGCAGCAGTTGAAAGGCAAGCAGTTGAACGGACTGACTTTTACACGACAAAAATCGGTTGGCCCATACATAATTGATTTGTACTGTGCAAGCAAGAAAGTGGCTATCGAAATTGATGGTGTAACACATGACTTTAAATACGAGCGCGACCAGAAGCGAGAAGCATATCTCAAAACCTTAGGCGTTACAGTTATCCATGTTTTGGATATTGATGTTAAAACTAATTTAGACGGTGTTATGACAATGTTAAAGTGGCATCCAGCGTTAAAAAATTAAATCAGCCTTTTCACATACCCCGTCAGCTACGCTGCCACCCCTTTAT
>WRCD01000002.1 GCA_009784185.1 Bacillota bacterium
ATATTTGAATCTTGGCACACAGGCCATAAAGAATCATATAAACAACAAAGTGATTGTTGATGCAAGTTTTTCGTTTAACTATGACCAAAGCCCAACTCTAGTGCCGATGATAAAATCAAACACGAACTTTTCTCGACATGATGGTCGCTTATATGAATTGAACTACACCCAAGCCTCAGGCAAAGTAACTATAGATGTAAAAGATTATCTTGAGCAGTTTATAAATCAGGCAGTAATTTCCATATGGGATGCTAAAACCGGGAATTCCAACTTTACCAGTTCTGTTTTAACTGTTTGTTATGTAGAATTTTATGCAGGCGAATATAATATTACGCAAAATCTTGGTGACGGTGGCATGGGAACAGTAAACATGAACAATGGTGGTTTTGGTTATGCATATGACAGCGTTGTTACAACCGACTATCATATACCAATACAAATCAGCCATATCTTTAATGAGAGTTATGGAAATTCTTATGGTGTTGGTAATGGATTTAAGCTTAATATACAGCAAAGAGTGGTTTTGGAAGATGGACTTTGCTATTACTACCAAAGCGCATCCGGTAAAAAATACTATTTTAACAACGGAGCCATAAGAGAAAATAAAGAACTGGGTCTGAGGCTTTACAGAAACAGCAGCACCGGCATAATCCAGCTTATTGACCGCCAGGGCAATACCTTGGTTTTTAATTCTGCTGGAAATCTGATTGAAATGCATGAGTATCCGTCGAGATACGATGCCCCCTTGCCCGCACAGAACATAAAGTTAACGTACAGCGGAAACAATATTTCAACCGTAACTAACAACTTTACAACTCTTACTTTTGGCTACAGTGGCGGTTATTTGCAAACAATTACGGACCAAAGTAGCCGAAAGCTGGCGCAATTTGTGTATACCGGAGACAAGCTAACAAGAGCGGAAAAATATTTCACCAGTTCAACTTTATCAACCGATGCGTACGCAACTCTACTAACATATACCGGCAACAAAATTGCGAGCATAACCAACGAATTGGGAGAAAAAGTGGCGTATGCGTATACCTCTAATCAGGTTAGTTCTATTATTACATCCAATACCAAAAACTCTAATATTGTGCCCGTTACAACAAGCATTGAGTATGTGACCTATTCCAGGAGCACGTTATTATTATGCCGGATTGTAATGGATAGAACCACGGTATTAAGTCAAGGAAACTACAGAAGACACGTATCATTTAAAGGCAACGAGGTTGTTTCGGATTACTCGTACGAGAAAACGGCAAACGGCAATTTTATACCGATGTCTGCTTATTCAAACAAGTTTGACTATACCTCTTTTGCCGAGACTTATGCAGATACAAGAGACTTATACTGTCAGGAATTTGATACTTCTGTAGTCCGCAGTCATCCATTTAACCTTGACATAACTTTTCCCACACAAAGCGGAACGCACAGTTACGCCATGCTTATATGGGTTAAAAGAGTTGGGAATCTGCAAAATAAAGACCTTATGATATCGGAAAATGCGACATCACTACTTGGATTCTTTAGCAGAGACTTGCTAAACTCCAATCTGTTTGATTGGCAATTTTATGTGTATGAATTCAATCAACGAACCAATTTCAGTTCGTTTACTATTGGAATAGATGGCGATGGAGCGGCCGGTTTTAGTATCCACTCTGTGCGGCTGGTGAAGTTACCACCGCAGTTAACAAAACTCAAGAAAGAGGAATTTGAGCCTGTGAGGGATTCATATGGACGTCCAACTGCAGTATTCCAGTATAATGCGGTCGATAACTCAATAACATCTTATGAGTATGAATATGGTGCAGCAAGTGGCAATTATCCCGGTCAACTACTAAGTATAACCGAGCGCACGGGCAGCGCAACGCTAACAAAAGCGCAATACGAAATACAAGCCACGCAAGTAAGTCAGGTGGTGTATGGCTACACGGCTTATAGTATTAATAATGCAAGCTTCTCTTTTCTAACAGGCACAACCACTTATGGTTCATCATCCGCTTCAGGTGCACCAAAGTTTACCACGTCTTACGGTTACGATACTGTTACCAACAGTGCTACTCGCGGACTGCTGACATCATACACCAATGAAAACGGGGAAACAACCACTTTTACATACAATCCAAACGGCAATGTAACAACCACGGTTTCCGATTTGGTTTACGACAATTCCTATTACGACAGTGGATTATTGGCAAGCACAAGCCTGGGTGGTTTAAGTAACCAATTGTCTTATAACCAGCACGGAGGTCTTGCAAGTGTTGGCCATAATGGTTTTAACACAAGTTTTGGCTACCACAATGACGGCAGTCTTGCAAACGTATCTGTAGACAATCAGCAACTGGTTAATTACACATACAGCCAATTACAGGATGTTGTTAATTATAGCAACAACCAGAGTGTATTATACAATTACAGCAACGATTATTTGCAAAGCGTGGTTGGAATCAAAAACGGCACACCTTCCACTATAGCGGAATTTAGTTATAATAACCGCAATGAGCTTGCCGGCATTTCACATCCAAACACCGGCGTAGATTATGGCTATCAATATACACGTGATTTTAGCGGCACTAACATGGACCATTTATTGCTGGCATATCAAGCGGCTAATTTTAATGCTCTGGCCACTGTTCACCATGCAATAGGCTCCGATAAATATATAACTGCAGGGTATTTCAAGCATCCGTTTGCCATGCAGACTCTGCAAATGGATACTGCAACATATAACTATAACAAGTTTGGGCAGTTAAGCGGTATAAACAAACATAACGGCACATTAAGCTACGCATACAACGACGGGTTCAACCGCCTGACCGATAAAACCATGGCGTTTAATGGCGGGGCAAGCTTTACAAGCGCCTATACATATCCGGCAAGCACTATAACTAACGGAAGAGTTTCAACCGAGGAGTTTAAGGTTGGCGGCACAACCCAATCGGCTCATACTTACACCTATTACCCCAACGGCAATCTGCAAAGCATAATAGGACCAAACAACACAACCGAATATTTTTATGACCAGAACAACCAGCTGATAAGAGAAAATGTAAACGGAACCCAGCATTATTATTGGTATAATGCTGCAGGCAACATGGTGTCTGCAAATGCTGGCGGGTTTAAATCATTCACATATCAAACCGGGTGGAAAGACCAGCTGGATACCGCCACGTTTGGCGGAGTAACGTACAACATTACGTACGACACGGCAGGCAACCCGCTGCAGTACCGCCACGGCAGAACCATGACGTGGAGCAACGGCAGGCAACTGACAGAGATAGCCAACCCAACAGGCTTTTTTACAAACATTAAGTATGATTATGACTATGCCGGCATGAGAACCAGCAAAACAGTTAACGGGATAGAAACATATTATTACTGGGAAGGAAATAAATTGCTTGCAGAATGGAAGCAAGGTGTGCTGCTATGGTATTACTACGACGAAACAGGCGTATCTGGAATGAACTATGACGGGCAGGATTTTTACTTCCGCAAGAATATTCTTGGAGACATTACCGAAATATACAATACTTCAGGGCAAATAGTGTGTTATTATATCTACGACGCATGGGGCAATATTTTGGTTGAGCAGCACACCACTTACATACCGGGTTCACTGGCGGTTGTACAGGCCAACCCATGGCGGTACAGAGGGTATTATTTTGACCGCGAAACAGGCTTTTACAATCTCAACAGCAGATACTACGACCCTATGCTCATGCGCTTTGTTAACGCCGACGAACCCACCATGCTTTTCCTGACGGCAAGCATGCCAAGCGGAGCAAATCTGTATGCCTATTGCTTGAATAATCCAGTGATGTATACTGATAGCACCGGAATGTTTATTGACCAAATATGGAACTGGATACAAGCAGGATATTATGGTTTAGCCAATGCAGCTATGTTTATGTCGTCGGTAGCAGTTGCTCTTTTCTCTGGAAGCGTGACAGCAGCAGCTGTGAGTGCTGTGTTGGCGCCGTTAGGGCCAATAGGTGTATTGGCAGGTGTTGGAGTAGGTGCGTTGGTAGCGGTGGGGGCATTTGGTTCCGCACTGAATATTTGTTGGCCTGGGACTAATCTAGGAGACTTCGGCAATAAAATAAACAGTTGGGCAGGCGGACATTTTAACACGGGTGCCAATTTCCTTTGGCATGATGTGGCTGTGCCGGGCTGGGATTGGCTTAAGAAAAACAGTGATGCGATTTCTGAGGGGCTTTTTATATCAATGTTCTACACCTGGGCAGTTCCGCCACTCTTTTACGTAAACTTTGCGCTTTTTGCTGCTTCTTCTACTGTTTCAGTTTTAAAATACTATGGTATGATTTAATAAAAAGATAAAGGGGTGCAACATGATAATTAGCAAGAAAACTCTATGTATGTTTATTGGTTTGAGTGTTTTGGCGTTTTTAAGCATATTAAGCCGTCGGCTAGAATGGGGCGGGGCTTTTGAAATTGCTTTTCTTGCGGGAGTCCTTGTTTTTGGAGTCCTTATGATAGTGTTTTATCACTATGATAAGAACAGAAAGAGGAAAAACAATAGTGCTTCCCAAGATAGTAGTGGCCAGGGTGGTCGGGGAGACGATAACATTGGTCAGGGGGGCGATAATACTGATACATAAACTAAAAACCAACATTTTAATACCGATTATGGCTGTGTTTCTGGCACTCATTTGCCTATTCGTTTTCAACGCGCAAGACTGGCAGCGGGTGTCTGCGGAGCAGGTTCAAAACGAGATTGTGGCAACAAGCGAAGCAGATAGTTGGGTGGATGAGGACTTTTACATAACTTTTGCGTTTTTCATGATTGTGACCGAGAATGAACTGTTTATCGGCATGAACTTCACGTGGCAAAACGGTAGGCAGTTAGCAGGAATTTCTAACAACGGCGGGGCGAGCAACTACATTAGTTATCAATACGATTATGCAGGACAACGGACAAGCAAGACGATAAACGGCGTAACCACTTATTACTATTGGGAAGGCAACAAGCTGTTAGCCGAATACAAGCAAGGTGTGTTGACATGGTTCTATTATGACGAGTCGGGTATATGTGGCATGAACTATGCAGGTGCGGACTATTACTTCCAAAAAAACATTTTGGGCGATGTTTTGGTGATATACAACACTGCTGGGCAGCTGGTGTGCTCGTACTCGTACGATGCCTGGGGAAACACAACTTGGAGCAACAATACGGCTGTATCTAATTCGGCAAGCGTAATGCATAGCAACCCGTGGCGATACAGAGGCTATTATTTTGACGGCGAAACAGGTTTTTATTATACATCCTCAAGATACTATGACCCGCAGATTGGACGGTTCATCAATGCGGATGAGCCTACAATGCTGTTCATAACCGCCACCATGCCGGGCGGAGCAAACCTTTATGCTTACTGTTTAAACAATCCGATTATGCTGACAGATAGTACCGGAATGTTTATTGACCAATGGTGGGGAAAGGCTTTAACAATCGGCTTTGGCGTAATTAACCCGGTTTACGGCATAGCAATGCTTGTGGGTGGCGGAATATCGGCTCTGTCAGGCGGAGACTTTTGGGATGGTGCTGGATGGGGCATGGCGGCGGGATTGATGGTAGGAGCTGTGGCAGCAACAGTATTCTCGTTCGGTACAGCTGGAGCACTATCAGCAGCAATGATGGGTGCAGGTATTGGCATAATCTCAGGAATGGCGGGTAGCGTTATTGCTCAGGGCGGTTTTGGAAACCTAGACCCCTGGCGCCTAGCAGGAGCAGGCATGATTGGTGGCGCTATTGGAGCTGTAGCGGGAGTAGCAGGATTTTATGGTGCTGCAATGGGAAAACTTGCTGGTGCGCAGCTAGGAATGAATATGGCTCATGCTAGACATTTAGGTACTGGTTTTAACATTCTAGGGAAACTCGGAATAAATGTAACTGCGGCATCAAAAATATTGATTGGCGCAGGCGGTGTTATGGGCGGTGCAATAGGCGGAATAGGCGGCGGAGCAGGTGCAAATATGCTTGCTAATACTTTCATTAAGCGAGACTATGACCCAAGAATTAATGCGTCTATGGGAGTATTCTTAAGAGTGTTTAAATGGCTTCGTTAATTAAATAATAGGAGAAAACTATGGAAAAAATAATTGCTACTTTCAGTTTAGGGAAACAAAAATCGGGATTATTTTCTAATATGCAACACGCAATGAAAATACAAGTATGGTTAAAAGATGCCGTTGAACTTAAGGCAAAAATTGTTCGGTTAGATTTACCCCTTACTTCTCCAAGCCAAAACGAACCGGGTTTCAAACTTGTGCCTGGTCAGGTTGAAGCTCGCTTTGAATACAACGGAGAAAATTTGGTGCGGTCTAGCAAGCCGGGCACACTGTTAACAGGTTTCTCCATGACCTTTGCTAAGTACCACGACAAAGAGATTACCATTTTGTATTCCCCGACACATGACGAAATAATGATACCAAAGCAAAAAATATAACTAATCAGACACCGGCAATATAAACAATAAAACGGCTACCGAAAGGCGGCCG
The DNA here is from genome assembly GCA_009784185.1 of Bacillota bacterium. Taxonomy (GTDB): domain Bacteria; phylum Bacillota; class Clostridia; order Christensenellales; family UBA1242; genus WRCD01. The sequence continues at coordinate 6,517 of WRCD01000002.1, forward strand.
TTTTGAGTGCAGTAAAAACTTTACAAAACATAGCACAAATGTTTGACATTTTGGTCAGGGGGACGGAGGTGTTGACACAAAGCCTGAGGAGTAACCGAAATTAAATAAAAAAGCCGTGCTATTAAGCACGACTTTTTATTTACAAAAGTTTCCTAGCCCATCTCGTTTTTGCGTTAGATAGCGGGATTGCGCTGTTGGTTTTAATCCGGCGTAGTTTGCGACTATGCCCGGAACACCCCTAACGAAAATGTATTGCATTTCGTTCCGGGTGTTCAAACTCTGTCGCCATTGGCAGAGAGGACAGGATTTGAACCTGCGGTACCTTGCGGTACACCACCTTTCCAAGATGGCACATTCGACCACTCTGACACCTCTCCGTACAACGGATATGATACATTAAAAAATGCTGCCTGTCAAGCAACATTTTTAATGGTTAGATAATTAAATTTGAGTGTATTCATCCAGGTCGCCCGGGAGAGTAAGGATTACTCCTGTTCCCCAGTTAACAACGGTTGTGTTTACTGTTATGCTGTTGTCGCCCGAGGTAAACGTTGCGGTAAAGGTTTTTAATGCTCCGCTTGCGTCTACTACATATTTCAGAACAACGCTTGTATAATGATTTGTGGTATGAAACAGGTGCTTGAATCCGCGCAGCACTTCAAAGCCGGCATCGGTCAGCTCTACATTCCATTCCGTACCGCCGCCGGACAATGGATTTGATGACACGCTTTTAAGCCATTTGCGGTCGTCAAAATTTGCATCTATAAAACCGTATTGGTTGTATAACTTATCTGTATGAAAATCGTATTTTTGTTTTATAAACTCATTGGACTCTTCATTGCCGGGGTCGTAGCTGGGGTTGGGCCGCATCATGTGTGTAAACGAGTTGGTTACCCAGGCATCAAACTGATACACGGAATTAACCTTGTTTACCATATGAAGTTTTATATTATTGCTGGTGCTGCGGTCAACCGTAACCGTATTTTGATGAACGGTTGTCTGGCTGCCTTGCTTAAAGGTTATGGTTGTTTCCGTTTTAAAAGTTTCCACCTGTTTCAGCGTAGCCAGAAAGGTATTTAAGGCTTCTGTGTCGGCCTCGGACGCTGTTCTGTCAAAAATACAGCCTGACAGGCCGAACATTGCTACCATAACTACAGCCATACAAGAGACCAAAATCTTCATCATAAGTTTAAATCTCCTTTTTTAGTAGTATACTCAAAACTGTTTAATAAAACAAGCGTTTTTCAGAATAATTAGTATTGACAAAAATGTCGGATTATAGTATACTGACAGCGATTAAAATTAGCGAGGTGGATAATTGCATACTTACGTTAAAATGCTGGATAGTTTGGGCAGAGAGGTTGGCAGCATTGAAGAGGCGGTGGTTGTAGAAAAACGTAAGGGTTCCACATTTGTGTCCTGGCATTTCAGGAAGTTCCGGCCCAATGCCGCGGTTAGCATGGGTTATTACGATGAAAACGGCAAAGTAAGTGAGATGGTCAGTTTCTTTTTTGACAACGGCCGGCGTAATACGGAAGGAGAAAAGGTTGCGGGCGGAGAACTGTCCGGCAGGCACTGTATAATTCAGCGGGTTCCGCAAAACTCATCACACATTCTCGAATTTACCGCAGATAATCCATTGCATAAATTTTTTAAAAGCAAGATTGACGGGCATGGAAAACCCAACGGCAATTTTGAAGTATGTTTAGATGTATCAACCGTAACGGACCAGAGAGTCCAAAAAACGCATACCGGCAAGTGTTCTATATCAAACGGAGTTACCATGCGGCACAATGTAATGAGTGATTCAATCGGAATTGGGTTTTACCGTCAGGGGCTTCATAGTGCAGCAACCGTAATATTTAACCTGGATGATGAGCCCGGGCTGGAAAAGTTTGAAGAAGAAATGTTTGCTGCCATTCATTCCGAGGAACTTGAAATTGTGAGAGACGATGCGCGGCAAAGTGATTATACAATTATAGAAGACGCAGAAGAGGCGGCCGGGGATTTAAAGGCCGGAGATGCCGCCAAACTTATTTATGAAAGCATATACGGGCATCCGGCCGCCGCCGCGGGTGCGGGAGCGGGCAGAGCCGATAGCGGAACCGGGATGATAAAAGAAGGCTAAGGAAGAAAAAATGTTAGAACAATCTTATAAAGCGGCCGATGAAATAGTTGGCAAATACATTAAGAATAAAGAAATTAAAAGACATCCGGAAATAAGGAGCGGCAGGTTTGCTTATACAAGAATGTCTTCATCCAACTGGCGCGAAGTTGAAGTTACTCTTTATGCCGGCGGCAGAGAAGATGAGGTTCCGTACGGGCGGATTGCATTCGGCACCAACGGCAGCGTGGGAACGTTTATTATTGAAACATACGGTGAAAGCGGCCTGGAATTTCCTGTTGATGTAGACTTGCCGGACGGCAGTGTGCTTACTGAGCCGGCTATTGAACAGCTGTTTTTAATGGGCATAACCAGAAACGGTGACGACCTTTGTATTAACAACAACGCCAAAGCAGCAAATGTTACAGCTTTATACGGCGCACTGAACGAAATATCTGTTGCTTCTCAGCTTGACACTTCAGATGCAACCCGTTCGGTTTATGTTTATACCAGTTGGGAGGGCGATGCCAAGGCACAGAAAGAAAGTGCCGGAAGAGTAGTTTTTGAAATGAAAGATTACAAAAGCGTATCAAAACATTCCAAAGACTTTTTTAATGCGGTCGACTCCGTATGTGCTGCGGCTATGGATACAAAAGCCGGTATTGCGGGCGGCGGCGGAACATCTGAAATGAACCCAAAATAAAAACAGGCACAAGCCTGTTTTTTGTTTTACTTTTTCTTCTTTTTACTGTTGGCGGCTAATGCCGTTTCGTCTTTTCTTATGGTTTCAACTACACTTGTTAACAGCCCGGCAACATTTTGAATGTCGCTTGGTACAACAATCTTTGTGCTTTGCCCGTCGGCTAAGTGTCTGAGCGCTTCAAAGCCCTGCAAGGTTAAGTACTCAGGATTTGGCTTAGCTTCAATAATCTTCTTAATAGCTGCCGCTTCACCTTCGGCTTCGGTAATTAAAGCAATCTTCTTGGCTTCGGCGTCAAGTATGGCAGCTTCTTTTCTTCCTTCGGCTAACAGAATACTGCTTCGCTTTTCACCTTCGGCACGAAGTATGCTCTCACGCCGCTCACGTTCTGCACGCATCTGCTTTTCCATTGCTTCCTGAATGTCGCGCGGGGGCAATATGTTTTTAAGTTCAACCCTGGCTATTTTTATTCCCCATGCGTCTGTTGCGTCGTCAAGCACCATTCTCATTTTTGCGTTTACCGCATCACGGCTGGTCAGGGTCTCATCCAGGTCAAGTCCGCCAACAATGTTACGCAAGGTGGTGGCGGTAAGGTTTTCAATAGCGTTCAGCGGTCTGTCTACTCCGTATGTGTATAGCTTTGGGTCGGTTACCTGAAAATACACCACTGTGTCTATCTGCATGGTAACGTTGTCTTTAGTAATAACCGGCTGCGGCTTAAAGTCTGCAACACGTTCTTTAAGGCTGATAACGTCTCCTGTGCGGTCAATAAACGGTACAACAATATGAATACCCGTGTCTAAGGTTCGCTTATACTTACCTAGACGCTCCACAACTCTGGCTGTGCTTTGCCTTACAACTCTTACACTGCTGACCAGTGCAATAATTATTACGGCACCAATGATGCAAATAATAGCAATTCCAACTCCGCTCATTTTTATTTTTCTCCTTTCTTTGTTTTAGCTTCTTTTTTGGCGGCAGGCTGTTCCGGCTGCTCACCGCAATCGGGCTCGGTTCCGTCGGCCTTTTTAACCATCAGCTTGTTTCCGTCAACGCTTATTACCTCAACCATAACGCCTTCGGCTATCTTGCAGTTATTTTTGGTATAAGCGCTCCAGATTATTCCGTTAAACTTAACTTCGCCCGGCACGTTTAACGCAATCTCTTTTATTAACTGTGCTTTTTTGCCTACCAAGGCGTCTATATTGGTTTTTTCGGTATCTTTACCCAGCAGTTTCAGCATAATTTTCCTGATTCCGATTAACAGTGCAATTGATATTACCAAAAACACAATAATCTGCCACTCTAAGCCCACGCCGCACGCCGCTAAGATTAATGCGGCAATTCCGCCAACCGCAAACCAGAGCGTAACCATCTGGAAGGTAACCAGCTCAACCAATACGCTCACAGATATTATTCCTACCCAAACCCAAATCATGTAGTCCATATTTTTGTCCCTCCTTCAACTATTATAGTATACATTATATGCTAAAATAGTCAAACAAATAGGCCGACCCGCAATATTTTTTGTCAATTTCTATTTTTTTGTTACATTTAGTAGTGCACGGGCAATATATATGATATAATGCAACGTTGGGCAACAGAGTTGTTGACCTTAAAGAGGAGTAAAAATGGCAATAAGATTTATAGTAGACGGCGCAAGCGACATGGACAGAGAGTACGCCGCAGCAAACAACATTATAATAATACCGTTAAGGCTTTTTTTTGGCGAGGAAGAGTTTTTTGAAGGCGTAAACATGACCAATCAGGAGTTTTACGCCAAACTGGAAACCGGCAAGGCCCTACCCAAAACCAGCCTGATAAACCAGTTTACATGGGAAGAGGCTTTTAAGGCCGGGCTTGCGGCAGGTGACCAGATTGTGGCCGTAACCCTATCCGAAAAGCTATCCGGCACGTATCAACAGGCAAAACTGGCACAGGCGGAAATAAACAGCCCCGATATTTTTGTTATGGATTCGGTGCAGGTATCGTTCAGCATTACGGCATTGGTTATTGAAGGCGTAAAAATGGCGCAGGCGGGCAAGAGCGCAGAAGAGATTTATAAACATCTTGAAGAGTTGAAGCACAAGGTGCGTATTTTTGGCGTAATACATTCGCTCAAGTATTTAAAAGAAGGCGGACGGCTGAGCAATGCTGCTGCATTTGTGGGTTCAATCATTAACCTTAAACCTGTGGTATCTGTAGTAAACGGAGTGGTGGCAAACGTTGGCAAGACTATCGGGTTTAAAAAAGGGCTGCAGACAATAATGGAAAAGCTGAGAGATGAAAACTACGACGAAACCATGCCGGTTTATTTCGGCGACGGTGCATCAAGAGATATGCTTTTAGAGTTTATAGAAATGGTTAAAAAGAACTTTAAGATAATAAGCGACCGGATATTTAACATAGGTCCGGCAATAGGAACATATAGCGGCCCCGGTGTAATAGGAATAGCGTTTTTCAAAAAATAACAGGCAAATTGCCTGTTATTTTTTGTGACGGACGCCGCTTTTTATTTTACTTTTCTTTATTGATACAAGTTACTACAACGTTAGCTCCTGTGCCAAGCAGGTTTTTAATAAATATGTAGCCGGGTTTCAGCACCGGTGATACCTGGGCCCGGCTTATTTCTAAAAGGGCATCCTTAACAAGTCTTTTATCTATTGCCTTGTCCGTTTTTAAGGCAGCTGTGCCTTGTCCGTCCGGAAGCGGCACTATTGTAGTTACAATGCGTTCAGGCGCGGTGTATTCTTTTACGCCGTAGTCCCGGCCTCTTATACATTCGTGACCGGTTACGGTTATTTGTCTATCGGCCTTTTTTATATTCAGCTCACACCCAACAGGGCATACAATACAAATTGTTTTCATGTTTAAAACGCCTCCACTTTTATAACCAAATCGGAGCCAAGCCTGGTTTTAATAATTTCCAGCTCCTGCATTTCGCCCGGCGTAACAATCATGCAGTTTTTGCGCGCTATCTGCTTGCCGTCACTGTATGCAATAAGTGCGGCGCGCCTGTAGTCTTGTTTTACCCTGAAAAATATATGTGCCGTGTCTGCGTCCGACTTATACACGCTTGTAGGTTGAACGTATCTGATTTTGTCGCAATGCTGAACCGGAATTTTCTTTCCGCTTCTCAGTTTGCCAAGGGCAGATAGCGCCGCGTGCTTGCCGGCTCTTGCTGCTTCATGACTAACGTTGTCTACAAGGTCATGCACGTGCATAACGTTTCCGCAGGAGAATATACCTTTCATAGTAGTCTGCCCTTGCTCGTCGGTAATTGCTCCGTTGGTGAGCGGGCTTATTTCAATAGGATGGTTAATTACTAAATCGTTTTCAGGTATTAATCCTACGCTTAACAGCAACGTGTCGCATTTAATAAGCTTGGCTTTCTCTTTTATCGGTTTCCAGTTTTTATCTACCGGAGCCACCCAAACTCCGGTTACGCGTTTTTTGCCTTCAACCTTAGTGACGGTGGTGTTGTAAGTAATTGGTATGTTAAAGTCCATTAAGCACTGACTGATGTTTCGTTTTAATCCGCTTGAAGTTGATGCAATTTCATATACTCCAACCACGTCGGCGCCCTCGCATTTCAGTCTCCTTGCCATAATAAGCCCGATATCACCTGAACCTAAGATTACCACCTTTTTACCGATATGCTTTCCGTAACAGTTAATCATTTTTTGTGCAAACCCAGCCGTAAAAACGCCCGCCGGCCGTTCTCCGGCTAAGCCGATTGCACCTCCCGCACGCTCCCTGCAGCCCATAGCAAGAACGATGGATTTAGCTTCTATATCAACAAGCCCATGTTCTCCGCTTGTGCTGACTACAAACAGTTTATCTTTTTTTGTTAGTTTAACCGCAGCGGTATTCAGCAAAACGCGGGCAGTGGTTTTATTCAGCATTTCAATAAAGCGCGTGGCATATTCGGGACCGGTTAGTTCCTCGCCGAAAAAATGCAGCCCAAAGCCGTTGTGTATACATTGGTTTAATATTCCGCCGAGGCGATACTCGCGCTCTATAAGAATTACTTTTGCGCCGGCAATCCAGGCATTTATAGCCGCGGCAATACCGGCAGGGCCGCCGCCGATAACCAGAACATCAGTTTTCATATATGCCCCCTGTTTTTATATTGCCAAGCGTGATTTCGCTCCCAGGCCCCTTAATGCTAATTTTATCCATTGGTACATTAAGCTTAGATTCAATCAGTTTTAAAATGTAGCTTGTGCAGAAACCGCCCTGGCATCTGCCCATGGTTACTCTAAGGCGGCGCTTAAGCGCATCAATTGTGGTTGGTAAAACAGGGCTTTTAAATGCGTCCAGAATTTCACCTTCGGTAATCTGCTCGCACCTGCAAACAATCCGCGCATATGCGGGATTCTTTTTAACCAGCACTTTTTGCTGGGCGGGGGAGAGCTTTCTGAATTCAACCGGAACGTCACGTTTAACAAGTGTTTTGTCGTGCAGCGTAAGCCCGTCCTGTTTCATCATTGCAACAATGTGCTCGGCTATGGCGGGTGCTGCGGTAAGGCCGGGGGAGCATATACCTATTGCATAATAAAAGCCCGGGTTTTTATGACTGCGTTCAATCACAAAATCAAACCCGCTTTTGGTGCGCACCCCCGCAAACAATTTAATTGCTTTTTTAAAGTTTGGGTTTTTAACACATATCAGACTCTGCTGTTTAATGTAGTCCAGGCTCTCCGGCTCAACACCGGTATCGTCGGGCTTACAACACTTTGCGGTTGGGCCAAACATTACGTTATGCTCGGTTGGTGTAACAAACACGCCTTTGCCAAACTCGGTAGGCAGCATACAGATAGGGCGCTTAACAAAGTCTTTTTCTTCCGGTGCCAGAATAATGTACTCACCCTTAATGTAGTTGCAGTTAAAAACCGTATCGCCAACCAGCTTGTTTATGTATCCGGCCTTTACGCCGGCACAGTTAACCAGCATCTTAGCTGCCACAACTTTTTTCCCTGCATAAATATAATAAAGCTTGCCTTTCTTTTCTATTCTGTCTGCAAAGTAATCCAGTACTATTTTGCCGCCGTTAATTACGCCTTCTTCGGATAGAGCAATAGTCAACAAGTACGGGCTTACGTATCCGCCGTTTGAGGCAAGCAGTCCGCATTCAATTCCGTCCGCAATATTGGGTTCCAGCAGCAGCAGGTCTCTGCGGTTAAGCAGCTGCATATGACCTGCGCCGTTAGCCTCTCCGCGCTTAATCAGCCGCTGAAGTTCGCTGAAGCCGGCCCGGTTGGTAACGGTAAGTGTTCCGGTTTTAAAATACTTTACGCCAAGCCGCTTGCACATTGAATCAAACATCTGGGTTCCGCGCACATTAAATTTGGCCATTAAACTGCCCGGTTCCGGATGAAAGCCCGAATGCACTATTCCGCTGTTTGCTTTTGTTGCGCCGCCGGCTACATCGGGGCACGCCTCCAGCATAACAACATTAACGCCCTTGCGCGTCAGCAGATTAAATACGCTTGCACCAACAACGCCGCCGCCGATAACAGCCACCTCATATTTTTCCATTAATTTTAATCCCTTTGAGCAATATATAAGTAGTATGTCCAAAATAAAATAAAATGTCAAATAAAGTAAGTAACTAATGCCAGTTTGATTGATAAAATTCCTAAAAAGTGCTACTATATATCAACTTTAAAGGGGGTAAGTTATGGACAAGCGCTACATAATTGCATTAGATGCCGGAACGTCCAGTGTGCGTGCCGTTCTGTTTGATGTTAAACAGAACAGAATTGCGGCATTAAAAAAGCAGCCCTTTAAGCAACATTACCCGCAAGCCGGCTGGGTGGAACACAACCCCGAGCAGATTTGGAAAGCTATTAGGGCGTGTATATTGGATGTGGCGGCCGACATTGAGCCCAAAGCAGTATACGGAATTGGCATAACCAACCAGCGCGAAACCGTTGTGGTATGGGATAAGGTTACGGGTGAGCCGGTACACAATGCTATTGTATGGCAGGATGGGCGCACGGCTGAATATTGTAAAAAGCTTCAATCGGATAAAGAGCTTGCCGATAATATACGCAAAAAAACCGGCCTTGGAATAAGTTCGTATTTTAGCGCAAGCAAAATAAAATGGATTATAGATAACGTTCCTAAAGCAAAACAGCTTATAAAAGAAAAGCGGCTGCTGGCCGGAACTATTGATACTTACCTGGCTTGGAAACTGACCAAAGGCAAGGTTTTTGTAACCGACCCGAGCAATGCAAGCAGAACTTTACTGTTTAACATTAACACGCTTGACTGGGATGACGAGCTGCTAAAATTATTTAGGATTCCACGGCACGTTTTACCTGATATTATTCCCACCAGTGGTGTGGTTGCAAGCACAGGAATTTTGGGGCATGAGGTGCCGATAGCAAGCTTAGTAGGTGACCAGCAGGCGGCACTGTTCGGGCAGGCTTGTTTTGATAAGGGAGAATTGAAAAACACGTATGGCACCGGTTGTTTTATGCTGGTTAACATTGGAAACAAGCCAAGATTCAGCAGGCATAAAATGCTGACCTCGGTGGCGTGGCAGATAGGCAACAATGTTACTTACGCCATTGAGGGGAGCGCGTTTTATACAGGCAGCTCGGTTCAATGGTTGAGAGATGAAATGGGACTAATTAACACAAGCGCAGAGAGCGAGAAGTACGCTAGGCTTGTGCCGGACACGCAAGGCGTATATTTTGTGCCTGCGTTTAGCGGGATTGGCGCACCATATTGGAACAGTGATGCCCGGGCAAGCTTCTCCGGAATTACCCGCGGCATAAATAAGAACCATATGATACGTGCCGTACTGGAAAGTATTGCATACAGCACTATGGATGTTTTTATGGTAATAGAAAAGGATTTAGGATATAAAATAACAAGCTTGAAAGCTGATGGCGGTGCAAGCGAAAACCAGCTTCTTATGCAGTTTCAGGCCGACATTTTGGAGGTTGATGTTGTGCGGGCGGCAGAGACCGAAACAACCGCACTTGGTGCAATATATCTAGCGGGCCTGGCAACCGGTGCTTATAAAGATTTTAACGAATTAAGACAAAAGATAAAAGCAAGCTGCATATATAAACCAATCATGGCTAAAACTGTCAGGAACCAACTTGTAGCAGGCTGGCAGAAAGCAATTAAGCGGGCGTTGATGAATTGAGGTTGCTTCCTGTCTTTGCGAGTCGGGCTTGCAGAGACGGGCCAACGAAGCAAACCCCTGGGTAGAAGTCCTATCGATGGGATTGCTTCGTCTGAATCCGGAATAGAATTGCTCGCAATGACAATTGCGCAAAAGGAGGTATCATTATGTCCGAAACATTTAGAATACTAACAATTCCAAGCCACGACAAGACAAAACTGGTGGCATATGAATGGATGCCGTCAACCAAGCCGAGAGGCATTTTACTTATTGTGCATGGTATGTGTGAGCACGCAAAACGGTATAATGAGTTTGCGGGATTTTTGGCTAAAAAAGGCTTTGTGGTTTTTGCTTATGACCTGCGCGCGCACGGGCTTACGGCCGGCAGTCCGGAAAATTGCCTGACCTATCCCGATAAGGCCGACTTGTTTTCCGACTCTGTAAAAGATATGGTGTTTCTATCGGATATGCTTATTAAAAAGCACAAGCTGCCGCTATATGTGCTTGGGCATAGTTACGGTTCGTTTCTTACTCAGGGCTATATGCAAAACTACAATAAGCACGCCGGCATTGTTTTATCCGGTTCTGCTTTTATGCGTGACTTTAATAATGTGCTGGGAGTTTCGGTTGCCGGCCTTACAAAACTGTTTAAGGGCGGGGCGGCGCCTTGCAACATGATTTTTGCCCTAAGCTTTGAAAAGTACGCCAAGGCGTTTACAGACGGCAGCTGGCTGACCAGGGAGGCGTCAATTGCGCACAAATACAAGCTGGACCCATATTGCGGACAGGTGCCAAGCGCCAATTTTTACTCCTCGTTTTTTAAAGGGTTGAATAAAGTTACAAATACTAAGCAGCTGGAGAAGATTGATAAGACTATCCCCGTACTGATAACCAGCGGCAGCAGCGACCAGGTGGGCGGGAAAAACCTGAAGCTGGCTCAGAAACTGTATAACAGATACAAAGAAATCGGTATGGCAAATCTTCAATTAAAAATCTGGCAGGATGGGCGGCACGAGATATTAAACGAAACCAACCGCAAAGAGATTTATGAATATATATTGGAGTTTTTAACAAAAAATTCCCCTTTAAGATAAAGGGGTGGCAGGCGTTTAGCCTTGCCGGGGTATGTGAAAAAGAATATAAACGCCACTCAGCTGAGTGGTGTTTTGTTAGGCTGCGGCTTTTTCTGTTGCAGCGCTTGTGTCTTTCATTTTTATTACATTATCCGGTGCGGCTCTGGCGGTTGGCAGGTCGCATTTGGTAATAAATGCAGGCTCCCTGGCAATCTGTGTCAAAAACTCGTTCATGCTTGTTTTGTGCTGACTAAGAGTAGTTGTTCCGGTCTGCATAATTGCGGTGTCTACCTGGTCGGAAAAAGCTTTTTGTTCTTCGGCAGTGTTCCAGCCCTTTTTGCTGCAGGTATGTGCCACCAGTTTTTTACTGAAACCCTCCACAACACTTTTATCAAACTTCAGCTTAAAATCATCTTCAATACGTTTAATTTTGGCGGATATTTTGTTCTCGGACAAATCGCTTGCAAGAATGTCAAATGTGGCGCCTGTAAAATGTTCAAGCAATGTATCAAAAGCGGGCTTTATTTTACTTAGCATATATCCAAGCAATTTCGTATCTGTTTTTACTTTTTTATCAAGCCGTACTAAAAACTTAGCAATATTATCGTACGACTCTCCTATTGCTTTGTTTAGTATTTCTGCCTGTTTGGATATTTGAGCGTTGTCCACTTCATCCTCCGTAGTTGCGATAAATAAAATTCCCCTCTAGAGAGGGGTGGCGCCGGAGGCGACGGGGTGTGGTTAACGAACAGTCTTTTTCACATACCCCGCCCCTAACGGGGCACCCCTTTATCTTAAAGGGGAATTTTTCACCAGTCTCTCCAAGTTTATTACATTATACAATCTCTATTACTTCTTGTAAATCAAATTAGCATACTACACATTAAATCTGAATAAAATCACATCTCCGTCGGCAACCACATATTCTTTGCCTTCAATTCTTAAGAGACCCTTTTCTTTTACTGCTGCAATGCTGCCCAGAGCCGCCAGGTCGGAGTAGTTGCAGACTTCTGCCTTAATAAATCCGCGCTCAAAGTCCCCATGTATCACGCCTGCTGCCTGAGGAGCTTTTGTACCTTTCTTAATTGTCCATGCACGAACTTCCTTTTCGCCGGCCGTAAGATAACTGATGAGCCCGAGCAGGTCATAGCCTGCAGATATTAATTGCTCCAGCCCAAAACTTTTAATTCCAAGTTCCGTAGCATATGCAAGCCGCTCTTCTTGGCTTAAACTAACCAGTTCTTCTTCAATTTTGGCGCACACAGTAATGCACTTAGCGCCTTCTGTTTTAGCCAGCGCCTTAACCTGTGTAACATACTCGTTACCATTCAGACTTCCTTCATCAACGTTAGCGGCATATATAACCGGCTTTGTAGTTATTAAAAAGAACGAATTAACAATTTTTTGGTCTGCTTCGTTAAAATTCAGGGTTCTTGCCGGCTTGTTTCCGCCGAGTGCCTGTTTAATTTTTTCTAACAGTTCCAGTTCTTTTGCTGCGGCCTTATCTCCGCCGCGAACCGAGCGCACGGTTTTTTCAATGCGTTTATCAACCGATTCCATGTCAGCCAGAATCAACTCAAGATTGATTATATCAATATCATCCAGCGGATTAACCTTTCCGGACACGTGCACAATATCGCCCGAATCAAAGCAGCGCACCACGTGCACAATGGCGTCGGTTTCTCGGATATGCGCTAAAAACTTGTTGCCCAAGCCCTCGCCGCTGCTGGCTCCCTTAACAAGCCCCGCAATATCAACAAACTCCAGCACGGCAGGAGTTATTTTTTGAGTGTTATAAATCTTAGCCAAAACCGGCAAGCGAGCGTCCGGTACAATTGCAATGCCTACATTCGGCTCAATGGTGCAAAACGGATAGTTTGCGGCAGCAGCCGAAACAGTGCCGGTAAGGGCATTAAACAAAGTGCTTTTTCCAACATTCGGTAAACCTACAACGCCTAGTTTCATGGTAATCCTCCAAATAATTAGCAGAGACTGTCCCGGGAAAATTCCCCTTTTTAGAAGGGGTGGCAATCACGGAGTGATTGACGGGGTAGCCGACACCGAAGGTGGCGTAAAGACTTTTTGCGCTCGGCTAACGCCAAGCGGCTACCCCGTCCGCCTTTGCCTCGCTCTGCTCGGCAGCGTCCACCCCTTCACGAGGAAGGGGAATTTTCTTCATTATATTAAATAATCCCGATTTAGTAAAGCGTTTGGTTTTAATTTGCTGGTGCAGCGCACATAATAACTAATAATTCAAAACCACCCCGCCACTCCGTGGCACCCCTCCAAGGAGGGGAATTTTGGCGGAAAGCCTTTTTAAGGAGCACGCATGGACATATGGTTAGCAATAATACTCGGTTTGGTGCAGGGGTTTGTAGAATTCCTGCCAATCTCAAGCAGCGGGCATCTTGTAATTGCCGAGCACCTATTCAGCGTAAACTTCAACTTTGTAATGCTTAATGTGGTGCTGCATCTGGCTACGTTAATAGCGGTAATAATTTTTTACCGCAAAAAAGTTTGGTATATGATTACGCACCCATTCTGCAGTTTGAATAAAAAACTGCTGATTGCTACTATACCTGCAATAGTTGCGGTATTATTGTTTAAGTCGTTTGTAGAAGCTGCCAACCATAGCATTTTGTTTGTAGGAATCGGTTTTTTAATCACTGCCGTATTAATTGGTGCCGCAGGCTTCTTAGCAAAACGCACAATTAAGCCAAATCCGGTGGGATACCGCACCAGCGTGTTTATGGGGCTGGCGCAGGCAATAGCCGTGCTGCCGGGCATCTCGCGCAGCGGAGCAACGCTTGCAATAGGGCTCTTAGACGGGGCAGAGCGCAAACAAACGCTGGAGTTTTCATTTTTAATGAGTATTCCTATAATAATTGCATCCGCCGTATACGAACTTGTTTTCAAAAACCCGTTTGCCGGCCTGGTAACCGGTGATATATTAAGTCTGCTGCTGGCTAGCTGTGTTGCGTTTGCGGCAGCCGTGTTTGGAATAAAACTAATGCAGCGCCTTGTAGAAAAAGTAAAATTCGGCTGGTTTGTGCTATACCTGGTGCTGGCGGGAGCGGCAACGCTGGTGCTGGCGCTGATATAATAAAAATTCCCCTTTTTAGAAGGGGTGGATGCGCCAGAGGCGCAGACGGGGTAGCCAAACACATAGCCTCAGCCCGTGACATATAACATTGACATCATTTAGTTTAACATGATAAAATAGTGGCAGTTAAATTTAACTGCAGGCGGCAGCAAAAAGCACAATCTTTTAGATTGCGCTTTTTGTTTGCGTTTCTTCAGGCATTTCCAAAAATGTCTAATCTTTTCTAAATCAGTCTAAACACAAAGGAGGAATAATATGAAACAAATGTTCACATTCGCTTTCCTTTACAAAAAGGAAGTGATATAATGAAAGGAGAGAGCGGAGGCGTAATTAATGTATTTAATGAAAAAGAACTGCCTACAGACAGGGATTTGGGCAGGCCGAACGCACGATATGATTTAATAGTGCCCGGTGGGCGAGGGCCTAATGGTCAAAAGCGAAGCAGATGGACAGACCCAAATGGACGACCGCGATTGGACAAAGATTACAATCATGGTGGCAATCACAAGTTTCCACATCTTCACGAGTGGATTGGCGGAATTAGGCAAAAGGAGATAGAATAATGAAAAAAAATATAATAGAAAAAAACATTCTGAAGCAATGTGATTTATGCGCAAGGCCTATTTTGGTTAACCGACAAAATTCAGGTGCTTGCGAACATTGTGGCTGGATGAATTTTGAAGCGGCTGTGATAAATGATGATAGAATTTTGCTTCCTAACTTTGTATCGTTTAAGCGCGCAAAGGAGCTTCATGTGCAAGGTAAGGCTTTAAAGCCTAGTTTTAATGAGTTTATACAAGTCCTTTATGAATATGATGAGATGGAGTTTGTTCATAATGGCACCGTTTATGGCGTTATCAGAGGGGAAGCAGAAACAGGAAATAAAATTGAGCTTTTCATAGTTGGCGTGAAAGACAGCTCAAAATTTTATAAAGACTATAACGACTTTAGGCAAAACGCAGAAATTAATAGCTTGCTACTGAGTAAAGTATGGGATGAAGTCACAGATGTCAACTTCCTTCAATAGCGTATCAGGGAAATAAATATACAAGGAGAAAAAGAAAGATGAACACAAACGAGTTGTTAAAGTCGTTGTTTTCTGCTACAGAAAAAACCGAGCAGGAAACCGACTATGAACGAGAAAAGTTTAAGAAAAAACAAAAGATTGTAAGAAACGAATTTAAAACAACCGGCAAGTACAATATGCCTATAATTAAAAAACAGAATATTGACCTGGATAAAATTGAACTATGGAACCATAAAAAGGCTAAGGCAGACGATGCGGAAAACAAGCACAAAACACTCCACTTTTTTGCATATGACTGGGAACATGAAAGCGTATACGACAAGCCCGACATAGCAATGGAAAAGTTGGACCAGTATTATGCACTGCTGTCGCCTGACTTTAGTCTGTACTGGAATATGCCGCTAGCGCTGCAGATATACAGCACATTTAAAAACCGCTGGTGCGGGGCGTATTGGCAAAGTATGGGAAAACTTGTGATTCCAACAGTCTGCACTGGGCTTGAAGAAAGTTACGAGTTTTGTTTTGACGGTATTGAAGAAGGATGCGTGGTGGCAGTATCCACATACCGCAGAGAAGACTACAAAGATGAGTTTATGAAAGGCTACAATAAGATGCTGGAAGTAATACGTCCAAGCGCCATAATCTGTTATGGTGAACCGTTCCAAGAAATGAAAGGCAATATTAAAGCTGTGGACCCGTATAACAGAGAAGAGCTGATAGCAAAACTGGGCGCAAAAGAATATGCCCGACGGCTTGCAGACGGCGAACTGTATCCGGACGTGTAATTATGAAAGAATTAAAATTGACTATTGACCTGCTGCCCAAAGGGGCATGGGGCAACAACTTAAGCAAAACGCTGCCCACAAAAGATTGGGATACGTTAAGAGAGGCCTGTTACAAACGAGCAGGATATAAATGTGAAATCTGCGGCTTAAGCGGCGAACTGGATGCGCATGAAGAATGGGAGTTTGATGTTAGGTTAAAAACTCAGACGCTAAAAAACATAATAGCGCTTTGCTCCGCTTGCCATGGCGTAAAGCATATGCGCAACTCCGAGCGGATTGGATACGGGGAGAACGCCAAGAGGCATTTCATAAAAGTTAACAATTGCAGCGAACTGGACTTTGCAAGACACAGAACAAAAGCCCAAGAACTGTTTGATGAACGTAACAAAATATACCGCTGGAAACTTGTTGTAGAACCAGACAAGCTTGGAGGGAAAGGGATTGAGATGAAAGAGCGTGTAATTCCGTTTATTCAAAACCCATATGAAGGTATTGATTTGGCAAAGGAAGAGCACGAGATGTTTTACTCTATATCACAAAAGAAAAGTATTATTGAACCGAGTATCAGGTCGGTAGACGTGGACAATTATACCGGCAATATAAGTGTTGTGGCGGGATTTACAAACAAAATAGAATGGTATTTAGACGGCGAAAAAATAAAAACTAAGTTTAATATTGCAGGACAATTTCTTTCCGAGTTTAGCGCAGAGAGTTTGAACGGCAAGGAACTGCAATTTAAACTTGTTAACGAAAGTGGCGAGACGGCGTCAAAGATATTTACCCTAGTAAAGGCATAGAAAAACCACCCGTCGGGTGGTTTTTATTTTTATCTTGCCATTGCGCAGTCTTTAATCTGGCTTGCGCTTGTATTTGCCGCGTTTTCTTTTTTTTTGACGCCGACGCCAAGCATTTTTTCATTCAGCTCATCTTTAAACATATTTGATATGGTCGGGTGCATTCTGGCCGCAATTGCTTCACCGTTACCCTTTGTTTCCTTAAACAGGCTGGTAAGCTCGGCAGCGTCATCTGCCATACACGCGTAACCCGCTCTGGTGGTCATATAACTGTTTTCAGGTTTCTTATCAAAGAATCTGGCTTGCATTATGCTTTGCTTGGTTCCTGCCTCAGTTGTGCTGCTTGGTATAAGTGACTCTACATGATACAGTAAGCACTTGCAGTCCGCACCTCCAACCTCCAACTTTGCCAGCTTATTAAGGCTGAGCGTATTCTGACAGGTCATGATATACGGTGCGTCAAATGTAAGCACTGCATCCTTGTTGTCCATTTTGCTGAGTGCATCTTTACCTATTGCAATTAGGCCGCCGGCCTCAAATGTCCCGGTATTTGCAATGCTTAAATGCGTATTGTCTTTAAAGGTAAGTTGTTTGCTGCAGTTTATTTTTAAGTCGTCCAACTTTAACAATGTACCGCCGGCGTTATCTGTGCCGCGATACAAGAAGTTTTCGGCATTAATAGTTAATGATTTCAGCTCAACAGGTGAGTCAACCAGCAACTCATCAAAAGCAAGTGACGTGCCTTTAGCGTTCACTTCCACATAAGAAAAACCGGCAAAGTCGTTTTTGACGCGAGCTAAAACCCGATTCAAACTAACAACATTGTTGCCGGAGTAGTCTTGTATTTTTGTGAGCGTAACAACACATTTACCGCCCGCCAGAGCCGCAACCATTGTGCCGTCGTGATAAGTCTTGTGTGCGTTTGCGCTCATAAACTTTTCCTCAAACGTATTATAGCAAAAACGGGAAATTTTGTCAATACCCTTACGAAAAATAAAAGCAGGAAATATGACGGAAACCATAAAATTCTTAAATTATTTTGCTTTCCCCTATTGACAAGTTCGGGGGGGGGGGGGCGCTAAAAAAGATTTTTACAATTAAAAAGGGGAAAAAAATGTAAAAAGTTAAGGAAATGATTTTTTTAATAGATGGCTCTGAAAGAGAAACCGACAATGAAAAAACCGTAGAAATAATAAACGAGGTAATGACTTGTGTTGGTGACGAGTTAGGCAGGAAAAATGTGGGCGCATCCACCTACAACCTGTTTTCGGTATATCTGTGTTCGGATAAGGGAGGTGAAACGACATTAAACGAAGTATTGGTGGAGAGTGACTGGTCTGGTATCAAGTATGACTTTAGAGACTACAAAATTATGTTATCAGATATTAAGGGGAGGCCTGCACTTGGCAGAGGGATTGTTGAACTTGCCGGCATTATTAAAAAGAGCGCGGAAGAGTGGAGAGCCATGGGCGACTATGTGTGGCCTCCTGAAATTTTTGTCCTTGCCTCCGACACCTCGGAAAAAGAGAATATTGAAGCGGGATTAAAAGAAGCGCAAGAAATAAGCGCCCATGTAAAAAATGCGGATATAAGTGTATTTAAGATAGGCGAGAGCGCCGGCGAGTTGTATAAAAAGATAAAGGGTGATGGTTATGGTTTCGGCTATGATGGAGTATGGTGTCATGAGAGGTGCGAGCCGTATAGCGGCAATATAAAAATGGAAAAATAAAAACAACAGGCAAACGCCTGTTGTTTTCACACACCCCGTCACTTCGTGACACCCCTCTCTAGAGGGGAATTTTTCTTTTGTTTTCTTCTTTAATAATCTCCAGCACCTGGCTGTATCTGTGTATGGTATATTTCGGCTCTCGGCTTGCATTGCCCAGTACCAGCTCACAGCGCTTGTTTTCTGCCGGCGAGTGAAACGAAACCAGCCGTATTTGATTTAAAATTGCTTTTCTGGCTATTGAACCGTATCTTGCCCATACGCTTGTAATACCTGCCAGGTTTGCCATGCCAATATCCCGCAGGTGGCTGTCACCAACATAAACGGCCTCATGCGGAGCAACCCCCATATCCTTGCAGATAGTAAGCAGCAGCTCCGGGTTTGGTTTGCTGGCGGCGTGTGCCATTTCTTTTACCACAACCGGCATTTCGGGCGGCTTTTTTATTGAGCACACAAATGTGTTTTCCCGCACATAAAGTCGTGCAAACTTAGATTCAATCTTTAATATGGTAAGGCGCTTTTGCAATGCTTCCAAAGTGCTATCGCTGCAGCCCACAATTAATATGCCTTGCTTGCGGATTGCATTAAGCGTTTTCATTACTCCGCTGTATAGCCGCAGCTTTTCTTTGCGCCCGCTTCTAAACAGCGCAAACGCAGGCTCAAAAATTTCTTTCAGTTCCATTTGGGATTTGTTTGGGTACTTGTTTAACACACATGGCAACGCAAGCGTACTGTAACTAGGCTCAACATTATTGTGCTGATGATTCAGCTGCCGGTACTGGGTAATTACTTCATCCAGCGGCAGGTCTAAAATTTCCGCTACTTTTCCGGCCATACCAAAAAACGCCGGAACAAAATATGCCAGCC
Source organism: Bacillota bacterium (assembly GCA_009784185.1). Taxonomy (GTDB): domain Bacteria; phylum Bacillota; class Clostridia; order Christensenellales; family UBA1242; genus WRCD01. Next base: position 25,840 of record WRCD01000002.1, read on the forward strand.
AGTTGTATAGGGTGTTATCTAAATCGGTGATTACGAGTTTTATCATGGTAGTCCTTAAAAGTTGGAGTATTTGCTAATAATTCCCCTTTGCTCGCGAAGGGGTGGCAGGCGAAGCCTGACGGGGTAGTCGCTTGCGTAGAGCAAGCGCAAAAGATTTGCTTTAAACCACCCCGCCCTGCGGGCACCCCTCCAAGGAGGGGAATTTTGCTACAGCGTTTCGCTTCAACCCCATTCTAACAAAATCAAAAACAATAGTCAAACTTTTTGCCAAACCCCGCCGCAAGTGGTATAATACTGGCATTACTATACTGTGAAAGGAAAAATTTATGGACATTACAAAAGTTTTAGCACAAACCTTTAATCTAAAAGAAGAATTTGCCGAAAATATTATTACGCTGATTGATGAGGGCAGCACAATTCCGTTTATAGCAAGATATAGGAAGGAAGCACATGGCAGCTGTGATGACACAGTTCTGCGTGACTTTGCCGATAAACTTGGTTACCTGCGAAACCTGGTTAAACGCAAAGAAGAAATTACAAAGCTCTTAACCGAGCAGGGCAATATCACGCCCGAGTTGTCGGAACAGATAGATAAGGCCACTACTCTAACCGAACTTGAAGACATATACCGCCCGTTCAGGCCAAAGCGAAAGACGCGCGCAAGTGTAGCTATAGAAAAGGGCTTAAAGCCGCTGGCCGAACTAATCTGGGCGCAGAATATAAAAACCGGCACGCTGTTAGAGCTGGCCGAGCAATATATAAATCCTGAGAAAGGTGTGGGCTCGGCTAAGGACGCGCTTGCCGGCGCAAGCGACATTATTGCAGAAATTGTAGCAGACGATAAAGCCGCAAGAGAAGTGCTGAGAGAGTTTTTAATGCAGAAAGGCGAGATTGTTACCGCCTGGGTTGAAACTGCGGAAAAGGCTAAGGTTTATGAAACCTATAAAGACTACCATGAACCGCTGTTTAAAATGCCGAGTCACCGGATTTTGGCTATCAACCGCGGCGAGACGGACGGCGCGTTGAAAGTAACTCTGCGAGCAAATAACGAACTATGCGTAGAAAAAATAGAAGCCTTGTATCTTAAAAAGAATGAGATTACGCATGAATTTGTTAAAGCTGCTATATTAGACGGTTGGGAGCGCTTATTATTTCCGAGTCTGGAGAGGGAGCTGCGCAACACCTTAACCGAGCGCGCTAACGAGCAGGCAATTAAAATGTTTGACCTTAATTTAAGGCCGCTTCTGATGCAGCCTCCGCTAAAGGGCAAAACCATTATGGCGGTTGACCCTGCGTACCGTACGGGCTGCAAAATTGCGGTAATTAACAGCAGCGGTGATGTGTTGGATAGCAGCGTGGTTTATCCAACGCCTCCTCAAAGCAGAACAGAAGAAAGTATTCAGACGCTCAGCAACATGATTAAGCGGCATGGCGTAAACACAATTAGTATCGGCAACGGAACCGCCAGCAAGGAAGCGGAGATATTTGTGTCCGAACTGATTAAGCGGGTTGGCTCGGGCGTACAGTATGCCGTAGTAAACGAGGCCGGCGCAAGTGTGTACAGTGCGTCTAAGTTGGGAGCAAGTGAGTTTCCGCAATATGATGTTAGTATCCGCAGCGCAATTTCTATTGCGCGCAGGCTGCAGGACCCTCTGGCCGAACTTATTAAGATAGACACCAAAAGTATCGGGGTTGGGCAATATCAGCATGATATGCCGCAAAAGCGTCTTGGCGAAGTGCTTGACGGAGTGGTTGAGGATTGTGTTAATACGGTGGGCGTTGACCTGAATACCGCAAGCGTAAGTTTGCTGACATTTGTATCCGGGCTAAACAGCGCAACTGCAAAAAGCATTGTGGACTATAGGGCCAAGAACAAAGGCTTTGTGTCCAGAGACGAACTTAAAAAGGTACCAAAGCTGGGCGACAAAGCATATGAACAATGTGCAGGATTCCTAAGAATACCAAGCGGCAAAAACATTTTAGACAACACAAGCGTCCACCCTGAAAGTTATGCTGCGGCAGAGAAGCTACTGGCGCACTTTAACTTTACAGAGGAGCAAGTGCGGGCAGGCGAGCTGATTACGCTGGAGAACAGAGTAAAAGCTGAAGGCGAAGAAAAGATTGCAAAACTAATTGGTGTAGGCGTGCCTACGCTTAACGATATTGTGGCTGAGCTTATGAAGCCCGGACGGGACGTGCGAGACAGCCTCCCTCAGCCGGTTCTGCGAAGCGACCTGCTTTCGCTGGAAGACTTAAAGCCAAACATGGTGCTGGACGGAGTTGTAAGAAACGTTATCGACTTTGGCGCATTTATAGATATTGGAGTGCACCAGGACGGATTGGTGCATATATCGCAAATCTGCAACAGATATATTAAACACCCAAGTGAGGAGCTTAAAGTGGGCGACCCGGTTACGGTAAAAGTGCTTGCGGTGGATATAGCAAAACAAAGAATATCATTAACCATGAAAGACGTGGAGAAACCGTGATAATTCCCCCTTTAGCAAAGGGGGTGGTGGCTTCAGCCACCGGGGGTTGTGAATAAGACACAACACTCCCGCCCTCTGGGCGTACTCCCTTTGCGGGAAGGGAGAATTGATATGGCAATAAAAGGACAAACATGGACTTTAAGCAAGAATTATCAAAGTTAATAAAAATAAGCGGATTAAGTCAGGAGCAGGTTTATGCTATGCTCGGTTTTCCGCCTGACCCTAAAATGGGTGATTATTGCCTGCCGTGTTTTACTCTCTCTAAAAGCATGGGCAAAAACCCGAACGAAATTGCGGCAGAAATTTGTAAGCAAGTATCCGGCAAGGGCGGAATAGCCAAAGCAGAACCGCTTGGCGGGTACGCCAACTTTACACTGGATAGAAGTAAGTTTATTACGCCCATAATGACGGAACTTAGCAGCGGCAGGCATTTAACTGAGTTAAAAAGTATTGGTCTCGGCAAAACCGTCTGCCTGGATTTTAGCGGAGTAAACATTGCTAAACAGCCCCATGTGGGGCATCTGTCTACAACCAGCATAGGAGCTGCAATTAGCCGCATACACCAACTGTTTGGCTATAAAATGATAAAGATAAACTATCTGGGCGACTTTGGTACTCAGTTTGGAAAGCTTGTTGTGGCATTTCAAAAATGGGGAAACAAAGAAGAAGTTGAAGCTCGCGGAGTAGCTGCGCTTCAGGAGCTGTATATAAAAGTTAATGCAGCGTGCGAAACTGACGAAGTGTTGCTGGAAGAATGCCGGGCAGCGGTGGCAAAAATTACCGAAAGAGAGCCTGAAGCTTACGGACTGTTTGAATGGTTTAAAGAAATTACATTGAAAGAGGTAAAGGGTATATATGCCCCCCTTAACATAAGTTTTGATGATTGGCGGGGCGAGTTTCATTATTCGCAGCACGCGCCGCAAATTTATAGTGAGCTGGAGCAGAAGGGCATTTCCAAGTTGAGCGACGGTGCCACAATAGTTGACCTGGAACCTTACGGGTTGGGTGTGGCCATTGTGCGCAAGAGCAATGGCAGTCCGCTATATTTAACAAATGACCTGGCGGCAGCCATAGATAGAGCAAAGGATTATGGTTTTGAAAAACTAATTTATCTTACCGGCAGCGAGCAAAAATTGCATTTTAAGCAAGTGTTTAAAATATTGGAGCTTATGGGCTATAAATGGTCTAAGGACTTAGTTCATATAACCAACGGGCTTTATACGTTAACCACCGGCAAAATCAGCAGCCGTAAGGGTACTACTGCAACTGTAAAGAATCTTTTTGCAGAGGCACTTGAATACGCCAAAACCGTTTTAGCAGAAAGAGACGGGGAGAGTAGTGATGCCCTTGCCCGGCAAATCGGCATTGGCGCGCTTGTGTTTAGCGCATTAAAGCGCGAGCGGGCTAAAGATGTTGTATTTGACCTAGGCGCAGCACTCGCTTTTGAAGGCGATACCAGCGTGTATTTGCAATATACCCACGCAAGGTGCTGCACCGTGCTGGAGAAGGGAGAGAATTCCCCTTTGCTCCGCGAAGGGGTGGATGACCGAGCCGCAGAGGCGAGGGCAGACGGGGTAGCCGCCGAAGGCGCAAAAGCGTGGTTAGCAAGCAATGAATCCTGGGAACTACTTAAACTCCTTAACCGCGAAACTGAAATTTACCGCTTAGCGCTTGACACATACGAACCAAGTGAAATCAGCCGGTATTTATTAAATCTTGCAGCGGCATTTAATGCTTTTTATGCCAACGAGCGGATTATTACAGATAATGCAAACGAAACAAACGCAAAGTTACAACTTGTTGCGCTGGTAAAAAGCGCTTTGGCAACCGGACTGGGGCTATTGGGATTAAGTGCACCAGACAGGATGTAAAGGAGAATTTATCTCCACACCCCGTCTGCCTGACGGCATCCACCCCTCTTGTAGAGGGGAATTTACTTTACACAACACCAATCTTTTTGCTATAATTACACAAACTAAAAATTCCCCTTTTTTGAAGGGGTGGCAGCCGTTAGGCTGACGGGGTAGCCGACGCCGCAGGCGGCGAAAAGGGGGTAAACGCTAATGCACATTAAATCCACAACGTTAAACAGCCGGTTAATGCTGCTTGTTACCCTTGTTTTTGCGTGTGTCTCGTTGCTGGTTGGGCTGAACATCCACCTTGGCAATATTACACAAAAAGCCGAACAGAACACCGTGCGTGCAGCCGACCTGTATATAAACAACGTTACGGACATGAACACGTTCAGAAACAATGTAAACGCCGGAACAAGTTATCAGGGCATGGTGGTAGCATTAACTGCTAATATAACATTGCCAACTCCATGGGCGCCAATCGGCAACTCTACTACAAATATGTTCCGCGGCACGTTTGACGGGCAGGGCTATACAATAACTGTTGGCACAATAACCGTAACGGCTCAAAATATTGGCACAGGCTTGTTTGGCAGAGTAGTTGGAGGAAGGGTCGAGAATCTTAATCTTACCGGGACGGCTATGCAGTCGTCTGCCAACACCACTGCGGGTCATCCGTTTGGTGTACTGGTTGGGTATATGGCGAACTCGGCAGTTGAAAACTGCAATATCACTGGAACGCTTAGTCAGTTCTCATCCAACGCTTCTACCAATATGTCCGGTGGCTTAATTGGCGAGGCTGGTGGTACGGGGCAAAGCAATCTGATACGAAACTGCAATGTTAATCTTAACATAACCTCCACCGGATCATATCTGGGCGGAATTGTCGGCCAAATGAACAACACAGTTATAGATAATTGCTCAGTTATCTTTACTAAAGCTGGTGCCGGTGGTGCTATTGGGGGCATAGTACGTGCTTTTGATACAGTTAATCCACTACCAAACACAATAAAAAACTGCACCACCAATCTGACATTTCCTGCTACCACAGGCAGCACTATGGGCGGAATTGTGGGGGGCGCAGTAGCGGCAACAACAGGGCATCTGACTATAGAAAATTGCAACGCCCGTATGTATTTTTCTATGGCCACCGGCAACACGGTGGGCGGTATAGTAAGCGGAGCAGTTGACGGCATAACAATAAGAAACTGCACCTCCGAGATAATTTATGCCGGCTCAACCAATGTTGGCATGACCGGATTAGGGGGTGTGGCCGCAAACATTGAAAACGCCACCATATTCAATACTCATACAAGCATCACAATAAACGGCAACTCCGGCACCGCTTATGGTATAGCAGCGGGCACTTTTATTAGCAGTACAGTAGATAGATGCACTGCCTACGTTAACATTACAGGCTCAACAACTGGTACGGCGGGTGACGTGTCGGGCATTAGCACCAACATAACCGACACAATTATAAACAGCACATCTGCAAGAGTTAGGATAGGCGGTAATTACGGTCTGCATACAAGCGGATTTGTGCGTAACGCAACCCGAAGTGTAATTACAAACTGTCATTCTGATATTTTGATAGGGGGCGTCCAAACTCTTTTAGATACTAGCGGGTCTATCACGGGGTTTGCACATACTCTAAACGGCTCTAAAATTTTAAACAGTACTGCTAAAGCAGTAATAAAAAACGGAAAGCGTGCAACCATTGGGGGCTTTGCTATATCAATGACAGTCAACAGCCTTATCGACAACTGTCATGCAGAAGTTGACCTGTCCGGCGGCTCTGAGCTATCTACAGCGGCAACCCCTGCCGCATTTCATGTAAGCGGCTTTGCGACAGCTGTAACTGACTCAGAGATATCAAATAGCTCGGTAAAGGGAACCATAGAATATCTTTTGCCAGACGTCACCAGGCGTGTAGGCGGTTTGGTTGGGGGGTCGGCAGGCGCAAGCAGGTTTTTTAACAACTCGGTTAACCTGACAATAATCGGAAATGTCAACACTACTTCTACAGGAAACACCAACGGCACTGGCGGACTGATAGCTGTTGTAGCAAGCGGCACCACGGTTGTTGACGGCGGTAGTTTTTCGGGAGCTGTTATAGGTGACAATCACACCGGAGGCATTGTTGGAAACGTGGCTTCACTTGTAGCTCCGGGAGTAATAATCAGAAATGTTGCGGTTACCGGCACAATTTCAGGCGCTACTAATAGCGGAGGTGTAATTGGTTATGCCGGAAGTGCTTCGTATAATATAAATATATCGGGGGCAAATGTTTTTGCAAATATTTCAGGCACTACCAACACGGGGGGAATTATAGGTCATACAAACCAAACCCTTTACCTTGAGGTAAGCGACTGTAACTACTACGGCACATTAACTGGCAGTAGCACCGTAATTGGCGGAATTTTGGGCAGATATGCTCATAATACTGCACACGCAGAAACTGCAGCGCGAAGTTTAAAATTTGCCAGAAACAACGTAAGGGTTACATTCAATTCAAGCACAACCACTTTTGGCGGGGTTATTGGTCTTGGTATAACAGGCAATGTTAACCTGCCGTTTGAGATTTCCGACACCCATGTTAATATAAGTTTTGCCGCAGGCAGTACAATCACTGGGCTTGTGGGTTCGGGCATATTGGGCGGAAATATGGTCAACTTTATTATTAACCGCTGCTCGGTTGAAATTAACGGCGCAACCAATATGCCCGCCTTTGGGGCAACAATTACCACAAGCGTAATAACAAACAGCTACGCAGTGCTTGGCGCCACTCATATTGGCAACAGGTTTGCAACCACTCTTACCAACACCCAGGTTACCAACTGCTATGCCGTAAGCCGCAACACAACAGGCGCGTTTGCAGGATTTGTACAGACCTTAGACTGCAGCGCGGCAGATTTTGTAAACAACTTTTCATATTCTGCATCCACGGCAACAACTGCGGGCAGTTTTGCCGTTATGACTCAGGCCAACGCAAACCCTGCTGTAACAGGCAACAGGTTTGCACGATTCCATTACTTACAGCATAGTGCGGGTAATCCACCGCCATACGTGAGCGTAATGACAGGCACTAATATCACTTATTTCAACAACAACCACACAGCGTATACAAACGCAACTGTAAACACAACCGTTAAGACCCAAGGCTACTTTACAAACTCTGCCAACTGGGATGCGCGTTATCCGTGGGATTTTACAAATACCTGGACATTTGTGGCCGGGCTTAACGACGGGTTTCCGGTGCTCCGTAGCCAGCTTATAAGCACAAGCAACATAGTATTAAACTATGAGGGAGCGCAGTTGGACTCCGCCGTTGGTGCTATTAAACTTAACGGTGTAAACCAAACAAGTATGCCGGCCGGAGTCAGATTTGGTGATACGCTTGAAATTGCAGCGGTGGTAGTTGGCTCACGTGTTTGGACGGGCTGGTACAGTAATCAGAAACTAATTACGCCTGTCAGCTCCGCGCTGCCGAGAGTGCTTACAATAACCGTTTTGGATAATGAGCGGAAAGTTTATACTGCACTTGCAAGGTTAAACAACATAAACTTATCTCTTACCACTACGGCGCCCACAAGGTCTGCGGTAACCACGCAGTCGGGCAGTCAGCAGCCTACCAACGTTTCATGTCAGGTTTTAATTTATGAAACAGTAAGCGGGCAGCTTGTTTACAGCAGGCAATACAGTACCAACATCACCGACAGCATCGGGCTTGACTCTGCGCTTACTTATACAATTGTTGTACAAACGCCTACCTACGTTCAGCCGATGATAGGGGTGGGCGGTGTGTTTGGCGGCGTCTGGGGTGCTTGGAGCGCGCTTACGTTCGGGGCAAGCCTGCTTGGCAGCAACGGAGCAATTTTTGTTGCGTATGATCAAGCCGCAGGCAGCGATGAAGTATCCTACGACCTTGGCTGGATGCATCAGGTTTATGTAATTTAGAGGTGTGTTATGAAAAAAAACATTATAGTTGGTTGTGCGTGGACATACGCAAACAGTGACATACATTTAGGGCATATCTCGGCATATATGGCCGGAGATATTTTAGCACGCTATCACCGTGCTTGCGGCGATAATGTAATAATGGTATCCGGCACGGACGCGCACGGCACTCCCATTACCGAGCGTGCCATAAAGGAGGGCGTAACTCCGCAAGAAATTGTGGACAGGTATCACGCTCAGTTTGCAGAGGCTTTTAAGGGGCTTAATTTCAGTTATGACCTGTATACAAGCACCGCAACTCCTTATCACTCCCAAAAAGTTCAGGAACTGTTGCTTCAGATAGACAAAAACGGGTTTTTGTACCCTAAAACCGAAACCGCCGGCTTCTGCCCTAAGTGCAACAAGTTTATATACGACCGGGAAGTGCTTGTAACCTGCCCGAAATGCGGAACAGAGAGTAAGGGTGACCAATGCGACGGGTGCAGCTATGTGTTTCTGGCAAGCGACTTGCTTGCGGGCAAGTGCAGAATCTGCGGCGGAGCAACCGAGCAGAAAGAAAACACAAACCTGTATCTTAAGCTGTCGGCGCTGGAACCGGAGATGAAGGCGCATTTCCATCGTAACAGCGGCAAATGGCGCGATAACTCAATTAATGAAACGGCAAAGTTTTTGGATATGGGCTTGCATGACAGAGCCGTAACGCGTGACCTTAACTGGGGAGTTAGCGTTCCGTTTCCGGGATATGAAAACAAAAAGATATATGTATGGGTAGAGGCCGTGTTTGGGTACTTGACCGCCACCATGAAATATTGTGAGGATAACGGCCTGGACTATAAGGATTATTGGATAAACAATGGCAGCAACCGTATTTATCTGGCGCACGGAAAGGATAATATAGTATTTCATACTATTATTTTTCCGGCGCTGCTTGAGTCGCTGAAACAAAACTATTTTCTGCCGGATGTTAATGCAGCTACCGAGTTTTTGAGCATCAACGGACAGAAGATTAGTAAAAGCCTTGGCAACGGCTATCCTATTGCGGATATGCTGGCCAAATTTCCATCCGACAGCCTCAGGTACTTTTGCGTTGCAAACGGACCCGAGCAAAAGGACAGCAACTTTACATTTCCTCAGCTGCACGCATTGCACAACGGCGAAATTGTAAACAAACTCGGAAATTTTGTAAACCGCACGCTTAATTTTAAGGGGCTCACAGGAATTCCTGCCGGAATAATGAGCGTTGAGCTTGAATCGGCTATTAAAAACACGTATAAAGAAGTTGGAAAAAGCATTGAACAACTTCAGCTGAAATTTTCTCTGGAGCAGATTTTTACATTAATTGATTTCGGAAACAAGTATTACGATACTAAAAAACCATGGGTGCTGTTTAACGAAAACAAGCAGGAGTTTAATTCGGTTATTTACTCATGCTGCGTGCTGATAGCAAACCTCAGCAATCTGCTGGAGCCGTTTATGCCGGATACTGCAAAAAAGCTGCGGGACCACCTGGGGCTTGGTGCGGCTAAGTGGGAATATGTAACCGCAGAGCCAAAAGAAAATATGCCGAAGCTTGATGCGCTGTTTGCCCGTTTGACCGATAAAGATGTATTGTAATGTTTGACTTTTATTGTTTGCTTTGGTAAACTCGCTTCTGGTTTGATTAAAAAGCGGGGAGGCTGGTTTTGCAGCAAGAAGTACAAAAGAAGAGCGTCTTAGCCTATCCGCAGATATTTTTGATTATTGCTTGCGTATACGGGTTTAGTAGCTCTATACCCGTGTTTTTGTTAAGTTTAGGGTTTTCAATGCTGCTTCTGCTTAGTCTTCGTGCAACACTTGGTGCCACAACCCTTTTAGTAATTTACAGGAGCCGTCTGTTCGGTTTTAACAAACCGGCAATAAAGTGGGGTCTGATTTGCGGCTTGTTTAATTTGAGCAGCATGATAACGCTTATTTATGCAATTGTGTTAATTGGTCCGGCAACAACTTCGGTGTTTCTTGCCTGCGGAATAGTTTTGATTCCGTTTGCCAATTGGATTGTTAACCGCAGCAGGCCTAAGCCTATAAATCTTGTTGCTGCCGTGCTATGTGCCGGCGGACTGGTTCTGGCGCTTATGCAGACCGGCATTTCATTCAGCTTTGGATGGGGTCAGGCGCTGGGGCTGGCCAATGCTGTATTTTATGCCTTTTTTGTAGTGTTACTAAACCGCGCAAGTAAAACTGCGCCCAGCGAGAAGCTTAACTTTATTCAGCTGGTGTTTATGGCGTTGGTAACTGCGGTATTGTTTTTCTGTATAGATTTTTCTTCTGCCGCTTTCAGCGCGGATATGATTAGGCATATCTGGGTTATTGTATTTCTGGGCGTGATTACCGACGGAGTGGTATTTTTATTTCAGACCAAAGCGCAAGGCAGGTCCAACCCCAACATATCCGCTATTTACCTATACACGTTTGCGCTGTTTGCGGTTGTGTTCTCAATTCTTTTAGGGTTTGACGACTTCCGCTGGCAGCTGGTGGCAGGTGCGGGCATAGTTTTTGTGGCTGCAATTCTGCCCAATGTGGCCGAATGGATTAAAGCCGGAAATAAGAAATAATTACGGCAGGCTATTGACATAATATTAAAACTGTTGTACACTTTAGTTATGGATAAAAACGAAATTAAAAAACTTTTAAAAGACATTCGCAACCCTGATGGCGTAAAAACCATTGTTACGAAAGAAGTTAAAAATCCGCTTGACAAAAAATGGTACGAGCAAAAGGTTGAAACTTTAACTTTCTTGAGCGATGTGAAAGATAGTGACCTGCGCCTTGCTTTCTGGGAAGCCAAGTGGAAAAACAAGGCAATGCTTTTTGTTAACTGCCCGCCGAAAAAGAGCGGCTATAATTATATTCATTCTTACATTGTTGAGCCGGATGGAGAGCGTTTTTTACTTCACCATGCAGGAATTTTAAGTTATGAAACAACCGGCAGCAGCTGGAACAAACAGATTGATGTCATCAAAACCGAGACAAATGACGAATATGTGGGCGGCGGGTTGGGCGGCTATAGGTTTGTTTTTTTGGACGAGATTGCACATAGAAAAGACATCGTTTGTATTGACGCCGCGGTAAACATAACGTATGACCCGCCGCATGGTTGGGTAGAGAAAGGCGTTAAGATAGCCAGGGCAGACAAGCTATATGAACAGAACGGCTATGAATTTTCCTGGGAAGAATATGACAAGTTTATAGACAAGCGTGTAACAGAGGAAACAATTGCACAAATTGAAGACAATTCGGAAATGGTTGGCGGTGTAAGAGTATATGCACCGTTCGATAAATGGCCAAGCTACTCTGCCGGCAATAAAGGCAGCCGTGCCGAAACCGTACCTACGAAATAAAAACTCCCCGCGGGGAGTTTTTTGTTGGGTATTGACAAAATTTAAATCCGTGATATAATTTTATTAATACTTTAAAAGGATTTTGAGTTATGAATAACAAAATGCTGGTAGTTTTGGACATGACCAGGGGTTACTTAAAGGAAGGAGCAATGGCAGCGCCGGAATGTGCGCGGATTGTGCCGGAGGTTGCCGAAATGGTTGATGCCGCGCTTAGAAACAAACACAAAGTTGTTTATGTGCGTGATTGGCTCAGCCAAAAGAGCGAGAGGTTTTTGAGACAGCCCAAGCATTGTGTTGCAGACGGCAAAGAGTGTTTGTTTGTGCCGGAGCTTGAACGTCATCAGTTTTTTGTAAGCGTAATTAATAAGGATACCGTAAACGCTTTTACGGCAGATAAGTTTCAGGGATTATTTAAAAAGGTTGTTTATGACGAGATTGTTGTAACCGGTGTGTTTGCCGAGTTGGGAGTTTTTCAGACCTGCGTTTCGCTAATGGGATTTATTAAAGCCAATGGGCTGAAAACTAAGATTGTTGTGCCGCAAAACGCTGCAGACACATTTAACAAGCCTGGGCACGCTGCGGCTTTGGTTAACAAAAGCACATTTGAAATGCTTAATAAAATGGGAATAGCCACACCGGCTGAGTACAGATTCTAAAAAAAAAGGCAAAGACTGACCCGAGCAAAATTCCCCTTTTATGAAGGGGTGGATGCGAGCGGAGCGAAGCAGACGGGGTAGCCGCCACCATAGGTGGCGCAAAACATTTTCACATACCCCGCCTCGCGGGCTCGGCACACCTTTATCTTAAAGGGGAATTAGTTTCGTAAAGGATTTACTAATGTCAACCAACAACAACTTAAACTTAATACCGCCAATTCCGGCGCCAGAGGACTGGTATGACAGACGTGAGGCGTATTTTAATGCCATGAAGACCGAGCGGTGGGTGGGCATTATGGCAGAACTTACACGCATTGCAAAGCATGAATCGAAAGCGCAAAACGACCCGGAGATAATTGAGTTTTGGAATAAAATAACAAAGATTCATCGTGAGGAAAATTCGGACCAATGGCAGGGACTATTATGGGCTTTTGAGAAAATGGAGCTTGAGCATGAATTTGTAAAAACTCTGTTGTACAGCGGAGTCCGCAAAGAGCTTGCGGCATACGATGCCATCCGCGTTATGTGTAGTCCGGAATATATAGATACGCCTATTCCTGAAATAGCGGCGGATATGAAAAAGCTGGGCTTTACAGGGCACACTCTTTTAAAATGCGAGTTGAAACAAATGAACGGTCATACCCCGCTTTATGCGGCTGAATTTAAAGATTTTACCGACCCGAAGGGCGAAAAAACACTTCGATTTACCTTTTGCAGATATTCAGATAGAGTGGACAGAGAAAAAAGGCCCGAAACATACGAGTATTTTAAGTCAGGGAAATCACGGGGTAAGTGCCACCATAGCAGTGCCGATTTTGCGGTTGTGGGCGGTCACAAAATGTATACCGGCATAATGCACGGAGACTTTGCCGATGACGAGCTTTCGCATAGCTGGCTTACCGAATTTGGTAAAACCAGCGGGATGGAATATTGTTCTGACCCGGCAAATAATTTGGTCATGCCCAAAGAGGATTATTACAGGCTTTTTGGAATAACCGACGTAAGAGAATTTAATCTGGAACCGCTGAGGGAGTTTTATGCTTCGGGCGCAAAGTGCGGCGATGATTACGACGACCTGCGTCAAAGCCTGATTGACCCGCAGATAAGCGCAACGTTTATTTCTGATTATCAGCGCGACCCTAAGCTAACCATGCGGATTGCAACAATGCCGTATAAAACAGTAAAAGAAATGCGCGGAGATACAGTTGCCGCAAACGAAAAGAAGTAAAAATTCCCGATGGGGAATTTTTGTTTTATTACGTTGTTTCTTTTTGTAATTATACGGTTTTGTGATAAACTAGTACTGATATTTATATGCAAGGGGAAAATTATGGAAGAATTTGTTGAAACGATAATAGACTTTTTAGGAGACTGGGCACTGTTAATTCCGGCCGCTACATTGTTGCTGGTTTTCTTGTTTGGTATTATAATTATGATTTGCATTGGTGCCTCGCGCAGAAAGATTCTTAAAGAAATCCGCAAAACTAAGGCCGGAGGAACTCCGCAGCCTCAGACATATAAATCTGTTGACCTGCCCGCACCTCCTGTGCCGGTAAGACCCGCACCCGCGGCGGCTCCTGTACCGCAGCCGGAACCGGAACCGCAACCGGAGCCGCAGCCGCAACCGGAACCTGAGGTAGAACAGTCGAAAAGAGTTGTTATGGTTGAGGCAGAAGAGCCGGTTCAGGCTCAGCCGCCTAAGCCTATTATAAGGGTTGAAGCGGAACCTGCAGCGTCCGAAGCTAAGCCGGCTGCACCTGCGCCTGCCGCAGAACAGGAAATACAACTGGAGCATACCGGGGACGGATTGGAAAACGTTAAGTCTATTTACGACGAGCCTGCTCCGGAGCCTGCACCCGCTCCCGCACCTGCGCCCGCTCCAAGACCGCAGCCGATATCATCAAACAAGCCGGCCGGTAATCCGGCGCAGAGGCCCGGCGGACTGACGCTTGTGCGTCCAAGCAGCAATCCTGCGCCCAGCCCAGCCAAGCCGGCCGTTGCAGAAGGCGGCGGTGACTCGGATATTTTTGCGTAATGAAACAGATATATGAGGGTTACACTCTTGTAACCGACCTTGACGGCACCATGCTGTATCCCATAGCAAAATGGCGGATTGTGCCTCCTAAAACGGAGGCCTTTTTAAAGCGGTTTACAGCCGGCGGCGGCCGGCTTGTTTTGTGTACCGGCCGCGACTTGCATTTTACCGAAAAGGTGGCGCGCATTGCAGGCGTGCCTGCCGATTTTATTGCTACAAACGGAACGGTTATAAAAACAGGCGGTAAGATAATTCATAACGAGTATATTCCGCGGCACACAATTGAAGAACTTGAACGGAAGACATTGCAGATTGCGCCGGAAGTTGTGTTTTGTTTGCGGCATACCGGCAAAAGAGCACATCTTGTGCTTAATAAACAAAACAAGACGGAAGTCAGAAAGTTTGGCAGTATGTATGCTAAAAAGTTTGGGCGGAGCGCAAATTTTAGTGACTTAAGCCCGAAAAACTATCAGCGGGCACTGGACTATACCAACGAAATTGTGCTTTGTCTGCTTGATGCCGTGAAAGTTAAAAAGATTCATAAACTATTAAATACCGAGTTTGCGGACAGGCTGAAAAGTGATATCGGCACCGTATTTGAAATAAATCCGTTTGGGCAGAGCAAGGCAACAGGCATCCGGCAGCTGGTTGATTTGTATGGCCTTGATACAAACAAGCTGTATATAGCCGGTGACGATGTTAATGACCGTGCCATGTTTGAGGCTTTCAATAAAAACTCGTTTTGCATCCGCCATAGCCGCAATGCTGATGTTCAGCAACTGGCCAGGTATGTGGTGGATGAGTTTTGCGATATTGAGCAGTTTTTGCAGGGAACTGCAAAAACAATGAACAATGAATAATTGCGGGTCGCTTGCGCTCCAAGATACGCTGTCATTGCCAGCACTTCTATTCCGGATTCAAACGAAGCAATCTGTTGGATAGAGCTCAATTCCACTTTTGCTATTGACATTTGCCTGTTTTAAGCTATAATAACTACATGGGCAAAATTTACCAAGACAAAATATTTGTGTTTGATATGGACGGCACTTTGCTAAAACCGTTAAACTTTGCGCCTGAGGTAAGTATTCTGTCACAGGAAAACAAGCAGTTTTTAGCGGGTATTATTTTGGGCGGCGGACGGATTGTATTGGGTTCCGGGCATAGTTTAACGGTTTTTGATAAACTGGTTGCCCAGCAGGCGGAGTTTATGAAGCTGCCGCTAAGTGCTATGCCGTTCAGCTTTATAGCCAGAAACGGTGCAATTATTAAGGCGGGGAACTCTGTAATAAAAGATGTGCGGATACCGGTTAAGACTGTTGCCGGCATTGAAGCGGTTGTACGAGAGGTTGACAAAGCCTGGGAAACCAAGGGTATAACAGAACGAAGCGCGTTTGCAATAGCTACCGACATTACTCCGTATATTACAAAGAAGGTTTCCGGCTGGGAGTCCGATGCAACAATGCAGGCGGGCGAGCAGTTTGTAGCCAGAATGTTTGGCAACACGGCAAAATTTTTTAACAACAACAAGCCGGAAGACAAAAAAGATTATTATGTGTATTATGCCAATGAAGCGGAGTATGCGGAGGCTGCCAGGCGGGCTAATCAGTTTGTAATGTTTTCGATAAACGCTGACAAAATGAAAGACCTGTTTAAGCTTGCACTGGATAAATTCGGGGCCGAGCTGGAGTTTTTTGACCCGGTTCAGCTGGTGCCCAAGGGGGTTAGTAAGGCCGGGTCATTAGACGAGCTTTTGCAGGTAATTGACCCTTTGGCCAGGTGCGAAGTGGTTGCAATAGGTGATGACAGCCGCGACCTTAATATAATAACCTACAACAGTCCGGAATTAAAAAAGCGCTGTAAAAGCAAACTGGGGTTTGCTATACGAAGCCTTAACAAAGATGGAACTGTAAAAAACCAGGAAATACTTGATGCGGTAGGTGAAGACAGGGTTGTAAATTACGTTTGGGAAATGGAGGAAGCATTAACATGGCTATAAGAGATGATGAAGTTAAAAAATTTTTAAGCGGGGAGCACTTTAAAGACCTCCCTATTATTGGCACGCTGCTTAGAGTGGCGGGTAATGTTACACGTCCGGCTCTCAGAATATTAAAGAATCCTAAATCGCTGAAAAGCCTTGTGTTTGACCCGGCTCCGCCCAAAAAGGCTTATCTTAAAGAGCATCAGCCAATGCTAAGTACGGATATTGAGGGCACATTAGCGCTCCGCGGAACCAAGCTAAAAACCCGTATCACCAATTTTTTAAAGCTCAATAACGATGGCGTGTTTGACCGCGGCAAGGGATTCAGGCTGATTGACCGCAGAACCAAATTTGCAATGAAGCGTTTTACTAAGCGCGGCGGTTTAATTATGCTGAACACAGGCAACAGCTATTGGCTGAGCAAGCTGGCTGCCAAGCGGGCAGGAATAGATATGCCAATATCGTCTTGCAACGGCACTTATATAACGGTACCGGGCATGACAAAGCCGCTTGTGGATGCGCCTATGACTAAAGAAACAATTGACCTTATTGAAAAGATTGTTAAGTCGGGAGTTGTTCCGGGTTTTACCACCGCATTGTGCGGAGTAAACAGAAAATACAGAGTGGAAAAGAGCAGCGTTGAAGCTAAGCTGTGGAAGCTGAAGGAAAGCCTTAAGGGGCCTTTAGCATATAAAATAAGCACAGGGCTTAAAGCGTACAAAGAACAAAAAAACGGTACCTATTTAATGAGACTGATTCCGGCAACCGTTGGCGGAACGGTAAAAGAGGGTATTGTTGATTACTTCAGGCACAAAACCGGCAGGGATGACGGCACTCCGCCGCCGGATAAGACCAGCAAGAAAATGGCTCAGGTAACGGCCATGAAACAGTTGATTAGCGTACTGAAAGGCAATTTTGATTTTATTGAGGACGAAGCGCAGCGTAAAAAGTATGAGCAGAATTTTTACGCGCTTATGGGGGGGGGCGAAGCTGAGGTAAAAGCCAGCCTTGCAGCACTTAATGCTCAGGTGGATATTTCGTTTGGTGATATCGGACTTGAAATAAACGCCAAAGGGCACAACAAAGGCACTGCCATGAAGACGGTAGCAGAACATTACGGTCAGGATATGAACTACGTGTTTGCGGCAGGCGACGGCTCAAATGATTTGCCGATGTTTGGCGCCGTAACCGAGCTTAACCGGATATTCTTGTTTGACTCCAAACCCGGAACAGCAGAATTGCTTGATGCTGTTGAAAAAAGGAAACTGGACCCCAATAACCTGCCGCAGAAAACGCAAATTGAGCTTGCTTCTGCCGAGAAACTGCTGAAAGCGGTTGGAACCGTTCCGGTAATTAAGGCTGAAAATGAGCGCAGATTAAAAATTAAGCAGGCAAAACTCGTTAAGGAATTTAACGAAAATCAGCTTAAGGAAATTAATGCGCGCATTGCCTTGCTTGAAGCGGGCAGCGAGGTTAGAGAGCCAACGGCGCAAAAAGCTTGGGACGGGATTGAAGCCTTAATACAGGGTATTGAAGACGTCAAGCTTGACGATAAAGAAAAGTTCCCCATAATGCTTGAGCCCAAACAGCGTAAGCTTGCATTGGACGGCGGGCCGGTTATGAAAATGATGGTAGACAAAAGCCGCCCCGGAATGCCTGTACGATATCCTGCTACATACAGGGTTCCGTTTACGGTAGGCAATGCAATTGACCAGATTGATGCAAGGCTTCAGCAGTCTGAAGATGCAAAAAAGGTATATGAGAAGGAATACAAGAATGCAATAAAAGAGATGGATGAATCAACCGAAAAGGTTGAAAAAGCCAAGGAAAAAGAAAAAGAACTAAGAGCAAGAGCTCCGGTAAGAATTTAACAGGCATACGCCTGTTTTTTCTTGGAGCGAAGCGGCCGGTAATTTATATTTTATATCTGATAATTGATAATTGTTTGCGTTTCACGCAAAATAACTACCGCAATTTAATTGATAAATCCGGCAAAATCTGCTAAAATTTTTTGGTGACCATAAAGCGGGGGGAATATATGCCTGAAGAAAGTTCTGAGCCAACAATAAAGCAAGCAGCGCAGGAGGGCGCCGGCCTTGATGTTACGCCGGCAGCGGTAAAGCCTGTAAGCCTGGAAGAAGACATTGCAACAATAAATCAGTTGCTGGAGCAGAAGACAAAAGAAAGTCTGGATAAATACACGCGTGCCAAGGAAGATGTGAAAGAAATTCCGCTGTCTCAGCGCGGAAAGCCGACACAAAGGATGATAACAACGTCAAAAATGCGCTCCCAGGCACTTGAAGCCCGGGGGCTGCGTGACAACACCTTGAGGGTACAGGAAATTAAAAGCCAGCAGATGAGCAACTATGCAACAAGCTATGACATAAACCTTCCAAATGTAAGTGTCGGCTCCAGAATAAAAACCATTATTTACGGCGTAACTGCCGCGGTTGTAATATTTCTGGCGGCGGTTATTGGCGGCGGGCTTGTTTTTGGTTTTCAGCCGTATGTTGTAATATCGGACAGTATGCATCCGGAGCTGCCCAAAAACTCGCTTCTGATAGTGCGTGCGGTTGACCCGCTTACGCTGAAAGTGGGCGACGACATAACGCATAGGCTGGCAGGCGGGGCGGTAAACACTCACCGTATCGGGCTGATTGAAATAGATGATTTTGATATGTCAAACAGCGTTATAAGAACATACGGCACTGCTTCTGCCGAGAGAGATGAGCAGGGCAAAATTATTGTGCCCGACGAAGAAAAAATGGATGCGCCCATAGGTTTTGACCAGGTAATAGGCAAGGTATTTCTGGTTGTGCCGGGTATGGGCGGCGCCCTGCAATGGGTGCAGAACAATTTAATAATTGTAATTGTAAGCTTGCTGGGTGTAATAGTTGTTTGGGTAGTTACCAGTATGTTAATGTCGCGCAGCAGGGCTAAAAAACTGGAAAGAGCAAAAGAATTGGGAATGGCAGAAATGGCGGCCGAAGCAGCTCCCGCCAAAGAAGACGTTGAGCTGCGCTGTTATGCCTGCAAATCTAAAGTTGACCTGAAAGATAAAGACTGCCCGGTATGCGGCAGAAGATTATAACATTAATTAGCCGCCAGAATTCCCCTTTTCTGAAGGGGTGGCAGCCGTCAGGCTGACGGGGTAGCCGCCCGAAGGGCGCAAAAAGTGGAGACAAGTATTAATGTTAAGAAACAAAAACATTACAAGTGCAAAATCGGTTTTAACTATAGCCGGTGCGTGTATAACTGCGCTGGTAGTTTCGCTTGGCATAACGCTGGCATTTTTCTTTACAAGCTTAAACAACGACGGCAACGGCAACATTGCCAGGATTCAGTTTAAGGCATATAGCGGAACAACAACCAAAACCGAGCTTACCAGCCTGAATCCGCTGTTTTTTACAACCGGCTTTGGCGGGTCGTTAACAACCCCTGCGGCAAATATCTCAATAAAAAACGAGAGCAACATTCCTATTGTTATGCGTGCAACGGTTGTATGCGAATGGTGGAACGCTACAGGAAAGCTGGCATCCAACGCCAACAATAATTTTATCGGCTTTAATCTGGGTGTTTTGCCGGACTTTATTAAAATGGAAAACGGCTGGTGGTATTATAACAAGGCGCTAATGCCCAACACCGACGAGTTTGTTACATTTTTTAATTCGGTAAGTTTGCCGGCATTGGTTTTCGGAGCTACGCGGCTGCGGGTGTTTTTAATAATTGAAGGAATGCAGCAGGAGCATTCGGATATAAACACCGGTTTTATACGCGCATGGTCACCCGGCGGAACAACAACAAATACATTAAGTCTTGATTCGGGGCTGGGCGTAACTATGCCTATGCCGCCGGCAACCGGCGGCACGATGCCAACTGTTGGAGTGTCGCTGAACTCGTTGCACAGCAACGGCGGATTTTTGTATTTCCTGGTTCCAAGTACCACGCCTCCAGCTACAGGCGGCTGGGCAACCGTACCCACCACGAACCAGCCCACGCCATCAAACTCGTTAATGACGGCCGCTTACAACAGCACGATGCCGCCTACAACATATCAGTTTGCATTGCTTGGTGCAAATGCCGGCAATACGTTAAGAATTTACAATAACTCACGCGTAAGCATTGCGGTTTCGGCATTGGTTGTTTTGGAGTGGTACGAGCATACCGGCGGCACTACTTACGTGCGCAGCAACGATTTAACATTAAATACCGATGATGTTACCATTAGGCTTGCGGCTGCAGGCGGCGGCAATCAGGGCAGCTGGATGAATATTGACAGCAGAGATGCGGGAAATGAAATGTATTACACCGGCGGCAAACCTCAAAAGGCATTTGCCTATAGTATGCCGGTGGCGGCGTTAAGCTATGTTGATTTTGTAACAAACAGTATTACAATAGCCTCACAGAATATAGTTCCGCCTACAGGCAGAACCCTTCACCTTAGAATGTCGGTTCAGGTAACCGGAATAGAACGGAGCCAGTTTCCGCTGGACCAGGTAAAAGAGGAATCGGGTTATCTGCAGTTGTACGATTACGCAAATTTCTCTCCCGGGGCTAAAAGCACATTAACAAACAATCTGCAAAGCCCGTACAGGACATGGCTGGAAGAGCCAAGCATAGGCGGGCTTGTTACGGTTACGCTTATATGGGATGATTTGCTTAATCTGGCAGTGCTGGGGCTTAACCCGGCTGCACGGTATATACCCGCAGCGGGATTTACTGCCAGCAGCTTTAAAATTAAAAAAGGCGAGCTGTTTCATATGCCCGGCGGAGTGGTGCAAAACGGTGCGCCCGCACCTAATTTGCACAACTGGAAATGGCGGATAGGCTCGGCCTCCGGACCCGAACTGGCTATGAGCCCGGGTACTACGCGTTCTGCCGCAGGTATCCAGAACAATATCACGTTGTATTTCTCGCCTACGTAGCACACTCTGTCTTTGCGAGACGGACCCGATACTCCTTCAAACGAAGCAATCCCTATCACAAATGTCAGCCATTGAACGAGAAAAACAGATAAAGGCTGGTAGCAGACAAGCTAAAACTAGACTTATAAACAAAGCGAATCCCGAGTTTAAAGACCTATATTTTGAGTTGATAAGACAATAGAGTTCTATCAGGGGGATTGCTTCGTTTGCCCGTCTCTGCTGGCCGGGCTCGCAAAGACAGTGTTATAAACTGCCGAAAATGCCGAAAAACGCAATAAAATCGTTTGACAAACTTTGTGCCGATAGGTAAACTAAAAATGCATCTTGTTATTATTGGCGCAATTTATAAGGAGGCTAAGGTAATAAGATGACAAAAATACAATTTAATAAGGCCTTAAATATTGCTTTAATTGCGTTGCTTCCGTTGTTTGTTCTGGCGTTTGTGCTGTCCGAAACCTTGGCGTATTACTCCGATAACGGCGTAACGCACGGCAAGTTGGTGGCGGGCTCAATAGGCGCACCGGTAGCAAACATACAAAACGTTGAAGGTCTGATTTACCCGGGCAATACCAACATGGTTGAGCTTACGATAAAAAACCCTGCGGGAGAGAAAAATACGCCTGTGTGGGTAGCGGTGCAGCTTGTAAGAGTGTATACAACAAACCGCTCGCTTACTGCAGGGGTAAACACAATGGATATTACCGGCCGCTTTACAATTGCACAGACCGCAGATACCACAGCCTCGTGGCTTAAAGCCGCAGCCGGCATGACGTATATTTACAGGGGAACCGTTGGTGCGGTATCAGGCTCTCCGGGTGTGTTAAGGCAAGGCAATACCACAAGCACATTAAAGTTTAACCTTACGGCGCTTCCGGGATATAGTGACATAGGGCAAAAGGGAACGGGAACAAACCAATGGGCATCTATACATACATTACTTGGAAACGGGCAAGTTAAGGTAGAGTTTAGGGTAGAATTTCTGCAAGCGGCAAACAACACGGCAAGGGCAGGAAGCACGGGAACATTATTTCAGGCCTTTAACGGAGTAAACATATTTGCTTAGGCCCTGCTAAATTCCCCTCTCAGCCCCGCGTCTCTGCCAGCATGAATGGGCTGGGCGCTACGGCTAAGATAGAGGGGTGGCAGCGAAGCTGACGGGGTGTATGATAAGAGATATGAAAATGGCGTTGCCATTACATATAAATAAAAACCAAAAAAGACAGATAAAATAAAAAGAGAGGTGTTTTAGAGAAAATGGTATCAAAAGCAACAAAAACTTTAGGCAAGGGGAGTATACTGGCAATTGCGCTGAGCTTAGTGCTTGTGCTTGCTATTTCATTAACCGCTACACTTGCTTATTTCTGGGACGCCAGAAGAGCTACTACATACATTCAATTCAGTAGCGGTGTAGTGTTGGTTGTAGACGGTATTTCAAATGGAGGCTCGGAATTTGCTCACAGAAAAACCAACGACAATATTTGGGAAACCAGAATAAACGGCGGCACAACATGGCAGCAGTCAAATTCTAGAACGGAATTTGACGGAACATTGATTGAATTCAACCCATTAAACATCGGTATATTTGCCGGTGCAACGGACAGTTCGGTTACGGTAAGAGTTTCATACGGATTCTTTATCGTGTTTGAAGAGGCGGGACACTTAACTGCCGCTAACGCAAGCAGAAAGCTGGAGGCACGTCTTGGTACCAGTCTTGACCCTGCCGCGCCTGTTGCGGATGGCGCTACGGCAACTGGAGCATCAATAGGAGCAGGATGGACGAAGAGAAACGCAACCGGAGCTATTGGTACAGCTGGCAGTGAGGCCGATGACATAAACGGTCTCCTAACAGACGGGACGACCCAGTTGCTTATTACAGGGCATCTTACAAGAAACTATACATTAAACGTTCCTAACACATTCCCAGGAACTGCAAGCGCAAATGCCGCTCAAGTATTTGGCAGTACTTCCTTGGTGTTCTTTAGTAACAGTCTGGGTGACGACATAAACAACTGGACCGGTGCGAAAATTTCTGCATTTGTGGTAATTAAAGCTATTAAAACTGCTGACCTTCTGACTTCTCAGGGAGGCACAAACGCAACTGGTGTAACTTGGGATAGCATACCTGGATTTACTTTCAACTACACATTAGTACCTTAATCTAACCTCACTTAAAATAAAAACAATCCGCGTTTGCGGGTTGTTTTTTGTTGCCGTTGCATATATTTCATTTTCACATACCCCGCCCCTGTCGGGGCACCCCTTTAGCTTAAAGGGGAATTTTTTGTAAACCACTTGCTATTTAAGTTTGTCTGTGCTATACTCACCCTCGTAATGAAATTGTTCTAGCCATGAACAATAGCATTTCCTTGCGTGCGGCTTTTAGTGCGTACGCCACAGAGGGGGCTTCCCCCTCCAGTCCAAAAGGAGGGTATTAGAAATATGAATAAGTACGAAATGCTTTACATTGTTTCTTCTGCCGCTGACGAACAAGCCAGGGAGGCTGTAATAGCCAAAATCTCCGGCGTGGTTACTAAGGCGGGCGGAACAATAGACAATGTAGACAAGATTGGCTTAAAGAAGTTTGCTTATCCTATTAATGACCGCAACGACGGCTTTTATGTGTTAATGAATTTTAACGCATCAAGCACCGTGCCTGCGGAAATTGAACGGGTTGCACACCTGACAAACCATTTTGTGCGCCATATGTTTGTGCGGAAGTAAGCTTCAATGAATATGTAACAGAACACAACCCTCCCCGCCTGTGGCGGTACTCCCTTAGCTTAAGGGAGAATTAAGGCGCGAATCCCCACGTGGGAGGGAATTAAAACAGATAGAAATTAATTGAAAGGATAGAATAGATTATGAACAAAGTATTTTTAGTTGGAAATTTAACAAAAGACCCCGAGCTTGCCACAACAACCGGCGGAATAAGCGTGTGCAAGTTCAGCCTTGCCATTAACCGCAGGTTTTCAAACGCGGCAGGTGAGCGCGAGGTAGATTTTATAAACATCGTAGTATGGCGCCAGCAAGGCGAGAACTGTGCTAAGTACCTTAAAAAGGGCAGCAAGGCCGGTGTGGTTGGCAGTATGCAGACCCGCACCTACGAAACTCAGGCAGGCGAAAAGCGCTATGTAACCGAAGTGGTTGCAGACGAAGTTGAGTTTTTATCCGCTAAAGGCAGTGACGGAGGCAGTTATACACCGCCTGCAGCAGCAAGCGGCGGAGAAAAGGTTGTTGAGCTGGAACCGATTGAAGACGACACATTACCATTTTAACAAAAAGGAGAGATAAAACATGAGCCAGGATGAAGTTGTAGAGCCGCAGGAGGTGCAGGCGCAGGCGCCGGCTGCCGGCGGATATAAGCCGGGCGGCACTTTTGACCGCACCAAAAAAAGCTTCCGCAAGCCGATAAAGAAAAAGGTTTGCAACTTTTGTGTAGACAAGGTTAAGGAGCTGGACTATAAGGACATATCCAAGTTTAAGCGTTATGTTACCGAAAAAGGCAAGATATTGCCGAGACGCCAGACAGGCGTTTGCGCAAAGCATCAGCGCGAGCTTAGCAACGTAATTAAACGCGCAAGATACATGGCATTGCTGCCGTACAAAGGCGAATAAAAAACAGGCGAGAGCCTGTTTTTTTATTCACTTAACACTTAACACTGAACAATGTCGGGTCGCTTACGCTCCAAAAAACCGGAACGAAGTGACCTACCCAAAATTCCCCTCTTTGGAGGGGTGCCCCGATAGGGGCGGGGTGGTTTAAAGGCAGGGAACAGGGAACAGGTAACAGACAACAGGTAACCACTGTGGGTTGCTTACGCTCCAAAAAACCGGAACGAAGTGACCAACAATTATTAATTATTCACTATTCATTATTCATTGCAACATATAAAGCGTTACAACGCTTTATATGTTGCGGGTATAGGGTAGCTTGTCCATGCTGCTGCGGGGGTTGCAAAGTTGGCCACCTGCATTGCCTCTATAAAAAACAGAACGACTATTGTAACATTGGCCAGTTGTGTTGCGGTTGCTCCGCCGGTTGAGGCAAGCGTAAACGTAAGGCTGGTCCAGGCATTTACCGGCGTTGTTGCGGACGTAAACACATTGCTGGTAGGCGCATTGGTGTATGTGTACGTTCTGGCGGGAGACTCGGTAAATCCCGGGTGAGTTATTGCTATACTGCCCCAGTTGGACGGCATTGCTGTCAGCGCCGATATTGCGGGCATTGTGGCACCGGTGTAATATCTAAGGTCAAGCTTGTACCGGATGTAGGCCGGGCTGCTTGCTGGTGCCGAGTTGCGCAGGCGGATTGTAGGTGCATCTAGTGTTATAACCGAGCCGGGAAAAATAAATCCGCTGCTGCTCAGTTTTAAGGTGCGCGCGCCTGCACCTCCGTCAAGGTTGCCAATTTCCAGAACAATTCCGTTTGCAAAGTTTACAGACATATTGGTTTGCCTGGCGTCATACAACAGCGCAAGCGTAACCGAAACCGAAAAAATGCCAAGCAAAAACACGGCGCACGAAGCAAGCATAAGTACCTTTAATTTTACACGGGTTTTTGTCTGCATTTTTCTCCTTACAGGTTTTTAAATACAAGGCTGTTAAAGTTTACCTGGCTCCATGCCTGAGTCATTGTTAAGTTGGCGCACTGAACGGTTGCTATCCGCATTACAACTACCAGGCGGCTGTCTTCTAAATCAACTGCGGTCAGCGCAGGGTTAACCAGAATTGTAAAGCTTGTCCATGCATTTGTTTTGTAAATCTCGCCTTGCATTAAAGCGCTGCCGTTGGTGGGGTGAGTGTAGTTGTAATAGCCTGCGGAGTATACCCAGCTGCCGGCCGTAAAACTGGGTGTAAACCTGTTGTTAAACTCGGTGTTGGATAATGGCGTTGTTGAAGCGGCAGGCTTAAAAAACTGGTATTGTATTTCAAACCTGGCGTATGCGTTTATAGAGCCGTCTCTTAACTTTATGGTAGGAGCTTCGATATTAATAACTGTGCCCGGATAAGCAAGGCCCCCGGTAAGCCCCGTAAACTTTAGCGTGCGTGAGCCTGCTATGCCGTCCAGATTGCCTATTTCCATAAACACGCCTTTGGTAAAAAATATTTCGCTTGTGCCGCGTCTGGCATCGTAAAAATATGCAAGAGTTACCGATACGGTAAGACAGGCGCATATCAGTATTGCTGCTGCAGCCAACAGCACGGCTATAGTTTTGTATTTGTATGTTATGCGCAACATCTCCCTCCGTAAATCCTGCAGCTATTATACAATATTTTATATTAAAATCCAAACATACACACAAAAAACAGGCCTGCGGCCTGTTTAAATTTTGCCTTCTATATAAACAGTTGTTTCAACATCAATGCCCTGCAGATAGTTTCCGGGCTCGTCCAGTTTACCTAAATACTCTTTCCATGCCTTTGGGTTTGCCCTGTTAAACCTTCCGTAAAAATTCATTAAGTCTGCGTTTCTGCTGTATGCTAAGTCAAGCGAGGTTGTTATTTCGGACAATATTTCTTCTTTAAGTTTTTGTTTAAGTTCATTGTCAAAATAGCTTTTCCTGCCGGACAGGTTTACATTGCCGCCTGCTTGCTTTACTTGAGACAATGTCATTGTGCAATATATTCTGTACTCAATTATTGGCTGCCCATTAACCATTTTAGCGTTTACGCAAACTCTCTTTCCTATTAGGTCTGCAATAACGGTTGCATTGTTAAAATTGGTGCTTGTTACGCCCTCAACCCTGGTTTTGCCGCGGGTGCTGTCCGGGTCAAGCCAGTTAAAGCCCCGCCCGTGTTCGTAACTTAAATCCGCTATTTTAATTCCGGACTTAAATATGCTGCCTGCCCCGTTGTTAACCAGCTCCAGCTTGCCCGTGCTGGTTTCGGTCTCTTCGGTTTCGCTTTCGGTTGCCGGTTCGTCCGGAGTTTTTGTACTAAGCACACTCATAACCGATACGCCTGCCGGACGCAGGTATTCTTTTAAAAACCGGTTCAGGCTTATCTCGGATGAGTTTACAAACATCTTGTTAAAATCCATAATATTCTGAATTGAGTTGAGCCGCGCGTTTGTGCCGCTTGAGCCTGCTTCAATAATATCTTTAGCGGAGCCGGGAGTGTTTACAAGCGCAATGCCTGTGCCCAAGAGCTCGCTTCTGAAAAAGTAATCAAGCGTTTCTATTATGTTGCTGCCCGCAACCGAATCGCTGAGCACCAACAGTTTGCAATTAGAAAACCCGATTCTTTTACCAAGATTTAAGCCCAGCATTTCTATGGCTTCCGCTACGGTTGAGCCCTCGTGTGAAATTATTACAAGGCTTTCTGCGTAGGTTGTGCCCTGAACGGGCAGCACAATCTGCAAAAACACTTCATAGCTTTCATCTGCCTTGTCTACTCCCACTGCCATTACAATTGCTTCCGTTTCGGCTTGGTTTGGCCGTGCTATTGAGCTTGGGAAAATAACAAGTGCCAGCATAACAATTATCAGGCTCCAAAACTTTACTTTAGATGTTAATCTCACTTTTCCTGCCTCCTTTTTTGCTTACAAGCAATATTCCAATCAGAAGCAGGCTAAAAGCGTAAACTCCAATGGCGGCAAACTTAGATTCTAAAAACAAATTGGTAATTCCGGCATAATTAAAATCTATAACATAAGCTGCGGCAGCTGCGGCAACAAATAAAACAGCCGCGGGAATAATCGGCTTAGAAATTTTATAAGCACTTACTAACACGCTGTTTAAGGCGGTTAATATTATGCCTGCAGTCAGAACAAGGCCGAAAGTCCAGGTTATTAACGCAAGCCATTCCAGGCGCACAATGTCCGAGATGTATGGTGTAACCTGAGTAAGATTTACAATGGCAAATTTAAAGAATCCCGCGGTTGTGTCAAACACGGCCGAAAATATTAAAACAAATACAACTAAGAATAATCCGCCCAGTCCGTTGAAGATAACTGCTTTTCTTAAAAACCCTTTTTCAATTTTAATTTTGCCCATAAAAAACAGCAGCAGCAGGCTGTTTCCGCTCCATAACATAGTTTGCCAGACTCCGCTGAGGCTGGGAGTTATGCCAAATTCAAAACCGGGCAGAATATTGGTAAGGTTTACCGACGGCAGGGCAGAGATAACAGTGATAATAAGTCCGGCTAAAACAAGGCCGAAGAAGATTTCGCAAGTGCGTCCGGCGGTACGCCCGCCTTTAGCTGCCAGATAAACCGATACAAAAGCAATCGGCAGAATGAATATGGGCAGAACTAATTGGTAAAACATTGAGTTCATTAAAAATGCGTATGTTTCAATTAATATATAAACCAGTTTAGACAAAAAAAACAGAACCAATATTAAACTAATTATATGTGCTGTAATTTTGCCCAGTTTGCCGGCCACGGCTTCAAAAAAAGTGCGGTCGGGGTTTTTGATTAGAACAAACAGAACGGGCAAAAGTATTGCAAATTCAACAGCAACTGTAAACAGCATGGTGTAAACAGCATCATGCAGCGCAATTTCAGATATCAGCGAAGGAAATACCAGCAGTTTCATTCCGATTAGCAGAAATACCGATATTATGGCGGTTTGGCGGCAGTTAAGCTGTTTCATTGCTTCTGCCTCCTGTGATTGCTGTTTGGTATAACGCGCGGGCGGGTTTTTTTATCGGTAAGCGGCGAGTTGGTTAAAGCATCTTTCAGGTCAGACTTAATGCGCGGCGAAAACGGCCCCAGATACGGCGCTCCGTATGAATCCATGTTTGCCATATATGCAATTAAAAATATTGCTCCTATTACAATGCCGTATAATCCTAAAAGCCCGCCGATAACAGCAAACATAATGCGCAGCAGGCTTAACAGGTGCTGCTGGTCCGGCATGGTATACAACATAACGCCGGTTAGTGCTGCAATCATTATTGCTGGCGGAGTAACAAGCCCCGCTCTTACGGCGGTATCACCCAGAATCAACGCGCCCACTATAGCCAGTGCCATGCCAAGATAGCGGGGCATACGCAATGATGCTTCATACAATATTTCAAACAGCATTATAATAAACAGCATTTCCAGAAAGGGCGAAAAGGGTATTCCCTGAGTGGTGTTGACTATGGTAATTAAAAACTTTACCGGCAGTATTTTGTAATGATACAATACAACCGCTATGTAAGTGCCGGGGAGTAGTACGGCAACTATTGTACTGAACAGGCGCAGCCACCTGAGAAACGTACCTCGTGCAGATTTCTGATAATAATCATTACTGTTTTGAAAGTCTTCCATTAAAACAAACGGCACGGTAAGTGCAATGGGCGAGCCGTCTACCAGAATTGCAATTCTGCCTTCAAGCATTTTGCCAACAACAATATCCGGCTTTTCGGCATATCCGAACTGCTTAAACATGGTGTGGGTATGGTTTTCTAAAAAGCTTTCAATGTAGAAACTGTCCAAAACGCCGTCTATATCAATTTCTTGAATCTTTTGCTCTAATTTCTTTACGATTTTTTTATCTGCAATACTGTTTATATAGCACAAACAGACCCTTGTTGCAGTGTACTTGCCCACTTTAAAGGACTTGATAGCAAGGTCCGGTGTCCGCAAGCGCTTTCTTATTAAACTTATATTTATCTCTAAGGTTTCTACAAAGCCCTCTCTTGGGCCGTTAATGACTGTGCTTGTTGGCGGTTCTGCCGGCATACGTCCCGCAAATTGGTCAATTCTGAACTGCAGAACCTGACTGGAGCCGTCTAGGAAAAGCACGGGCTGCCCGCTTAGCAGGTTTTGTATGTACTCATCTTTGTTGCCGATTTTGCTTGCGTTGGCACTTTTTACTATTTCATTGGCTAAAAGTTCAATAGTAGGCTCGGCTTCAAGCTTATAGTCGATTAGTGGACTTATTACACCCAAGGAAAGCTGACCGATATCTGTTGCGCTGGCAAAGAAAGCTACCGCGGCCTTCTTGGTTCCTACTTTTAATTTGCGAACTACTAAATCCGGCGAATTACTAAACAGTTTTTGCAATTCAGCCACGGTTTCGTCTAGGCTTTTCTCCTGCATTATTATACCTCG
Source organism: Bacillota bacterium (assembly GCA_009784185.1). Classification (GTDB taxonomy): domain Bacteria; phylum Bacillota; class Clostridia; order Christensenellales; family UBA1242; genus WRCD01. The sequence continues at coordinate 56,156 of WRCD01000002.1, forward strand.
TAAAATTATTATGCGGTTCTTACCGCGAGTTTATGCACATCATATAATACACTGGACTTTTGACTCCGGAATATTGTAAAATTTGTGTACCAAGTACAATAGGGGAAGAATTGGCTGATAACTTTAACAACAACTTAAATAGTGGCAATACGGGGGGAAATAAAACCGGTCCGCAGTTTCCCGTTCCGCCTAAAAACCTTCCTAAAACAAAAGCTGAATATGAGGCAATGCTGGAGCGGGCAAAGGCGGCCAAAACTGCCGGAAACATACCAAAACCGCCACCGCTGCAGCCGAAAGATAACTACTCCGATAAAAAAATTGAGCAGTTGGTTAATACTAAAGCCAAAGTTCAGCACCAGCCTCAGCGGTTAAAGCCTACACGTGAAAAATATTTGCTGGTACCAAGAGACATTAATGACGATGATGAACGGCTTCAGCTTACGCCGCATGAAAGGGCGTTGGTGCAGAATGCTGCATTAAACAGCCGCAAAATTAAGCGTATGCTTACACGTGTCAAACACCCTTATCTGTTTTCCGGCAAATGGCTTATCTCGCCCCGATTCAGAAGAAGTGCCAGAATACCAACTCCGTTATGGGGCCAAATGATGGAGGAGGTGCGTGAGGCCAGAGCAAAGCTGATACTTAAGGGCAAGCCGGTAGCAAGGAAACAAAACAGGAAGCGGCCGTTTATATTGTTTTTTGTAATTTTTTCAATACTCTCGCTTTTGGGAGCAACTACATTTGGTATAATTACCATTATAAATCAGCCGCCGCTGCCGCAGGTGGGTTATATAGCATTAAACGAGGAGCAGTTTGGAAGCTTTAGAGTAAACAACTACGAGCCGGGCGAAACGGCCAATATTGATGTATTGTGCATGAACATGAGCCAGGGCGGTCAATCTGACGGCAAAGTTGCATTGAGGTTTTTTATGTATATAGCATTGCCTCTTCCGCCCGGAGTTCAGCCGACTCCGCAGCAGCAGCTGGAGCTTGAGGAACTTCTTGTAACGTTTGTATTGCCGGATGCAAGCTCATGGATTGCCGGCACGGTTATGCAAAACGGTATGCTTGAGGCTTGTATGTATTTTGCCAGACTCATGGAGCCCAGGGAAGTTGTAAAGCTTATAACGGGGTTTAAAGTGACTTCAAGGCACGGCGGCGTGTTTGCCTACAATTGGGAAAATCAGCGCATAAATGTTACCATTGAAGCCCAAGCACTGGAGCCGTCATTAAATTTAGTGAACAACATCTGGTCGGATGCGCCTCTTATATGGAAGCAAACGGTTGGATTAAAAATTTAATATGTCATATTATAAATATTACAGGAGATGAAAAATGAGGATTACGGGTGTTATTGTTGCAGTGGTGTTCATGTTGTTTGTAGGGGGCGGCATATTTTTGGGCGTTCACTTTGCCAGTCCTATTGATACACCGGCCAACTTGCAGGTTTCCGGCACTACATTAAGCTGGAACAAAGTAGCCGCTGCTGAAAAGTACGAGGTGGTTGTAAACGGAACAACTGCTACAACCTCCAACACGCAATTAAATATAGCCGGCTATTTAAAGCCCGGCGAAAATATTGCTAAAGTAAAAGCCCTTAGGGGTTCGCTTGCATTTTTCAGTAAAGACTCAGAGTTTAGTCTGCCTTGGGAGCGGGAGCTGGATTCGGAACTGGCAAAGCCCGCTAATTTCAGAATAGAGGATTTTGGCAATGCCAAGCTTCTTAAGTGGGACGAGTCGGATGCGGCCAGCGCATATAGGATTAGTATCCAGTTAACCACCGCCGGCAGTTTTAGTACAAAAACACTTCAGACCTCGGGCAACTGGTTTGATGTTACCGAGGAGCTTGACCCGGCTGGCATTTACAGTTATAAAATCAGCGCGCTGCCGGATTTGTCCGACTCAAGCTCAACCTTTTTCCCAAGCGACTATACTGCGCCGGTAACAGACGCTTTTTACAAGCCGCTTGCTATACCGGGCAATGTAAGTCTTACACGGGACAACCTGAACAGAATGTGGCTGCACTTTAATACCGTAAGCGGTGCAAAACATTACCTGATATCTGTTTTGGGCGGCAGTGACTTTGCTGTTACAAATGTTTCGCCGGCAAATATCACCGATTTGTTTGCGGGCGTGCCCATAACCAACGCAAGGTTTGCGTGTGTGGCGGCCATTGCGCAGGATACCGGATACAACACCAACAGCAGTTTCAGTGATTTTGCCGCGTGGTATAATACAAGTGCGCTAAACTCACTTAACACATTAAACTTTGATATGTTTGGCAGCACAATAAAATCGTCAATCAGTAACCAGGCAGAACTGAATGCCATATGCCGGTGGGCGATATTTAACCGGATAACCGGGTTTTATATACACATTGACAACAGCTACAACCCAACAATGTCTGCAGGAAGGCTGTCGGCCGCATCAGGCTCAAGCCTGCATAACGCAATTATGGCGTATCCGGAGATTCTGGACTTGTATGTCGGAACCGACTCAAACAGTCTGCCAAGCAGAGTGCATAAAATAAGTTTAGAGTTCAGAAACCCGCAGAGCCCGCATAAAACCCAGACCGGCAAATACTCAACCGCCCAGGAGCAGGCAGTTGCCCCAATGCAAAATGGGGACGGCTCATTCGTTCTGCCGATTGACAGCGTAACTAACACATATGTAGTATACAACAGCGAACAGTTGTTTTGGGCAGTTCAGGCCGGATATAAGCCGCTATTTGCAACCGGGCACAATAGTGATGCTCAGCGGATTTATAACGAGGCCAGAACAGTGCTGGATAGTATTTTGGTTGCAGGCATGACAGATTACCAGATTGCGCTTGCTATATATCAGCACATTGTGTTTAATACCAAATACGATTATAATTTGTATAACAAGCCATCATATGGCCCCGGCAAAAGCGAATTTATTAACCGCGGTTTTTATCTGGAGGGGGTATTTTTAGATGCGGGCAATGCCGTTTGTGACGGTTTTAGCAAGGCATATTCATTGCTATGTAATATGGCAGGAGTGGAATGCTATAAAGCAAACGGGGTAGCCGGCGGCGGAACCGACTGGGGCGGACACGCGTGGAATAAGGTAAAAATTACAACTCCTGTAAACGGAACCAGGCAATGGTATGTGGTGGACACCACCTGGGCAGATATTACTATAACAACCGGCAACCACCACGATGAAATGATGACACACAGATACTTTTTGAAGACAGATGTCGAAATGTATTCATCTCATAGGGAAGACAATCCGCCTGCAGGTATGCCTGCTAACCCGGTTGCAAACACGACTTTCAACTATTATACTGCCACTAAATATGACGGCACAAACAGCATTGATATGAGCAACAACGGCACAAACAATTACGGTCAGCAGCAATCTGCGGTAAATTCGCTGGCAACCTGGTTTGCCGGTGTAAGTGACACATGGATAGAGTTTAGAATAACAGCAAGTGTAAATCTGGAGTCGATATTTGACTCAAGGCTTGGAGCAGACGATTACATTATGAGAACAAACGCCGGCGGCACACTTGTTGTAGTATGGAAGGTATAAAGCAGTATCGGCGAAGCTGACGGTGTCTGTTAGGTGCCTACGCAAATCACATCCACCGTCACTTCGCCGCCACTGCTTTACTTGGAGCGAAGCGACCAATAATTATTAAGTGTTCAATATTCATTATTCATTACACCGCGTCAGGCTTGACGCGGTGTGTGTTTTACATTATAATAGCTGTATGGTCATTGAAGGCGCAATAGAGGATATTGTTTTCAGAAACGATGAAAACGGCTATACCGTAATTAATATAGATTGTTCGGGCGAGCTTATAACCGCCGTGGGCAAGTTTCCCAGCGTGTCCGAGGGGGAGTTTGTGCGCCTTAACGGGCATTATATAACGAACAGCAAATACGGCACGCAGTTTGCGGTGCAGGAATGCAAAATTCTGCCGCCTCAGAGCGAGGAGGCAATTGTAAGGTATCTCTCCAGCGGTCTTATAAAAGGCATAGGTCCGGTTACGGCAGGCAACATTGTGGAAAAATTCGGTAAGGATACTTTAATGGTAATTGAGTTTAATCCGAGCCTGTTAAAAAACGTTAAGGGAGTTAGCAGTGCAAAGGCTGCCGAAATTGGTAAAACCTTTGGCGAGATTAAACAAATGCAAAATTCGGTTATGTTTTTGCAAAGCTACGGAGTAAGCACAGGCCTTGCGGTAAAGATATACGATAAATACAAAGACAAAACAGAGAATACGGTAAAAAGCAATCCGTACAGACTTGTTGAGGATGTAGACGGCATTGGTTTTAAAACGGCCGACAGGATAGCGCAAAGCACCGGCATTGCGGCGGAATCTGAATTCAGAATGCGGGCAGGCATACTGCATATATTGTCCGAATCAGCTGACCGTGACGGCAATACATATCTGCCAAAGCTGCAGGTGTTTAACCTGTTGACCGAGCTTTTAGGATTGGACATGACTAAATACAGCGAGCAATTTAATGCTGTTGTTGGCAAGCTGGTTATAGATACGGTTATTAAAGAGCAGGAGCTTTACAACGAACCCAGTCTTATGCACAGTAAGTTTTATAGCCTTGAACGGGGTGCGGCGCAAAAGCTGGCGGTGCTGAGCCACCGCGCGCCGACCATGCACCTTAGTTTAGATACCGAAATATCAGAGTTTGAGCGGGTTAATAAAATTGAGTTTCATGCCCAGCAAAAAGAAGCAATTAGTTTAGCCGTAAACAGTGGGGTAGCGGTAATAACCGGCGGACCCGGTACCGGCAAAACAACAATAATAAAATGTATTATTAATATTTTGCGCAGGCAGAATTTAAGTATAATGCTGCTTGCTCCAACCGGCAGGGCGGCTAAGCGAATGAGTGAATCGTGCGGGTATGATGCAAGCACAATTCACCGTGCGCTTATGGCAGGCAACGGCGGCAGCCGGATGCTTACCTTTAACGAATCAAATCCCCTGCCGGCGGATGTAATTATTGTAGATGAAGTCAGCATGGTAGATGCAGGCCTGCTTAGTATGCTTCTTAAAGCCTTGCGGGCGGGCACCAAACTGGTGTTTGTGGGGGATAAAAACCAGCTTCCGAGTGTTGGCGCGGGCAATGTGCTGGCGGATATTATTGCAAGCGGATTAATTCCGTGTGCGCATCTGACTCAGATATACCGGCAAAGTGATGCAAGCCTGATAATTAAAAACGCACACTTAATAAACAACGGGCAAATGCCCGAGCTTGATAACAGCAGCACAGATTTCTTTTTTGAGTCGCGAGGCGATGCGGGTGTTGCCCTGCGCACAATTATTGACCTGGTGGCAACCCGGATTCCTAAGTTTAACAACTTGGCCCCGCTAAAGATTCAGGTGCTGGCACCGTTGCGCGGCGGCGTTTGCGGGGTTAATAATTTAAATTCGGAACTCCAAAATGTGCTTAATCCGGCAAGCGTAAAAAAACCGGAAATTGTTACGGAGTACACAACCTACCGCCTGGGCGACAAGGTTATGCAAACCGAAAACAATTACAATATTGAATGGCGCAAACGCACCGGCAATATAGAAGAGCTTGGCACAGGCGTGTTTAATGGTGACATTGGTTTTATTACGGCGGTTGATTATGCTGCCAATATAATTACGGTAACATACGAGGACGGGCGGATTGCAAACTATCCAAAAAGCGAGCTTGGCCAGTTAAGTCTGAGTTACGCAATTACGGTGCATAAAAGCCAGGGCAGCGAGTTTGATTGTGTCATTATTCCGATACTTGGCGGCGCCCCAAGCATTTTAACCAAAAACCTATTATATACCGGCGTAACACGCGCCAAAAACATGGTGGTGCTGGTAGGCCAGAAATATATGCTGAAGAAAATGGTAGAAAACGACTACACCGCCAAACGCTACAGCGCACTTGCCGTATTCCTGCAGGAACAATTTGAAACGGTAGGCCAACTATTTAGTTAAAATAAAAGCAAGCAGCAAAAATTCCCCCTTGATAAAGAGGTGGGCGAGCAACTCAGTAAAATTCCCCCTTTAGCAAAGGGGGTGGTGCGAAGCGCCGGGGGTTGTGATAGCCTGTCTCTTTTTCTTTTCAAAAATTTTGCATTTACCTATTGACTTTTGGTTAGGGGGGGGGGCATAATGTATCTATACAACAATTAAGGAGATAAAAAATGGAAGATAAGGCTAAAGAAACAATGGACTGGTTTGCAAAGGAAAGGGCTGCTTATGCAGAGCGAGAGGCAAAGAAGATATCTGATTTAGGTTCGGCACTTGCTGCAATTGCGGAATCCCACAGAAGGCAGCTTGTTAAGTTGGTAAATTTTGATTTTAGTGACAATTTACAAAATAATTTTGAAGTGGCCAAGGCTGTTGTTATCAAGTGTCCGGATATTCAGTTGAAATTTGATTTGGGGGATAGAGGGCCAGAATTGGGAGTGTATCGCAACTTTGCTAAGGCGATTGAAGAAGCTGCCGAATTTTGTGCTACCGGAGAATTAATAAGTAGCAATGATCATACATATTATGTGAAAGTAGCACTATCATATCCTGGCTATGGCAAAGACTATGATTTAATATCTCGCAAACAGAAAGGTGCAATATTTAAAGAGGTTTGTGAGGCCAAGGCAAAGGAGGCTACCCCAAACGCTACCCTAGCACGCAATTTCAGCAGATACACCGTTTTGCCAAGGGGAATTGAAATAGTTAAGGATACTTTTTTTAAGACTTATGATGCTATAAAAGCTATGGCAAAGTGATATTAGCTTAGGGCTGTAAAAAACCAAGTAAAAACCAGCTTGGTTTTTTGTTTTATATGATACAATATACTTATGTACAATCCACAGAAACAAAACTTGTTCAAGCGTATTATTTTAGTGCTGTTTCCGCGGCACTTAAAGTGCGTTTGCTGTAATACCGACCTGCCGGAGAAAAGCGAATACGCTTTTTGTGAAAGTTGCGAAAAAGCCTTGCCGCTTAACAACGGCAATGTCTGCACGCGCTGCGGAGTATACCTGAGCCAAAGCGGCAGGTTATGTTTAGCCTGCAAGGCGCATACTGCTAATTACGTCGAAGCGCGCGCTCCGCTACGGTACAAAGATAAAGTGCCGACTTTAATTCGTAGGTTTAAATACGACAACCAGCAATATCTTGCAAACGTATTCGGGCGGCTTATGCTGGACTCGTATTTACTTAGCGGCTGGCAGGCAGATTGTATCATTCCGGTTCCGTTGTTTGAAAGAAGGCAAAAACGCAGAGGATATAATCAGGCGTACCTCCTGGCAAAATACATATCCGATAAAACACAAATTCCGCTTGATATAACTAATCTTGTAAGAATAAAAGACACGCCCACTCAGGTTAAGCTTACGTACAAACAGCGCGCACAAAACCTGGAGCGTGCGTTTAAGGTCTTAAACAAGCAGGAGCTTAAAGGTAAGACTGTGCTTTTAATAGACGATGTTATTACAACCACCGCAACAATCAATGAATGCGCTTTAGCACTAAACAAAGCCGGAGTAAAAGCCGTTTACGCCCTATCTGCCGCCAGAGCCGACCAGAAAACACCAATGGCAGGCACACCAAAAGAGTCATTGCCGGTAAATGTGCTGTACAACTAGTAAAAATTCTCCCTTAAGCTAAGGGGGTGGTGCGGAGCGCCGGGGGTTGTGATAAACTAACAGAACACAACCCTCCCGCCTGCGGCGTACTCCCTTAGCTTAAGGGAGAATTGATACGGCGAAAATTTAAACTGTTTTAAGCTTTGGCTTGTAAGTAGCAAAATAATTACCATAAATACAAAATCCTCCCCAAGCAAGGGGGATTTTTGTTGTGCAAAACAATAGTCAATAATTAATAAATTTGGTATAATATTCTGTAGAGATAATTCTTCCTTAAGCTAAGGGAGTACCGCTAGCCTAGCGGGGAGGGTTGTGTTTCATATCCTGTCACAACCCCCGGTGCTTTGCACCACCCCCTTTACTAAAGGGGGAATTATTAATTCAAGGAGAACATCAATGGCTTTTTTAGGAATATTTGCCTCAGACAATGAGCGCGCGCTGAAGCAGGTTGAAAAAACTGCGCAAAAAATAGAAGCGCTTTCTGATAAATACAAGGCAATGAATGATACCGAGCTGAGAGCAGTTACGCCTGCGCTTAAGGCTAGGCTTGAGGCGGGTGAAACATTAAACGACATCCTGCCGGATGCCTTTGCCGCAATCCGCGAAGCCAGTGTGCGTGTTATAAATCAGCGCCCTTTTCATAGTCAGGTTGTGGGCGGAATTGTGCTGCATCAGGGCAGAATTGCCGAAATGAAAACAGGTGAAGGTAAAACGCTGGTGGCAACTCTGCCGGCTTATTTAAACGCGCTTGCCGGCAAGGGAGTGCACGTAGTTACGGTAAACGAGTACCTGGCCGGCCTTGCTGCAGAATGGATGGGTAAGATTTTTAAATTTATGGGGCTTAGCGTTGGCTGCAGCTTTAGTCAGATGGACCCTATGCAAAAGCGGGATGCTTATGCCTGCGATATTACTTATGTAACAAACAGCGAACTCGGTTTTGACTATCTGCGTGATAACATGGCGCAAAAAGCCCAGGACAGAATGCAGCGCGGGTTTAGTTTTGCTATTGTTGACGAGGTGGACAGCATTTTAATTGATGAAGCCCGAACCCCGCTCATTATTTCCGGCCGCGGCTTTAAAAGCAGTGATACGTACACTAAGGTTCAGCGGTTTATAAAAACCTTAAAGCGCGATACCGACTACAAGGTGGACGAAGAGAAAAAAGCAATTCACTTAACCGAGGACGGGCAGGAGCGGGCAGAGCAGCATTTTGGAGTTGAAAGCTTAAGCGACATGAATGCAATGGAGCTTAACCAGCATATTATGAACGCCTTGCGAGCTAACTACATGATGCGCCGTGAATCGGATTATATTGTAAAAGACGGCGAGGTTCTGCTGGTAGACGAGTTTACCGGCCGTATTATGGACGGCAGGCGGTACTCCGACGGTTTGCATCAGGCAATTGAGGCCAAGGAAGGCGTTCAGGTAAAAGATGAGCTGCTTACGGTGGCAAGTATTACTTTACAGAACTATTTCAGAATGTATAAAAAACTATCGGGCATGACCGGTACCGCCAAAACCGAGGAAGGCGAATTTAACAAGATTTACGGCTTGGACGTTGTTAGTATCCCGACCAACCTGCCAATGATAAGAGTAGACGAACCCGACATTGTTTATGTAAACACAGCGGGCAAGCTGAAAGCTATTGTTAACCGTATTGAAGAAGCACATACAATAGGGCAGCCGGTGCTGGTTGGCACAACAACAATTGAAAAATCCGAAGAAATTAGCAAAATGCTGAAACAAAAGAAGATTCCGCACCATGTGCTTAACGCAAAGTACCACGAACAGGAAGCTGAAATTGTGGCACAGGCCGGAAGACACGGCGCGGTTACAATTGCTACAAACATGGCGGGCCGTGGTACCGACATCCTGCTTGGAGGAAATCCCGACTTTCTGGCTAAGCAAAGCATGATAAAATCGGGCTATAATCACGCTCAGATTGAGCTTGCAAGCAGTTATCACATTGAAGCGGCCACAGACGAAACCAGAAAAGCAAAAACTGACTTCGGTTCGGCAATAAAGAAGTTTTCATCTGAAACACAGGAAGAAAAGAAACGGGTAGTTGAAGCGGGCGGATTGCTTATAATCGGTACCGAGCGCCATGAGTCCAGGCGTATAGATAACCAGCTAAGGGGGCGCGCAGGACGTCAGGGCGACCCCGGCAGAAGTGTATTTTACATTTCGCTTGAGGATGACCTTATAAGGCTTTTTGGAGGCGACAGGCTTAAAAGCATATCCGGGTTCTTCAGGCTTGATGAAGACACGCCGTTTCAGATTAAAATGCTTAGTAAGCAGATAGAGAATGCTCAGAAAAAGGTTGAGGCCAACCATTACGGCATGCGCAGACGGCTGATTGAATACGATGACGTTATGAATAAACAACGCAGCCTGATATATGAGCAGAGAAATAAGATTCTGGACGGGCACGACGTGCACAGCGAGATTGTAGATATGTTCCCCGATATTGTGCGCGAGACAATTTACAAGGCTATTGATACCGATAAGCCTAGTTTTGAGTGGAATTTAGACGAGATTAACGACACGCTTGAGGATAAGATATTCAAAAAAGGCACACGTTTTATAACCGAGAAAGACATTGAAGACACCGACGAACATGAGCTGGTTGATAAAATATTAGACTATATTAATACCCAATACGAAACCAAAATAAAAGAAGTTGAAGAGCTTGGTATTAAGCATGATATGATAGAGCGGTTTATTTTGCTTAGCAATGTTGACCGGGCATGGATGGAGCATATAGACGCCATGACAACTCTCAGGCGCGAAATCGGCACATTAGCGCACGGAAACCAGGACCCGATTGTTGCATATAAGCGCGAGGCGTTTAGTAAGTTTGATGAGATGATTGCTAAAATCCGCGAGAATACCGCAACCGTGCTGTTGAACCTGGAAAAGCCAACGGTTACGGTTACGCCGGCTGCTCCGCGCCCGCCGATGCAGAATTTGCAGACAGGAACCGAAACCATGCGCGGCGAAACTCCGCGGGTAGCCAAAGGCCCAGCTAAAAGTGATAAGCTAACCGGCAGAAACAGCCCATGCCCGTGCGGCAGCGGAAAGAAGTATAAAAACTGCTGCGGCTAAATTCCCCTCTATAAGAGGGGTGGCGGCGGAGCCGACGGGGTGTGGATGAAAACAGAAATGCAAAACAATAAAAACTCTGATTTGCCTTGTAATATAGAACTAAAGAAACTAGCCTCCGAGTTAAGAAAGGCAGGCAACTTGTCGGAGGCTTTGTTGTGGTTGCAAATAAAGAACCGGAAGCTTAAAGGGCTGTGCTTTGACAGACAAAAAGTTATTGGTAATTATATAGTGGACTTTTACTGTGCGGACAAAAGAGTTGTAATTGAAATTGACGGCACAACACATGATTACAAATATGAGTACGATAAAGAACGAGATGAATATTTGAAAAGTTTTGGATTGAAGGTTGTTCACATCTTGGATATAGATGTTAAACAAAATTTGGCGGGCGTGATGCAATTTTTGGAGGAGAATATATAATTTGTATCCACACCCCGCCCTGCGGGCACCCCTCTTATAGAGGGGAATCTTTTGTTAGGTTGTTGTCTAATTATTCAATTCCTCAATTATTACCTTTCCGTCAAGCCAGCTGGCAAATATGCCGGATAGATTTGTTCGGCTGCCTTTGTTCATGGATTCAATTAAGCAATCCGGAGTTGCGTTTTTAAATGCGTTGGTTTTATAGTAATGCTGGAGTCCCGCCAGCATTTTCTTTTCGCCTATTGCTTCGTATACGGAGTCAAACATGAGGAGGCCGCGCACATAGGTCATATACACATATTCCGGTTCGGTTGTATACTCGTATAAATTACGCCGCATATTGCTGTTGACAGAGCCGTAAAAACTGCTGTAAACATCACAGAACAACAAATACGCATTAAGTGCGTTGCCAATTACTTCCTGGTAGCTGTTTTCGTACCCAGAGTTGTGCTTATAAAACAGTGCCGTGCTAAACTCGGTTAGCCCCTCATCCAGCCACGGGTGGCTTACTGCATTGCTGCCCACAAGCCCGTACCACCATTGATGCGCAATTTCGTGTATTATTACGTGCTGATATTCGCTGTCGTTAGCAATGCTGTCGGATATATAAACCAAATTAGGATATTCCATGCCTCCGTGCAGAAAATTGGCTTTAGCCACATTCAGCGTACTGTACGGGTATTCTCCAAACAACTTGCCGAAGGTGCTAATTGCATCAATGGCAGTGTTTAAAAACTTAGCCGGATTTTCGTCATTGTAATAAAAGTAGCTTATAGTTGTATGCTTAACTTTTTGGCTGACGGTATTAAACTTACTGCTCAGCACCATTGCAAAATCCCGCACGGCTTTTGCTTCTATTAGATAAGCGGTATTGTTGCCGGCAATTTTCACGTCTTTTATTTCGCCTGTGCTGGCTAAGACCATATTGCTGGGTGCGGCCAGTGACACGGTGTAGTTTGCTGTATCGGAATAAAACGGGTCGCCGTTGGGGCTATATGGGTCAGTGATGAACCGCCCGGACTCATACACGCAGACTATCGGATACCAGTTGCCGAGATTAGTGGTGTTGTCTCCGTATCCAAAGCGGTGAGCAATGTTGGGTATGGTCAGTGCAAAGCCGATGGTTATTTCCACCGCTGAGCCGGCAGTCAATTGATTTGGCAGGGCAACAATCAGGTAATGCCCGTCATCTCCACCCAGCTTAACCGGCACTTGTGTGTCGCCGACCTTCAGGTGGATAATATCAATTCCGCCTTCGCTGAAACCGTTTGGGTAGGCCTTGGCAGAGCTTCCTGCATGAACGGGCTTGTTTTTAGCGGTTCCTCTATACGCATTTGGGTACAGGTGAAACAAGACAGAATCCAGCGGCACGCCGGTTTTGTTTATGTACCGCACTTCCTGCTTTGCGCTTAAAGTGTTATCACTGCCGAGAACCGCGCTGATGTTGTATTGCGTAAGATTTCTGCTGTGCTTATCCAATAGAGAACCGCCGTCACAACTAACCAGCATAACCGTGCAAGTGCAGATGATTGCCAGAATTACGGCAAAAGAAACAACTTTTTTAAAGTTTAACTTAATGGTTGTAATCATGCTATAGGTATATGTGCTGCTGCAATGAATAATGAATAATGAATAATGAATAATGAATAATGAATAATGTCGGGTCGCTTTCGCTCCGAACAAATGCTGTCATTGCGAGCACGCACAAAATTCCCCTCTACAAGAGGGGTGCCGAGTTTGCGAGGCGGGGTGTGGAGAACTTTCCCAAAAACCCTTGACAATAAATCTTTGTGTGTTATAATATATTATGCGATTACGCAAATACGTAATTAAGGAGAAGTGTATGGAAAAAGAAATTTTAAAAAGGCTTGAAGCAATGGAAGCGGAAATTAAAGTACTTAAAGGCGGCAGCAAAAGCGTGCAGCCGCAAGGCACTCAAAACGGGAAGTGGCTTGATGAAGTTAAGGCTATGCCTAAAAACCACATTCATGTGCGCGGCAATTTTCATATGGAAGGCTCGGGCAGTGATTTTGGGGTTAACACTAACTTTGAAAATGTTTTAGCGTTTGACAACGATAAAACGGCAAAAGTTTTAAATGCACTTAGCAGCAGTGAGCGTATTTTGATTCTTAAAGAACTATTAAAGAAAAGCAGCACGGTTGCCGAGCTTATGAAAGCTTGCAGCTTTAAAACAACGGGCCAGGCATATCATCATTTAAACGCACTTGAAAAGTCGGGGCTGATACAAAAGGATAAAGACACATACCATTTTGAGGCATCACTAATCAGTTCGTTTCTGCTTATTTTAACCGGCGTGCAAAACTTCTTCCGCGGAAGCCCTAAAAAGGCAGAGTTTGACGTTGTTGCATTGGAAAGCCAAAAGAAGTAAAAGGTTATGCACAGTATCCACAGCGCAATCAAAAGTCGTGGATAACTTTTTTCATATTCTGTTGAAATTTACGGAGCGGTTGTGATATAGTATGTAGACCCAATTCCCCTTTGACAAGGAGCAACCAAATGCCGTTTTGCAAATTTTCAACCGAGCATAAAGAGAATAACAGCGTATCAATTGAAGCGCTTTTTTTCGAGCGCTACCTGCCAGATGCTTCTGCCGAGTTTTGCAAAGTGTATTTGTACGGGCTGTATCTTTGCCAAAGCGGAGTAAGCGGCGCCAACACCATAGACGACATGGGCAAAAAACTTAACATGGCTCCGCACGAAATAATTAAGGCATATGAATACTGGCATGAAATAGGGTTGGTGCAAATTATAAACGCCGAGCCTGTTGAGGTGCGGTATCAGCCGATTCGCGAAGTAACGCATTACAAAAAATTTAAGCCCGGCAAGTACGATGCGTTTAACAAGCAGGTTACTCTGGTTTTGGGGCGCGATATTTTGCCGAATGAATCCAATAGTTATTACGAGTTTTTAGAAACCAGCGGTATGCAGCAGGAAGCGTTGCTGATGGTTATGAAATATTGTGCAATGATTAAAAGCGACAAGGTGGGTTTTGCATATATCCTGGCGGTAGCAAAAGCGTGGGCTGCCGACGGTGTGCTCACCGCCGGTCAAGTTGAGGAGCGCTTGCAGGAATATGAACTAAGCGACAAAAACATAAAGAGCGTACTTAAGGCAATGGGAAGCAGTCGTAATGCGTATGTTGAGGAGCGGCAGCTGTTTCTTAAATGGACTCGTGACCTTGGCTTTGAGCCAAACACGATTGTGTTTGTTGCTAAATCTGTAGCTAAGGGCGGCTTTAACAGGCTGGATAATATCTTGTTAAAGTTTTACGAAATGCGGAAAACCAGCATTAAAGAAATTGAAGAATACACAAAGCTGCACGCCGAAAACACAACGCTTGCAAAAGAGATTAATAAGACGATTGGCGTATATTACGAAAACCTTGAGCAGGTTGTTGATACATATATCGTTAAATGGCTGGAACTTGGCTATGTTGGTGCTACGCTTAAACAGATAGCAAACTTCTGTTTTTTAACCGGCGTGCGCAATCTTGCGGGCATGAACGAGGTTGTAATCAAATTGTATAAGCAAGGGCTTATAAACCAGGGTTCAATAAACAAACATATTTCCGGCATAGCTGCAAACGATGACATCATTCGCCGGATTTTAAGTCTGGCAGGTGTAGAGCGGGGCGTGTCCGTTTATGACAGAGAGAACTATAAAACATGGAGCGAAATCTGGCATATGCCGTTGGAGGTGGTGTTGTATGCTGCCGGTCTGTCTAAGCAGAAAGCACAGCCCATGGCGTACATAAACAAATTGCTGGCGGCTTGGTTTGAGGCTAAAATAACCGGTTTAGACCAGGCAAAAGCGCAGTATGATTCATTCAAATTTGACGACAATGTTAAAGCAGTTAAGCCGTCAGCGCCAAGCAAGCGTGAGATAACACAAAAGGCGATTAAAGAAATTGAGGCAGGCAGACTTGCAAACATCATTGCGGCAGAGGCTAATTTTAGCCTTGCAATGCAAAATAGAAAATTTGCGGATTTAGAAAAGCAAAAGCGTGAACTTACTCAAAAGCTGGCGCGGGCAGAAGGTAAAGAACTGACCGCACTTAACAAGCAATATGCCGGATTTGAAGACGCTCAAAATGCGGAACTCATTAATCTGAATCTGACACGGTCCGACCTTGCCCCTAAGTTTAATTGTTTAGAATGTAATGACACGGGCTACATTAACGGTAAGCTTTGCAAGTGCGCAGAAACCAAAATAAGCGGGCTGATAAAAAAAGAAAGTTTTTCCAGGCAGCAGCTTGAAGCTGCCATTGACAATTTGCCCGAAATAGAACTATAATTTGGTTTACAAAGCAAGCAAAAAGTTGTATAATTGGAGCAAGTTTTAGAGGTGTAGTAATGTTAAGTTATGTTTTGTTGGGAATAGCTGTTGCATTGAGCATCGGGTTTATAATATTTCAGCGTCCGAAATACCCGTTTATTTCGCTTGCCCTAAAGGGTCTGGCCAGTCTTGCGGTTGTGGCTGCGGCGCTTATCGGATTTGTGGATGCGCTGGGCAGCAGTGTTATATTAGATTCTTCCGCAATATATATTTGCTTAGGTCTGGCTGCCTGTATGCTGGGCGATGTGTTTCTGGCACAGCTTGAGTTTAACGATGCAAAATACGCCTTTAGAGTACGTGCGTTTGGAATGCTGGCCTTTACCATAGCTATGTGCAGCTTCTTTGTATTCTTTGTGCAGTACATTGGTGACAGCGCACTGTTTGCGCTTATAGTAGGAGTTATTCTTGCGCTGCTCATATTTTTAATCAGCCAGCTGCTGGGTCTTAAATTTGGGAAGCTGTTTGCGATTGTAATTGCTTATTCCTTTGCAATCGGAACGGTTCTGGGTGCAGCAATTATTAACCTTGTGCTCAGCCTTAAGGCGGGGATTGACTCCGTGTTTGCGCCGTTTGCAATAATCTTTGCTGCCGCCATGTTGCTGTTCCTGATATCCGACCTGGTGCTGTCGCTTATTTACTTTGGACCAAAGCAGCCGGCAAACCGAAAACTTTATTATGTAAACTACGCTTTTTATTATGCCGCAATTATTGCTATAGCATCAAGCCTGATATTTGTTCTTTAAGGGGTATAATGGCTACCGTAAATTATTTTGCGTATGGCAGCAATATAAATGCCAATAGAATTATTAAAACCTGTCCCAGTGCCAGAAAGTTGGGCACTGGTTTTTTAGTGGACCGCAAACTGATTTTTGCGGGCAACAAGGGCAATGCAATTGCAAGTATTGTGCCCGGTAAAAAAAGCAGGGTTCCGGTAGTTTGCTGGCAGATTAACGCAGCCGAAACCGGCAAGCTTACCAATGCGGTTACGTTGCCGTATTTATATATTAAAAATCAAACCACCGCTGAAATCGGCGGCAAGATTTTAGACGGAATAGTTTATGTGCCGAGTTCTAATTTAAAGCTTTGCGTTCCCGGACAGGAATACTTAAGCATTTTGCGCCAGGGGTATGGTCAGCATGGTCTGGATGAGAAATTTATAGACAATGCTCTTTTAGAAGCATCCGTGGGGTAGGCTATGAGTAAAGGGGAAAAAAACTTTGTGCCGCCGGACTACAATAATTGCCTGATAAACGTTTTAGCAAGCGTATCACGGCACTCCGGAATAGATACCGGTCACGCAGGCTTGCCCGAAATTGACGCGGTTCTTAAACGCAAGCCTAAAAACGTAGTTGTTATTGTGCTGGACGGGCTTGGAAGCAATGTGCTGAAAAAGACCTTGCCGGAGCGTTCGTTTCTGCGCGCCGGACATATCAGGAATCTGAAAAGTGTTTTTCCAAGCGCAACAACTCCTGCCATGATTAGTTATATTACGGGGCAGACGCCTTTAGAGCATGGCTGGCTTGCCAGAAACGCCTATTTTAAAGAGGCCGGGGCAGTGGTATCTTTATTTAACAATACCGATGCTTTCAGCCTGAAAATGGTAGGTAAAAACGTTGACGTGGCTAATTCCGTTATGCCGCATAAAAGCCTGCTGCAAGAGATTTTTGATGCCTCTAAGGGGCGGATACGCACATATACCGTAAATCCGCCGCATACCCGCGGACCGTACGAACACACTCAATTGGTTTATAATGATTTGGAAGAAATGATGAGTTTAATCAGCGTGCTTTGCGAAACGCCGGAGCGCAAGGTGGTTTTTGCGTATCATCATGAGCCCGACGGCGTACTGCATGATTACGGAACAAACAGCAAGTATGCTATAGATGTGGTCAGCAATATCAACAACCGGCTGGAAAAACTTGTAAGCGGCGTAAAAGATACATTGTTTATAATAACCGCCGACCATGGCTCAACTAATATAACCAAACATATTGACCTGAGCGGATACAAAGAGTTGAATGAATTGCTTATTATGCCTCCGACTATGGAAGAGCGTATGACTAGTTTTTTTGTGCAGGCAGGCAAAGGACTGCAGTTTAGAGAGGCGTTTAACAAGCTTTTTGAGCATAAGTTTTTACTGCTTGCTAAGCATGAGCTGCTTGAGCTTGGCTGGCTGGGCACAGGCAAGCCGCACCAAAAAACAGAAGAGCTGCTGGGTGATTTTATTGCAATAGGTATTGCGGATTGGGATTTAACGTACAGCACGATTCATGACCTGTATGAGCAGGATAAAAAAGCCAACCACGGCGGCCTGACGGCGGAGGAAATGATAATACCGCTTATAATAGTAGACAAGAAATAATGGAAAGACTGCAAGACAAAAATTCCCCTCTATAAGAGGGGTGTCACGAAGTGACGGGGTGTGGTTGCTTACAGCAGCTTTTGCTCTATCCACACCCCGTCAAACCTGACGGTTTGCCACCCCTCTTATAGAGGGGAATTTTATTGCAATTAATGCTGGGATTTGTTATACTTGCTCTATGAAACTGATAGTTCTGGCCAGCGGAAGTAAGGGTAATGCAACATATATAGAAACCGAAAACGCTAAAATTTTAATAGATGCGGGCCTGAGCCTATCCGACCTTGAGGCGCGTATGCGTCTGGTTGGCATTAATCCGCACGAGCTCAGCGGTGTGCTGGTTACGCATGAGCACATTGACCATATAAAAAGTGTAGGCGCATTATCGCGTAAATACGGAATTGATGTGTATGCGCATGAAGACGTTTGGGAACACATAATCAGGCGTTCCGGTTTTGTGGGGGTTAAAAACCAGAAAATAATATCCGAGCGGGGCTTTTATATAAACGACTTGGACGTGTCTCCGTTTGAGGTTCCGCATGACTCGGTGCATTGCTTTGGCTTTTCGTTGTTTAATAATAATAACAAAATCAGCCTTGCTACCGATATTGGGCAGGCTGATGACAGAACGCTGAAGGCAATGTCGCGCAGCGACCTGATTGTGCTGGAGTCTAACCACGACCCGCATATGCTGAGTTGTACTAAGCGTCCGGAGCAGATTAAAACCCGGATATTGTCCAGCCGCGGTCACCTTAGCAATGCCGCGTGTGCCGAAACTCTAAAGCAATTATTGAATCAAAATGTGCGCGGGGTAATTTTAGCGCATATCAGCGAAGAGGCCAACACGCCGGAACTTGCGTATCAGTCTGCCGTTGCCGCACTGGAAAGTGTGGGGGCAGGCAGAGATGTACATATAGGTATTGCGCCGCAGCGCCATGTGGGCAATGTTTATAAACTAAAGAATAGATAAAAAACCGCCTCTCAGGCGGTTTTAACTTGCTCCCGGGCCGCATTTCTTGCTGCCACACGTTCTCTCTGTCTTTGGTGAAAACCCGATGGGGCAGCTCCGTAAAAATGCTGCGACTGACCAAGGTTTACGCTTTCAATGTGTTTTTCGTTTCGTTGAGTGTTAGCTTCCGTTTTTTGTTTTTGCCGTAAGCCAATTGCGTTTATCATAGCCGTACCGTCCACAGGCTTACGGGCATATCCTGTGCTGCCGGGCGGCCGGCTGTATATCTTGGCACTTTCAATTTCCGCTAAAGGCGAGCCATGCAGCACAACATGAGCATTATTGATGTTAAACAGGTATTGATTCATCTTATCAAACCTGTATGAATCAAGACCGTTTTCTTTTGTGTCAATTTCTCTGTAGCGCATTGCTGACATGGCCACTTGCTTTGTTTTGCCATTTGAGTATCCGGTAGTAAGCAACACGCCCTCCTGCACACTTGCGGTTATAGTTGTTCTGCCTGAGGTGCACAATAATGCCGGCAGGTGCTGAGGCAGCAAATCCTCGTGCAACCTTGACTTTAGGTTGCGCTCGGGAAACTGGACGGGCGAGATATGCACATACGCACTATTGCCTGGCTGGCCGTTTTGTACGAGACTGATTTTTGCAAAATAGTCGTAATAAAAATCCGGGCAGCTTTTATGCTTTTCCATAATCTCTATAGCCTCGTTATTGTTGTTAAGCGGCACAAGGGTTCTTTCGTTGCTTGCAACATCTATTACTTTCAAAAACAGTTCAACCTGAACTGCAATTTCCTGAATTGGTAAAATTACTTTTTTGCGTGGCATTTTGGTCTCCTAAATTGATTTTATTTTAAGTGGGTTAATGTTGAGTTATCTCCCTCTGCCGCTGTTTTTTTGTCTGCACGTTTTTTATCGTTCTCTCTCCGCCATGCGGCATATGCGCCGGGTGCTGCGCCAAAATAATGCCTGGGCTCGTCTAAGCTGAACGAACGATTAAGTCCTTGATTGCCCGCTACAATAAACTTGCTTGAGTCATCCCGCTGCATTTTTCTGAAAGTAAATCCGTCAATTACGGTCTGTCCGGGCTCGATTCCGGGCCGCTTTTCTTTATCTACAAAATCAAGATTATAAAGCCGTACTTTCTGTCCCGGCTCCGTTGGCCCGCTGTATAGGCTAACGGGCTTATCACCAACGTTAAAACTGAACTCTTTGATTTTATCAAACCTGTAGCCGGTCAGAGTTTTATCATATCCGTTTATTTCCTGCAGCCTGATATGATTCATGGCTCTAGTGGATGCCTTGCCGACTTTATGAAAGGTTGTCAGTTTTACCAGGTCTTTTGCATTTGCGGTTAAATTTACTGTCCCGCTTGTTTGTAATATTTCGGGCAGTTTTAGCAAATCGTCTGCAAGGCCGTTATATACATTTCTGGCGGGATTCATATGAGATGCAATATGCACGAAAGCCGCATCGCCGGCAAGGCCGTTTTCAAGCAAAGTAAGCTTGGCGTAATAATCAAAGACCCATTGGCGTTTGGATGGCTTGCCGTTTGCCGATTTGTGGCGCGGCTCGGAATTTATTATTTCTATGGCGTGCAGATTGTTTCTTACCGCGTGTGTTGCCACTTCTTTAAGCGTAAGTCTGTCTTCAACATACAAAAACAGTTCAACCTGAACCATTATGTCTTGCGGTGATGTTATGATTACCGGCTTCGGCATTTAAATTTCTCCCGGATTGTTATGTATTAATGATACCATAATTGATTGATACAGTCAATAGTCAGGCAATTTATTTTAGGTATTGACAAATTTCTAATTTGTGCTAAACTAATGCCATGGACAAAACAACAGACATAAGGGGCAGTGCAGCCGATATAATGTTAAAGTACGTAAGCACGGTAGGCGGTGCTACTAAGGCGTGTCGTGCCAGGCTTCGCGAAATATCTGACGGGGGGGGGCGCGAAGCAACTGAGCTGCTGGCTAAGCTTGCGGAAACGGAAGCCAAGGCAGACGGGGCCGCTCCGTTTAATGTTGTTAAGACTTTTAAAGACTTAGCGCAATACTTTAACAAAAAGAGCCGCAAGTTTGAGTTTGTTGAAAACACGCTGATTATTGCCAGCCCGCCGGAGGGTAATATTGTGCAACGTGGCGGCATATCGGGAGTGGGCATGGGGCATTGCTTAGAGATAGAGGCGTTAGGTTCGCTGGGCATTGTTTGTGATATAAGTGATAGGATTTGGAGCGATGTTACGGCGTACGATGACCTGATGATTGCAGGGTACGAGGTTAATGTGGCAGGAAAAGTGAATGTTGTGGACGGCTCGCTTACGGTGTTGCCGGTTGACAAGGGCGAGGCTGCAAGAGGAATTGAGTTTAGTAAAAGCACAACGGTTCAGGATGGTTTAAATATTGACCCGCGGTTTGCTCCGGATACAGAGTACAGAACCTTAGTGCGCTTTTACGAGCAATCTGATTTAAGAGTGTTGGGCAGGGCGTGCGACCCGAACAAACTCAGCAACGCGCATCACTTTTGCCCAACAGAAACTGCGGTAAGGAGATAATAAATGAATAAAATAGTTGATGTCATGATGGCATATATAAATACGGTTTCTCCGCACGCAAAAGCTTATTGGGCTAAGCGGAGAGAAATGGTGGAAGAAGAAAACTATTTTAGAAACGAAGCCAACAAGCAAAGCCTCGACTTTTACTTAAAAGACCAGGAAACCATAATGAAACGCCTTAGGCAGGATAAAATCAGATTGCATGAAGAGTTTGTTTATGCCGAAGCAAAGGCGGACCTGGAAACTCCGTTTATTGTTTTAAAAACGTATGAAGACCTGGCGAAGTGTTTTGATAAAAATGCCAGTAAATACGTGTTTCCCGAAAATACGCTTATAATTGCGGCAGCACCGGAAAACGATGTTGTAATGCGGGGCGGAATATCCAGCATTGGGCTTGGTTCGTGCAATACCGAAGCGCACAAGTCGCTGGCTATCTATTTTGACAGAAGCGATAGTTTGTGGAATGATTTTACCGTTGCAGGCGACTTTGTTATTGCTGGAAAAGAAGTAAACGTGCTGGGCAATGTAAATGTTGGAGGCTCTCTCCACCTTTTGCCGATTTATATGTTTGACCAGGAAGGGATAAGTTTCCGTAAGCAAGTCGTGGCGGATGGGGATATAAATATTGACCCAAGGATTTCTCCGAATCGAGATACCTGGTGGGGGAGGCCGGTACACTTTCTGCGCAGCTGCTCTCTAAACGCTGGCGGCAAAATAAACGACCCCGAAAAGTTGAGCAACTTTTATGGAGGAAGTGTGCATGAGGGCTCAGCTAGCGGTGCAGTTGGAACGCGCATTGGCGACAAAGGTCCGGCAGGCAACCGCGGCAACCTTACCGACTTAGAAGGCGGCGAGCCTGAGATGGGTGGTAAAAATTAATCAAAAAGAGCCGTAACGGCTCTTTTTATTTTAGTAAAATATTTAAAATAGTAGTTGACACTAGCAACTAGCTATGCTATAATTAAAAATCTGATATTATTTAGTTGTGGTGTGGTTGACTATTGGTTTGCAAAAAATTTAATTGTAATTTACTCTCCAAATCGTTTTAGCCGAGCGGAGCAAATGCTTGTTTTTATACGGCATTTTTTTGTGTTTTACAGTGTCATTGCGAGCAATTCTATTCCGGATTCCAACGAAGCAATCCCCCGGTTAGAAGTTCAATCCATCTTGCAAAGACAAAATCTTTACCACCAAGCCACAGCCCCATGGTATCAAAATTAATTACATATGGCAACTAAATTTTAGCAAGTTTTAAAAATAAATATTTTTAGGAGAGTATCAATGCCTGCAGCTCAAACAAAACCAGCACCTGCGTTTAAAAAGATTAAATGCGGAAGCAAAACCGAGAGATTAAGTTTTGCCAGAATTCAGGAGCCGATTGAGGTTCCGTACTTGATTGCAATTCAGAAGGATGCCTACAAACGCTTTTTAGAAGAGGGAATTGGGCAGACCATTAAGGAATTTTCTCCCATAGAGGACTTCAGCGGAAAGGCTGAGCTTCACTTTTTAGACTACCGGTTGGACGGTGCCCCCAAGTACGACATTCAGGAATGCCGCAGAAGGGGACTTACTTACTCGGTGCCTATTAAAGTAAGCGCACGGCTTATTAATAAAGAAACCGGTGAAGCAATTGACCAAAACGTGTTTTTGGGTGATGTACCTCTTATGACCGAAGAAGGTTCCTTTCTTATTTCAGGTGTAGACAGAGTTATCGTCAGCCAGATTGTGCGCAGCCCAGGTGTTTATTACGAGCTTTTAGACGACAAAAACACAGGCAAGCAAACTTATAAAAACACATTAATTCCAACCCGCGGCACCTGGCTGGAGTTTGAACAGACTCAGCTTGACACCATGCGTGTAATTATTGACCGCGGCGTTAAGGTTTCGGTTGGTTTATTATTAAAGGCGTTTGGTCTTGGCGAAGAGGCCGAGATTAACAAGCTGTTTAACAACCACCCGATGATTGCTGAAACCTTGAAAAAAGAAACTCAGAAAACGCAGGAAGATGCTTTAATTGAACTCTCTAAAAAGCTTAAGCCAAGCGAGCTGCCCAGTGCTGAGGCAATAAAAACATATATCAACAATCTATTTTTTACCGAGCTAAGATACGACCTGGCGCGTGTAGGCAGATACAAATTTGACAAAAAGCTGAATTTGTCTACCCGGTTAATAGATAAAACTTTGGCCGAGGACTTAAAACTGGCTGACGGTACTGTGCTTAAGTCCGGAGTTGAGTTAACTCGTGAGCAGGCAAAAGCCATACAGAACAGCGGCATAAACCGTGTTGTAATAGAACTGGACAGCGGCAAAAAGCACCTGATGATTGGAAATAACCGTGTTGCACTTGACGCTATTATTAAATGCGACCCTAAAGAGCTGGGTGTACTGGAGCAGGTTTATTATCCGGCATTGCTTGAGCTGTTTAAAGGGCAGAAGACAAATGCTGCCAAACTTGAAGTTATAAAGACCAATGCCGCCAAACTGATTAACCGCAGCGTAACTTTAGACGACATTATTGCAAGTATCAGTTACTTATTAGACCTTAGCGAGGGAATTGGCGAAACCGACAACATTGACCATCTTGCCAACCGCAGAATAAGTACTGTTGGCGAGCTTATGAGCATTGCGCTTCATAGCGGAATGGCTAAGCTTGCTACTTTAGCTCGTGAAAGTATGCAGGGCCAGGATTTGACAACCGCCAGCCCGACAAGCATTATAAACGCGCGTCCGATTAATAAAGCAATTATGGACTTTATGAAAAGCTCGCAGCTGTCTCAAAACATGGACCAGGTTAACCCGCTTAGCGAGCTTACGCAAAAGAGAAAGGTTTCCGCTGTTGGCCCGCGCGGTGTGCGCAAAGAACGTGCCGGCGAAGAAGTGCGTGACATACATTACACTCATTACGGCAGGCTATGTGCTATTGAAACACCTGAAGGTCAATCAATCGGACTTATAAATACTCTTGCTACATACGCAAGGGTTAACGAATACGGATTTTTAGAGGCTCCTTACCGCAGGGTGGACAAAAACACAGGTAAGGTTACCGATACCGTAGACTACCTTATGGCAGACGTTGAGGAGACTTACAAGATTGCCGAGGCCACCGAGGTGCTTGACAGTGAAGGCAGATTTGACCACGAAAACATTGTTTGCAGATATAAGGACAGATTTATTGAGGTAAACAAAAAACAAGTTGATTACATTGACGTTAGTCCACGTCAGTTTATTTCTGCTGCAACCAGTTTAATTCCGTTTTTAGAGAACGACGACACCCCGCGTGCGCTTATGGGCGCTAACATGCAGCGTCAGGCTGTTCCGCTGTTGCGTACCGAGGCTCCCATTGTGGGCACAGGGTATGAGCACCTTATTGCCAGAGACAGCGGCGCAGTGGTGCTGGCTAAAAATGACGGTGAAGTAAAATATGTTGATGCTAACGAAATTATAGTAAAAACGGCTGCCGGTGAAGACAAATATAAGTTGCTGAAGTTTAACAAGACCACAAAAGACACCTGTCTTAACCAGAAACCGATTGTTAAGGCCGGCGAAAAAGTTAAGGCGGGAGACTCTATAATTGACGGGTTCTCAACCAAAGACGGTGAGCTTGCCTTAGGTAAAAACATGCTGGTTGCGTTTATGAACTGGGAAGGCTACAACTACGAGGACGCAATTTTGATTAGTGAGCGCCTGGTTAAAGATGATGTTTACACTTCTATCACGCTGCGCGTTGAAGAGCAAAAAAGCCGAAGCACAAAACTTGGTAACGAAGAGATTACAAGAGATATTCCAAACTTAAGTGACGATGCTCTTAAAAACCTGGACGAAGACGGAATTGTCAGAATTGGTGCCGAGGTTCGCCCCGGTGATATTTTGGTAGGTAAGGTCACTCCCAAAGGAGAAACCGAGCTTACGCCCGAAGAAAGGCTGCTTAGAGCCATATTCGGCGAAAAAGCAAGAGAAGTTAGGGACACCAGTCTCCGCGTTCAGCACGGACGCGGCGGTGTGGTTGTTGACGTTCAGGTATTCAGCCGGGCTAATAAGGACGAGCTTGAAGCAGGCGTAAACCAGCTTGTTAAGGTATATGTTGCTCAAAAGCGTAAGCTTAGCGTGGGTGACAAAATGGCAGGCCGTCACGGAAACAAGGGTATTGTGTCACGTGTGCTGCCGGTAGAGGATATGCCGTTTATGGCAAACGGACAGCCGGTTGATATCGTTCTTAACCCGCTGGGTATACCAAGCCGTATGAACGTAGGGCAGATGCTGGAGTGTCATTTGGGGCTTGTGGCAAAAACTCTTGGCTGGAAGGTAGCCACTCCGGTTTTTGACGGAGCAAACGAGCGGCTTATTCAGGAACTGTATAAAGAAAACAGTATGCCGCTTGACGGAAAGATGCAGCTCTTTGATGGGCGTACGGGTGAGGCGTTTGAAAACCGCGTTACGGTTGGATACAAATATATGCTTAAGCTTGACCATATGGTAGACAGCAAAATGCACGCAAGAAGCACCGGACCGTATGCGCTGGTTACCGCTCAGCCGCTTGGCGGAAAGGCCATGTTTGGCGGACAGAAGTTTGGTGAAATGGACGTATGGGCGCTTGAAGCGTATGGCGCAGCAAGCTTGCTGCAGGAAATGCTTACGGTTAAGAGTGACGACATTGCGGGCAGAACAAAAGTATACGAAAGTATTGTTAAGGGTCAGCCGATTGCCGAACCGGGCATACCCGAGAGCTTTAAGGTATTGATAAAAGAATTGCAGAGCCTGGGGCTGGATATGAGGATTTTAACCGAAGACAGCCGCGAAATTGCAATTACCGAGCTGACTAACGATGAGGTTGATATAATAATACCTCAGGGCAGACGAGAGACAAAAGAAAAAGACTTAGACTTAGACTTTACAGCGGCTACGGAAAGCAATGACATTGTAAGCAAAGATGAATACGAAGCAGAGCAAGCGGACGCGTTTAGCGCGGGCAACCTGTTTGATGACTTTGATGAATAGGATTAAGGGAGAAAAAATTAAATGTTTGAACTAAATAACTTTGATTCAATCCGGATAAGCATCGCAAGCCCTGAAAAAATCAGGGAATGGAGTCACGGAGAGGTTACTAAGCCGGAGACCATTAACTACAGGACGCTTAAGCCCGAAATAAACGGGCTGTTTTGCGAGCGTATATTTGGGCCTAGAAAAGACTTTGAATGTCATTGCGGCAAGTATAAACGAATCAGATACAAAGGACACCATTGTGAAAAGTGCGGCGTGGAAATAACCCGCAGCAAGGTGCGCCGCGAGCGCATGGGGCACATTGAACTTGCAACCCCTGTCAGCCACATCTGGTTTGTGCGGGGCGTGCCCAGCAGAGTTGGCAGTATATTGGAGCTTACGGCAAAAAGCCTGGAGCAGGTGCTGTATTATGCCAGCTATATTGTGCTGGACCCGGGCACAACCAAGTTTACTAAAAAGCAGATTATTTCCGATAAGGAATATCGCGAGGCTCTTGAAGAGTTTGGATACAAAAGCTTCAGAGCCGGCATGGGCGGAGAAGCTGTACGTGAACTGCTTAGTGAAATTAACCTTGAGGCTGAGGCTGCCGTTTTACGTGAGCAGATGACCACTACTAAGGGCCAGAAGAAGCTTAAAGCAATTAAAAAACTGGACATAGTAAACTCGTTTTTAAAGAGCGGCAACAATCCGCGCTGGATGATTTTGGACGTGCTGCCGGTTATTCCGCCGGAGCTTAGGCCAATGATTCAGCTGGACGGCGGCAGATACGCAAGCAGCGACCTTAACGACCTGTATCGCCGGGTTATTAACAGAAACAACAGGCTTAAAAAACTGATTGACCTTGGCGCGCCCGATGTTATTGTACGTAACGAAAAACGTATGTTGCAGGAAGCGGTTGATGCGCTCATCGACAACGGCAAGCGCGGCAAGCCTGTACAGGGTGCTAAGCAGAGAGAGCTTAAATCACTTACAGCTATGATTAGCGGAAAGCAGGGCCGGTTTAGGCAAAACCTGCTTGGTAAGCGTGTAGACTATTCCGGCCGTTCGGTTATCGTGGTTGGACCTGAACTTAAATTGTATCAATGCGGAGTGCCTAAAGAAATGGCACTGGAGCTGTTTAAGCCGTTTGTAATGAAAAAGCTGGTAGAGCTTAACTTTACCCAGAACATAAAAAGCGCAAAACGTATGGTAGAGCGCGAAAAACCGCAGGTTTGGGATATCTTGGAAGAGGTTATTAAAGACCACCCGGTTATTTTAAACCGTGCGCCAACCCTTCACAGGCTTAGCATTCAGGCGTTTGAGCCGGTGCTGGTAGAGGGCAGAGCTATTAAATTGCATCCTTTAGTGTGCCCGGGCTTTAACGCCGACTTTGACGGTGACACCATGGCTATTCATGTACCATTAAGTTTGGAGGCTCGAAGCGAAGCCCGTCTCCTTATGCTTGCCAGCAACAACATCCTTAAGCCGGCTTCGGGAGCTCCCGTAGTTACTCCTAACCAGGATATTATCCTTGGCTCATATTACCTGTCATTAGAAAAAGATGGCGCAATAGGCGAAGGTACAATGTTTACCAGCGAAGACGAGGCGCTGCTGGCTTACCAGGACAAGGTTATTGAGCTTCAGGCAAAAATCTGGGTGCGAAGAACGGTTGAGTTTGAGGGCAAAAATTACACCGGCAGAACTCAGACTACAACCGGAAGAATAATACTAAACCGTGTTGTTAGTCAGGATCTTGGTTTTGTTGACAGAACCAAAAAAGAAAACATATTCATGTACGAGATTCATTTTCCGGTTGGAAAAGGCAAAATGGGCGAGATTACTGGTGCTGCGTATGCTAAGCACGGAACAACAGCCACCGCATCAATGCTGGATAAAATAAAAGAAATCTGCTTTAAGTTCAGCACGGTGGGTGCGGCAACGGTAAACGTGTTTGATATGAAGATGCCGGAAGAGAAAGCCAAAATTATTGCCGAGTATCAGGAAATGGCTACCAAAAACGAAAAGTTGTTTGACCGCGGACTGATTACACGTGACGAAAAGGTTAACAAAAATGTTGAGCTTTGGAACGCTGCAACCCAAAAGATTAAAGCGGTTGTGGTTGCCGGTATGGACAAGTTTAACCCTATTAAGATGATGGTAGACAGTAAGGCCAGGGGAACCGAAGAACAGCTTAACCAGCTTTGCGGAATTCGTGGAATTATTGCAAACGCTTCAGGTAAAAAGGTTGATATTCCGGTATTGTCCAGCTTTAGAGAAGGCCTTAGCAGCCACGAATACTTTATGTCTGCGCGCGGCGGACGTAAGGGTCTGGCCGACACGGCACTTAAAACGGCCGACGCAGGATACTTAACCCGAAGGCTGGTTGACATAGCTCACGGTGTAGTGGTTGTGGAAGATGACTGCTTTAAGGCGGCGGGTGAAACTGTTAAGGGTCAGGTTGTTTCTGATATGGTAAACGGTGACCAGGTGATTGAAAAACTTGAAAACCGTATTGTAGGCAGGGTTAGCGTTGAAGATATTATTAACCCTAAAACCAGACAGCCGTTTGTTAAAGCAGGCGAACTTATATCTAAGGCTGCCGCAGATGCAATTGTTGCAGCCGGAATTAAGAGTGTAAATATAAGAACAATTCTTACCTGCAGAAGCAAAAACGGTGTATGTGCAAAATGCTACGGACGTGACCTTGGCAGCACCGGCCTTGTTGAAGTGGGCGAAGCTGTTGGTGTAATTGCCGCTCAAAGCGTAGGCGAGCCCGGCACCCAGCTTACAATGAGAACCTTCCACACAGGTGGTATTGCCTCTGCTGCCGACATGACTCAAGGTCTGCCGCGTGTAGAAGAAATATTTGAAGCACGAAGGCCGGGCGGTGTGGCCATGGTCAGCGAGGGCGCCGGCCGGGTTACGGTACGCGATGTTGATAAACGTAAAGAAGTTGTAATTAAAAACGGTGACGGTGAAGTTAGTTACTTGCTTCCCGCAAGAAGTATTATTAAGGTTAAAACCGGTGACAACGTTGAATCAGGCACGCCTTTAACCGAAGGCGCATTATACCCGCAGGATATTTTGCGTACTAGAGGGCTTAAAGATGTTCAGGAATACCTGCTTAAAGAAGTTATATCGGTTTATAAAAGTCAGAGCGTTGACATCAACCCTAAGCACGTAGAAATTATTATCAGGCAGATGCTGAGAAAAGTTAAAATCGACTCAAGCGGCGATACGCAATACATCCCCGGTGATATGGTTGACATAAACGATTATGAGGAAGTTAACCAGAAAATTATTATGGATGGCGGAGTGCCGGCTACGGCAAAACGAATTCTGTTGGGCGTAACAAAGTCGAGTCTTACCACAACCTCGTTCTTGTCGGCAGCCAGCTTCCAGGAATCAAGCAGAGTGCTGACTGAAGCTGCAATTAAGGGTAAGGTAGACAGACTTGTAGGACTAAAGGAAAACGTTATTATTGGTAAACTTATTCCGGCAGGAACCGGCCTGAAGCAATATACTTCGGTTATGCCCGCCAACAGCGTAGACAGTAAAAGTGCAGCCAGCAAGTTTTTAAGCGGATTTAACAACCAGACAGCCGACGACGATTACGAAATAGCTAAGCAAGAATACAGTGACTAATTAAAAAACTCCCAGACGGGAGTTTTTTGTATTAACTCCACACCCCCCACTTCGTGGCACCCCTCTTATAGAGGGGAATTTTCTTGCTATTTAATTCCAACTGCGCTATACTGTATTAATGAAGTTTAAGCGGGACTATTATAATCCGGAGGATTCCGGAATCGGGTTTGTTGCCGGGGTGGTTGCACCTCAGATTATTATATTTGCCTTAGGAATAATTCTTGTTATTGTGGCTGCAATTGCCGGCGTAACTTACAACGAAATTATTACCACCGCACCGGCATTGTTTATTAGTGCGGCACTTGCCGAACTCAGCTTTTATTTTGTATATTTAATTATTACAAAAGCCCGCAGAATAAACGGCGTAAAAGCCGCGTGGCTTAATAAAGGCGTAAATTTCAAAACCGTTGCGGTGCTGATTTGTCTTGGTGCGGCCATGACCGTGCTATTTTCTCCGATAATCGGAATACTGGATTATGTTATTTCGCTGACGGGTTATGAGTTAGCGGGCTTAAATCTTCCGCTTGATAATTTTGGATATTATCTGCTGGCCGTTTTGCTTATGGCTGCGCTTCCTGCTTTCTGTGAGGAATTTCTCTTTAGGGGAATTATTTTAAACGGCTTGCGCAAATACGGAATGTGGGCAAGCGTGCTTATAAGTGCGCTATGTTTTATGCTGATGCACGGAAACATTCAGCAGACTGCATACACGTTTTTTCTGGGCATAATGCTTGGGTATGTGGTATACAAAACCCGCAGCTTGTGGGCGGGAATTATATTGCACTTTGTAAACAACTTTATTGTTATTACCTTTATGTATTTGCACGAAATTGGCGTGCTGGAAGCTGAAGTTATGACTTCTGTCAGTTGGGCAGATGCGGGCTATGCGGTTGGGGCAATGATTATTGGTGCCGGAGCGGTTTGGCTTGCGGTATGGCTGATTAAAAAATGGAACACACCATCCGTCACTGCGAGTGTCTCTGGAGACGGATTCAAACGAAGCAGTCCCATGGATAAAACTTCTGCCGAGGGGATTGCTTCGCCTGAAGATGTCTCGGGTGAGTCTCGCAATGACAGAGTGCCGCTAAAAGACTTGTTTAAATCCCCGTTTACGGTGCTGATGTTTGCGGCAGGTCTTGCTATAGGTTTGGCGCTTTGGTTATATAACTTTATATATAAAGCATTTATTATTTAGGAGAGCAGAAAGCAAAATTCCCCTTTGCTCCGCTAAGGGGTGGCAGGCGAAGCCTGACGGGGTAGTTGCTTGCGTTATCACATACCCCGCCCTTCGGGCACCCCTTTATCTTAAAGGGGAATTAATTACAACACAGGAGTTAACTTGGAAAACAACACCACAAAACAACCGTTAATAAAAAACAAACTGCTATTTTACACGGGGCTGGCTTATTTTATTATTCTGCTGCTGTTTATTGGTCTCAGGGTGGCGTTTTTACTTATTGACTTTGGTGATATGCCGCTTGTATGGAAGGACAGGCTGTTTACAATCTGCACTCAGATAATAATTATGGGTGCTGTACCCGTATTGCTTATATGGTGGTTCACCAGACCAACAAAGCAGGAATTTGTAAAAAGATTTTCGCTTAATACCGTAAACTGGCAATCCATATTATATACAATAGCTCTGGGTGTTTGTTTTTACTTTCTGACTATTGCAATTTCCAGTTTCTTTAACGGAATTATAGGTATGCTGGGCTATGCGCCGCCGGAGCCGGTTAAGGCAGATGTAACTGAGTCGCCGGCAGTCTATTTTTTGCTGGCGGTGCTGTTTACCGCAATTCTGCCGGGCATATTTGAGGAGGTTTCGCACCGCGGAATGCTGCTTGGCGGGTTAAAAAGCCAGGGCAGTAACCTGCGTGCCGTAATACTCTGCGGATTGCTGTTTGGACTTATGCACTTAAACATAACGCAGTTTTTCTATACTGCAATTATCGGTATGCTGCTGGCTCAGCTTACCATAATTACTAAGAGCATAATCCCCGCTATTATCATACATATTGTAAGCAACTTTCTGGGCACGTATTTTTCACACGCAGACAAAAACGATTGGTGGCTGGGCGGCTTTTACGATTCAATAAACGGCTTTTTTGCCAGCAACAACGTTTTTGTGGTATTTATAGCAGTGTTTTTAATAATGTCACTTATTGTTTTTGTAATTCTGGGATTATTTATAAGGCTGTTTATTGAGCGCGGAAACAAAGACTTTAAAGATTTTGTTAAAAAGTTTAAAGCCAAAATGCAAGCCGACGGGCAGGCGGATGGAATTGACTTTAACAACCAGGCGTTAATGCTAAGCTATTACCGTCAGGTACAATTATTAAAACGGCAGTCGGAAGCACAGGCAAACGGCATGACCGATAGCGAATATGGCGCATATTTAAAAAAGCACGGTATGCTGAATGTAATGCTGGCGGATGAGCGGGTGAGCATGGCTAAACCTTCGTTTTGGGAGAACTTCTTTTTTTACGCTTCAATTACGCTTGGGGTAATTGTAACCATATTTACATTTGTTTGGGGAGTATTGTAAATGCTGGAACTGAGAATTATTTGTGTAGGCGGGCTTAAAGAAAACTACTTTAAGCAAGCCGTAGAGGAATACACCAAACGCCTTAGCGCATGGTGCAATGTAAATATTATTGAGGTAGCGGAAGCTGCACCTGCAGGGAACGACCCGAGCCCGGCGGAGGCGGAGAGAATTGCCAGGCACCTGAAGGGCTATGTAATAGTCGGTGATATTGGCGGCAAAGCGTATACCAGCCCGCAGCTATCGGAAACAATAAACGATGTAATGTCCGGCGGAAACTCATGTATCAGTTTTGTAATCGGCGGTTCATGGGGCTTAAATGACACAATTAAGAAAAGAGCAGACCTGCGCCTGTCATTCGGAAGTTTTACTTATCCGCACCAGTTGTTTAGAGTAATGGCGCTGGAGCAATTCTACCGAGTGTTTACTATTTTGAACGGTACGCCGTACCATAAGTAGAATGAATAATGAATAGTGAATAATGAATAATGTCGGGTCGCTTCGCTCCAGGAAGTGCTGTCATTGCGAGCATTTCTATTCCGGATTCAAACGAAGCAATCCGCTGGACA
This sequence comes from Bacillota bacterium, assembly GCA_009784185.1. Classification (GTDB taxonomy): domain Bacteria; phylum Bacillota; class Clostridia; order Christensenellales; family UBA1242; genus WRCD01. The sequence continues at coordinate 89,284 of WRCD01000002.1, forward strand.
GAAGTCAAGAGTTGTAGGTGCACAAAGCAAAATTACCCAATTCCTTCGGGGCGGAAAGACGGAGTAACAGCGGTCAAAGAAGAGTCCGTGCTGTTGGCCGCGGCAAGGCCGCGACTAGCCGCTTGGCGTTAGCCGAGCGCAAAAAACAAGTACAATTCATATATGTTTTGTATGAAACACAACCAGTTAGAGCAACAGATTTTAGAGTTCAAAAACTCCGGCATCAAAGTGTTCAGCATCGGTAAGTCTGTGCTGGGAAGAAACATCTGGTGCGTGGCGGTGGGGAGCGGTGAGCCAAGTGTCATCATTCAATATGCTATTCACGCCAGGGAGTACATAACTGCTTATTTGGCGATAGAGCATATCAAACTTTCGTTTGGCTACCCCGTCTGTCTCGCTGGCGCAAAATCTAACCATTGCCATTGCGAGACGGCACCAATAATTCCCCTCTTGAGAGGGGTGGCACGAAGTGACGGGGTGTGTTTAGCGAAGCAATCCCTTGGGTTGGGTGCAATTTACTTTATCCCATGTGCTAATCCCGATGGAGTTGCTCTTGCGCTGGATGGAGGAAGTGACTTCAGCCTATGGAAGGCAAATGCAAATGCTGTTGACCTTAACCGCAACTTTGATGCCAAATGGGGACAGGGTACGGACAATAAGTTTGAACCAGCCTCAGAAAACTATATTGGCAAACACGCTCATAGCGAGCCGGAGACCAGGGCACTGGCGGAATTTACCTTAAAAGTAAAACCCAAACTTACAATCAGTTATCACTCCAAAGGAGAGGAAATATATTACGAGTTCGGACAAACAGGCGTTCGCCTGGAGCGGGATAGGAAAATAGCGGAAGCTATATCCGGCATAACCGGCTATACAATTAAATCCACGCCCGGCAATACCGGAGGCTATAAAGACTGGTGTATGCAAAAATTAAAAATCCCCGCCTTGACAATTGAAGTTGGTAATGATATTCTTAACCACCCGATAGGAGTGGAACACCTGCCGGAAATTTTAGCCCAAAACAAAAATGTGCCGGCAAAGGCACTGGATATTGCAAATAAAATTCCCCTCCTTGGAGGGGTGCCCAAAGGGCGGGGTGGTTTAAAAAGGAGAAAGCAATGGAAAACGAGAAAGCATTATTAACAGACCCGGAAGTTAAACCAACAAACAAAATTATAGCCGCAGGTCTTGGCGGGGCAAGTGCGGCATACAACAACTTTCTTAGCGGGCTAAACGTACAGGACATCTCGCTTATGGAATGGCGGTACTATAACGACGGCAAGGCGTGGCTCTCTAAAGGCGAATACAAATGGACGACCCCGCGAGGGGCAAACAAGGTAAAGCCGCTGTTTTGGCTTTCCATCTGGGAAGGGTTTTTTAAAACGGCGTTTTTCTTTTCGGAGAAGCTTAGAGGGGACTTGCAAAACTTGCCATTAAGTAAAGAAACAAAGGAATTGATAGCAAACACCAAGCCAATGGGCAAAACAATGCGGTTTCTTCCGGTTGTGCTGGATATAAAGAGTGAAAAACAGCTTGCGGATGTTTATATGCTTGCGGAATTTAAAAAAGCCCAAATTTAAAGGGGAGAACTATGGAAAGGAAACAGGAACAACTTTATTATAAAAACAAGAAACACATTGCATCAAGGGTGCAAAAAGAGCCGCAGCCTGATGAGGACAAGATTTTAGCATATCTTAAAAGCGGCAATTGCTTCGTAGCTTCGCCTGGAATTGCTGATGATATTTTTGCGCCTGAAAAACGCATTCTTGGCCCGTACTGTTATACCGATGGCGAGTGGGACTGGGACAGTGCGCTAGTCTATTACATAGAAAACTACCACTTCAGAATCTCAGACGAATTTCTTGCGCATATAAAGGCTAAAAACTGGAAGTGTCATAGAATGTCAAAAAAAGAGATATATGGATTTTGCAAGGCAGATTATATGGAAACATTAATGCGTATAGCTCTTGTTGAAGCCAAAAAGGCTGCTGCTGCCGACGAAGTGCCGGTGGGTGCTGTGGTTGTTAGAGACGGAGAGATTGTTGCGCGGGCACATAACTGTAAAATAAAAAACAACTCGGCATTTGCGCACGCCGAGCTAATAGCAATGACCAAAGCCGCAAAAAAACTGGGGGATTGGCGCCTTAACGAGTGTACGCTTTTTGTAACGTTAGAGCCATGCCCCATGTGCGCGGGTGCAATAATAAACGCCAGAGTAAAGGAAGTGGTGTTTGGGGCATACGACCCCAAAGCCGGCTGCTGCGGCACGCTGTATAACTTGCCGGAAGATAAGCGCTTTAACCACCGAGCAAAAGTAACCGGCGGAGTGCTGGAAGAAGAATGCGGCAGGATACTGACAGAGTATTTTAAAACGAAACGGAAAAATTCCCCTCTATAAGAGGGGTGCCCGCATTGGGGCGGGGTGTGGGCAATTGAGAATAAAATTCGTAGGTCAGAAAGACCCTGCTAATGGTGGTGAAAATGAGTAAAAAACCACAGGATGCGTGGGGAAAAGTGGCAAATTTCAGCCCACCTACGAACTTAATAGTTCATACGACTAATTCACTATGCACCCACAATATGGCAACCGCATACTGCCACAATATCAAAAGGAGAAAAATATGACTGAAATTTGTTATCAAGTTTTTGAAACAGTGGATGCTGTAAAAGAAAAGCTGAGAGAGGCTGGTTTCATTTTTTCTGAGTCATACGATAACCACGATTCATATTTCACGAGATTTGGCAAAGAAGAAGCGAAAAATCTTGAATATAAAAAATTGTTGGATAGTTCATTAATTGTTCGCTGGATTAAGAGTGAAAACTGGGAAGTGAAAAACATTCTTCATAAGACAAGAATTTTAGATAAAAAAGGGAATGTTATTAGTGAAGAAAAAACCAAGATAGCTTGCAGTGACACAATTAAAGCTAAAATGATTTTTATTGATGCGGGTCTTAATTGTTGGTGCGATTTTGTTGTTCAAAACAATGAGTACAAAAAAGACGATATTATTATAAATCTACAAGTTGTTGACAATTTAGGTGTGTTTATTGAAATAGAAGAATGCGATTCTATAAAAAACTATTCAGATAATGCTAAGTTGTATTACTTAAAAGAAATCATACAAAAGTTAAAAATAGAAACGGGAGAAGACTTCAGTTGCAAAAAACCCTATATGTTTCTGAACAGATGAAACCACCTTACCAATCGACCTACTTCAGGGCAGTCACCCTACCAATCGACCTACGGAAACAGTTGAAGACAAAGTTCGACAAAAAATTTGACGCAGCATGTAGTGGAGGAGAGAAAAAATGAAACACAACATACAGGGGTTGAAAAGTGGATTACACAAACTCTGCACTCCTTGCCGGAAAAGTGGTATACACCAGCGATATGAAAAGGGAGAAAACATATGAAACTAATTGGTGAAGGACGAGAAAGTAGTGCTTATTTTCTTGATGGTAAAACAGTTTTGTTGGTAGGGAAGAATAAAACTGCCATAGATAATTACAAAAAGCAAAAAACAATCTATAACATACTTGATGGCAAAGTCAAATGCGTAAAGATTCCAGAGAATGCTAATCTAATTGAACCATGCGAAAAGCATCCTTTTGGTGCTATGACAATTTCATATGTAGCGGGGGAGCCGTTAGATATAAAAGTTTTAACAGACGAACAAAAAATTAAAATAGGAAAACAAATTGCACAGTTTGTTTATGAGTTTCAAAAAGTTGGTGAAAAACTAGGCAAAGAAGAGATAAAAAAGCTTCAAGAAATACAAATCAAAACAGATGCCAAAGCCGTAAGAGAATGTTTAGAACTTGTTAAGGTGCACTTTAGTGACGACGAGTATAGCAGGCTTGTAGAAGTTGCAAAACGATATAATGCAAAAATTAAGAATCGAACGCATATTTTACATCAAGGCGATTTGGGCGGCAGTAATCTTCTGACTGACAAAGACAGAAACCTTATCGGTATAATTGACTTTGAAGAAGTTGGTTTTTATATTCCAGAATATAAATTTAAGGGTCAGGGTCTTAGGAAAGATAAAATATTGTTCGATTCCTTGGTAAAGGAGTATCACAAACTTAGCGGGATACTTGTTAATGATACGGACTTTATGGATGTTTGTGAAATTATAACAATGATTTTGCATCTAAGACGTTTTTATTGTCTTGGGAGTCCTCAAATAGAAATGAGAGTAGGGATAATTAAAAAACTGCTGCAAGATTATTTTAATGGTGCGGTGGTAAAATGAAATTACACAAATCAACCTGTGGAAACAACTTGTTGCACGCGCCAAGAATGAAACATTAGCGCGAGAAGAATATTTAAAATGGAGGAATGCAAGAAATGGTTGATATAAAAAAGCTTATAACTGAACTTGAAAACGACAATTTAGAGAAAGTAGACAGAAAATATTTTACACAAACTCAAATGGAGCGGGCAGCTTGTTGGGGCTACCCTAAAGGCCTTAGAATAATTAAGAGGTTGCTCAAATTGGGGGTTATTAAAAACATTAAACCCGGGTATGCACATTATGAAACGACTAAAAAATTTGAAACTTGGCAGGCAAGTATTATTGATATGGTTGCCAGTCTCTTAAGCGTACATTTTGGTGAACATAAGAGAATAAGCAGCAGTGCATATACAGCATTGAGGTCAGAAAAGGCTAAAATTTATGAATTTAATACCAAACTTGTTATAACCGGAGAACGGTATATGTTTTCGCTTTATCTAACGGAAGATGAAGAGGGTTGCAATTTAGAATTTCCGCTGTGGACAATGGAAGCTGACGGGTATAGCATTGATATTGACAAACTGTCTGATAACAGCAGAAATTTGTTTGATAAGATACTGGATTTTCATAGTATAGATTTGGATGATATTAAAGGTTTATATTACATAGCTTCACCTATTCAAGCCAATGCAATGAATGTGAGGCATGTTGTTTCAAGGATGTTATCGGTTGTTTTATTCTTGCCTGTGCTTGAAAACGGAGAATTTGAGGCAGTAGACCGGAAAAGACAAAAAGCCTAAATAAATCGCAGCCCACCTTGCCAATCGACCTGCGGAAACAACTTGTCGCACGCGGGCACCCCTTTGGAGAAGGGGAATTTTGGCTTGACTATTTCCTTGCAGTTATGCTAAACTCTCTACATGGAAAAGTTGGTTTTAAGTGAGCAGGTTGAGCGGGCGCTTGATATTGAGCCCCGGTTTGCCGTACAAAAAGAAATACTGGATGATGATGTTGCGGTGATAATTTTAAAAACGCACAATCCCGCTTTTGGCATATCCGGCAAATCATATGAAATTAAGCTCTGGGGAAGAACCAGCTATGAGTGGCTGGCTCTGGCCTTTGATATGTGCCCGATTGAGTATATAGAGTGCGGTATGGAAAGCGATATATTAACCGTAATTAAGCCGCATTTAACGGACAAGAAATACACAGCAGTGTTTTATGCTGATACTCCGCTAATTACCCGCAAAACCTTTTTATCTATCATGGACTATGTAAAAACAAAACGCCTGAATGTGGCAAAGCTCCCAAGAGGTTACGTTTTTGTAACCGATTTTGTGCGCGGGGCAAGTAATATATATTCTAATCAGAGTATTTACTCGGACGAAGCTGAGTTTATGCCGGTGCTGAATCTGAACAGCTTAGCAGAGGCAAGCAAGGTGCTTCATGACAGGATTATTGAATTTCACCGGGGCAGCGGTGTTTTGATTGTTGACGCCGCTTCCGTCTTTATTGATGCGGATGTAATAATCGGCAGGAATACTGTTATAAATCCAAACAATATTATCAGCGGCCTCTCCGTAATTGGTGACAGTGTTATGTTAAACTCCGGCAACAATATAATTAACAGCAAGCTCGGTTCAAACGCAGTTGTAAGCTATAGCGTAATTGAAGGCTCGGTTATTTTGCCCGCCGCCGTGGTTTTGCCTTTTACACATATAATCGGAGGCAAAAAGAAGTGAAACTGATAGCAGGACTTGGCAACCCCGAACCCAGATTTAACGGCACGCCTCATAATGTAGGCTTTGCCGCGATTGACGTTTTATGTCAGCGGCTGGGAGTTAGCAAAACCAAACACAAAAAGGGCGCAGAAGTGATTTTTGCCGAATACGAAGGCGCAGAATTAATATTGGCAAAGCCGTTAACCTACATGAACTTAAGCGGGCTAAGCATAAGAAAACTGGTTAAAAAATACAAAATTGCATTAAATGACATTGTGGTTCTGGTAGACGATATTAGCGTAAAGCCGGGCCAGGTAAAGCTTAAAGAACAGGGGAGTGCAGGAAGCCACAACGGTTTAAAAAACATTGCGGCCGAACTTAACTCGCTGGATTTTAAGCGCCTTAGAATTGGTGTGGGTGAGCCCGCGCCGGGGCAGGACTTAAGTGATTATGTTTTGGGCAAGCTTCCCGCAGGGATAAAAGCACAAGTTGAAGAGGGAATCTGCCTGGCGGCGGATTTGGCTTTAAAACAAGTTTAAATAAAGGCGGTCAGTTAATAATTAAACTGCCTTTAAGTGATTGATTTTTTCCTGCGCTTGTATTATAATGGTGTATTGTAAAAGGAGTAGGCTTGCTTTGCTTAAGATATTTAAGAAACTCAGTTTGGCGTTTGCGGTAATTATGCTTAGTGTGGCTGTGCTTTCGGGCTGCAGTCTGTGGACGCTTAATATAAACAATTACCTTAATCAGGTTGTTGCCCAGATTGGCAACAATATTACTATTACTAAAGAAGACCTCAGAAGGGGCTGGTTCAGTTTCGGCTACCAGTTTGTGGAGCAAGGCCAGACGGTTGAGCAGGCTGTAAGGCGCACGCTGGACATTTTAATAGACAGGGCGTTTGTTTTGGATTACGCACAAAACACGAATGATAAAGATGCGGCAGGCAATGACAGAAAAGTAATTCTAACACAGGCACAGGAAAACGATGTGTGGCAATCGGTATACGATTATTTCAACGGTGAAATTCAGAAGCAAGAGCGCGAGGTTATGAGAGAAAGAAACATGACCGAGGCTAAAATTACAGACGGCAACGCAGCGGACACGGGAGTGGTTTATGCTCCGTACAAAAAGAGTTATATAATAGATAAAGACGGGCAGCTGCAAAAAATTTCTGTTGACGTTAGGATAGACAATCACAGCATTGCTCCCGGAAGCACGGCTGCAGAGATTTTTAACAACTTTAAAAACAAGTACTGGGTATATATAAACAACTCTGTAAGGCAGGAGGCACTGGGCAATTATATTACACAGCTTAGAAACAACGAGCGCGACCGCGGCTTTAGCACTATAGATGCCGAGGTGTTTCAGCGCGAGCTGCAAAAGGCACATAGGGTTTATCGTGAAAACAAGATACTGGAAGCTTTTCAGGAGAACTTTACCAAAAACGTAACTGTAACAAATGAGCTGGCGGTAAGATATTTTATAGATACTTTCAACTCTCAGGCAGCTCAACACGCAAACTGGATGCAGGGGTACAACGATGCAATGCGCAGCAATGCAGGAGATTTGTTTTATACGGCAAATCTGGACTGGTTCAGGGTGTCGCATATATTGCTGCCTTTTTCGGAAGCGGATAAGTTGAAAATGAGCAATCTGAAAACCGCTTTGGACAACATGAAAATTTTGCAGGCTGATTACGATATTGAACTGCAGAAAATATATGACAACATTGAAGTGGTTGAGTACAATGAAGACGGCGAAAAGGTTGGGACCAAGCTTGCTACTACGGTTTTGACTGAGTTAAAGCAAAAGTTAACCGGCAAGGACTATTTTACCAGAACCGCAATTTTTAACGAATTTATTTACAGATACAACACCGACCCGGGCGTGCAGAATGCTGAGTTTAACTATTACATTCCGGTTAATTCTGATTTTGATACCATGGTTGAGCCGTTTGCCAACGAAAGCCGGGTATTACACGACAATGGCTTTATGGGGGCTATATCCGACCTGGTTGAAACCGATTACGGATTCCATATTATATTCTATGTTGGAGGATTGGAGATTCCGAGTCCGTCATGGTTAACAAGTGTAAACGAAGTTACAAAGGAAATTATTTACCATGTATACCCGCTTGATGCATATAGACTAAATGCGCTTTCACCTGCAAAAACCTACCTGGATAAAGCAATAGAGGGCGTGGCGCTGGATAGTTATTACGATTATGAAACCTTGCTGGTGCGTTCGCTTAAAGCAAAGCATGAAGTAAAAATCTGGGAAGCATATATAAAAGATATGTGGCAATAGCAAACAAAAAACACCTGTAGGTGTTTTTTGTTTGCAATGAAGTGCCTGCAGCATGAAGATATGAAGACACTTACGTTTATGAAGAGCCAGCGAGTTGGCATTATAGCAAAATTAAATGGCACTTCTCTTCATGTTGTGTGAGCAACACTTCATAAGGCGAAGCCGGCTTCGTGAGCAAGCGCGCTTGCGTCTTCATAAAAAGTCTGCTTCCCTAATATACTACTCCTATAAGGAGATAGGTATGGAATCAGAGATTAAAAAATCATTGCCCGTTAATCACAAACTTATATTAGATAACCGCAAGGCCTTAAGCCTGACGGGCATTACCAAAATGGACAGTATAAACGAAACGCATTGCGAATGCAGTATAGGCAGTCAGTTTTTGAGTGTAACCGGCAGCGGTATACATATTGTTAAACTGGATGTGGAGCAGGGCGTATTAGAACTGGAGGGCAGTATTGACGGCGTAAGGTATTCCGGTGAGCGCAAGAGCGTATTAAAAAGGCTGTTTAAATAATTGCTGTATACAACTCTTGGGCAGGGGTATGTTTTTCTGGCGCTTTTAGCATTGGGTGCGGGGGCAAGTTTAGCCTGCCGTCCGCTTTTGCTATATGTCAAATTAAAATTCCCCTCAGGGCCGGACAAAAAACATACAGATACGAGAGCTGTCATTGCGAGCCTGGCTAGCGGAGCCAACAAACGAAGCAATCTTCAATATAGTACTCATTTATTTAAAAAAGGGCTTGTTTTTACTGTGGACCTACTGGTCTGCCTGTTTTTTGCAGGCGTGTTCTGGTTTGGGCTTTTGCTTTTTCATTTTGGGGAGTTCAGGCTTTTTTGTTTGCTGGGGTTTTTAACCGGAATTTTACTGGAAAAACTATTGCTGGCAAAAACAGTTGATTTTTTATTATTAAAAGCGTATACTCTGCTGGCTAAGATAGTTTTAAGATTGAGGTCTAAGCTATGCAGAAAACCAAAACCAAAACAGGATTTAAACTCGGCAAAACAATGATTTTTGGCCTTATTGGCGTTGGGGCGTTTGTTTTGGTGCTGCTTGGCCAGTTTATAACCATGGGGGTGCTAAACGCAAAAGAAGCGGCCCTTAGGGCAGAGTTGGAGCGGGTGCGGGCACTGGAAGAACAGTACATGGCAAGTTTAAGCGAAGAAGAGCTTAAAGCATATCTCCTGCAAAAGCTGCTGGAGGCCGGGTACGGAACGGACGGTGCACCATATCTGCAAGAAGACTAAACTGATTTTATTTTGCATTTTCTATTGACATTGATGGTTTTATAATATAAACTATGATAGTTTTCTTTATATCGCGGGGTGGAGCAGTTCGGCAGCTCGTTGGGCTCATAACCCAAAGGTCGTAGGTTCAAATCCTACCCCCGCTACCATTAAAATAAAAAAGCCGGAAGACTTTTTTATTTTAAAATGAAGTGCCTAGCGGCATGAGGGTATGAAGCAGCTAACGCTATGAAGTGCAGACAAGTCTGCATGACGGATAAATTTAAAGGCGCTTTACTTCATATTGCAAAGCAATACTTCATAAGGCGAAGCCGTCTTCATAAGCGAAGCGACTTCTCTAAAACGTGGCGGCGTAGCTTAGTTGGTTATAGCGGCCGGTTCATACCCGGCAGGTCGATGGTTCGAATCCATTCGCCGCTACCATTTCAAATTACACCCTTATGTTTCATGTTTCTCGTTTCACCTTTCACGTAAACATGGCCCCTTGGTCAAGCGGTTAAGACACCACCCTTTCACGGTGGTAACACGGGTTCGAGTCCCGTAGGGGTCACCATAGTAAATTAAGCATTTAGTCTGTTTTTGAAAATGGTAAATTTGGGCGTTTTTTGACCCGAATTTACCATATTTCGATTTTTCATGTTATAATGGTTTCATAAAAGGGAGGGAAAAATGCCAAAAGAAACAACCTCTTTTTATGATTGGTGCATTGAACACAAGAAATCAGAATTGCTTAAGGAATGGAATTATAAAAAGAATAAAGACATCTCGCCAAAAGATTATGCCCGAGGCTCGGACAAGAAAGTCTGGTGGATATGCGAACATGGACACGAATGGCAAGCAGGCATTGGCTATAGAACAGCATTTGGTATCCCTTGCCCAGTGTGCAACAAAACGCACACCTTGGTTTCAGGCGTTAATGATTTAGCAACATTAAATCCTGCACTTGCAAGGGAATGGGATTATTATAGAAACAGCGGACTAAGACCAACAAAAATTATGCCGCGTTCGATGAAGAAGGTTTGGTGGAAATGTGAAGAAGGTCATAGTTACCAAGCTATTGTAAACAACAGGTCGCAGGGAAGTGGTTGTCCGATTTGTGCAGGAAGAAACGAAATTTCAAAAAAGATAAACTTAAAAATTCAAAATCCTAAGATAGCCGATGAGTGGAATTACCAAAAGAATTTAAAAGGTCCAGAGTCTATTTCAAGTTCGAGCAATAAAATAGTTTGGTGGAAGTGTAGTAAGTGCGGGCATGAATGGGAAGAAAAAGTTAGCAGCAGACTGGGTAAAAATAGAGAATGCCCCGAGTGCAGTAGAATCAGCAAAAAGGATTTGAACAAATTTGAGGATGCATTTTTAGATGCAATATTTAAAGATTTGTTAAATCAAAAGTTGATAACAACCGAAGAACTAATGCAAATGAAAGCTGACATGAAGAAAAAGCCTAATAAAGAGAGCGAATAACTAGCGGAAATTTTCAAAATGTGGTAAAATGTATGAGTATGGAAAAGATAGTGCAACAAATCATAGAACAGCATCAAGAGTTATTTGGTACACAGCCTGCAGTCAGCAAAATAAACGCAGGTTTTACAAATACAATTTTTTCAGTAGCGGATAAGTTCATTCTGAAAATTTGCCATGATGCCGGCAACGAAGAAGAGTTTGCAGTAGAAATAGATTTTTATTTGAGGAACAAGGAAAAGCCTTATATGCTAGAACTGCTTGCTTATTCGACTGACAAGACGAAATCTCCTTTCTATTACACAGTGATAGAAAAAGCGAATGCACCATCGTTATACGACATTTGGCATACATTCACGGAAGAGCAAAGAGAAGAAGTTGTTTGTAAAATCTGCAACATTATGAAAGACTTCCATAAACACAAAGGAAAGTCGTTAAACTGGGGTGAGTACATTAAAGGATACTACGAAGAACACCTTGCCGTTTTGATAAAACAAAAACAACTTACGGAAGATGAGATTTTGCTTGTGCGAGAAGCAATGGAAAAGTTTGGTTTTTACCTTAAAAGCAATGACTTCGTTTTAATTCATAATGATATGCATTTCGATAACATTTTTTACAAAGACGGTAACCTAAAACTCATCGACTTTGAAAGTAGCAGATTCAATCCAGTAGATAAGGAACTTGAGATAATTTATTACATGGCTGAAATGCCGTGGAAACATGCCAGTGAAGAGAATGAGAAGTTTGTAAAGGCGGAAGACTACACAACACTTATCCATTACTTCAAAAAGCATTACCCAGAAATGTTTGATGTTCCATACTTGGAAAAGCGAATAGCTATCTACCACTTGCGAGATGCCTTAGACCAGTACGGAAGATTTACAAAGGCAAATGAACTGCACGAACGGATAATCAAACTGTCAAGATTTATAGGTAAAGAATAAATCGCAAAATCAAAACTTATTGAAATCAAAATCGCAAATTCAAACAGGGAATAATCAAAAATGATGGGTGTCGCAAAATCAAATCAAAAAATCAAAAGCAGACATCATGGTGTGCAAGCCCAAAAAAGTCACGGGGACGGAGGTGTTGACACAGAAAACAGTTGACAACGTCCACAAAAACTCTTACAATCTAAATTGTAGGAGTTTTTGTTTATGCCAAGGAAAGCAAGAAAAGATACAGATGGAAAGTTTTTCCATGTAATGGTGCAGGGGATTGGTAAAGAATATATTTTTCCTGATGACGATTGCAAAGGCTATTATCTATCCTGTTTGAAGAAAAGTAAAACCAAGCTTCCCGCTAAAATACTTGCTTATTGCGTGATGGGCAACCATGCGCATGTTTTGGTGAGTGTTCAAAATGCGCAGGAGCTAGCTTTGTTTTTAAGGCAAGCAAACGGAGATTACGCCAGATATTATAACAACACTCGCAACAGGGTGGGCTACGTGTTTAGAGACAGGTATCGGAGCGAAGTGATTCAAGATGAGCGATATTTAATACATTGTGTGGCATACATACACAACAACCCGTTAAAGGCGGGGTTGGTGGAACGTGCAGAAAACTATAAATATTCAAGCTATGTTAATTACTTAACCAAGAAGGGCATGGTAGATTTTGATGAGGCGGCTAAGTTGTTTGATACAAGTGAGAGAAGCATGAGAGCTATCATGTTGGAAAAAACCGGAGCGAACTGGCTGGAGCATGACGACAAAGAATATGAAGACAAACACAAAGTATTGACTGAATTAATAAAAAAGTATAATATATCGTCAAAGGCATCGGTTAGAAACGAAGAACTTGCTAAGGCGCTGACTATGGAGTTGCAAGAGAGAAGCGGTGTCAGTTTGCGGGAAGTCGCAATATTATTGGAGGTTAGCCGAGAATGGTTAAGAAGAGTTGTGTCAACACCCCCGTCCCCCTGACCATCCCCGTGACCACCCCCGTCCCCCTGACCATCCCCCTGACCACCCCCGTCCCCCTGACCATCCCCCTGACCATGGACAAAAAAGAGTTTTTCAGAATTACGCAGGAAGTCTTTGCTGAATATGGGTTTAAGGTGGATGGGAAGTATTTTTATTTAGATTTGTCAGAGGTTCATATTACTGCAGTCCTTGCAAAAGCACATGGCATTTATTTCTTGGGGTATAATTTTAGTATTAAAGCAATACATGAAGGGGAAATTAAGCCTAGAGACGAATTTGCCGGACACGACAGTCACTTGATAAACATGAGCAATTATAAAAATGAACGGTGGCTTGAATATGAAAACATGCCAAAAGAGACGTACATTAATGACCTAAAAGAAATGCTTCCAAGATATTTTAATCCGTACAAAAAAGATGCTATAGGTTACATTAAAAAAATTGCTGTTATACCGGGCGTTATTTACAAAAAAGACATAGTGGTAATCTTCAAAGAAGCGCAGGCATATTTAGGAATCAAGTATTAATAGTAACAGAGGGAGAGAGTTTTTGAGCAATATTTTAGTTATTAAAAATCCTAGCATGAATAATGAAACTTTTAAAAAGTTCATTATTGATTTGAGTAAAGAGGCATTACAAGACGGGGCTTTATCAGACCCACGAGTTTACATAGAAAATGATAATCCTGATAAAGTTGGCGATTGGTTTATCTTCCCCATGCCATCAAACAATGATGAGGAAAAAATTAGTTCTTGGAAATTCATGCTAGATTACATAAAAAACACCAACCGAACGCAATTGTATTTTGCTGGAGATTTCCACTCTACACAAATTGACACAGGCAAAAAGAGCAGTTCTTTAATCGTCTTATATGCAGATGACAAAGGGATTTACGAAGTACACAGCATTCCATATGAAAGAAAACTTTTCAAAGGCATAACTTTCGGGGAAATGCAAGCAAGTAATATGGAATTTTGGTGGCTGAAAGACCTGCTTGATTTTTGGAAAAACAATAATAAATGACAAGGCGAGAAGCAGTAATTACTACTGCTTTCTTAATTTCTGAAAAGGAGCAAGAAATGAAAAATACAAACACTATGCCTCACGGAATATCCGTGATTTATTTTAACGAGCCACATAGAAACATATATGCAAAACCGCCACCGGACAGAGAGCAGGCAAAACGGCTGGCAAAGCGAATTTATAAAGACGCTATGACAGCCGTTGCAGGAGAGAAAGCAAATGTCAAGTTACTTTGCCAAGCTATTGCCGGATAGTCTATAATCCGACAATGGAAAATCCACTTGTAAATAATAGTAAAACCTGTTATACTGTACCAAAGTGGTGTGCGTGTTTAACGCAACCCGCTTCACCAATCGCGAGTGAGTCGAGCCATGGCAGCTCGACTCCCACGCAGTCGTTCACCACAGTTCGACTAGAAACTCAAAAATTCGTACTGGTAATTAGCCGTGGCAGTTTTTGTTTATTGCAGTTTGACAATGATAAATAGTGGGAGTATGATAAATAATCATGACAAGGAAAGCAAACATTTGGCTGATATGTAGCATCTCAGTTGTTGCTGTTGCAGTCATTGCGACTGTGGGTGGTGTACTGTTGGCAATGTATTTTCCAAGTATGAATTTCAAACTTGGATTGGTGTTTAAACTTGAAGATAAAAATATGTACATGATGGCTCTTGATGCCCACATAGATAACGGTGGCGGCGAGGGCGGCGGCGGTGTTCAAAACGATAACGATGCTATACATATCCATCCGAAAAATCTTAACGACTACTTTATCGTTTATGCGCCTATTTCGGGTACAGTAAAAATCGAATACGGAACAATTCAAAACGAAGCAAACCAACCAAAAAACCACATGGTAAATATAAGCATATGCCCCAAACTTGGCATAGAAATCCATTTTTCTTATGAACCATATACAAACACCCAACAAGACTTGGAATTAATAAAAGAACTTATGTACGCCAAGAACGGTAAAAAAGTAAAACAAGGCGACCCGCTTTTCAAGTTTGTTTCTGTTGGAAGTTATGCGCATGTTTGCTTTTCTGTTTTTACAACCAGCGGAAAGCGGTATCACCCTTTTGACTTTATGACAGACGAAACAAAAGGATATTACGAAAGCATATCCATTCCGAAACCTTAACTATGCTCTTTTCGTTTAGGGCATCATAGTCAAAGCCGTTGTCTTTTAGCGATTGTTTAACTTCGTCAAAGGTCAACGGTTTTTTGTTGCATTGCAAAAAGTGTAGTGTTATAATAAGTGCATACTAAAGGAAAGTAAAAAGATAAAAGGAGAAATTGAAAATGACGTTTAAGAAAGGTAATCTCAAAGGAGTTCAAAAACTGCTTGGCTTAATGGTCGTTTCGTCGCTTGTATTACTTTGCGGAATTACATTCGCAACTGCGGGCATGCCGGGGAACAAAGGCATCGGAACTGTGCACGCGTCGGCGCCAACCGGCTCTGTTACCTGGGAATTTACGGCTGCAACTCCAAACGCAAGCGGCATCAACGATACGCACTTCAACGGGACTTACGCTTGGGACAGAGACTCGCTAACCTTGACCTTGGAAAACTTTGTCTATTCATCTTCGGCAGCACGTACGCTTATGTTGCCCGATGGTGCAACCTTAACTTGTAAAGGTGTCAACACGCTGATAAACACAAACATGTACATCGGTCCAGAGATTGCAGATTCAGTCGTTATATTCGTTGCAGCAGGTCGTGCGTTAACAATTAACGGCAGCGGAACTTTGAGTGCCTATTGTATCGGAAGTGTTGATTGGTATTCCGCGGCTATTGAAGGCCGTCAGGATAGTGTCATTACTATAACCGGTGATGTTACCGTAAATGCAAAAGGCGGGACCACTATGTTTGGCGTCGATACTTTTGTGGGCCATCGCAGTAGTGGCATTCTGTATGCAGACCTTATTATCAGCGGAAATGCAAAAGTTACGGCAACCGGAGGGACAAGTGTTTCTTGGAGTTATGGTATACAGTATAGTGGTTCCGGCTCGTCTGTGACAATTTGTGATTCGGCCTCTTTGATTGCAACGGGCGGTACTTTGGTTGTTGATTCAAGCAACTATAGCGTTGGTGTTTATTCCCCTAACGCCACTCTTACTGTTAATGATTCAGCATCTTTAATTGCCAAAGGCGGCACAGGCCATCAAAGCGCGGGTATTATATTCGGTGGCGGCATTCTTACTATCAATGATTCAGCATCTGTGATTGCCGATGGCGGCGCAGGTCGTGAGAACATAGGTATTATAAATGACGGCACTGCCGCTATTGCAATTAACGGCGGTTCACTTGAGGCGTTTGGCGACGATAGGGCTTTTATTAGACCTTATACCGTTCCGAATGATTTCAAGTATTCATTCAGCGGGAACATAGACGGAAGCAACCCTGCCACGGGCACTAGTAATGGCAGTTTTTCTATTGGCAACTCGTCTCAATATAAGTGGGCGAAAATCTGGAAACATGTCGAAACGACGGGCGGCGGCGGTGACGGCGGAGATGGTGATGGCGGAGATGGCGGAGATGGTGACGGTTCGGGCGGCGGTTCAGACGGCGATGGTACAGAACCCGGTGGTAATGGTGGTTTGAGCACCGGCGCGGTTGTAGGTATTGCTGTAGGTTCTTCGGCAGCGGCGGCGGGCGTAACATTTGGAATTTGTTGGTTTTTGTTAAGAAAAAGGAAAGTGGTGTAAATAAAGGAGGCTAGCGAATGTTTTTAGCAATATTGTTTCTTTTAGCCGAAATTATTTTAATCCTGACCATTGTGTTTTCTGTTATGTTTTTGCCGGTATCCGTTACATTTACCTGCTTGTTTTTTCCGCTGCGGAAAAAGAATCTTAAAGAACTAAGCCCCAAACAAAAGAAAATGGCCGGGCAAAGTTTTGATAGATTTAAAAATTCAAAAAAAGGCAAAAAAACACCGGACTTGAAAATAGAACAATACTTGCCTATTCTTGCCAAGCGCGGTAAAAAATATCTGATTGTATCAATTGTTTTTGCGGTTTATCTCATTGCGGCAATCGGTTTGTATGCGGGGGTGTTCCAATGAAGTTAACGAAATACGCGGGAACAATGGTTGCTTATATTTCAATTTTTGTTTTAGTATTTGGCGGGCTGTCGGGGTTTTTCCTGTTTGGCAACAGCGGCAAGCTTGTAATTTATAATCTTGGCATAGATATGGCGGCTTATGCTGACCCTAACCCGAACAGAAACGAGCATATTATTTCGTTTAGTGGTTTTGGTATGGTAGACGAAAGCGGTCAGATTCAAGCGTGCTTTAAGTTTTATACAAAAGAAGATGCAATTGTTCGTGCTCCGTGTGACGGAGTGATTATGAACGTGGAGTGGCAAGAGGAGAGCAATGATTACTCCGTTATGATTAAGCCAAAAGTGAAACGCTTTCTTAATTTCGGCAGGGTGGATTGGTTTATTGATATGGACCATGTAAGAAACATAGGCAGCATAAAAGTCGGCGACAAAGTTAGTGCCGGCGACCCCTTGGGCAACCCCGGCTACTTTCAGAGAAGCAATGATTTTATAGCGGAAGATTGCTATATGTTTGAAGTTGATATTCAAGTTTTGGTTGGAGCAACTCATTACGCGCCGTTCTTATTCCTTGATAGTTCTGTTAAAGACAAGTATGACAAGGAAGTAACTCAGCTGATGCAAGATTTGGATGCCCGTGCTGCGGGCGGACGGCTGCTTTACAAAGATAGAACCACCGGTGAAACAACACCGTGGTTTGATTATGACGCTATGGCTGCAGCCGGTGTCGGCGCAGGGTGTTTACTAGAAAAGATTCCGGAGAAATGGTACAGGGACCCAAGCCAAACTGACTATTACAGAGGCGGCTGATATGAAATTGAAAGTGAAAGCACTTATTGTATTTTACAAGTATCTTAAGGAGGAAGGATTATGCCGGTTATAACCTTAATCTGTCCGCAATGCGGCGGGCAAGTCGGTCTGGATGATTCTAAGGAAATAGGTTTTTGTAATCATTGCGGAACCAAAATGATTATTAAAGACGAAATAACAAACAATACATACAACACAACCCACAATGTTACACGCAGTACAAATGTTAAGCAAAACATTACAAAAGTAATTCATGGCAATGTGTACGGTGCGGAAGCCGATAAAACTACAGAAGAACTAATGGCGGATGGTTACAGACTTTTAAAAACAGACCGCACTAAGGGCCTTGAAAAGTTTTGGCAGGCGGTAGAGGCCGACCCCGACAATTACCACACGTGGCTTACTTACGCAAGAGTCAGCGATGAGCGCGATGATAAACGCTGCTCGCCTTATTACAATTCCACTCCTGTTAAAGAGCTGAAAAAAGCGTGGGAACTGGCTGACGGGGCAGGAAGGGAAGAGATGCGCGAAGACATTATAGCAGGCATTGAAACCTGCCGCAAAGACGAAGGGTATTGCTATCAAAAACAAGAGCCTAAATTTTGGGAAAGCCAGGCAAAAAGCTGCCCGCAAAATTGTTATATACAACTCGCTATTGAGCTTGGCGGAGAGATTGGGGTTGTTGGTTTGCGTGCAAAAATTGAAAAACTGATTGCGTGCAGCAAAACCTTAGCCGGATATGAAGCGCAACGTTTCTTTTATGACGAGATAGAAAGAGAACACGAAAAAATTAAAGCGCTTAATACAGATGCTAAAATTAAAGAGGAATTTGAAAAGTTCCGCAACAAGATGTGGAATGAGCGTTTTGATGAGTTCATTGAAAACGAAATTGACGGGGGCAGCCTTAGCCGATTGAGTCATGTTGACATAAGCGACAAAGACCTGTATTTCTACCATGTAGATTTTTATAAGAAAGCAGCCGAACGAATGTTGGAGGCAAGGCCAGATGATTACCGCTCGCATTTGTTTATGGCAAAGGTATTTTGCAGCAATAACAAATACTGGAAGGAAATATATGGAATTCTTTCTATAAAGCATAAAGATGCGGAAGAGGCTGAGGCCGCGGTTTTAAGGGCTTATGACATGGCCGATGAAGAGGGCAAGGAGCTGGTTAACAGATTTATTGATGAAAATCCAGGTATAGATAATCCTATTGCGGCAAGAGAGGCAGGAAAAAGGGAGGATGATTTAAAGAGCTCCTTATCTAAACTGGTTGAGGAATACAAAGAAATAATACAAAGCGGAAATGCTAAAGCAGAGAAGCAATTTTTCTCTCGCAACAGTTCCTTTATGGCAACACAGTTTGGTATCAAAAGAATTAAAGAGTCACAAAAAGCCGCCCAAAAATTTGCAAAAGTTGCAAACAGGGGTGGGGTGGATTGGGACTTGTTTGCGTCCGTGATTTTGCAATATTGGAAGTAGTCTGAAAGCTTTGCAGTAAACCGCTTTTTATGCTACAATAAGCCCATGCATGACATATTGGTATTTTTAAGCAGCACAATGACCACTCCAACGCCGTTTGGATGGTTTCATATTATGTGGCTGGTAATTACGGTTGCGGCAACGGTGCTGCTATGCGTGTTTTTCCGGAAATGCACCGATAAGCAATACCGGTGGATAATGCTTACAATCGGCATCATCTGCATTTTAATGGAGGTTTATAAGCAGGTGGTTGTCTCATACAATATAGGCACTCAAACCTGGAGTTACAAGTGGCATATCTTTCCGTTTTTAATGAGTTCAACTCCTATATACGCTTGTTTGATTATCGGCTTTGTTAAGAATATTTCTTTCAGAAACTGGCTGACCGCGTATTTGGCAACTTTTATCATGTTTGGCGGATTTGGGGTAATGGTTCAACCGGGGCAGGTGTTTACGGCTACAATCGGCGTAAACATTCAAACCATGTTTTTGCATGGCGCAATGTTTGTGGTTGGCGTGTTTACAATAGTATCAGGCAAGTGTGGAGTAGATTGGCGGAGCAGCTGGAAAACAATACTTAAGGGCATGGCGGTTTTTGCTGTATGTGTAGCCATAGCATTGGCGCTTAATCTTATTACCTGGGCAGCTGAAATCGGGCAATATTTCAATATGTTTGAAATCAGCCCGTATTACCCAAACAGATGGCCGATACTGGCCGGCATCTGGGAGAACCAGCACTATGTGGTGTTTCTGCTGGCATATTATGCAATAATGTCATTCTTTGCCGCACTGTTTTATTACATGGTGCTCGGCATTAAAACCGGAGTTGCAAAGTTGGCGCAGAAACGCAGTTAGAACAAACAAAAACCACCGATTAGGTGGTTTATTGTTATTCTACATTTTCGTTTAAGCTGTTCATGTAATCTAAAAAGAGCTTTAAAATTTCTTCTTTACTGTTGGTTTTAGCCAGTTCTCTGTAATACATCGGCTTGCCTATAGTAATCTGTTTTTTGTTTGCGCGTGTGTAATGCACTGTGTAAATGGGCAGGTCAATTCCGTGTTTGGTGTAATATATTTTGGCCAGCTGTAAAAATCCCGGCCATAATTTCTCTATTTTTTCATTATAGCCTTTGCTGCTGTCCTCGGGAAAGATTAATACAGGAACCTCGGCGTTGAGGCAATCTATTGAGTATTCAAAAGTGTGGCGCAGACGGTCGTCATAATAAACCGGCACTACTCCAACAGAAGCGTATACAAATCCGGCAACCAGACCGAACAATGTGGCAACCACAAATGCGCGCGGCTTTTTCCAGCCCAGCTTCTGGCGGTAAAAAACATAGTATAGGTATTTCCAGCGGCTGATAAAGCCCTCGCACATCTGGTGTGCACCCCATGGCATATAATACTTGCCCAGATACGCGCCCTGGCTGACCGGTCCGCCGGCTCCGTTGTGGTTGCTTATTATTATACACTTATCGGGCAGAGGAGAATCGTTTAGGTTTACAAGCTTTATTTTTGCTTTAAAGGTTTTAACAAAAAACCTGATTAATTTTGCAAACCAGCCGAGCTCCTTTCTAACCTTAAACTTTCTTTTCATTTGAAAACCGCCAGTTGTTTGTTATGTAATATTGCCATTATAGTCTAGTTTATGATTTTGTCCAAATGTTTTGTCATGGTTTCTTTCAATTCCCTGTCTATTCGTGAAAAACAGGCAAAGAATGCGGTTTTGCCGGGGGTGCCGGCAAAGGAGAAAGGATGTATACTTTTCCTAACCACACCCCGTCGGCTGACGCTGATACCCCTCTTGCAGAGGGGAATTTATTTTGGAGGACACGGATTGGAGAACAGCAAGCTATTATTTAATATACTTAAATACGCGGCATTTTTTGCATTGTTTTATGCTTTGCATCTGGCAAACATAAGCGGCGTTTATGCGTTTGCTTTCGGTATGCTGTTTGCTCTGGTTTGGTGTAATCAGAAACTATACATATTGGCACCGCTGTATATTATAGCCGCATTTCTGGCGTTTTTCACCTTGGAAGCAGTTATTATTGCCGGCGCAACGGCGGCTGTGTTTGCTCTTGCGTATCTGGCGCATTACAAATTAAAGCGCCCGCTCAATCTGTGGCTGATAGGCCTGTACGCGCTGCTCAGTCAGGGCGTGTTTTTGTACTTTAACCTTACCAGCCCGGAGAGCATAGTTGCCTGTATAATTACGTTAGTGCTGGGTATGATTTGCATGGCGGCATATCTTCATATATTCCAGAATGTTTTACTTAAAGGCTTGAAGCGCAGGTTTACTATAGATGAACTTGTATCGGGCGGAATATTTTTGCTGGCGGTTGGAATCGGGCTGTCATGTGTGCCGGAAATAGGGTTGTGCCTGGTTAAGTTTGCTGCGGTGTTTGCGGTGCTGATAGCGTGCTTTTTGTTTAGCGCGCCTGCCGGGATATTTGTTGGAGTTATACTTGGTGCGGGCGCAAGCCTAGCTGCCATGGATATAAGTTTTATGAGTACATTTACGTTGTACGGCCTGGTAGCGGGAGCATTTAAAACCACAAACAAAGCATATGCCGCAGCGGCGGTGGTGCTGATAGATATATTTATGGGGCTGTTTTTTTCTACAGGGCTGCTGCTTAATTATTGGATGGCCGCACCGGCAATTTTAGCGGCATTGCTGGTTGCGGCAATCCCCAACAAAACCATAAAACGCTTGGCCGGAGTTTTAATATCGGATGACAGCGGCACGGCAGAGCGCAGCATAATCAATCGCAGCAGAGAAGCACTTTGCAGGCGTCTGTTGGAAATAAGCGAAGTGTTTTTGGAAATGCAGCACGTGTTTCGCGGTATGGTTAAGGGCACGCTTCCTATTGAAGAAGCAAAAGACTACCTTGCGGGCGAGGTGGTGGATAAGTTGTGCAAAAACTGCCCCGAGCGCACAAGGTGCTTAATGGGCGGCGGAGGCGAAACAAAGCGGGTGCTGACAGAGCTTATGGGTGCTGCGTTTTTAAAAGGCAAAATAACCCTCCTGGATGTTCCGCATTTCTTATCGGCCAAATGCACTAAAGTAAATGTTGTAATAGGCACAATAAATCAGATAGTGACCGAGTACCGCGGATATGTTAAAGCAACAAACAATATAGATGCCTCGCGTGTGTTAATAGGCGAGCAGCTGCTGGGCGTGAGTCATTTAATGCTTTCGCTTGCCGATGAAGTTAAGCGCAACATTACATTTGACACCAGCAAAGAAAGTAAAATAATAGAAGACTTATTATACAAGAATATTACCTGTACTC
This sequence comes from Bacillota bacterium, assembly GCA_009784185.1. Classification (GTDB taxonomy): domain Bacteria; phylum Bacillota; class Clostridia; order Christensenellales; family UBA1242; genus WRCD01. Next base: position 111,861 of record WRCD01000002.1, read on the forward strand.
AGGCGGTGGTGTATGAGCAGAGCAGAGACGTTTGTTCTGTTACGCTTGTAGTTAAAAACCGGGATGTAACCAGTCAGATTATTCCGCAGGTTGTAGGCGGCATTGTTGGAAGCAAAATGCTGGTAACGGGCGCTAACATATCCGATAAGGCTACATACAGCGTAGTTGACCTGCGGACCGCTCCCAAACTGGATATGGTGTTTGGCTCTGCAGGCGCCAAAAAGCATGGCTCTAAAATAAGCGGCGATACACATAGCATCCTCAGAATAAACGACGACAAATACCTGCTGGCGTTATGTGACGGAATGGGCAGCGGCGAAAAGGCCGAAAAAACCAGCGCACTTGCTATATCGCTGATAGAAAACTTTTACAAGGCCGGCTTTGACAGCGGGCTGATACTCAGCAGCGTAAATAAGCTGTTGGGGCTTGGGCATGACGAAACGTTTTCGGCGGTAGATGTAAGCGTGGTAAATTTGCGGAACGGATTATGCGATATTATTAAGGTTGGTGCGCCGGTCGGGTTTATTAAGCACACGGATAATGTTGAGATTGTTGAGTCCGGCGCACTCCCGCTTGGAATTTTAGACAGCGTTGCGCCTGCCGTAACCTCCGCATTGCTTAGTGACACCGATATGCTGGTGTTGTGCACCGACGGGCTGATAGATTCGTTTGCCGACATTAACGAATTAGGTAATTTTATAAACAATGTGCGCACAACCAATCCGCAGACACTTGCGGATGCATTACTTGATGAAGCGCTTAAATTATGCAAATCTGCGCCCAAAGATGATTTAACGGTGCTTGTTGGCAGAGTGTTTAATAAAAACTAAGCCGGTTTTTACCGGTTTTTTATTTGACATAAAACCGATAAAACTGCTAAACTTATTTAAACTAAAGATAAGGGGAAAGGCGTATGCAGCAATATGTAAACAAACCAATAAGTATTGCGGGGGTAGTTGCCTTTTTGTTTGCATTAATTGTAACGCCGCTTATGGTGTTTTTTGTAGGTAATACTTTAGCAAACGAAGGCATATGGGACGGCAGCATAGCAAGCAGTTTTGCGGGTGGCAACGGGACTTCTGCCAACCCTTACCTTATAAGCAACGGGGCGCAGCTTGCATATTTAGCACAGGTGGTAAACGCAAACACTAACGATACAGCTAACGGCGGTAGATTTAATCAGTCCAGCAAGCATTATGCGCTTACAAGAAGCATTGCTTTAAATAATGCGGCCGGGTGGCAGGGCTGGAACGCAACAACTACAGGCTTAAATCAATGGACACCGATTGGGGGCAATGGCTTTTGGGCAAACTTGGATGGCAGAAATAATGTAATCACCGGCCTGTTTATCGGCAGCAGTCCATTTCAAGCGGGGTTGTTTGGGGATTTAAGAGGAAGTGTTTCCAATCTGGGCGTAAAACAAAGTTTTGTGAGCGGCAGTACGGTCGGAATGATTGCAGCACGGAACGAGGGCGTAATAAACAATTGCTACAATGAAGGCACAGTTGCCGGCGGTCACTCAGGCGGAATTGTAGGAAGTAATCAGAACGGTGGTTCTGCGGGAAGAATAAATAATTGTTATAACAAAGGAACCGTAACATCAGACGGCGTGAGCGGTGGTATTGTGGCGCAAGGCGGAGAAGTGTTAAATAGTTATAATACCGGCAATGTAACGGCAACGCCAATAATCATCTCATATGTCGGTGGAATTTCAGGCGGCGTGACAAATGTGTTAAATTGTTACAACACAGGAACTATAACAGCAGATGGATATGCCGGCGGCATTTTGGGGTATACTGGTCAGGGGAGCTATATAGTAAATAGTTACAACACAGGAAATATTATTGCCGCCCCACGCCCTGACCAACCATTCGTTGGTGCTACTGCGGGCGGAATTGTTGGCTCTATGAGTTCTTCCACAAGTGCCGCAAGCATGGTGTTGAATTGCTACAACAGCGGCACAATAACCGCAAACACCAACGGGACCAGAATGGCAGGCGGAATTGCCGGCGTGGTATTTGTAGGGACTTCTTTTTCTAACATTATAGCAAACTCCTACAACACAGGCGCAATAACCGGCACGGGCACCGGCACAGCCCAGCTTGGAGGGCTGATAGGCAGAAACGATGACGGGCAAGCGCTGGATTACGGATATTGGCTTAACACAACTGCCGCTGCCGCAATTGGAAACAGCACTACAAGCGGGGCATATACGTTTAACTCAACAGGCGGCGGACTGAGCGTAACAATTGGCGGAGCAGTGCGGACCACCTTGCTTTCTGCATTAAATGCCTATACAAACAGTCCAAGCCAAACAGCTCCGGCCGGCACATATTATGCAAAATGGATTAACCAAGTGTATCCGAAACTGGTGCCATGGCTGGGACAAGGCACTCAGCTTGACCCGTATTTAATATCCAATAAAGGCCAGCTGGAATTCTTTAGAGATGTAATAAACAGTAATATTTCGGACCCCAACGGCGGAATGTATAACAGTAACACCAAGTTCTACGCCATGACCAACGATATTTACTTAAACGACACAACCGGCTGGGAAAGCTGGGGTAATTCAACAGCCGGACTTAGTGCGTGGACGCCAATCGGCACCGACACAAACCGATTTACCGCCAATTTTGACGGTAAAGGCTTTGCAGTATCCGGCATATGGATGTATTTAAACGCGGCTTCTTCTGCAGGAGGGCTTTTCGGGTATGTAAATAATGCCAATATACTTAACACCGGCGTAGAAAAAAGCTATATAAGTGTTGGCGGCAGCGGAAGCGGGGCTGGTGGTATTGCGGCTCATTCGTTTGGTACTACTACAATATCCGGTTGTTACAACAGAGGTACAATAATTGGCTCCAATCCTGCCGGAGGAATAATAGGTGCCGCAAACAATTCAACAATAGTTAATACCTGCTACAATACAGGCCTAATAACCGGCACCGGCGGAACCGGGAGTTATACCGGCGGAATAGTTGGTAATCTTGCAAATTCTGCTCAAATTACCAACTGTTACAACACCGGCCTGATTACCGCCAACGCAACCAATGCAGGCGGCATAGTAGGTTTAAACAACTCCACAGTTGGAGTATCCAACTGCTACAATACCGGCACGGTAACCGGCACTGGCACTAATATAGGCGGACTTGTGGGCGACAGCCGAGGGCCTTTAGCCAGCAGCTATAATGTTGGTGCCATAACCGGCACCGCTACCAACCGCGGCGGTGTAGCAGGAATACGCCCAAGCGGTACCATATCAAACTGCTATTACAGTTCAACTGCGTTTAGCGGGTCTCAGATTGGTAACGTGACCGGAACCACCGGCGCACTTACAATGAGCCAGATGCTGGCAACCGATACGCTGACATTATACATGGTTAACATGGGCAATGCGTGGGCGAAAAGGATTAATACTGCTACACAATCGTATTATCCGGAGCTTAAGGTATTTGCAACAGACTTAACTTAAAATAATTTTTACAAAACCTATTGAAAAAGTTTCGGTTTTAGCGTATAATAACTCCGGATAAAGGAGTTGTTAATGGAAAAAGCGTTTAACTCTATAAAAAAGAACAGATTGTTTAAAAGCGGCGAGACTGTTGGTATTGCCTGCAGCGGCGGAGCGGACAGCATGGCGCTTCTGCATTTCTTAAATGCAAACAAAGATAAATTGGACATTGATATTATGGTGGTTCATGTTGACCATGCCACGCGTGAGTTTGATGCAAGAGATGCGGCGTTTGTGGCCGACTACTGCAAACAGAGCGGTATTAAGTTTTATAAGTTTAAAGTTGAATCCGCAGTGCTTGCCCGTCAAAAAGGCTTTAGTCTGGAACAGGCTTGCCGTGAAGGCAGGTACGGTCTTTTTGAGAGTTTGTTAAAGCGTCAGCTATGCGACAAAATTGCGCTTGCTCACCACATGGGTGACCAGGCCGAAACAATTCTTTTAAACATATTACGCGGCAGCGGGCTTAAAGGCGCGCAGGGCATGGAGCCCTTAAGAGACGGTGTTTACGCACGTCCGTTTTTGGACCTTACTAAGCAGGAACTGCTTAACTATTGTTATCAAAACGACGTGCCGTTTGTTGAAGATGAAACCAACAGTGACAACAACTTTGCGCGAAACTTTTTGCGCAATGTAATTTTGCCCGAAATAAGAAAGCAATGGCCGAATGCGGACGAGAACCTTGTGGCTTTTGGAGCAATTGCTAAAACAGACGATGAGTTTATTAATGCGCTTATGAACTTTGATGCCATTATTTACGGCGAACAAACAGTAAAAATTCCGCTTAACTATTTTGTGTATCAATCAAGCTTGGTTAACCGTATGCTGATACGGGCTTTAGCACATCTTAATGCTGCCGGTTATGAGTCTAAACATATGGTGCTGTTGTCTGATTTGGCCAAAAACGGCAGCAACGGCGCAAAATTAAACCTGCCGGATAAGGTTACGGCGTACCGTGAATATGACTATCTGACCTTAACCCGCAAAAAGGTCAAGGAAAAAATTGCCGAAGAATATCCGTTTAAGCTGGGGCAGATAAAGTTTAACGACTACGGCAAGTTAAAAATTAAGCTGGCTAAGCCGATAGAAAAACCGCTGAGCGGTCTGCTGATAGATGCCGGTAAAGTTCCGGCAGAAGCCGTTTGGCGCCTTAGGGCAGAAGGCGACTACATTACAAAGTTTGGAGGCGGCACCAAAAAGCTGAAACAGTTTCTGATAGATAAAAAAGTACCCGCCAGAATGCGTGATATGATTCCTGTGCTGGCCGTAGGCAGCAATGTGCTGGCGGTTGCGGGCGTGGAAATAAGTGACAGCCTGAAAGTGGACCAAGCCTCACGCAGGGCAGCGGTTGTTGAATATGAATTGTTTGATTAATGGTTTGCATACTTGTTAAAAATAGTGTACAATGGGGGTCATAAACGACCTCCATATTTTTTAAAAGGCAACAAATGGCCGAAAGCGAAAACAATCAAAGGTTAAAAAACTTAACAACCCCGCTTGTTAAAAAACGCAGGCGTTCTTTAGATATCTACAGGCAGAGTTACGGTAAGTGGCGTCTGCTTAAACTTAAGCTTAATAAATTCTATTTCAAACAGGTAAAGCCCAAAACCGCACCAATTTACGATGAGCTTCATACCGAAAGCAAGTTTGAAGGCGCAAAAAAGGCCGTGGGTGCTCAAAAAAGCAAAAAGAAGCGCCTATTAAGTTTTTTGTTTTTTGCTATTAATCTGGCTATAGTAGCCGGAATAATTATATATCAGTTCAGCACAGATGACGTAACGCTTGGTGATTTGTTTAGCACATCAATCAATTGGTGGTGGTTTGTTGCGGCGGTTGCATTGTTTTTTGTAACTATGGGAATAGATAGTTTAAGGTTGTTTATTTTGATAAAACACTCTACCAAGCGTACCAGGGCATATTTAAGTTATAAAACTACGGCGCTCGGCCTGTTTTACGACAGAATTACACCTATGTTTACCGGCGGGCAGCCGTTTCAGATGTATTATATGAACAAACGCGGAATATCGGCCGGCACCGCATCCGGGCTTCCTATAGCTAAGTTTATTTTTCACCAGGTTGTTTTTGCGCTTATTTGTATTGGCGTGCTTATTGCGCAGGCTTCGTTTATAATCAGTTTAAACCCGTTTGTTATGGCGGCCTGCTACACTGGTCTTGCTGCAATGGTTTTGTTAACCGTAGGCGTTTTGCTCTTGTCGGTTAGCAAAAGGGTTGGTCCGGCGCTTACCAAGGGTATAGTAAAGCTGCTTCATAAAATGAGGATTGTTAAAAGATACGAAAGAACTTATGCCAAGGTTATGACAGCAGTTAAAGAATATAATGTAACGTTCAGGTTTTTCTTTAGCAACTTTAAGATATTGGCGCCAAACCTTCTTTTATCGCTTGGCTTAATAATAGGTTTTTACAGTTTCCCGTTTATGATTTACTGTATGTTTTTCCCGTTTGACTTGAGCCTTTGGTTTACATTGCTTACAATAGCCATAGTTTGTGACTTGTCGGCAAGTCTTATGCCGCTGCCGGGCGGGTCAGGAGCAGCCGAGGTCAGCTTTACCGTGCTGGCGGCAGCGTACTTTCCGGGGCCAGGACTGATTGTTCTTGCCATGCTGTTGTGGCGGTTCTTTACGTATTACGGTTACGTGTTTCAGGGCATAGCAATAATCTTTTACGATTATATTATCGGCAACCGGAAGATTCCGATTCTGCTAAACAGGTTTGCAGCGGAGGATGAGGCAAAACGTCAGGCAGAGGAGCAGGAAAAACTCCGCCAGGAAGAACATGAAAAACTGCTTAATAACGACATTATAAAGTTACCGCGAAAAAAGTAAGTTATTCAGCAAAAAGCACCGGAATATACTGTGCTTTTTTGTTTGCGTCGATTTAAGCGCATCGTAAAATTAACATATGGATATCCGCAGAATTTTTCTTGTGCCAAACGCTCATAAGCGCTCGGCGGAGTTTTTATTTAATATGTTTCCGTACGGGCGCTGTCTTTTTTTAACAAGCGGTAAAACACGTGTGCTGGCCGGACCGTTTGCCTGGCAGATGCAAAAGATTGGTTTGCGGCCCGATGAGCTTAACATAACGGGCAGCTTAAGCAGCTTTGATACCGTAAACGAAATAGTGGTCTGTGAAAACACACGTGCCATAATTGCATTTGGCACATCAGAACTTTTTAATCTGGCAAAAATGACAGCCCGCGAAAAAAAACTGCCGCTGATTTTAATTGCGGCGGCTCCGGTAGATGCCAACGTTTTTTGTCCGCACTCTGTATTGATAAAAGACGGGATTGTTGGGGTGTTTGACTCCGCTGCGCCGGCAGCACTGTTTTATGACGCTCAGCTGGCGGGCTTAACAAACGCAGAAGAGCTGCTGGATGCCGCAATGGGCGTGATAAGTAAAGCCATGCTGTGCTTAGATAGCAACTGTCATTGCGAGTTGCACCCGAAACTCCTTCAAGCGAAGCAATCCCCTGGGTTGGAAGCACCAATTTCTCGGATTGCTTCGTCTGCAGGCTTTGCCGGCCAGGCTCGCAATGACAAGGATTTACTCCACGAAATTAGCGGCATTCTTTCTCTGCTGAACAGCAACTGTATAGACAAAGTGTTGTTAACCGAAAAGATGCTGATATGTGCATATTACGCCTCTGAAATAAATTCAATGTCGCCTGCCGGGCAAATGATGCTGGCATATCTGCAGATAAAGCAAAAGCCCATACAAAACCCGGGGCAGACAGAATTGATGTGTGCACGTCTGCTGACCGGTTTGTTTTTATCATACTTAAACAAATGCGATAACATAATAAATATGTGTGATATAAAAAAAAGAATAATGCTTACGCAGGTGTTTTTGTCCGAAGAACAAACTGACAAGATGCTGGCAGCTATGCTGGGGGCGGAACAACTTAAAACCGAAATTATTAAAGAACGTTTCCTGCTTATTAAAAAGCTTGAAGAAATAAAAGCAATTTTAAACAGCGTTCCCATGCCGGGACAGATGACTATTACAAAGCCTGAACTTGAAGCCATGCTTAGCCTTGCCCCGGAGATGACAAATGGAAACAACTTGCTGGTGCTTTTAAGGAATGAAGGACTGCTGGATTTTATTTGACACTAAGCCCATAAAAATGCTAAACTAAATTAAACTAAAGACAAGGGGAAAGGCGTATGCAGCAATACATAAACAAACCGATTGGTTTTGCAGGCATAATAGCTTTCTTTTTTGTATTGGTAGCAACGCCGCTAATGGTCTGGGTTACCAGTACAACTTTGGCAGCTTCTCCTATCTGGAACGGCACCATTGCCGGTTCATACGCCAGCGGTTCAGGGACACAAACCGACCCGTGGAAGATTACAACAGCCGAACAGTTGGCGCGCCTGGCGCAAGAAACAAATGCAAACAGCAACAATACCAGTGCCCACTATTACGAACTTACGCAAGACATACGCTTAAATGACGCCACGCTCGGCGGCGGATGGCAAAACTGGAACAACTATGCCAACGAAGGCGCTGCAGCATCCGCAGGCATACGTGCATGGACACCAATTGGTGACGGTCATCATGATGTCAATCACACACGCTCATTCAGGGCTAATTTTGACGGCAAGGGCTTTGCTGTATACGGCGTGTATTTACATAAAAACACCACGGACGGCAACTTAACCGGTCAAGCGGCTTGTGGTGGCTTGTTTGGTGTAATAGGTGCAAGCAGCCCCGGTCATGTTCGCAATTTGGGTGTAAAATCAAGTAATATCCGTACCGGTGTTAGTTTTGATGCAGCACAGGGTGAAATTCCAGGGGCCGTTGCATCGGTTATTATGAATGGCAGCAGCCTTACCAACTGTTATGTCGAAAATGTTAAAGTGGTGGGCGGAGCCGGTGGAGCCGGAGGTCTTGTAGGCCAGATAGTTGGTGGTATGGGTTCTCCATACAACATGTCTGCCGCTTGGGTCTACAACTGCTACAGTATGAACGCAATAGTAACGATGCAGGGGAGTTTTGTCTCCCCCACAGCTACATTAGGCGGTATTGCTGCCACTGTCGGAGGCAGTCTAATAAACAGTTACAGCGTAGGTGAAACACTGACCGGCAGCGGCACTCAGCGTAGGGGTAGTGTTGCCGGCAATATATCGGGTTTGGCGGCGTTTCCTGCAAGTATAAGCCGCTGTTACTCCGCATCAGGTTCCGGATACCCGGCAGTGCATACAATTGGAACCAATGCTACGGCTACGACGGATACCTTTAATACATCCGGCAACATAACAACCAACAACAACGGCTACAATGGTCAGACCCTTCGCACAGCCCTTAACACATGGAAAAACAACCCAACCGTTGGTGTGGCTGCAAACTACAGTCAATGGTATAGTACCCCATATCCAACGTTTACAATAACAGGTGCAAGTTTTGCGGGTGGTACAGGTACGCAACAAAGTCCGTATCTGATATCCACAAAAGCGCAGTTGGAGGACTTCAGAGATGTAATTAACAACAATATTGCAGACACCGTAAATAGCGGTAATTTTAACTCCAACACTAAATTTTACGCCATGACCAACGATATTTATTTAAACGACACCACAGGCTGGCAGAGTTGGAATGCAACAACCACGGGCTTGTACGAATGGGCGCCGATTGGCAGAGATGTTTCAGGTCAGCGGTTTGTAGCCAACTTTGACGGCAGAATGAATGCTGTGTTTGGTATGTTTGTAGTTTCAGGTGAGCATGTAGGATTGTTTGGGTATGCTAGTGGCGGGGGCAGTATAACAAATACTGGAGTCAAGCACGGTTTTGTGCTGGGCGCAGGTTATGCGGCAGGAATTGTAGGACATGTTAGTTTTCCAATAACAAATTGTTATAATACAGGTGTTAATATAGCAACACGTACCTTTACAACGCATACAGGCGGAATAGTAGGATACACCGGCTATGCTGTTTCAAACTGCTATAATACAGCAAACATAACAGGAAGCGGAAGCATCGGGAGTTTTCAGTATTTAGGCGGGATAGCAGGTTATTCCGGAGGGCCGATTACGGATTGTTTTAATGTCGGAGCTGTAGCTGGTAGCCCACAATCATTAGGCGGAGCAGGCGGAATAGTAGGCTACGGTTACTCTGTGGAAAGATGCTACAATGTAGGAAGTGTTACAGGAGCAGTTGACGGAATAGGCGGCATAGTAGGTTTAAGTATGGGTCCAATGAATGTTATAAGTTGTTACTACAACTCAATCGCATTCAGCGGTCCTCAAATCGGTGACAAGGTTGGTAACACCGGTGCACTTACAACGAGTCAGATGCTGATAACCGGCACGCTGGATATGTACATGACCGGTATGGGCAATGCGTGGGCGAAAAGGACGAATGATGCTACACAGTCGTATTATCCGGAGCTTAAGGTATTTGCCACAGACTTATAAAAAACCGCCATTGGCGGTTTTTTAGTGAACAAGTAACAAGTAACAGGTAACAGGTATCGGTCGCTTGCGCTCCAATATGTTTAAGGCGTTCTCAAACAGTCAATAATCCGCTTATGATTAAGCGGTTTTTTGTGTTTTTGTGTTTTTTGGGTTGCATTGCGTTTCTGGCGCCTCAAACAAGTCTTGTTACATATGCCGCAAGTTTTCCGCAAGCGGAGTTTAGTTTTTATGTAAACCATTTGCCCAGAGACATTCCCGCAAGCGCCAAGGTTATAAAAAACGGCAATGGGTATATTGTAAGCACATCAGCCCAACACGCTGCAAGCCTTCAGCGGATGTTGCCGCCGGCAGAAGGGCAGAGCATAACCTTTAGCGGCAATATCGGAAATATGGAGAGCATATTAAGCCGGCTTAATGCAACAGTGGTATCCCGTCAGGATATAGGCGGGGAAATAGTAAACTGCTATGCGTATTCTTCCGGCTTTAACAAAAGTGTTTTAGTTGACGGGCAGAAAATTAATCTCCAGGTAGCAGTGCGCAACGGAACAGTTACGCTCGGCACGCCGTTAATTTTAGGAAGTTTTTAATATTTACAAGTATAAAGTGAGCAAAAGCGGCAAAACTCATCGGTAATTAAGGAGGTAAAACATGAAAACAAACAACAAAAATAACGACCCCAATACCACACCGTTTGCAAAGTTTATTAAAAAGTACGGATATTACTTTGTATTGGTGCTTAGTGTAGGTGTACTGGCACTTGTGGTAACGCTGGCTACATTAGATGACGGCAACCTGAATGTGGGGCCCGATATTGAGGTAGACGTGCGGCCGGTAAGTTTTGCAATGCCGGTTACGTCTGTAACCCTGGGCAAGGGGTACTCGGGCACGGAACTTCAGTACAACAACACGCTGAAGCAATGGGAGGCGCATAAGGCAGTTCAGTTTATGGGCGAAGCCGGAACTGAAGTGTTTGCGGTATATGACGCTACCGTAAAAGAGGTTTACAACAACTACCTCATGGGCAATGTGGTTGTGCTTGAAATGAAAAACGGCGTAAGCGTACTATACGCAAGCCTTGGCAGTGACGTTGCGGTAACGGTTGGGCAAACTGTAAAAACCGGGCAGAAGATTGGCACCATGAGTGACTCGGCTAAAGGCGAATCCGGCTACGGACCGCACTTGCGCCTTGAAATGTACAAAAACGGCGTTAAAATTGACCCGGGCTTGTATCTTGATTTAGCAGGGAAATAAAACTAAAATTCCCCCATAAGCCGCGGGGGTGGCGCAGAGCGCCGGGGGTTGTGAACAATACAACACAACCCTCCCGCCTAACGGCGTACTCCCGCGGCTTTTGGGAGAATTTGCGGGATATTGCTGCAGCCGAACAACATCCTCTGCTAAAGGGGGAATCAGTTTCGGCTGATTTTTATTTTTTGTTGGTTTATTTGTTTTACAAATTAAATCGCTTTGGTGTATACTACAGGAACTACACATAAGGAGGATATGGAAATGGCGGTTTTTGAACGAATACAGGAGCTATTAAGCGAACAGATGAATGTGGATAAGGAAAAAATCACGAAAACAACTAAGATTGTTGATGACCTTAAAGCAGATTCATTAGACATTGTTGAAATGCTTATGGCGCTTGAAGATGAATTTTCTATCTCCGTGCCCGATGAAGACGCAAGAGGTCTTACAGACATCGGGTCAATCGTTGCCTACGTTGAATCAAAAATGAAAAAATAAACAGCCGTACGGCTGTTTTTAATTAACAGGTAACAGGGAACAGGTAACAACTGTTGGTCGCTCTGCTCCGGATTAGATTATTTGGAACGAAGTGACCTAAAACTATTCACTATTAATTATTCATTATTCATTGTCAACATCTTTATAGGTGTTGACGAATACATTTGTGCGTTCCTTATCAATTATTGCCCTGTGCATACGCAGTTTTGCTCCGCGGCTTTTTTTCTCTATTCCGTTAAGGAGCTGCTTTACATATTCACGCTCGGTATGTTTGTTGGCGGGGCAGGGGTTGTGCAAAACCGGCAGGCTTTTGCTTGCCTTTATGGTTTCGGCTTCGGTCACCAAAATCAGCGGGCGGATTACGGTAATATCAACTTTATTTAAGTATGTTACTGCGCTGAAGGTAGATATTCGGCCCTCGTATATTAAACTTAAAAAAAGTGTTTCCGTAAGGTCATCTGCGTGATGCCCAAGGGCAACCTTTGTGCAGCCCAGTTCTTTTGCGGCAGCGTTTAATGCTCCGCGGCGCATTTTGGCACATAAACTGCACGGGTTTTTTTCCTTGCGCACTTCAAACAGGAGTTCCGCTATCTGAGAATTAACTATTTTGTGCTCAACTCCAAGGCCGTTGCAATAAGCTGTAATTTTGCTAAAGTCGGTTGCCCCATTGTGCATATCTATGCTTATTGCAACCAGGTCGTACGGAATCGGGTTATACTTAGCAACCTTAGACAGTGCCGTAAGCAAAACCAGGCTGTCTTTGCCGCCGGATAGTCCTACTGCAATCTTGTCGCCCGATTCAAGCATTTTGTACTCGTGCAGTGCCTTGCGCACCTTTCCTTCAATTTGTTTCATATGCGCATTTTAGCACATGACTTAGGTTTGGTGCAATCAAGTTGAGTTAAGAAACAAATAAAAATCCGCCAAAATTGCTTGACTTCGCTTATATATACATATATATATTGACAAACGAAAGGAGGAAAATGGTACTAAAGAAAGCATGGAAAATTGTGATAGGGATAGTTGCAGGACTTTGTATTACCATAGCCAGTTTTTTTGTTGTGGCATACGAGCTTTACTCATGGGACAACGAAACCCAAATCAGGCGAACATATTATTGCGAGCATCTAACATGGGGAATATTTAAAGGAATTTGGTTGAAAGACGCCTATATTCAAAAGAATTATGGTACATATAATGACTGCATTGTGGTCATGATGAATGCAAAAGGAATTGTCTATATCGCCGCAACCGGTGAAGAGGATGTGGCGGGGATTGTTTTTGGATATGCTTATGCACCGCAAACAATCTTAGTTTTTAAAAACAGAAAATTGTACAGCTTAACAACTGCTTATAATAATGGTTGCCTAACTTTTGAAAACTTACAAGAGATACATGATATTCATAATAATTTATAAAAAGGAGAAGGTAATTAACTTAACATATGTGCTTGTTTAAAAAGCCGTGTCTAAATGGACATGGCTTTTTCTGTGCGAGTTTATACTATTGCCTTAATCCGTTTGACTTTTTGGCGTATTTAAAATACAATTCTAATATGCGAAATTAGGCGGTTTTTGTAAATAAAACCGCGCCGGAAATGCAAACTAGATATGAACTATGTCTTGCGCCGCTTACAGCGGCGGCTACCCCGTCAGGCTTCGCCTGCCACCCCTTCGGAAAAGGGGAATTCTGACGGGATATCCAACACTCATAAAGGGGAGTACAGTTTGAAAAAGTTTTGGAGTTTAGCCACTGTCATGTGCGTAATGTCGGCTTTGCTGATTTTTTCTGCTTGCGGCGACCCATATGCTAATATGAGTGTTGACACGAGCGTAACCACCATGGAATTTGTTTTAGATGACAGCAATGCTGCCGACAGCCAGTCCTTTATTGCCGAAGTTAAAGGAGGGGGTAAAAACATCAGCCGCAGGATTGCGGTGGTTTGTGAGCCTGCAGGAGTGGTTACGGCTTCGGTAAGTTTTGAAAATAATATAAACACCGTTACTGTTACCCCGCTCAGCGGCGGTACAGCCAACCTGATATTAAAGACCATTGAGGGCGGTTACAGCAGGAATGCGGTAAGCGTAAATGTAGCCAAACCTATTAAGGGGCTGGCGTTTGCCGGTACTCCGCAAAGCGTAGCGGTAGGCGGCTCGCTTGTTTTGAGCGCAGGCTTGTTTAGTTTTATGCCCGGTAATACAACCGAACTCGGTATTAATTATTCTATAAAATCGTCTGTACCGGGCGTAACCTTAAACGGAAATGTGTTGGCCGCCGCTGCCGGCAGTGCTGTTGCCGGCGGATTTGTAACAATAGTAGCGCAAAGCAGGGCTATATCACCAAACATGATGCCGGAACAAACAGCCGCACTTACAACCGAGTTTGATGTGTTGATTTATGAAGAAATAACGGTTTCTGCAATAAGCATAAAAATTTACAACGAAAGTGCCATGGACGAAAACCTCGTTGACTTTGTTCTGGCCAAAAACACAGATTATGCCAATGAGGCCGAATTTGAGGTTTTTGTAAACACAGGACAATCTTACGTGGTTAATGCGGTTGCGGCAGACGGAAGTGTTGCTCACGTTCAGCATATAGCCGGCACAAGCTTTATATTAAAAAGCATTGATAAGGGTAGAACCAAGCTGTTGGTTACCGTAAGTATAGTTGACGTAAACGGCATTGTTTATGTAGAAATCTCCAAAGACTACAACATAACCGTAATTGATGTGGTTGAGCGGATAGATATAACAGAAGCAGACGGAACAACAAGCAGCTCGAAAATAACAACCAAGGTTTACACAAGCTATGAGCAAGGCACTATAGGAACTATGCTTACCGTAGTTCCGGCTCCGAGCAACGCCTCCTTCAGAACCTTTACGGTTGGTTTGTACGCGTTGGGCGGCAATGAGGTTTTTGATTCGGCGTCTGCCGGCGTACAGGTGTTTGTTGAGGCTCCGGGTTTTCCTAATGGTGAACCGGTTGAACTAAACAAAAGAGTTTTGTCCGGCGGCTCTAAAATATTTGTGCGTATTGACAAAGATAAGTACAACTTTGCAAACACTTCGTTTGAGCTTGTTTTTACAAGCAACTTAGGTATGCCGAAGCACCATGTATATGCTTACGCAGAGTTTTTTGTTGTTGCAGGAGTAACCGATTTACGCACGCCTGCACTGGAAGTAGGTGTAGGCGGGCAGATTGACTTTGTGCTGCAATATATAACCGACATTGACGGAGCATGGGACAATATAAAAATCAGCACCGACGGAATTCAGGAATTTACTCTAACGCCGCCTGCTGCCGACATAGTTGTTTTTTCTACACCAAGTCCGGGCAATTACAGGCTGATTGGCATGAAAGAGGGCAATACAACATTACGCATTGCGGCAGGAAACGGGCGTGTTAAGACCATTCCGATTTGGGTGTTTAGCCAGGCTACGGCAATCGGGCTGGATGTTACGTTGTCGGCAAGTACAGGGGTTGTTAAAAAAGAACCCATATTACCAACATCTCCCGAGGCCCAGGATGCTTACAGCAACACAAGTGTTATCGGTTCGTCTGCAGCATACATTGCACGGGGCTCGACTTTTGAGCTTAACTTTTTAGTTGGGCCTACAGGCGCAACCATTTTAGACTTAGCATACTTGTCCAGTGCGCCCAATATAGCTATGGTTGCTCCAACCGGCCAAGTTCACGCTCTTGCTACCGGGTATGTTACCATAACCGCCACCTTTACAATTGTAAAATACAATGGCAATAGCTGGGATAGAATTGTTGGCGTGCAGCGCACAATTGATTTGGACATATTCAATCCGATAGCCGGCATTAATATTTCAAGCCAGAACAGAACGGTGTTATACGATATCAACTCATTGTTTGTTTTAGACAACAGTCAGGCCAGTACCTCTATTCAGGCCACGGTCTCTCCGTCAAACTCGTCTTTCCGGGCTTCGGATATAGTATGGAGCTATTCTGATATGGAGCTGATTGACCCGCAGAATCTTGGAGACGGCAGGATTTCTGTAACTGCGGTATTCCCAAGCGGGTATGACGGCCCGAAATCCAAAACGATTCAGATTACCGGTACTATTAATGAGCATGGGCGAAACATAACCGTAACCACATTTGTTATAGTGGAGCGTCCGACAAAAATAAACGGTATAATTGTAGACGGTTACGATGATGACAGGGGCGTTTATTTAGAAACCCGTGAAGTTGGCGGTGCTAATCAGCGCAGCAGTTTTACCATTAAGCCTATAATAAAACCGGCAAACGCTTATATCAGCCAAACAAGGCCGGGTAATGAACTGGTTTATGTGGTATACCATGCTGTGCTTAATGACGACAAGGGAATTGCCGAAGCCACGCAGATGTATAAGGAAGATGATGAGGATGCGGTAATTAAATATGTATGGGACAGCCAGCTGGGATTGGCATTGCTTGCCGGCAATATTATTGAACCGATTGCCGGTAAATCCGGTTGGTTTGTGGTTAAGGCTATTCCAAGAGACCAGCTGACAGAGGCAAGGCTTGCGGCTCCTGTGTTTGAGCCAGACTTTTATTATCCAATTTGGGGCGGCGTAGCCGACGGCAAAGAAGTGCCGTACCGTATATTTACATTAAACGACCTTATTAATGTGGGAGCAAGCTTAGACAATTTAAGCGCAAACTATCAACTAATGAACGACATTAGCCTTGCCAGTGTGGGTTATTGGGCTCCGCTTGGTTTAATGGATGAAGACAGCTTAATTGGTTTCGGCGGCAGTTTAAAAAGTTTTTCTTCCGGCACTCAAAAAACAGAACTAAGAATAACCGGTATTATGCTTGATACCGGCAAAGCTGTAATTGAAGGCTCTTTTGCGTATCTGGGGCTGTTTGCTAAGCTTGAAAGTTCTGCCGTAATTGGCAACATAATTTTAGAATGCACTTATTTTAACCTTGACTTAGGTGATTTGTCGGAAGAAGTAACAACGGTTTATGCCGGTATTCTTACCGGTGTAAGCTTTGCGGAATGTTTAAACGTAAGTGTATATTCTGCCTTGGATGCGGGAAAGAGACATATTATAACGGACAACTCGGGCATTAACACGGCCAGTGTATTTATAGGCGGAATTGTAGGGTTGCTGAAGGGCGTAATTTACTCCGGTTCATCCGTGTTTAAGGTTGATGTAAGCACTCCGGCCGCTTCGGTTTATCTTGGCGGAATGGTTGGTGAAAACAGAGGAAGAATTTCGGCTCTTTCCGGGGGTGCATACAACTATTCTGATGTAGACTTTCGGTTGGTATATGTTGACGAGCACGAAGCCGAACATAAGGGCGCAGACAAAGAAGAAAGCTTTGTAGGCGGAATAGCCGGTAAAAATGCAGCCAATGATACTAGTGACGAAAACAGGCTTCAATACGCTGTAACCAGCGGGTTTATTTATGCGCCGTATAACGACAACATTGGAGGAATTGCGGGCGGGCATACTTTTGGCACAATTAGTTTGGCATCGTCAAGTGTGCGCATAACCGCCAACAGTAATATCGGCGGACTGGTTGGGATAAATAACGGCGGCAGCATTAACCGTAGTGTATATGAAGCTTACGACAATCTGGCCTACCGCGATTTAGCCGCAACTGCAATTGTGGCATACGGTACAAATGTAGGCGGATTGGTTGGGCTCAGCTATGGCGGGGAAATAAGTTATAGCTTTGTATTAAGCTATGTTTCGCGTACATTAAAGCAGCACCAGTCCGGTGGTACGACCTTAACAGATTCAAATGAATATTACGGTGATATATTGTCGTTTGATAAAGACTCAATAACCGCCAGAGTGGGCGGGCTTATAGGTTATGTAAACGACAGCAAAGGCGTATTGGACATGGTAGCGTGCTTTAGCGTACTGGCAATTCAGAGTAAAGACAGTGCGGCAGAACTTGGCGGCGCAATAGGCAGAATTGAGATAACACAGGTAAAAAATAGCATAAAACACTCGTTTAGCAGGGGCAGTATAATTTCGCTTAATCAGTCTGCAGTTTTTGCGGGCGGATTTATAGGGTATGTTGATGCGACTACGACATATTCGTTTATAGATTACGTTTATACTATAACCGACAACGGCACGCCAGATGCATGGAGAGAGTTTATCGGCGGTTCAAGCCACCCGGCGTATGCATTTGCATCAGGTGTAGGGGGCAGCTATTATGCGGGCACTACTCCCTCTAGCTTTGGAGCAAGTAGCAGCCCGGCCGCAGATTTGAAATATATGGGCGAGCCCGGCGGGGTTTTCCATCCGGAAACAAACTGGTGGTTTGCAACGCTGACCGAAATAAATAATGGCAATATTCATCCGGCCATTTTCTGGGCGGCATGGGCGGGACTGACCGAGGGCATAAACGATGATTATCCGGTGCTGTTAAACCATGACAAAAGCGGAACTCTGGGCAGTGTTATACCGGAGAGCATCAGTTTAAATTTAGCCTCGGAAGCCGGTGCCTTTGCAGCAGAAAAGGATACAAACCAATTTATACTGTTCAGTAACCTGATTGCAGACAAAAACTTCAAGTTCAGTAAGCTTTTTGAGGCCACAGTTTTTCCGCTGGCGGCTGCGGATGACCTTAGAGTTACGGTTACTGTAGATAACCCTGCAGTGGCAACAGTATTGCCCGGAATGGACCTGCTTAACCATACGCTGAGTATAAAGGCAAACGGTACAGTAAAAATAACCGTTACGGCAAACCGTAACCTTGCTGCAAGTGTAACATTTGAGTTATGTATTACAAACGGCCTGGAAACCTTTAAAATGTTTAACTCGCTTGACCGGCAGGTTGTGGAAGAAATTGACCGGACCACATTGGGTGCACGGGACGACGACACTCTATATGAGGTTGGAGGAGGCTCTAAGGAGCAGTATCCGGCATTTTCAGGCACAAACAATATGCTTGGGCATCCGACTATAATTTCGGTTAACAAAGGCGGAGCTGTAATTGTGTCGCCTGTGCCGTATGTTGATGGAAGCCCTGTGAGCTTAAACAATGCCGGTGTTACATATACTACGGCAACATCAGGTCCTGAAGCATATTACTATTTTGGCAACAATGACTGGGATTGTACTCGGCAGCAGCAGCATATGCCGTTTGCATCGGACTTTACCCACTTATTAACCGGTGTAAGCACCACATTGCCTATTACAACTAAAGGTATATTAGTTAAGGCCATTCCGTATGTTATGGTGTTGTTTAACGGTGTGGAAACGAGATTCCCACTGGAAGACCTTGCGTGGTTCTTCTATATAGAAGTGTACAACGGCTTACAGTCTGTTACGTTAGACAGGTCAGCCGTCACATTAGAACCTCAGGACGACCTGCTGCTGACGGTAACCATTAATACCGACGATAAAGAGCGGTTCCTTACCACCCGTATATATGACGAAAAGTATTTCTGGCTGGAAGAGACAATTGATGGAATTAACAAGACTGACGAAAACAGAATAGGCTATAATGATTTATTGGGGAACAACAATAAAGATGACTTAAAAGGTAAGCCGTATTTTGAGAGTGATGGCGGGCTGAGATATTATATTGTGCCCGAGTCACTTAAGCTTGTAGATGATGGCGTTGAATTCAGACTTTTAATCAGCATTATAAAAAAGGATGCAACAGAATGGGCGGCAGAGCGGTGCGAGTTTAAACTGTTGTTTGGCGCATCTGACGGAACAAATACTAAGACTGTTGAGCTTGAACTCACTTACCGGCCGCAATCGGTAATGCGGATTGATACGGACTTTTATAGCAGTGCAAAGGCATACAAAGAGTATGCCAGCGGCGGTACGGAAATAAACAGCGGAGGACAAGGGCTGCTTGTTGTATCGGTTGGTCCGAATTATGCAGACTTTGATTACTTGCTCATCAGCAGCTCGGAGTCGGGCGGGGGCGAAAGCATTTCTTTCCTGCACCAGGCAATAAGCGGCTCCGGCTCCAGCACGCAGTTTAGAGATGTGCAGCCGTTTGCGTCTGCAAACGAGTTTGGTCAGGTACGGATAAATAAAATAAACAAATTTGACTCTACATCCAGTCCAATAGTATTTGATTATGATGGTTCGGCAAAGTTTTATATTGCAACCTTGTTGTCTCGGGGAGTGCCGATGGGCACTGTGTTTACAATTACTATTCTGGCCATGAAAAACGGAGAATCGGAGCCGTTGTTTGCCCAGGGGCTAAGCCTTACTGCAGGTTTTTCTCCTTATGTAGACGTGGCGCTTAAAGTGCCTAATGACAACAACCTGGTTGCCCGCGGCACAGAGGTTGAGTTTGACCTGACGGTTTATGCGCTGGGCAGCAAGCTTGAAGTGACTGCTAAGAATTACGAGCCTTCCGGCAATGCCGAAGAAAGAAAATTATCTGAAATCATTTTTCCGATATTTGACAACGAATTTAATACCAAAGAGCCGGAAATAAAGCCTGCCACGGTCAAGATTTATTTCGGACTGCTGAGCAAGGGCAAAGTGGTCTTGTTGTTTAAGCTTTCTTCGGCCGTAGATTTAAATGCCGAGCCGTACGAGACCGAAGTTACCGTACATATTGTGGATTTTGTTATTAACCGGATTTTCACTGTTGATAAATACGGCGCCGAGGTGGATTCAAACGGGCTTCTGGTAAGCTTAAAAACGCCGGCCACCGAGTTGAAACTGGCATGGGAAATCAGTTGTGCTGTTATAACCGGTAAGACAAGCTTTGGTGATTACTACCCAAGTGCGAGCTCCGAACTGACCACTGCGTTTGACGAAGAGGTTGGGGTAATCGGCAATACAATTAACGGCGTTGGTGGTATTCTTGCACAAATAAACAGAGCTGATGCCGGCGGCAACGAGTCTCCGACGGGCGGAGGAACAAGCGGCGGAATATGGCGCGCAAACGATAAGGCGCTTAATGCCGGAGTAGAAGCAGAGGCTGCCTCTCAGTTTACTGTTGGTTACAACGGAAGCTATTACACCGTGCTTGGTAAAATTATTTCAACTGATGTAAGGTTGTTGGCCAAATTTCATTACAGGCACGTTGAAGATGCATCCGGCAAATACAAGTTTGAGTTTGAATTAGACAACGACAACTTTGCAGAAAACACCAAAGCCCTTAATGTAATGGAAGCAAGAACGGAGTTTGGTCTTAACATAGCGCAGGTTACAACCGAGGAAGACCCGCTTCCGGTTGAATCGCCAAGCGACCTTATTAATATGCAGGCCGGGCAGCATTATATTTTGCACAATAATATTGTGCTGAACAGCTTTACACCGCTCACAACCGAAATAGCAAGTCTTGACGGTAACGGGTATACAATAACAATTAATTCATTTAATATTCCTCGCAGAGACAGCAACAACAATCTGCTTGACACAATTAATGTAGGCTTGTTTGCCACAATCAACAGCGCAACAACGCTCCGCAATATTATTATGGACGCCAGCGGTCTGGATGCGCCGATTGACGCTGCAGGGGTGCAGAATGTTAATTTTGGGCTGATTACGGGAATTAACTATGGCGGAAACATATACAACTGCGAAGTGATAACCGGTAAGAACCAGAGTTCTAGTTATAACGATTTTGTTTCCGGAACCTTTACCAGTTTGGATTACGGCAGAATTGTGCTTAACGAACTGCGCGATAACTATAATGACAACAAAGACAAAGTGTCAACGCTGCAGTCACTCAGGCTTGAAACCAGCAGAGCGGTTGGCGGCAACAATGTGTCGGTAAGCATGGGCGGACTGGTTGGCAGAAACGAGGGCTTTATAACCAACTCGCGGGTTGGCAGAATAGACAACAAGATAGGAAACGCACGCAACCAAATCAGCGCAACGGTTCAGGGTATAAATCTGTTTGGTACGGGCAGGCTGGGCGGGCTGGTTGGTTTAAACCTGGGCACAATAAGCAGCAGCTATTTTGCAAACGGATTGGTGGTTAGTTCCGGCAATACCGGTCAGGGCACACAAACAGCCGGTCTGGTTGGAGAAAACGGTGCAGGTGCCAGAATACTTGGCAGTTATGCGGAAGGCAATATAAACAGCATAATTGTTGGTGATGAGGAAAACATTGATTTCGGACGCGCTGTAAGCGGCGGGGCAAGAAGTTATGGCAGCGTGGGCGGACTGGTCCACACCAACCGCGGATTGATAGAAAACTCGTATTCAAACATGAATTTAATTTCAAGCTCGGGCTCCGGTGGGTTTGTGTTTACAAACCTTGAAGGCGCAAGTATTACAAACTGCTACACGCTTAGCAAAATTGCAAGTTACAGCTTAAACAACGGTGTGTTTACAGGCAGAAACAACGAATTGGACCTGCTGAACCTGGGGCAGATTACAAGCAGTTATTACTTAATCCGGGAAAACTCTAACGTGATAGTAAGTGACCTTGAGGCTGCGGTTGGAAAAAGCTTAAGCGGCTTTATTGAAGACAATGCAAGTGCGTTTGTAGGTTTTGTGTTTAAAAATGATAATGCCGCGGTAAACGGTGCGGTATGGCAGAATGTTTCTGCTCCCGATTTTGACGAAAAAGATGTAAGAATCGGGCCGAAACTGATTCAGGCAAACAACATTGCATGGAGCTATCGCGACAAAGATTACAGCTATGACCCGGCTTGTGAATATGGCAAGGCCTCCAACCCGGTTTTGATACGAAATGCTGTAACATTTAATAATGTATTTAAAATTCCGGCGCCGGGCAGCCCGGAATCAAGTCCGTATGTATCATTAAGCGGCGGCGAGCATTATATGCGCGAATGGGCACATGTAAGGTTTATATGCAACGTTGATTTTACGGCAATTCAGTCGCAAAGCGCACATAGCATAGTAGTTAAGGGGCACATTGACGGCAATGGTATGACTCTTAGCGGCATCAGCCAGATTTTAATTACTCAGAGCCAAGAATATGGTCTGTTTAAGCGTATCGATAACGGCGTTGTAACAAATCTTGGTTTAAGCATACGTGAAATTTCCGCCACGCAGACTCAGATGGTGGGTGGCCTTGCCGGCAGAATAATTAACTCTTCAGTAACCGAAATAAGAATTACAACTCCTAATGTTGGCGGCAAGGTTTCCGGCGCAAACATGGTTGGCGGACTGGCAGGACTGGTAGAAGGCAAAAGCCAGATATCAAATGTAACCAGCTCGGTTTGGGTTAATGCAACAAGACAGCCTGCAACGTTAAATGAGCATTATTATTACAACCCAAGTTTACTTGCTGTGCCTGACCAGTTGTACCCATACTCTTATGCGGGCGGAATTATTGGAGTGCTTGACCTTTATGATGTAAAAGGTGAAGAGCCAAAATATGATTGGAAAGACCCTAGCGTTAATGGACTGTTGGTGTTTGGAAGCGTTCAGATTGAAGGCGAAAATGTAGGCGGTCTTGTAGGCACAATTGGCAAATCTTCATGTATTGCCGAGTCCGCATTTTATGTTTCCGAAACATCAAACTCCCAGGCGCTTGCCGGCACAAACTTTGTTGGCGGGCTTGTTGGTATCAGTCTTGGTGAAATCCACACAAGCTTTATTGGCTTTGAACCAAGCGCACAGCGTGAATGGGATAAAACAATAACCTCTGCCAATGCAAACAATATGCTTGGTCCGTTAACCTTGTTTAAAGGAAACAGCGTTGGCATTGGAGGAATAGCGGGTCTTGTGCTTGAAGGGGTTATATCCGACTGTTACTCAAGGGTAGCTGTTTACAACACTGCCGCAATTGCAGCCGGTGGCATTGCCGGTGTAACTTACATGGAAGCTGCGTTTATAGATGCCGGCAGAAAGGGTGAAGTTAATATCGGCCTGAGTGTAGACGATGGTCTTTCCGCAGCCGGCAAAAAAACTGCAACACTAAATCAGGTGTACACAACCAGCCCGCTGTATGCAAACAAATTTGTGGGAGGGCTTGTAGGCTATGTCGGAAACGGCAAAATAGAGCTGAATAAAGCAACTGCCCTAAACAATTACGACAGCCATCTTTACGACCAGGTTACGCAAGCAGGTGAAATTAGTCTTGGCAGTACGGTTGGGTATGCAAACTTTGCTACGTCGTCTAATGAAAAAGATAACCATGTATTTGTAAACAAATCCGGCAGCGCGATTGCCTCCGGGTTGTATGTTGTGCCCAAAATCACAAGAAATTTGGTTCCGTTACCCCTTAATGAGGTAGGTAATGCTCCTTCGTTCCTGCCCCAAGGCAAAAGCGAGTTTATAGGCGGTGCAGGGCAGGATGCAACTCTGGAAGTTTCGTTTGGTGTTGTTGCAACGGTGCCGGGGCTTACTCCTTATCCGTTTGACTTTGAGGCAAACTGGAGCTTTGACCAGAGCCTGGTAAATTTAGTGTTTCCGGAGTTGGCTTTTGGTAAGGTGTCAACAGTAAAACTTATTACCAATGCAAGCCAGCTTGTAGACGTTGCGCGGGCGCTTACCTCTACGTACCATGTGCTTGCAGATAGCAGCAGTGGCAATGTTATAGAGGTTGACTTGTCCGACACAAATTTATTCCCGGACAAAAAATGGACGCCGATTGGTTCGGGGGCCAGCAGCTTTACGGGCTCATTGGTGGGCAGAGACAAAGATAATAACGGCGTTTTTCCAACTATCAGATTTAAAAATCTCCCCTACGATAGCATCGGAGATGTGTACACCGGGTTTAACGGTTTGTTTGGCAGCATCGGTTCCGGCGCAAACATCAGCAATATAACATTGGAATTTGATGTTGCCAAGCCCCTTAGTGTAATCAGCACCGAGGTCAATGACGTGTTTGGGTTTGTGGCCCAAAAGGCTGTTGGTGCCAAGTTTAACAATGTTAATGTAAAAGTGCTTAATGAAAAACAGGTACAGCCGACAGGATTGTACGCGTTCGGCGGGCTGGTAGGAGAATCTCAGTCAAACAACTTTGTAAACTGCGGTGCAAAGTTTAATCTGGAGCGCAGTGGATATGAGGGTTCAGACGGCGATCAAAACAGAAAGAGCTCCATCTACTTTGGCGGCATATTCGGGCTTGGTAAGGAGGGTGCTAACGACATTAGTTTTACCTCGGGTATCACATATGTAGATATAAATATTGACCTTCAGGTGGCACCCGGTGCCGAGCACTACCTGTATGTTGGAGGTATAGCGGGCTCTGCCGGTAAAGTAAGAGTTTCCGGAGCAGGCATGAATGTTCCGCATGCCGCTATAAGCGTAGATTATCGCATAGATTCGCCAAGAAACATATATGCGGGCGGTGCTTTTGGAAAGGTGGACGGCCAGTACGAAGGATGTGAAAATATTTTTATAAAAAGCGCTATGCTGATTGCTAATAGAGCTAACTGCGAAACGGTGTATGCGGGCAGTGTGGCAGGCGAAGCCGCAAATCTGACTCTTTTAAACATTAAAGCAGAGCGGTTCAAAACGGGCAAAATTAATGTAGGCGACACACAAGCAGTTAAGTCTGCATACGTGGGTGCCGCAATAGGCAGGTATGCAACTGCATCTACATTAACCACAGCCGAGAATATTGTAACCGACATAGATATTTTTGTATATACTCATGGCAACACATGGGTGGGCGGAATTTTTGGATTTGTGCAAAACACGGTTAACGGTCCAAGTAGCAGCACGCCGCAAGCGATTTACAACAAACTGCTCAGCAAGGGGAATATTCAGGTTGCGTGCAATAATATGAATTGGATAGCACGCGTTGGCGGAATAGCCGGCCAGACCGAAATAAACAATAAGTCCAGTGGTATTATGTTTAGCCAGTGTGCTGCAATGGGAGATGTTACGGTAAGTGGTTATTCGGAGATTTATCTTGGCGGATTGTTTGGAGATGCCGGAATTATAATTGCCGACAGCATGGCAGCGGTTGATACAACTGCAGTATTAGGTACGCACGGCAAGCCGCAGCTGTCTATGGGCGGGCTTGTGGGATTATTAAACAACCATTTAAGAAACAGTTATGCGGTAGGTATAGTAAATCAAGGCACAACCAACCAGGCTAATGTTGGTGCGTGTATTGGCGCAAGAGGTTCTGTCAGTGATGTAATACAAAATGTTTATTACGCAGATGATTTGAGTTTAACAGCAGACAGACATGACGGACAGAACGAAAATAATGGTGTGGTGAATATTTCATTTAAAACCGACTTGCTTGGTAAGCGAATGTATGCAAACGCAATGCTTAGCTGGCAGAATTTTGCCGGCCTAGACTTTGGACAAATTCAAAACCAGACATGGAAAAGCAAAACATCGAGTGGTGCTCTGGTTTTAACCTACCCATACCTTGCCTGGGCAGAGCAGCACTTAGGAGCAGACATAGAGACGCGGGGCAAGCTGTATCCCTTTATTGCAGACAAAGTGTTTGATAGTGCTGGGAATAACAATTCCTCTTTGGAAACCATTGCCGGCAGCTCAAACAATTACAAAGTTGTGCACCTAAACATTACTAATCCGGCAGCGCGCAGAGTGCTTGTAGATGATCTTGACAAAAACCTTGATATTAAAGGAAACATAAGGCTTATAGCCGGCGTAGGAACAGAGTTTACTGTTTATCATCTTTATGACCCCAACTATACGATTGGCAATAAAGACTTTGGGCTGTTTAAGTCGGTTTCGGAAAACAGTGCAATCAGCGGAATAACCATGCTGGCAGAAAACGTTAGCCTCTCATATGTGAACACCGAGCTCAACATTGGGCTGCTTGCTGCAGTCAATGAGGGGATAATCTATGGCTGTAAGGTTGGGGATATTCCGCAAACACCAACCACACAGCTAAGTGAGCAGGAGCCTTACGCCTCTCCGGACAGCTTCAGCAAGCTGCACCTTGCGTTTGCAAACTCCGGTGCAACAATAAATGCCGGTGCGCTGGTAGGGCAGAATAAGGGCATTGTTGCAAGCAGCTCAAGCTTTATAGAGTTTGAAATTGAGGTGCCGGAGACACCTGGGTATGGTTTGCACATGGGCGGGCTTGTTGGATTCAGTAACGCGGCGGTGGTAAAAGACTGTTACACAAACGGCTCGGTTATGGTGTCACAGCTTTCTGTCAACGATAAGGTTTCGGGCGTAGTGGGCCAAGCTGATGGCGGATACCTGTACAGGCTGTTTGGTTATGGCGAAGTAACCAGGAAGGGCGGCAGCAACTTTGCAGCTAAAATAAGCTCGGTTGCGTTTGTCAACAGCGATACCACTACCACCGATATGTTATATGGGAACTTAAACATGTCTGCTCTGTTGGCTCTTAAAGCAAATCACCCAGACGACTCATATGTAAACTATCAAAAATTTGACTGGTATCTGACTGATGCCGGCAATGTAACGAGCCTGTTAAAGGAAAACTCATCGGCATGGGGAAGTGCCGCCGACAAAAACTACGGGCTGCCGTTTTTGGCTTGCAGTCCGGATAATCTTAACACAGGCAATGGAACCCCCACTGCAGCATATCATATCTGGCACGAGGGCTGGTTCTGGATGATGGCAGATTCTAAATATTACGCAAGTTCATTTATGCTGTCAAACAATATAGATATTTTAGAACCGAATAGCCCGGACATCAGTTTTTACGGAACTTTAGAAGGCAACAGCAAGACCGTAACCCTGACATATTCGCCGAAAGTGGAATCGAACGTTGCATATTGGGGGCTGTTTAAAACTAATGCGGGCAAGATAAGCAACCTTAATGTAAGGCCGGCAGCAAGCTTTAACCTGAACACATCAGTGACAGCAGGGGTAACCCGGCACGTGTTTGGAGGAATTGCGGCTACATACAGCGGTAATAATGCAAAATTTACGAGCTGTACCTTTACCGCAGATGAGATTGATTATAAGCATAACGGGTCGCACGCAACCGCACCAATTGTGTACGGCGGAATTACTGCCCAGGGTGAAATCAATAGTAGCAAAGTAACAATATCCAAGTCATACACAAAGGTTAAGCAGGTTACGCTTGGTGACAACAACGGCGGAAGTGGCGGCAGAGTGCAAGGGATAACCGCAGGAGGCCTGGTTGGAGTATTGGAAGCCGGAAGTAAAATTACGCAGTGCTTTGCCGAAGACAACATTACCATTGCCCCAACCGGTTCATATTCCGGCGGCGGAGGTAATCCGCTTGACTTGGCCACTACTGATGTAAGGGCAGAGCTTGGCGGGCTGGTTGGCAGAACTGCTGCAGCCAATACAGTAATAACAGACAGTTACACCTATGGCGGCAAATTGGTTGTAGACAACAGCCATCCGGTTGTGACCGACTTAGGGAGCTACAGTGCAGGTAACTACTACAGAGCAAGGGTGTTTTTGGGTACTATAATCGGATACACAAACGTCGAAGTGAGAATAGAAGCCTGCTATAGTTACAACTACCTAAAGATATACAAGCTTTCAAACGAGCAAACAGGTTTGCCCACAAGTCGTCGAAACCTGTATGTAGGCAATTTCTCATTCTTAACCTTTGGTGGCGGCAATATGGACAATGCTATAGGTTTCTACAGCAATTACTATGCTATTTTTGCACCGCACGGCGGCGGAGACTCGATAATTGATGCCAGCCACGAGTATGCCACCAACTTAGATTCTGATATCGAAAGGCCTGAGACACTAGAACCGCAGCCGTTCTTTACCAATTCCAACGTACTCGGCTTGCGCTCCCCCACCATTGGCGGTGGAAGTGATACCGCGGCATTCTATGACTGGTCCGGCAATATTTGGGGCAAGGTCATCCCCGGCAACTCTATGCCATACCTGATAGGTGTAACTCCGGTAAGTTTGCGTGAAGGGTCAAGGACGGGCGACAATATAAGTTTTTAGTGGCCAGCAATAATAAATCCCCCGTATGGGGGATTTTTGTTTGACTATTTTTGCAAATTTATGTACTATTAAAGGTGTGGTAAAATAGTGAAAGAATATAGATTTTTAAATAAAAAGACGGATAATATTTAAACTAAAGCTAAAGGGGAAAAAAGTTTGAAAAAGTTTGCGCTGTACATATGTTTGTGCATACTTAGTTCGGTGCTGGTGCTTGCCGGCTGCGGCAACCCGCTGGACGGGCTTTCTGTATCTGCGCAAAGCGAAAAGATTTTGATAACCGGCGGTGTAAAAACAATTGCCCTGGAAATAAATGCAGACAACGAGAACTTAAAGTCGGCAACCATTACGGCAGACATAACCGGCGGTGCAAGACACCTGTCGCGCCTTGCCAACTTTACCAGCACTCAGCCCGATAAAGTGGCGGTAACCGATACAACAATCATTGACGGCAAGTCGGTTGCAACCATAACCGCCATTAAGCCTACTGTAGCCGAAGACAGCGTGTTTATAAGAGTAACCAGCCGTGATTCATCCCAGATTTTAGACATAGTGCGCGTAACCGTAAAAAAGGATATTGACAACTTCTTTTTAAAAAGCGCCGGCGCGGTAGGAGTGCCGGTGGGGGAGCCAACGGTTGTTATGCCGGCATCGTATTTTGGGTTCAGTCCTATAGACACCTCCGAAACCGGCTTGTTGTATACAATAGACGGACCAGGAGCATCTTATAGCAATCATCCAAGCAGCCAGCCTATAACTTTTTCTTCCCCAGGCGTTCATACGGCTTTTGCTACAAGCGCAGCTAAGCCCGATATGAAAATAGTTTTGTTTACAATACGTGCCTACACTAAGCTTACAACATCAAATGTGAGCTTGTCCAGGCTGGACCAGCACCAGCCGGTTATAACCGAGCTTACATTAACCAAAAACTCCGGCGTTCAGGGTGCCAACTACGCCATTTTACAAATTAACGGCCCTGCCGGAGAAGTACTGGACATATCTGTAACAGATTCTGCGGGTGCGTTGGGCAAAAGCCTATGGCATACAATTAATCAGGCAAACCAGACCATAGAGCTGTACGGTACCGGGATTGTATCAACAACCTTAAACATCAGCGTTTGTGTTGCGGGAGTAATAAATCCGCAGTTTTTGCCGCTGTCATTACCTGTAAAGGTAATTGACCTGCCTGAAAGCATTGTTTTTAACAGCCCTCACGACTCACAGCCGGAGATTACGGTTTATACGGTAGCAAATTACCAGTCTTCGGGCACATTTGGTCAGCTGCTTATTCCCGTTCTTACACCAACAAATGCCGATGACACAAGGTTTGGAATACGGGTAATAAGCGGAGATACAAGCAGTTTTGTTGTTAGGGCGGGCAATAATGCAGAGACGCCGGTAAACCTTGATATAGTTCGGCCGTTTGATTCAAACACTAAGCTTTGGCTGGCACACACCGACCCAAAAACAGGGGAAATTGAGCTGGAGATTTATGCCTTTGCACGTGAAAACAATCCGTATAGCAGCAGCCTGACAAGAAGGATAACCGTATTATTAAAGCATGGTGTGCAGACAATTGATGTTACCAGCGGTCTGAATTCGGCCGGAAATACTATTGCGCTTCAGCTTGGCGCCGGTCCGGACAGACAGATAGATTTTACTCCTGTGCCGATAAACGCCGATACCAGAGACATCCGGGTAAGCATAAACGACCCTTCAATAGCGGATATTGTAGACAAAGAGATTACATATATAGAATCGTATATAAATACGGGGCCGCTTGCAGGCGAGCTTTATGAAGCCGGCAGGTTTTTTATCGTTCCTAAAAAAGCCGGTAAAACTTTTATCACGTTCTGGGCAAGCACGGGGCTTTCTAAACGCATTGAGATAGAGGTTGTTGCGGTGCCGGAGGCAAACGGCATAAAAATATGGCCTGCAGACGGACAGGGGAGTGTTGTTGCAGACACAATACCTAAAACGCTTGCCGAAGGCACGTTGCAGGAAATTCATGTATCAAGTTCCAGAAACATTCAGCTGCAAAACTTGTTTACGCCTTTCGACTCATCGGTAACCGGCTTTACGTTTACCAATGCGGAAACTGCCGTTGCCAGTATTTCTAACTCAAGCCCGGCTACTACCTGGATATTTTCGCGCAGTTCAGGCCGCGTGGTGGTTACGCCCACCGTGTATTTTAAAATTGTTGATGAAAATTTTGACATAGTTTCGGACAGCCGCATCCTGCCGGATATTACCATTGTGGTATATATGCCGGTAAGCGGTATAGAAACATCTGCAAGACAAGTGCAGTTGTATATGGATACGGGCGGAAGAAGCCCCTATACCACCGAGCTGTCGGTTGCCGAGCTTGCTGTATCTGTTTTTCCTAGCGTTGCTACAACCAAAGCTTCCAGTGCTGTATGGCATTTTAGCGGAAGTCAGAACTATGTAAGGCTGGTAGGTGCGTCAGGGGGAGTTGTTGTAGGTGACAAGGTTAAGATTGAGATTGTACCAAACGCATCCTTATCCGGTACGTATACGGCAACACTTGTTGTAACAATTAGCGACTACAACCGGGTTTTTGCGCAGGAGATTTCGGTAATTTTGCGTCATTCAACCCCGGTTTCATATGTGATGGTAGACAACTATCATATGAATGACGGAATATATTTTGAAGAGCGTCAAGGTTTATATCCGGTAAATCAGACCCATAATTTTACTATAATTCCTACAATTGTGCCCAGCAGCGCCACAAACCAACAAATTTTTTATCTGGTTTACGATAAGGTCAATGACGTGTGGGAGCGCAAAACAGGCGCTACTTCAAGTTATATCAGATTAGTTGAGAACCAGAACGGCAGGATGGTAATTTATCCGATTTCGGCAGGCGAGAGCCAGGTTTATGTTGTTGCCGCCGACCGGCTTTTAAAAAGAGTTGAAGACGTTACCGCCACCAGTTTAACGAATGATATATTAACCAATACCGATGCCCACAGCTGGGTTAGGCTGAACATAACAGTAAGCAACGGAAGCAAAGAAAACCCATATAGGATAAACACGGTTCAGGACTTTAAAGACATTAATAAGGCAATGGACAAACATTACGAGCTAAGAAAATCAATAGATATGTCGGGAGAGGCTAACTGGACTCCGATTGGAACAAACACGCAACCGTTTACCGGCACAATAAGAGGCTTCGGCAACCTTCAGCGCGTAACAGGCATCCGGATGCAAAACATATTTAGCGCTGCTGGCGGCACGCAGGACGAGTACCTGTCCCGTTACGGTATATTCAGATATCTGGGAAACTCGCTTAATTATGCAACCATAACAAACATTGAGTTTGTTATAGAACACATAGA
Source organism: Bacillota bacterium (assembly GCA_009784185.1). GTDB lineage: Bacteria > Bacillota > Clostridia > Christensenellales > UBA1242 > WRCD01. The sequence continues at coordinate 143,683 of WRCD01000002.1, forward strand.
TGTTAATGTAGGCTCATCCGGTCTGTCAGAAATATATATCGGCGGGCTTGCGGGCGAAATGCGGGCCAACCTTAACAATGTTTCGGTAATAATCAAAAAGGTAACACTTAATACCACAAATGGTGGAAGCACATACGTGGGCTCTTTGTATTTCGGAGGAATTGCCGGGCTTAACCAGACTAAGGTATCAGGAGCTAATACCGGTGTAATAAACACAGACGTTGCAATTCTTTCAACCGAAATAAATACCGGGACCACTCCGGCATTTATAGGCGGAATTGCGGGCATTAATACGGGCGATATAGGAAACCCCGGTATGACAGCGGCCTTCAACACTGTAATTGGTGGTATTACCGTAAGCGGCAATAAGGCAAGCGTTGGCGGAATTGCCGGAATTAATGGGATTGTCGGAAATAACGACTCCTCTGTACGTATTTCGGGCGCTTTAACCGATGGAAGGCTGCAAAACACCAATGCCGGCACCGGCAGTCATGCAGGCGGAATTGCCGGGCAAAACCTTGGCTCAATAAGCTACTCGGACGCAAGTATGCGCGTTTCCGGCTTTTACAATGTAGGCGGAATAGCAGGAATGCAGTTCCACGGGCGTATGGAGTACTGCTCGTTTAAAGCATACGACGACAACAAGCGCGGCGCAGACGGTTTTTACCTTAGCGCTTCGGGCAATGTAGGCGGGCTTGTTGGGTTTATGAGCGTAGGAGTAATTAAATACAGTTACGCAATCAGTTATTTTGTAAGCCAGATAGACTTTATTCCAACCGGTTTTTGGGGCGATATTTTTCTTACAGGCAACACTGAAGTAAATGCAGGCGGCCTTGTAGGCATAACTCTTGAGAATAATACCGAAAACCATATTTTCAATAGTTTCAGCAGCCTGAATGTTGGTGTGGTGAGCGGCTTAAGCGAAATGAACATAGGCGGGCTTGTGGGGTTGTCTGATGAAGATCAGTGGCTATATATTTATGATAGTTATGCCGATTGTGTGTTTAAGCTGCCTGCGGTTCAACCTTTACTGAACGTTGGCGCAATTATTGGTAAAGCAGTTGGATTTGTCCCGACACTTAGCAATATTTATGCTGCAATTGATGGGGTTACCGACCCGGTTGGTGACGGTAGTTTTGTTAACGGCACCAACAGCAATGTGTATATAAAAGCGCCTGTAACCGATGATATTTATGCGCCGCTATATTATCTGCTTTCAGACGAGGATATGAGAAAAAAGTCAAGCTTTGTATGGTTTGATTTTAACAGCTTAAGGCCGGTATGGATACCTCCAACAGCCGAAACCTATCCTCAGCTGCTAACAGAGGGCGGCAATGCGCTTAAAGAGCCGGTAATAGAGCAATTTATTGTAGATGTAAAGGATTTAAAGCCGCTAAACGATAGCGGTGAGTTAAACAATGCAATTGCTGTTCCGCATCCTGCAAAAGCCCGCGTGGTTCTGGTTTACGTCAAGGATGCCAGTTTCTCTCTTGCCGACCTGATTAATTGCAAAACTATCCCTGAAGAAGCCAAAGCAAATGTCAGGGTATCCAGCAGCAACAGTAACATTGTTGCGGTGCATCAAAGCGTAAGTTTAGACAACGTCCGGTTAAATGTGCTGGCAACCGGCACGGTTGTTATAGAAGTTGTTTCAAGAGTAAATCTTAGCGTTAAATTTGAGCTAGAAATCTGCGTAATTGAAGGCTACAGCAAGTTCCAGCTGTGGGGCAGTGTTGACATGAACCCTGCAGGCGACACAATACAGAAAGACAATTATCTTAACATTAAGTACGGCAGTCAGCATACGCTTGTAGCACAATTTACAAATTCTTCTACGCGTGTTGGTGCGGGCGTGCGTGTTGCGGTAGAAGACGGAGATGAGTCCTATTTTGAGGTTATGGGCGCAAGCGGACCATTGTCCTGGACAAAAGAGGATGACAAACAGGTGGTGTACCTGCCTGCATCCAGCCCGCTTATATTCAACACTTTAAAGGCCGAAACAGAAGGTATTGAAGTTAGTGTAACCCCGTGCGTGGTGGGTTGGTTTGATAAACTCGGCGCGCTTGAACCTACATATGTACTTATATCGGAGCAGACAGTAGAATTTACGCTTCGAATTTGTCAGGGTGCAACAAGCCTGGCGGTTACGCCGGACTCGGCCGTGATTGAGCCGAAAGACAGCCAGACCGTTTCATTGCTGGCAAAAACAGATAAGAAAGACGATAAATTTACGTTAGAGATATGGGACGGTTCCGTCAAGCTTGAAGAAAAAGACGGCGTATATGGCGGAATACTTGGTGTAAACTGGTTTGACAAACAGTTCTTTTGCGGCAGCGAAGAGCTCCGTGCAAACATACAGTTGTCATTAATAGATAAAAAAATAACTAAACAGGTTACATACATAATTATTGTTTCTATAGAAAGCTGGAATGGCGAATCCATAAAGAGAATGTTTGAACTGACATTTATACCTCAGAGTGTTGACAGGCTTGATATGGTACACTTTGCGGATGCCGTAACAGATGCTAACGGAGTGGTTGCAAATGAAATTCCGGGCGCGGGCTATATACCAAGCAACACTATAGTTGCAGGCGACTTTGGGCTGTTAAGGATTGATATTGCGCCATACTTTGCCGATGTTGATTATGTTGAAATTACCAGCAGTCAGGCTGCGGGTGACGTTATTTCGTTTGACCAGCGTATTATGTATATAGAAAAGGACCAGTTCCGGTACAGAATGTATCAGGAAGGTGTTTCCATTATACCAAACGGAATAAAAATAACCAATTTGTGGTCAAAAGATGGTTTAGATGACAAAGACAATCCGATTTTGGTGTTTGACGGTTCTATTTATATTCGTACCGTAATTCGTTCCGCTACCTCGCTGGCATCCAGTTTTACTGTAACCGTACGTGTAGTTGGGCACGACCATGAGCGCACCGAGCAGTTGGTGCTTGCGGTAGATGCAATGCCGCAGCTTACGGTAACCTATCCGGGGTATAACCGTTTTGGCTCTGCCTACATTGCGGACGGCACCAGTATAGGCAACAACCTTACGGTTAGCTTTGATGCCCGCGGCGGAGCTGTTAGCTTAGTTCCGGGCAGCCCAAGTATTGAAGGCGCAAAATCTGGCAGTGGAATAGAAATGACACGGGACCCGAACAACAGCCGAATCTACGTCATTTATGTACAGGAAGGCAATATTGGCAGCAAGTTTGTGGTTGAAACTACCATAGAGCGGATTGTAAACGGACAGCGCAGATATCATACAGTAGAAATACCGTTTACGGTAGTGGATATTGTAATTGACAGCCTTGGCGTAAAAGGCGTGTCCGGCGGTGTTTATTCCGCCGCATATGCGGGCGGTAAAAGCTACCCGATGGAAGTGTCTTTTGCAGCCAGTTCGTTAAGGTACAATTTAGATACAGATACTAACATTGATGTGCTCAACAGTATAGAGCAGCTGTTTGTTCGCATAAACGGCGGCCGTTTATCCGGCGGAACACAGTTAAACTATTGGGGATTCAGGACCGGACAGAACTCTAACGGCGATTTCACTTACGGATTGCCGCAACACGGCGGACTTACACACGTGAGTAAAATTTCCGGAGCAGATGATATTGGGATTTACAATTACTCACCCAACGGAATAAGCAACTCGGAGAATGTCCGCTTAAGTGTTATATATGACTACAACGAAGAAGGAGAGCTTACGTTACGAGATGATTCGTTTGCGGGAGTCAGGCTTGAAGCAATGACATACTTTAACTTTAACTTTTATCAGCATACTTCTCCCGACAGTCCGATTCCTGTATATAATGTTAACGAACTGCGCGCAATGCTGCCATATCAGGATTACATTCTGTTGAACGACATAAAACTGCCAAACGAATGGCGGCCGCTGGATATAGCAATAAACAGCCTTGACGGAAACGGCTTTAATATATTGTTTGAAACAGAGGTAGGGGTGTTTAACCGCACCGACTCAAATGCCAACAACGAGCAGAACCTTGGCCTGTTTAGTGTTGTGTACGAAAACACCTTGCTTAAAAACATTACCATGTGGCTGGAAGGAACCGACATAAGGCAAAACGCAGTTGCGCTCACAACCGTCAACTTTGGCGTAATAGCCGGAACAAACCGCGGAACAATTACAAACTGTGCCGTAATTTCGGATGGGCTCCTCAAGGGAGATGATATATCGGGCATCACGCTTGAAGCTGCCAACCGGGCAAACGACACACACAATATAGGCGGATTGGTTGGCGTCAATTTGGGAACGATTACACATTCGCGTGTTCAGGGCATAAACATAACGGCTTACGGCAATGTGGCGGGCCTGGTAGCACAAAACTACAGTTATATTTCGGCGTGCTATTATGCATACGGTGAAATTAAAAACACTGCCAGCAGTAACCAGACCGGTAATGTTGGTACATCCGGGCTTGTAGGCGTTAATCACAATATGGCTAAGATAATTCAGAGTTATGCCGGCAGCCGTGAGCCAACCAATGAAGCGAAGCATGCCAGTTTTATAGCTTCCAGCGTCCGTGCGGCAGGCTTTGTGTACGAAAACTTTGGAACGATTGAGGACTGCTATTCCAACATGGAAATCGAGTCCGACAGCCGCAGCAGCGGATTTGCCTTTATAAACCGTGAGAACGGAGTAATAAACAGAAGCTTTTCAATTTCTAAGCTGCTGGAAAGCCTTAGTGCACATACGCCGTTTATCGGAACCGAAGCAGATGTGCTTAACCCGAGCAACAACTTTAACCCCACCGGCGTAAATGATTGTTTTTATCTGCTTGGCAATTTTACCGTGGCAGGAAAAAATATTGACCCTGCACGTGAAATTTCATCTTATGAATTTACCCAACCCGATGTGTTTAGCGGGTATGGGCTGTCTCGTAATCTGGCTGGCGCTTGGCATGAGTTTTCGGGAGTATGGGTTATTCCAAACAGTACCAATTCGTACTTCCGCATCGGCTCGTCCGTAGGAGCCGGCACGTCTTCGTATATTCAGCTTGTAGCCCCAAACATGATTGCTAATCCAAGCCGTGAGCTTAGGCTTGAGTATTCGTATATAGACCCAAGCACGGGACAGATGGTTTATCAATATTCTTCAAATTACGGACAAAGATTTGAGGTTACAGGCACCGGCACTGACAATACCCGGGCAAAAAATGACCCGTTTGGCAGACGTGTCATTGTTGATTATGACCCATGGCTTATTTATAATGCAGCCGGCTTAAACATTGCTGCAGAAAAGGACCAGTCGGCAAATGATGGCATTATGAAAGGTGCATACAGGCTTATAAGAGATATTGACCTGAACGACTTATATCGTCCGGCCGACGGCAGTGCGGCAACGGTTCTGGAAACAACCAAATACGAGTTCTGGGGTGACTTTAACGGCAACGGTTTAAGTATAAACAACCTGGAAATAACAATAAGAGTTGGGGTTGATACAAACAGCACAGGGTTGTTTAAGTCGGTTTATACGCCGCCCCGTTATAACGATATCAGCCGCCTGAACAGGGTTGATGCACCTGTGGCAAATGTGTCTAACCTGAACATAACAGTCAGCGAAATTTTGGCCGGCAACACCACATATGTTGGTGCGCTTGCGGGCAGGGTGGAAAACAGTAACCTGATAAACATAAGCGTAAGCGGCAACAATATTGTTGTAGGGCAAAATATTGTGGGCGGTGTTGCCGGGCTTGTTACAGGAATGTCGCGCGCAATAAACATAAACAGCAACCTGTCGGTTAGTGCGGTATTTAGTCAGCAGGACGGTGTAACGGGCGCAAGTTTGTATGCCGACGACTTGTATAACTTTTTTGAAATATCAACAGATGTCAAGTGGCAAAAAGGCGAGTGGCAAAAAGGCGAATGGGATGGTGAGGAATGGATAGAATGGGAAGAGGACAAGTGGAAATGGATAGAATGGGAAGAGGCCAAGTGGGTTTCTGAGAGAGTACATGCAAGTGACGAAAGGCACGCTCATAACAGGCTTAATTACGTAGGCGGAGTGTTTGGAATTGTGGACCTGGCTAAGCATTCCGGTGATGACAAAGAAAATTTGAAAGATGCAAAAAGCAGTCTGGTTAGTCATATAACCGGATTTGGGTCAAGCAAGGTAATAGGTGAAAATGCGGGCGGTCTGTTCGGGCTGATTGGGGCTGAGACATATGCTGCAAACTTATATAAAATAGCAGGTGACGGCGGGTACATAAAAAGCCTGCAGTTTGCCGGCGGAATTGCGGCCGAAAACCGCGGAATAATTAGTTTTGCCAGCGTAACATATGAAAACGATGCCTTCACGTTAACTCAGAACGAAGTTGACAATGCCGAATGGGGAGTGATGGCGGCCGAGGGTATAGCACGCAACTACTTCCAGGGCACGCCGTTTGCGGTTGGCGGTCTGGTTGGATATAGTTACGGGCTGAAAAGCGGAACAAAAATATCCGGAATGATTGAAAAAAGCTATTCACGTGTGCACGTATACAACACCGGTGCTAATGTTGCGGGCGGTATTGTTGGTGTTATGACAGGCGGAGACCTGAAATCCGTTTATACAACTGGCTCGGTGCGTGCCGGTCCGGTTGACCCGTCTGTGGGCGGTCTGGTTGGTGCCATATACGATTTTATTGACCTGGTAGTTAAAAAGATTATAGTAAACCCATATGAACAGATTTTAAAAGACGATTATGAGTACTTTAAAGACGGTGATCCAACACCGGTTAATGAGGAAACTTTTAAAACCTTGTCCATTATAAATTTTGCGGTTGCAATGAACAACTGGAGTTATCTGGACTTTAACTACTACAAAACAATGGCAGACGGCTTCAGCCCGAAAATCGGCGGGCTTGTTGGTGATATTTCTGATGAAAAACTGCTGCTTTCGGCTCACAATGATGCCAGCGCAACCAACTTCTTTGTAAGCGAGATATACGCTCTGCCAACTGTTGGCGGGGTGCTTCCCGCATTAACAGCGGGGCAGACAATTGAGCTTAAGGCAATTGGTACGGCCGGTGTTGCAGACATATTAAAAGCGGCCAAGGAAATGACTCCTGCAGAGTTCATGGCTATGCAGGGCACCTCGTCTACTGCATTAACCGCAAAACAAAAAGTGTTTGGAGGCTGGGACAGGCTTACATATAATATAACCGGGCCGGAAAAGTTTCCTGTAATTGATTTAAGGGCTGCTACAAGCGAGATAGAGGTTAGAGATGAAACTGACTTGCGGCAAATATATTGGCACATGGATAAGACTTATAGACTGACGAGAGACATTGAGCTGAAAGGCGGCTGGACACCGCTTGGAGATGTATATTATCCGTTTACCGGCACACTGGAGTCGATGCCGCCGTCCACTGCCGGCGGAACGGGTACTGCATATACAATCAGCGGCATGACAATAGACAAGTCGTTTAGTTTCTACAACGGGCTGTTTGGCGCAACCAAAAATGCTAAAATCAGCAACATACAGCTTAAAAACGTTAAAATTTCGGCCAACTTCAATAAAAACGAAAACACATACGTTGGTGCGTTGGTCGGAAAAGCCAAAAACACCAAATTTTCAAACATATTAATTGATGCAAAAATTACAACAAACGCGGCTTTTGCGGGCGGGCTTGTTGGGCATGCGCAAAAGGGCGCTTTAAACGCAAACGGAACCGAAAAACTTTATTATATTAACAATATTATTGTTGGTGCGGACATAGAGCTTATTTCATCTGAACCCGACGGCAATGTGCGCATGGACACAACACCGGCCTCAGCGGGAGTTTTGGCAGGGTATCTTGAACTTTACAACGTTAAAGGCGTATATGCAAGCGGAAAAATTGATGCAACCGGATTTGTATGCGGCGTTAAACTTGGCGGATTGGTTGGAGAAACTTCCGGAAGCGAGTTTAAATACACGCATACGGATGTAAACATAATTGACGATGAGTTCGGGCTGCTGCAGAACGAAATTCCAAGTGCCGGCATCGGTGGTTTTGCAGGAGAAATAATTTCCTCACATATAACAAACTCATATGCAGGCGGCAGCATTAGTATAAACATAGTTAAACAAATGACCAACAGCAGCGAGTTTAGAGTTGGCGGCTTTGCCGGTTTCGTTAGTAGCGGCACCTTTATTGGAGACAGCATGGCGGCAGGTAATATTACATTAGACTCTGGTTTAGCCACCGGGCTTGACGGTGGAACATATACACAGGTTGGCGGCTTTGTGGGAGAGTTTAAAAGCGACAGCAAGCTTTATGGAACCGAGGACTTCAACATTATGTACAGCATAAGCATTGTAAGTATTAGAAACTTCAGTTTGTTTGGAGTAAAAGAAAGTGCGGCCGGTAAGGTAGATGCGTTTACAAGTTCACCGTTGTCTAAAGTATCTATAGATTACGCAAGCGTGTATTATGACACCTATATGGCTCTTATCGGAACCAGTTGTCACAATGAGCTGGCCAAGGAAACCAGATTTTTTGTGGAAGACAGGTTGTCGGGCGAATTTTTAAACAGCTCCGGCAATTTTGGACAAAACGGTATGCAATGGAGAAAGGCTAACAGCAACACAAAACAGGATTCCGAGGGCGTTAAAACGGCATATTACGTGCCTGAGGTTAAAGCTGAAACCACAGTTTTCATGTTTGAAATCACTCCGAATGTGGAGTTCTCGCAAATTTTTACAAACAAAGTAAACGCTAATCTTGGAGCAACCACAAGCGGCCATGGCACAAAGGTTAATCCTATTGGCATAAGCCCCGCCGAAAGCGGCACCACATTTGCAGGGATGATAGGCAAAGCCGATAAGCAGTACTACATCCAGACCACAAATGCCGATGAGACTGCAATTCCGGTTGATATGCTCCAGTCTGCAAATATAAGTTTTGGCGGGTTCTTTAACGGCAACGGATACACGCTTGCTGCCAAGCCGTACGCAAGCATTTGGGCAGGTTCCGGCCTGCAATCTGCAGGTAAGCTGGGTGTGTTTGACAGCATAGGCGGATTTGCTGACGAAAACAACATTACGTTAACCCAGAAGGCAAATGCGGCTTTTGTAACAGGCGTAACGGTAACGGGCATTGATATAGACTTCCGTTCAACCCGGGAGACGTTAAACGTTGGCGGACTTGCTAACCGTATTGGCAGGTATAGCATTGTTGCAAGCACATCGGTTGAAGGCAATATAAATGTGCTGAGCGATTACAAAGTTGCTGCCGCGGCAGCAGACTCCGCTATAAATGCCGGCGGTTTTGCGGCAGAAAACCACGGGCAGATTATAAACAGTGCATCCCGCGTAAGCATTACTGTTGGCGGCAACAGTGCTGCCAACATAGGCGGATTTGCGGGAGTTACTAAAGGCGGCAGTTTTGCAAGCTACAACGGCACGTATCACTTTGGCAGTATAACCGACAACACAACCGAAGTTTTGCCGGTAAACAAATCTAATGCCGGCGGCTTTACCGGAAACGAGGTAGACTTTGCTGCAAGAGCATACAACTCATATGCCGTATCTGATATAAGCAAAAAAGCCGGGGCTACCGGCAGCCTTGGCAGCTTTGGCGGAGCAGCCGGCTCTGTAACGCTTCTTTCGGGCAGCAATGTAAGCTATGACAGCCGGCTTGGCAGCGGCCAAACTGATGCGGCAGGCATAACTCCGGATGTGCAGAGGAAAAATATAAGTGAAGACTCCGGCGGAGTAAGAATCAGCTGGTTTAAAGCGGATAACAGCATTAACGAGGGCTGGCCATATATCCCGGATGTGGATACAATAAACACTTCCACCGGAATAGAACCACGAGCTGCAGTAGCTACAGGCAACGGAGACCCCGACAAGCCATACCTTATAAGAAGCAGCGGTCAGTTTGAATGGATGGTAAACAACTCGGGCACAGGCAAACACTTCAGCCTTGAAACTGATGTTAATGTAGCCGGGTATGGCTTAACCAGCCCTAACTTTAGCGGAACCTTGCTTGGCAACGGTCATACGGTAAGCGGACTGACACAGGCATTGTTTACTAATATTACCGGAAAGGTACATCAACTGGGAATTATCAGCGAATCAAACACGTCACATTATGCGCTTGCAAGCGAAACACTAACTGCAGGGAGCAGCGTAACGGAATGTATGGTTGAGAGCGGACCGGCAGCTAAAGGATTTGTCAGGACTAACGACGGAATGATAGAAGACTGTTATATTGTTTCAGATGCAATTACTTTAATCCTTAACGGAAGCGGTCAGACAAAAAGAGTTCGCAAGGCATCTGAATTAGAATCAATCACTACATACGAAAGTCTGATAGTGAAAACCGAAGGAAAAGAGTTGCTGCCGGTGTTTGGCACTATCTGGGGCATGATGCCGGATTCTACAGCCAACGGTTTAGAGAGTGCAATTAAGGTGCTGGCGCCTCGTCTGCTGGCTTTTGAGAAAAAGGCCTCCGATATAGATGTGTCGGACACATTCCTGCAAGGCACCTACATTACTTCATTAGTTGTTGAAATTGCAACAAAAAAAGAGTTTGTTAAATACGCAAATTATATAAACAAGCATGGTGCATCGGTTTTAGATGCTGTCATAAACAACGATATTAATTTTGCCGGACACCTGTTTGCGCCAATTAACCAAGACAGCAAAAACGGTGACCGAATTATTCTTAACGGCAACGGCAAGACATTGCTGAACCTGGCCGTTTTGGGCAATGAAGAAATGGGCGGTCTGTTTGGCGCAACAGCCGGTGGCCAAACTGGCATCAGCAGCATTAAAAACCTGAACCTGGTTAACAGTGTTTCATACGGTAAAAATGCCGTTGGCTTACTGGTTGGAAATATGCGCGGTGATATTGACTCCGTTATTGACATCGTAGAAGCCAAAAACAGTGTGGTATATGCCAGCGGAGACAAAATTGGCGGCATTGCCGGCAATGTGGAGCAAGGCGGAAAAATAACGAGCCCAACATTGGTTAACTGCTATGTTGACGGAGGGAGTTCTGTTGGCGGCGTTGCCGGTATATTGAGCGGACTTAATACAATATCCAAACCAATTGTGCAAAACGCCAAGATAAACTACATATCAACACAGAAAGGAACCGACATACCTGATACACTTAAAGAAGTGGGCGGAATAGTTGGTGCTTCCAAACTCACAACAAACACAATAAGCCACACAACAGGCTCATACGCGATAGTTGCAGATGCAGCTACTGTTGTATACGGATACTCGTCTGTTGGCGGAGTGGCCGGAGTTAACGGGGGCGATATTAAGTGGCTCAGGTCTGACGCGGCAGTAAACGCCGTGTATATCAGTGGTAAAAACGGCCATGATGTTATTAAAGGATACAACAGTAACATCGGTGGAATTGTGGGGGTCAACTCTACCCTCAGCAATATTACGGAAGTAGAGTTTAAAGGAACGGTTAATAAACCGCTGACTAATCCTCTATTCCCGCCGTTTGATATAACTACCGCAAACAATGTTGGCGGAATTGCGGGGGACAATGCAGGAAGTATTAGCTGGAGTAAAACAACAGGGGCCGAGGTGCATGGAATCAGTAATGTTGGAGGCATTGCGGGGCTAAACTCCGGCATAGGCAACATAAACAACTGTACAAACAATGCAAATGTGTACGGAGCAAGAAACGTTGGCGGTATTGCCGGCAAGGTTGTTGCAACGGCGCCGGGGCAGTTAGGCACTCCATCGGTTTCCAAGTCGGCCAACCTGTTTGGCAAGGTTGAAGGCAGACATCTTTTGTGGTTTCCAGCAGGTTATTGCTATGAAACATACAATATCGGCGGATTGGTTGGGCTTTTAGAGGGTAATCTGAGCGAAAGTTATGTAAGCGGTGACGGTGTTAATGTGTCTGGCGGCTATAATGTTGGCGGTTTGGTTGGCATGGTAACCGGTGCGCGTGACCAGACCGGCACTGAGTTTGTAAACGGCAGAATCACCTATTGCTATAGTTTACTGGGCAATACGGACAGTGTAAGTTATGGCTGCGGAGAAGATATGACAGCCAGAAACGCAGGCGCTTTTGTGGGGTATCTTGGAAGCAACTCATATATGGCCGAAGTGTTTGGTAATGCCAATATAGTTACAAGGCTCTCAAACTTTGACACTTTGCCGGGCTTTACCGAGTCTACCGGCACCTTAGACACGACAGGTACAAGAGGCTATGGTGATATAGCAACGGGATTGAACGGCGCGGTAATTGAGGGCGGCTCGCCAAGCAGCAATTATACAGCATCAGGCGCTACCGTTATAACGGTGGTACCGACAGCGGTGCCGAATGGCTTTAGCAAAACAGTGTTTAAGTGGGGTACTGGCACATTTGATATTGATGCTAATGTATACATGGACTCAGGCGGAAATGCTGTGGCGCCTACGCCATATGTAAACTCAACAAGCTACTACTATCTTGATAGTGCAGACCATGACATTGCATCAAATGGTAGCGATGATGGGCACAGATACATTCTTGTTTCCGGCAAATATGTGCGTCTGGCGGCGGGTGAAGAGACGGAGCAAACAATATATTACCGTTCGCTTGCAGACTATCGGTCGGCATCATATGTCACAGAGAGTGCATATTGGAAACTGGCTGCAGGCAAGGTAGTTTTGGCCTGGCAATCATAAAAACCATTAAAGAGCGGCATATTAACATATGCGCTCTTTTGCATTTAATACTTAACACTTAATACTTAATAATGACGGATTAATTGTGTTTTGTAGACTTGTGGAGCGTAAGCGGCCTGCAATTTATAATTTATATTTGATAATTAATAATTGAAAATTAGTATTGACTTTTCCCTTATTTAGATTTATAATACATACAGACAAAATACGTTAGGGGTTAAAAGATATGGTTTTAAAGCGGTTTTTGATATTTCTGGTGGTTATTCTGGTAGGCCTTAGTATTGGGCTTACAACTTATTATATGCTTCAGAACGAAGAGAATTTATCAATCAGAAACACAATTGTTTATGTAAACACATTAGAGTATGTAACGGTTGAAGTAGTCAGCGGTAATTTAAAGGCCGGTACAACGTTTGAACTGGCTACTGTTTCACCGCTTTTAGAAAAGCAGGCGGACGGCAGATTTTTTACTAAAGCCGGCGGAACAGCGGTTATTACATTAAAAAGCAGCAACAACAAGTTTAACGGACAAACCTGTACGGTTATAATCGGTGACGGCAGCGAGGACTATCCGTTTGTTATACGCTATTACGGCGATATGACGGACATAGGCAGTGCAGCCCGCGGACTGGACAAAAACTATATTATGCTAAACGATATTAATCTGGCCGATCAAAACCCGAATCAGTTTGTGCCGGTTGGAAACGGAGACCCTATCGGATTCTCCGGCGTGTTTGACGGCAATGGTTTTAAATTCCACAACCTTAAAATTACAGAACCTACGGGAGCAGCCGGCGAAACCGGTTTCCCTGAGACTCCTGTTGTTATAACAAATGCGGGGCTGTTTGCTAAAATTGCAAAGGGCGGCGTTGTTAAAAACTTTGATATTAACAATGTAACTGTTTCCGGAGGTTATCAAACAGCCGGTTCTATTGCGGGAATAAACCAGGGTACGGTTGAAATGGTTCGTGTTACGGGCGGCGTAAACGGCAAGGTGGAATCAACCTTTGCATCGTCTAGTGTAGGCGGAGCGGTTGGAGCATTAGAGTCAGTCAGCGAGGTTGCAAGAATCAGCCGTGTCAGCACTAACCTTACCGTAACAGGAAAGGAAAATGTTGGTGCAATTGCCGGTGAAAACCGCGGCAGCCTGATTGTAAACTGTTATGCAACAGGCGCTGTTAACGGCATAAGCACAAGTGCCGTTACCGGCGGAATTGTTGGGCTTAACGTGTATGTAATAGCTCCCAACAGTGATACCTTTAAAGCTAATGTAATAAACTGTTATACCGCATTAAGCATTGACGGGCAAGGCGCTTTCAGCGGCGCAATTATTGGCCGTAATACAGACATTGGCACCGAAGAAGAAAATGTAAACCGTATTTACGGAAACTATTACCTGCTGGCAAACAATCCGGCGCTTAACGGTGTTGGCGGCGTGCCGGATGCGGGCAGCGGCTTTGTAGGCACGGTTGCCAGCTTGCTCTCAGAACTTCAGTCTAAAGAGCACTTCAAAACTTATACCGCAGCTCATGGAAATTTACCGGTAGCATGGAACTTTGTTGACGTCTGGAGCATAAACGCACAGGTTAACAATGGTATGCCAACCCTGGTTTTCAGCAAATCCAGAGTGCCTGACGGCGTTTGGGACCCGGATGAAGATTTTTACAGCACTATTAATGATGCGGCCGGCTTTAACAACATCCGTGACAGGTTGGACGGCAACTTTACAATAGCTAATCATATTGACCTAAGCGGCTTTGAATCATGGGAGCCTATCGGTACCAGAGATGCTCCGTTTACCGGAAACATTATTGTTGAAAAACAAGGCAACGGTAAGTATTGGGAAATCCAAAACCTTAAAATAGGCTGGTGCTGGCTTGACACAGGATTGTTTGGAGTTATCAGTGAAACAGCAACACTTACGGGCATTACTTTGGTTGGAGTAAACATTACAAACGACCTTGGCATTAAGCATAGTGCGGGAGTAAGCGGCGTAAACATTGGCGCAGTTGTTGGACTGTCTCGCGGCACCCTGGTAGATTGCTCCGCAATTGGTGCAGCAGGAGTAAACAACGGACGCATTAACATAAACACTAACGCTACCGACAACCACGATGTTAACCTTGGCGCTATTGTTGGAAGACTTGACACAGGCGGCACCGTAACCACATCCGGCGCAGGCGATATAACTACCAACAACAGTAACCTAGCATTGTCCGGCGGCTCGGCTGCAGGCAAGCTGTGGAACGTTGGCGGAATTGCAGGACTTAACAACGGAGATGTTAGATTTGCAGGCTTCAGCGGCAGCATAAACATATCCGGCACCGCTAATGTAAACGGCGGCGGAGTAGTGGGCGAAAACTACGGCAGAGTTGTTTCAAGCAAGGGTATGGGCAGCATAGTTCAGCTTAACATCAGCAGCGAGACTTTTGCGGGCGGACTTGTTGGTAAAAACCAGGCAAATGCAAGAATACTGTACAGTCAGGCAGCGGGCGGTATTTCCGGCAAAACTGCGGGCGGACTGATAGGCTACAACGAAGGGCCTAACGGAAGCAGCAGCATGGAAGAATGCGGAATTGCAAGCGGAACCGTAAACGGTGACCTTGTTGGCGGACTTGTAGGATACCATTACCGCGGCATAATTACAAACTGCTTTACACTTGTTACGCTTAGCGGCAAGGTGATGGGCGGATTTGGCGGTATTGTTGCCGGTACAAGCGACAATATGGGCAACAACATAAGTACCGCAAACATAACGTATTGTTATGCGGGAGTCAGGTTTAACGCTCCGGGAGGCGCCGGAACGGCATATTACGAAACATCAAGTGAAATCCGTAAAAGCTGGACGCATGCAGTAATGGTGTTGGATATGAAATCAGGCGACGGTGATATCCGTGGTAAGATTGGCGGATTTGTGCTTAACAGTATTATCAACCAGGAACGTGCGGGCAGTGCAATACGGCAGAATACTTCATACCATCTGTTTGGAATTCAGCTTGATACTCCAAACGACGGGCTGAGAAACGATGCGCAATGTAAGCAGTTTGCCACATTTGCCGACCGAGGATTCAGCTTTGCCGGAACATGGACTATGACCGGCGGCACAGACGGTTATCCGACCTTGGCAAGAATGATGAAGTAAAAAATCACCCTTCGGGGTGATTTTTGTTTTAAAAGATTCCCCGAATACTTTTGTCCTTTGGTGTAAAACTATATGCAGATTAACAAAAGGGGAATAAGCGGGATGAAGGCTACCGGAGTAATACGCCGTGTTGACGAACTGGGCAGAATAGTGGTGCCCAAGGAAATAAGAAAAAATTTGAGAATACGCACGGGTACTCCGCTTGAGATTTTTGTTGACAGTAATGGCTCAATGGTTTTTAAAAAGCACTCCGCAATAGCCGAAATTGAAGATTTTGGATTACAGATAACCGAAGCAATACACCTGGCCACCGAACTTAATGCTATGGTAGCGGATATGGACAAAATTGTGGCAAGCTCCGGTGATAAAAAACGTGATTACATGGGGTTTACCATAAGTAATGCTTTAGAAGAAGCCATTTCAAACCGGAAAACTGTTTTGCTGAACAAAGCCGACGGAGCAAAACTGATAGCCATTAAGCGTGACGAAAACCCAGCTTATGCAAGCCTTGTCATATGTCCGATTCTGGCAAACGGAGACTGCTTTGGTGCTGTTGTTGTCTGTCAGTTTCAGGGTAATGCCAAATTTGGTGACGGTGAGATTAAACTGGCACAAACAATGGCTCAGTTTTTATCCAAACACCTGGAAAACTAATGAAAACAAACTCGTTTATGCTGGGTGCTGCGGTATTGGCGGCAGGCGGGCTTGTTGCAAAGCTGATAGGGGCTGTATATCGCATTCCGCTTACTCATGTGTTAGGCACTGAGGGGCTTGGAGTATACCAGCTGGTTTTCCCATTATATTCGCTGCTTTTAATTTTATCCGGCAGCGGAGTGCCAACGGCATTATCTAAGCTTATTTCAGAACGCGCGGCGGCCGGAGAGGTGAGTGAGGCCGGCAGAATCCTGCACCTGAGCCTGATATTGTTTTCCGGCATTGGGCTTGTCTGCGGACTTATTATATTTTTGGGGGCCGATTTGTTTGCGGCGTGGCAAGGCAACGCTATGGCTGCAGCGGGTTTTAAGGCAATTGCGCCTGCCGTGCCGCTTGTAGCGGTTTTATCCTGCTTCAGAGGTTATTTTCAAGGCTTATCCAAAATGAGCCCGACAGCAATCAGTCAGGTGGCAGAGCAGCTGTTTAAGCTGGTGCTGGGTTTAAGTTTGGCATATATCTGGGGCGTGTTTGGAGCTGTGCTCGGTGTAATGCTTAGCGAAGCGGTGGCGGTGGTTTATATGCTTTCGGTCTATTTTTCCACCCGCAAAAAGCTAAGGCTTAAGCAAGGCAAGCCCGGTAATGTTACAAACAAACAGCTGGCCGGTCAAATATTAAAAACTACCGCTCCAATTGTGCTGGCTTCCGGTATTTTACCCCTGATACTTTTAATAGACAGTCTGGTTATAGTAAATACTTTAAAAAGTATAAACTACACTGCCGAACAAGCAACAATTCTTTACGGGCTGCATTCGGGCGTGGTTAATTCGGTTGTTAACCTGCCGGTAGTATTAAGTCTGGCGGTAGCCACGGCCTTAGTTCCGGCAGTTGCCGGCAGTAAGATTATGGGGTATAAATCGGCTTCTGAAAAGGTAAATAAGGCTGTCAGGGTCTCGCTGATTATTTCTGTGCCGTGTGTGATTGGTTTTGTTTTACTTACAGACGACATTCTGGCTTTTTTATACGCCGGCAGCTTAAGTCCGGGGTCGATAAACGAACCGGCCGTTGCTGCTGTTTTGCTTCAAATCGGCAGTGCAAGTGTGCTGCTCATGGCTATGTTACAGATTTTTACTTCTGCACTTCAGGGCATAGGCAAAACAATGGTGCCTGTATGCGCGTTGAGCGCAGCAGGTGTAATTAAACTGGCGTTAAGCTTTATGCTGATATCTTTGCCGGGAATTAACATTTACGGTGCCGCAATTGCAAATCTGGTTTGCTTTTTTGTGGCTGTAGTTATAAACTTATGGTTTATATTAAAACACGTTAAGCTTAAATTGTCTGTAAAAACAAGCCTTCTGCCGCTTGTTTTTTCAGGTGCGGTAATGGCAGGCGTTGCAGCGTTGCTTAAATGGGGGCTTGCCGGCATAAACACATATGTAAGTCTGCCGGTAATTGTTCTGTCTGCTGCTTTGGTTTTTGGCGGAGTGTTGTATCTGACCGGCGGCGCGGAAGACTTTTTAGAAATGTTTAAAAAACGTAAAAAAGTTAACAATTTTAATAAACAAAAAAGGAGAACAAAATGAACAGACAAGAACTCATTAAGCAGGTTTCTAAAAGAAGCAACCTTACACAAAAAGATTGTGCCCAAATGCTGAAGGCGTTTACTGATATCATTGGGCAGGCGCTAAAGTCCGGAGAAGAAGTAAAGGTTATGGGATTTGGCAGGTTTTACACAAAACACCTTTCAGAGCGCAACGGATACAACCCGCTGACCGGACAAAAAACACGGCTGAAGGGCGCTTATATACCAAGTTTTAAGTGCAGTGCACAGCTAAAACGCATAATTTAGGGCAAAATACAATAAATTTTTGAAAAAATGCCTTTTTTTACTTAACTTTTCCATACAAAAGTGCTAGAATTAAGGCAAACAAAAATAAAAAGGAGAAAAATTATGAACAAACAAGAATTCGTGGCTGCAGTAGCTGCTGAGGCACAAGTATCTCAAAAGGATGCAGGAGACGTAATCAACGCAGCTTTGGCTGTAATTGAAAAGACTCTGGCTAAAGGCGGCGAAGTTGTTCTTACAGGCTTTGGTAAGTTTGTATCCAGAAAGCGTGCTGCACGCAACGGAATCAACCCGCTTACCCAGAAGCCGGTTAAGATTGCAGCTTGCAATGTTCCTGCATTTAAGGCCGGAAAAGGACTTAAAGAAGCTGTTAACAAATAGTTTGTTAGAGGGCAGAATTAAAAGGAAGGGGTGCGGAGCACCTCTTCTTTTTGTATGCTTAGCACCAATGGCCGGATATACCGATGTGGCTTTCCGCAGCTTGTGTGCCGGCTTTGGAGCAAGTCTTACCACTACCGAAATGGTAAGCGTGCTTGGATTAATGCACAACAGCAAGGCAACACATGAACTGCTTTTTACCGAACCTAACGAGAGCCCTAAAGAGGTTCAGCTGTTCGGTTCTAATCCGGAAGCTTTTAGCCGGGCGGCAGGTCATCCGTTTTTAGAAAAGTTTGATATAATAAATATTAATATGGGCTGCCCGGTTCCCAAGGTGTTTAAACAGGGCGAGGGCTGCGCGCTTATGGCAAATCCGGAACTGGCTTACAAAATAATTACCGCCTGTACAAAAAACACAAACAAGCCGGTTACGGTAAAGTTCAGGCTGGGTTTAACCGCCGATACCATTAACGCTGCGGAGTTTGGAAAAATGTGTGAACAGGCGGGTGCCGGCAGCATTACGGTACATGGCAGAACCCGCCAGCAAGGGTACGGCGGCAGGGCCGACTGGAACGAAATAGCCAAGGTAGTGCGGGCAGTTAAAATCCCGGTTATTGCCAACGGAGATGTTTGCTGCAGGGATGATTTAATAAAGGTAAAAGAAGTAACCGGTTGTGCGGGAGTTATGATAGGCAGAGCCGCACTCGGCAGACCGTGGATTTTTAATGAAATTTTGCATGGGGGGGGCAGCGGCCCGATTTGTATAACGTTATTTCCGAACATTACCGGATACTGCTAAAATACTTTCCGGAAGCAAAAACCGTATCCGAAATGAAGAAGCATTTAATGTATTATACCAAGGGCTTACCTGAGGCAAAAATGTTCAGGCTGAAACTGTTTGAGCTGAATAATGTAAATGACATTTTAAATACATTAAGAGATATACTAAAATAGTGCAAATGTGCCGATATGTGCCTCTATTCAGTTGCACATATGAACAGATATAATGTATTATTAAACAAGGCTTTTTTGCGCCAAATAAAGGGGACGAAACCAGCTTGCAATTAATGTATGATATTATAACTGCATTAGCCGGCCTGGGAGTATTGCTATATGGTCTTAGGCTATTAAATAGCGGCTTAGAAGGTTCGCTTGGTTTTTCGTTTAGAAAGGGGCTTGCTAGATTCAGCAATAACAGATTTAAAGCAATTACGGTAGGTACGGCTTCAACGGTTGCACTTCAAAGTTCAACGGTATCAATTACCATGATGACGGGCCTTGTTAATGTTGGTATGATAACCCTGCTTCAGGCTACCAGCATGGTGCTTGGTGCAAATATCGGTTCAACACTTTCCATTATACTTATATCGTTCAGGTCGGTTAAGGTAATTGAAATATTAACCTTGTTTATAATTATTGGAGTGGCCATTGCAATATTTACCAAGAAGCAGAAATACAAAAAACTGGCCACGGTGTTTAATGCAATTGGTATTTTGTGTTTGGGCTTAGTGCTGCTGGGCAAAGGCAGCAGTGCAATTGCCGCAATGCCGGGCGTCCCTGAATTTTTAAGCACATTAACAAATCCGTTTGTACTGATACTTGCGGGCATGATATTAACCATTATTATTCAAAGCCTGTTCAGTTCTATGGTAATTATAACGGCTCTTGCCGCAACCACAATCGGCATGACGGGCGAGCCGGCAGTTTCAATTTACTCGGCAATGTTTTTTATAATCGGCGCAAACATTGGTACGGCTTTGCAGACTTATTTAATTAACGTGGCGGAGCTTAGCACAAACGGCAAACGGTTAATGCTGCTAAGCGTGGCGTTTAAGGTGCTGCTTGCCTTAATATTTGGTTTATTAATGCTGACACCGTGGCTGAATATGTTTTATTGGGCAACAACCGACCCGACCATTGTTCTGGTTACGGCCAACATTGTAATGAACGTAATTACCGCACTTATACTTCTGCCGTTTGTAGGACCTATAGAAAAGCTGTTGCGGCTGGCGGTAAGGGACAAAAAGTCAAAATCCGCAATATTTGAAATTTTTACCATTGAAGACAAAATGTTAAAGATTCCCACTATTGCCCTGAAACAAATTGAAAAGGGCATTTGTGTTATTGTTGAGCATGAGGTTAAGCTTCTGGATGCCAGTCTTGAATTCTTGCTGAAGGATAATATCAGTGATGAGACGGTTAAGCGGGCTGCTGCCAACGTTGAGAAAATGATTAAGATGACCACCAATAACATGGTGCAATTAACCAACAAGATAAACGATGAAGAAAAACTTATGATTAACTCGTATTTAAGCGCTGTGTCAGATGCCGATACCGTATTAAACTCATGTCTGAAAATTATTGACCTGACCAGAAGTTTTGACGCAAGTCCGCGCGCGCTGCAAAAAAGCCAGTTAAGCGATATTAAAAAAATGGGCGACTTAGTTATACAAACCGGACAGAAAAGCTATGAAATAATATCTGAATTTGCGGCTGCGGGCAAGTTGAACGATGACACAAAACTGCATGCCATGTTTGACCTTAGCGAAAAGGTGTCCGGCGAAAAGCTTGCTTCAAAGCACAACTTAAGCGTATGCAAAACCAACAACAAAGATACAATTGATTACAACACGTTTTTCTCACTGCTGAACACGCTTGGAGATATAAAAGACGGCTTTACAAACATTGCAATAAAAGCACTGTAAAAACAAAAATAAATATTGAATAAAAATAAGGAGATATATCATGTACAAAAAGAAATCTATTAAGGATATGGATGTAAGCGGAAAAAGAGTGTTTGTAAGGGTGGACTTTAATGTTCCGCTAAACTCTAAAGGGCAGGTTACAAACGACAACAAGATTACTCAAACATTGCCGACCATAAACTATCTGTTGGAGCAGAATGCTAAAATTATACTGTGTTCGCATTTAGGCAGGCCTGACGGAAAAGTTGTGGCGGAATATAGCCTTAAGCCGGTTGCGGAGCGCCTGAGAAAAATTTTAAAGCGTCCGATTTTAATGTCGGCCGACGTTATTGGCACCGAAACGCACAAGCTGGTAAAAGGAATGCAGCCGGGTGACATTGTGCTTATGGAAAACGTAAGATTTGAGGCGGGCGAAGAAGAAAATGACCCTGTCTTTGCAAGAAAGCTGTCAAGCATTGCTGATATTTATTGCTCTGATGCATTCGGCACAGTTCATAGGGCACACGCTTCAACTGCGGGTATAGCAAAATACCTGCCAAGCTGTGCAGGGCTGCTTATATCCCGAGAGCTGGAAATACTGGGCAGTTTGTTAACCACCCCTAAGCGTCCGTTTGTGGTTGTTCTGGGCGGAGCAAAAGTAAAAGATAAAATCGGAATGATTTCTAACCTTATAAACATGGCAGACGTAATTCTCCTTGGCGGCGCAATGGCATATACCTTTGTTAAGGCAAAAGGGTTTGCGGTAGGTAAATCTATGATTGAGCCCGATAAAATTGAGCTGGCCAGACTCCTGTTGGAAAAAGCCGATAATGCCGGCGTTAAGATATTACTGCCGGTTGACAATGTTGTAGCACAGGAGTTTTCGTTTGCGGCCGACAGCAGAATTGTTAGAACCGGAGCAATTGCTCCGTCTGAAATGGGATTGGATATCGGTCCTAAAACGGCCGAACTTTATGCTAAGCAAATTCAAAAAGCCAAAACGGTATTGTGGAACGGTCCGATGGGGGTGTTTGAATTTCAGAAGTTTGCAAGCGGTACAAACTCAATTGCGTTTTCAATGGCCAAGTGCAAAGGAGTTACGGTGGTTGCCGGCGGAGACAGTTCTGCAGCAATTTCAAACAACAAGCTTGATAATGAGATTACACATATATCAACCGGCGGCGGAGCAACGCTCCAACTGCTTGAAGGTGACAAGCTTCCGGGGATTGACGTATTAGCAGACAATATATAAACCCGGAGCGAAGCAACCGGCAATTGATATTTGATATTTTATAATTTATATTTGACAACGAAGGAGTCATTGATGAGTTGTATCTTAGCAGGCAATTGGAAAATGAACATGACAAAGGCTGAGGCCGTAAATTACTGCCGCGAGTTTAAAAATCTTTTAAGGGCTGATATGAGATATATGCTGGCAGTTCCGGCAACGCTGATTGAAACCGTTGCCAAAGAATTGTCCGATACCAAGGTGGTAGTTGCCGCGCAAAACGTTAGCCATGCAGTTTCCGGTGCTTTTACCGGTGACTTAAGTGTAACTCAGTTGACAGATGCGGGAGCAACGGCATTTCTTGTTGGGCATAGCGAACGCAGGCATGTTTTTTTGGAAACCAACGAGCGGATAAAAGAAAAGATGGAGCGGATTTGTGAACTTGGGACAGCTGACTTGAAACCGGGCATTGTTTTATGCGTAGGCGAAACGCTTGAGCAGCGTGAAAAAGGCGAAACAGAGAGTGTTTTAAGCCGGCAGTTGCAGACAGCGCTTAAAGGCATGGATAATCGTGCAGAGCTGATTGTGGCATATGAGCCGGTTTGGGCAATCGGCACCGGCGTAAATGCCAGTGCAGAACAGGCAGAAAGTGCCGTTAAATACATAAAAAGCAAACTGGCGGAAATCGACCCTGTGTACTCGGGTGTTAGGGTGTTGTATGGCGGAAGCGTTACGCCCGAAAACACCGAGGAATTGTTTAAAGGCGGGGTGCTGGACGGTGCGCTGGTTGGCGGGGCAAGCCTGTTGCCTGTAAAGTTTATGAGTATAGGTGCAAAAATGAAATGCGGAAACAAAGGATAAAATATGTTAAGTAAAGTTATTACAATTATCTTTGACGGCCTGGGTGACCGGCCGGTAAAAGAACTGGGGAATAAAACCCCGCTTGAAGCTGCCGCAACTCCCAATCTGGACAGGCTGGCTGCAAACGGCATATGCGGGTTGATGCATACTATGGGCAGAGGTATCAGACCCGGCAGTGATGTGGCGCATATGTCTATTTTTGGTTATCCAATGGAAAAGTATTATACCGGCAGGGGACCGATTGAGGTTGCGGGGCTTGGGCTTAGGCTGCAGTCCGGGGATATTGCCTTTAGGGGCAATTTTGCAACCGTAGACGATAAGTGGAATATAACCGACAGGCGGGCAGGCAGAATAACGGATGTAACTGAGCTTGCCAAGGCGCTGAACGGTATAAAAATTGACGGTATAGAGTTTATTGTGCTTGCCGGTACGGCGCACAGGGCGGGCGTAGTTATGCGCGGAGAAGGGCTCTCCAGTGCGGTGTCCGACAGTGACCCTCACGAGGAAGGCAAGCCTGTTTATGCGGTTAAACCGTTAAATTCAAGCCCTGAGGCACATTTTACGGCTGCGGTGCTGAATAAGTTTTTGAAACAGTCTAATGAAGTTTTAAGCAGCCACCCGGCTAATAAAAAACGCGTTTCCAACGGAAAGCTTCCGGCTAATTTTCTGTTGCTGCGCGGTGCGGGCGTCTATCCAAGCCTGCCGGCCTTTAAAGACAAATATGGTATGAGTGCTTGCTGTATTGCAGGCGGCGGACTGTATAAAGGCATAGGTGCGTTTCTTGGCATGGATATTATAGATGTGCCCGGTGCAACGGCGCTGCCGGATTCGGATGTTGAAGCAAAGTTTAAAACCGCTGTTGAAATGCTGGTTAAATACGACTTTGTGTTTGTTCATGTAAAGGCCGCCGACAGCCTGGCCGAAGATGGTAATTACATGGGCAAAAAGGAGTTTATAGAAAAATGCGATAAAGCAGCTAACACGCTCTTGAAACTGCCGGAAGACACATTGCTGGTTATAACTGCAGACCACACGACCCCAAGTGCTTTAAAGGCTCACTCGGCGGATCCGGTGCCCGTTTTGTTTTGCGGAGCCGGAATCCGCACCGACAGAGTTGCCGAGTTTAACGAAACGGCTGTATCAAGCGGCGGGCTTGGTATAATAGAGGGCAAAGACATTATGCCGGAAGTGCTGAATCTCTTAGGAAAACTTCCGCTTGCAGGTGCTTGACATTTCCGGATTTTTTGTTTAAACTCATTACATAAGAGGGAGACTGAAGCCTATGATCAGCCTGATGGGGGATTTCTTTAATTCGGTGATAAATGTGTTGTTCCGCAGTGTGCCGGATGTTGCTAAAGGGTTTATTATAGCCGCCTGTCTGTTGCTTACGTTTTGGTTTTTGGCTAAAACGCTGCGCCTTGGCAAGCAGGGCGGAGATAAAAAACCGTTTCATATAGGCTACTTTTTAACGGCATTGTTGTTTCTTGCCATAGCAATTTTATATATTACAATATAAACAATTAATAATTAATAATGAACGACTGTTGGTCGCTTTGCTCCGAAAAACATAGGACGAAGCGACCATAGTTGTTAATTGCCGGTTTGTAATAAAAAAGTGCCGTACGGCACAAAACGCTTGAAATTGGTTCTGACGTGTGCTATACTTACGGATATTAAAAAGAAGGGAACTATACTTTAAATGCTTAACAATGTTTATATGATTAAAAGTTTATTGCTGGCAGACGACTCTGTTATGCCAAGCTGGTTATTGGACACTTTACTTGTTTTGAAAGATGTTTTTATCTGGGGGCTTGCAATTGGTGCAATTGCAATGATTGTTTTGGTGTTGGTTCAACAGTCAAACAGTCAGGGCGGCGCAGGTGCCGCCATAACCGGCGTTACGGAAACTTATTACTCGCAAAACAAGGGCAGGAATAAAGAAGGCAGATTGAAACTGGCCACCACGGTGCTGGCGTGCGTTATGGGTTCAATGGCCGTACTGTACTTTGTTATTGTGATTTTTGTTCCTGGATAACAACAGTTTGGGGGAGTGGTTGGGCACTCCTTTTTGATTTTAGAGGGGAGTATATGAAAAATATTATTGAACGAATTAAAAACGAGAATCTGGAGTTTTTGTCGGCAGATAAACTGGCCGACAAACTTTCGTATGGCAGCAAACAAGAAAAAACCGGGTATTATACCGAAATTAATAAAATGCTTGAATCAGGCCGGTTAGTTCTCAGCGGCTCCAGCATTGTGCTGCCTGAAACAATAGGGGTTGTACGCGGAAAGCTCAGCGGCAATCACCGGGGCTTTGCGTTTTGTGTGGTAGCCGGGCAGGAAGCAGTGCCGGATGTTTTTATTGCGGGCAAGGATTTGGGCGGGGCATTGCACAAGGACTCCGTTTTAATTAAAATTACCAAAAAGCTGAATCAGTTGCACGGTGCAGAAGGTGTTGTACTTAAAGTGCTGGAGCGCAACCGCGAAAACATTGTTGGTACCTTAGAGTTTAAACAAAACAATGCGGCAATGGTTGTGCCGGATGACAGCCATTATTTCAGTAATATATACGTAACCAACCTGAAAAAAATAAAGGCCAAACACGGCGATAAGGTTGTTGCAAGAGTAACCGATTACAACACGCGTTACAACCAGGCAGAAGGCGAGGTGGTTGAGGTGTTGGGCTCGGTTAAAAATAAGGGCATAGATATTTTAGGCATAATCCGCGAGCATAACCTGTATGAGGAGTTCCCGCAGGAAGTTGAGCAGGCGGCACTGTTACTGCCAAACAAGTTAATTGATGCCGACAAGAAAAACCGGACAGACTTCACCCGTGACAGAATTGTTACTATTGACCCCGAAGATGCTAAGGACCTGGATGATGCCATTCATATTATTGCACATAAGGACGGCGGCTTTACGCTCGGCGTACATATAGCCGATGTAGGCCATTATGTTAAGCAGGGCAGCATATTAGACAAAGAAGCATTAAAGCGCGGAACAAGCGTTTATTTTCCGGATAGGGTTTTGCCTATGCTGCCCAGGCCGCTTAGCAACGGCATATGCAGCCTTAATCCAAATGTTGAGAGATTAACCTTAAGCGTGGTTATGGATATAAACGCAAAAGGTGTTGTAACCGACAGCAAAATTTACGAGAGCTTTATAAAAACCTGTAACAGAATGAATTATTCCGAAGTCTTTGCAATCCTGGAAAATGATGCAGCAATCAGCAAGAAATACGGCTCGGAGCTATGTGCTGACTTAAAGAACATGGAAAAACTCCACAATATCTTGTACAATCTCCGTAAAAAGCGCGGCAGTCTGGATTTTGATTTGCCCGAGCCAAAGATTATATTGGATGCAGACGGGAAAGTGGCCGACGTGATTCCATATCCGCGGAACACTGCACATAGAATAATTGAAAGCTTTATGGTGCTATGTAACGAGGTTGTGGCTGAAACTATGCTTAAACGCACATTGCCGTTTGTATACCGCGTGCATGAGCGGCCCGATGCTCTTAAAATGAGCAATTTCTTTTCGTTTCTTTCCGGTTTTGGAATGAGCTTAAACATTAATCCGGAATCGGTTACTCCAAAGGACTTGCAGAAACTGTTGTATTCGGTTGCAGACCAGCCGTACAACGATGTTGTAAACAAGGTTATGCTGCGCTCGCTGCAAAAGGCCAGGTATGCCCCGGGCTGTCTTGGACATTTTGGACTGGCCGCAACTCATTATTGCCATTTTACATCTCCGATAAGGCGATACCCGGACTTGGTTATTCATAGAATAATAAAGGCGTTGTTTTTAAGCCACGGCAGCAACAGCCAGAAAGAATTCTTTAATGAGTTTGTGGTTGAAGCCAGTATCCAGTCCAGTTTAAGAGAAAAGCTTGCCGAGACCGCCGAGCGTGATGTAGACGACTTAAAGAAAGCCGAATTTATGCTGAGTAAAATAGGGCATGAGTTTGACGGCGTAATAAGCGGCGTAACCGAGTTTGGTGTATTTGTTGAGCTTGCCAACACAGTTGAAGGTATGGCCCGGGTAGAGCGGCTGCCAAAAGACAATTACTTCTTAGAAGAAAAGCGCTATACCTTGCGCGGAACAAGCCACGTATATCAGTTGGGCGGCAAAGTGCGTGTAAAGTGTATAGGTGCCAACACTTATTCAAAAAAGGTCGATTTTGAAATAATAGAATAAATTTTTAAAAAGGTATTGTATTATTTTTTTAATATGATATAATATTCGAGGTAGATTTAAGATGAAAGTCGCAGCTACTAACAAAAGAGCTCGTTTTGAATACTTTATTGAGGATACTTACGAGGCAGGAATAGTATTAGAGGGCAGTGAAGTTAAGTCAATCAGGGCAGGCCAGATAAGCATAAATGATGCGTTTGTAAATTTCAGGCAAGGCGAAGCGTTTATCAACAATATGTATATTAAGCATTACGCCAATGCCGCAAATTTTAAACCGAACGAAACGCGGCCGCGAAAACTTCTGCTTCATAAGGGCGAAATTACTAAACTTAGCTCCGTAGTAAAAGAAAAGGGCAAAACTGTTATTCCGCTCAAGGTTTATCTAAACAAAAACCTTGTAAAGGCCGAAATTGCGCTTGCTAAAGGCAAACACTTGTACGATAAGCGCGAGGCAATAAAAAAACGGGATATTATGCGAGACGCGCGTGTAAGCACTGCTCGCATAAAACAAGCATAAACTTGTTCTCCCTGCATGGGAGCGTACAGGTTTCGACGGGCCGGATTAACTAAATAATTGTCGTGCCGCCGTCCTCTGGGGGCGTAAAACCTGGGGAAGTGCTTAAATGCAAACTATAACAAACCTGCCTTAGCTGTGGCGTACTAAATTACAGTGTGTTCTTAAAAGATAGGCTTACAAGACTTTAAGAGCATCAAACAAGTAAGCAGACGGCTTAAAGATTGTTCTGCGATTTAAGCCGTAATTAGCAGAACGGGCTGTTAAGGTTTTGGCGGTTTAGCGCTTTAACAGTACCTATAATAAACCGCAAACGCACGAACACAATTACTTAGCTGACGGTTCGGACGAGAGTTCAATTCTCTCCGCTTCCACCAAAATCACTAAATAAAAAGGAAGTCACACATGAGCAAATTAGACTCCAGCGCAAACACTACTCGTACCGATGTCAGCCGTATTGCGTATGCCGAGATATTAGACAACCATGTTAGCAACGGAAAAAGTTATCCGGAAGCCAGAGAAGACATTCTTGTTTCAACACAAAATCCTACAGATAGCGTGTTTGGCCTGGTAGAGAAGAATCGGACTGATTTTGATAAAGGCGTGGTTGACGCCAAAAGCTTAGTGCTTAAAAATCTGGATGACCAAAGACTTGAAGATATTATGAAATGGGCGCAGAAGTTACAGGTCTCACTATTCTGGGAACTAAAAAACAGGAAACCGGAATGCGAGAGAAGCTTAGGCCTTTGAGAACTTTATAATAAAATTAATATACAAGGAGAAAAATTAAAATGGAACTTGGAGATTTCGGAAGTGTATTATTAGGAATACTGGCTATTATAGGGCTGATTGCCTTAACTGCCTTTATTATCATCGTGTTGATTGACCTGATACTGTTTATGTTTGACGGAGGCAGAAACGGCATCATATTCAGACGCCGCAGATGCGAGTCTGGCACTAAAACAACAACCACTACTGTTACGGAAGAGCGCAAAATTGTTCGCTCCGGCAGTAAAGACCGTCCGCTTGTGCTTGAGGACAACACATTGGATGGTGACTACAAGCCTCATTTTGAAGAGTTTGAAAAAGGCGTGGGCTATGACGAAGAGCTTGCTCTTCGCGAACAGCAGGCAATTATGTCCAGCAAATCCGGCAATACTGTAATCCTTAGTGATGAAGCAGAGCGGAAAGAGTTTGCTAAGGAACGCGAAAAGATTGTTGAAGAGCGCAGACGTGAGTTTGAAGAGCTGGACAGTCTGTTTAGCGAGGATGAAGACGAAGACGACAGCGTAAGCGAAGAAGAAGCTAAAAAGCAGGATGCTTATATTGAAGAAATCAACAAGAAATCGGTTGATGAATATAAGGCAGGCATTGCTAAACCTGAATCGGTTGCTACCGCTGAGGAAGTGCAGGAGGCCGTTGTTGTAGCTGAGAAAGAGGTTGAAGCCATTCAGACCGAAATTAAACAAACCGAGAAAGAAGTAACCGAAGCTACTACCGTTGTTGAAACCACCAGCGTTGAAGAAACCGAAGAGCTTGAGTCTGCAAAAACAAGCCTTCAGGTTGAACGATTGAAACTTGAGGAACTCCGAACACAGCTGATTGAAGAGCGCAGAATTTTGGAAGAAGAGCGAATCAGGCTGGTTAAGCTATCCCAAATTGAAACCGACGAAGACGGCGGAATGAGATTTAGCGGAAGCATGACTCTTGCAGAAATTAACAACAACTTAGACAAATTAAGAATGCGCTTAAAAGACAATGAGCGTGAACTGAAAGCTAACAAGAAAGAGTTTATTCCGCTAAGCAGAGTTAAACGAACGCTTGAAAACGACAAGAAGAAACTTCGCAGAAGAGAAGCAATTGTTGCTAAGCAGAAGGTTGTGCTGTACGGTGTTAACAACTACATCGACATAGACGAGGAAAAGGCTAAGAAGCTGGCCGAAGAACTTGACCTGCTTGACGGACTGAGGCTAAGTGTTCAGCACTGCGAAGA
The DNA here is from genome assembly GCA_009784185.1 of Bacillota bacterium. Lineage (GTDB taxonomy): Bacteria > Bacillota > Clostridia > Christensenellales > UBA1242 > WRCD01. The sequence goes on from WRCD01000002.1 coordinate 173,811, forward strand.
TGTTATGACGACCAACCGTGACAGATACCCAATCTTAGAAAACACCAACCGCATCTTAACCGAGCAGAACAAGCAGCTTAAGAGCGACATAGCCGAACTGGAAGTAAAGCTTGCATTGCTAATGGCTAACCAGTAATTAAAAAGAAAAATCACTTGCCTAAGGCAGGTGGTTTTTGTTTTGCGTTTACCTATAATTATGTTACAATTAAATATGGGATTTTTTAATTATTTCAGTAAAGTTAATCGTTTAAAACGCAAAGAGGCTAAGCTGCAGAAAAAACAGTCTAAGCTGTTGCCGAAACCGAAAGCCGGCAAAGCGCTTAAGGTGGGGCTTGCGCTTGGCGGCGGCGGAATGCTGGGGTTTGGGCACGTTGGCGCTATTATGGCGTTTCGTGACAGCGGCATTGAGTTTGATTATGTTGCGGGCACCAGCGTTGGTGCGGTAATTGGTGCATTGTATTGTAATGATGTGTCAAACGAGATTATGGAGCAGGCGGCTGAGAGTTTTAAGATAAAAGATATTTTGACTACCAAAATTCCGTTAATGCCGTCTAAGACTGAAAAACTTGAAGCTTTAATAACTAAATACGCGGGCGATATAAACATTGAGCAGCTTAAGAAGCCGCTTACCATTGTTGCGGTGGATATTATCAGCGGGCAGGAAGTAAGGCTTACACAGGGCAGCTTAGCTAAAGCCGTAGCCGGCAGCTGTGCTTTTCCGGGGCTGTTTAATCCGGTTGAGTTTAACGGGATGCATTTAATGGACGGCTCGCTTCAAAATACTATTCCAAGTGATGCGGCGCGCAGAATGGGGGCCGATATTGTAATTGCTGTTGACCTTAACAGCAACCGCGGGTACGGAACAACCAGTACAAAGTATATTGAGGTTATTAAGGTCAGCCTTCGGATATTAATGAAGGCTTCGGCGCTTAAAGGCTATGTAGAAAGCGATTTATGTATTACACCCGACCTGACCGGTTTTAAGCATACAAAGCTTAAGGGCAGCAAGGATATGATAGAGATTGGATACAAGGCAGCCATTGCTGCTGTTCCGGAAATCTGCAAGCTGCTGAGGAGAGTTGCGCCGGACCCGGATGCCCTGCTGATTTCCAGAAAGATTAAGCAGTTTGACGAGGCGGGCAAAGAGGCAATTGAAAACATTAACACGGAGGAGGATTATTAATGGCCGCAAGTTCTAACAATAAAAAACCTGCTGCTAAATCCAATAGCAGCGGCAAAGCGCTTACTGCAAAGCAGAAGCAGGCAATAACTGCAAAAACAACTCAGGCTACAAAGGCCGTAAGCAGTGTAGGCGGTAAAAACACGGCCAAAGTGGTAGAAACTGCTGCCAGAATCAGTGCCGGAGGAAGCAAGACTGCACGCAGTAAGACAATAAAGCCTAAAAAGACTAAGCTCCGGTTTGTTTTGTTTGCTGTAATAACAATAATTATGCTTGCAACCTTGCCGTTTGGCGGAATTATAGAAGGCTTTATGCGGCAGACGTTTGCCGACAGTGATGTTATTGGTGCGTACAACGTTGTTAAAAACGGTAATCTTGCCGTGCATTTTGTAGATGTGGGGCAGGGTGATTGCATTATGGTAAAATTACCGGACGGCAAAAATATGATAATAGACGGCGGAAGTGACACTTTAAGCGCAAATTCTGCCAAAGACAGAATTGAGAACTATGCTAATGATGTGTTTTTTACCGGAAGCAATAAAAAGTTTGATTACATGATAGCTACTCATAGTGACGCTGACCATATAAACGCATTAGACAGAGTGCTGGAAAAGTTTGAGGTTTCCACTATATACAGACCAAAATCATTCTTCAGCATTGGAACACTTTCATCAAATGCCGCCAGAATTGCAATGCAATCGGACGAGGCTGCAAGAATTATTGAGCTGCAAACAGCCGTTCCTAGCAAACTGGGGGCCTCTGTTACATATCACAGTACTGCAACCTACTTCAACTTTCTTACAGCTGTGTACAATAAGCCCGGTGCAAACGTTTTGTACCATGAAGCGGGAACTGTTATATCGGGCGGCGGAGCCAACCCTTACAAAATAACTTTTTATAGTCCAAACAAAACGTTTTATGGCACAAGTGATGTAAACAACTTGTCTGCGGTAGTAGTTATAGAATACAATGGCAAGAGCATTTGTTTAACTGGAGATGCTTATGTGGCGGCCGAAAATGAAATGATAGCCTCTACGGCTTTGCCTTTACCGAAAGTGGATGCACTGAAACTGGGGCATCACGGCAGCTCAACCAGTACTTCTCAAGGATTTTTAGATGCGCTTGGGCCTACATACATATTTATTACTGTCGGGGAAGGCAACAGTTACGGACATCCTACAGAAACGATTTTAAACAGGCTGGATACATTTGGGATTCTGGAGAGCAATTTATTTCGTGCGGACTATCACGGCAATATGGTGTTTGCCGTAAGCAATAACATACTGGGCAACAACATTGCAATTGCAATAAGTCAGGGAGAGCCGTTTGTGGTGTATATCAACTGGTGGTATATTGCAGGCGGAATAATTGTGCTGGCCGGCGTTATATTGTTTGTACCGGCGCTGGTATCCAAAAAGAAATAACTGTCAACTGCATTTCTATAAAATCAAGCAAATAAGGCTTGATTTTTGTTTTTGTGCATTTTGCACAAAAAAGCACAATATATTGTGGTTATGCTTATTTGTTTGACACTAAATATGCGATTGAGGTAGAATGACAACCGGACTAAAATATAAAGGAGAACCACGACCATGATTAAACTTGTTATTAAAAGAGACGGGACCTATCAGGAATACAACAAGAAGAAAATTGCCGATGCCATATTCAAGGCGGCGGTTGCTTGCGGCGGCAGCAACTTTAAGCGCTCGCTGGAACTGGCTGACGAAGTGGAACAGCTCCTTATAAAGAGATATACCAACGAGACTCCCACAGTTGAAAAAATTCAGGATATTGTGGAATATGTTTTAATTGAAAACCGTCATAGCAGAACGGCTAAGGCGTATATATTGTACCGCGAAAAGCGTTCGGCAAGCAGGGAATATAATTCGCTTGTTGGTGCAACCATAAGTATGTTTGACTGTTACATTCAGGGTGCCGACTGGGCGGTTAAAGAAAATGCAAACCAGCAGCACAGTGTAGCCGGACTTAACAACTATATAAGAGAAGAGTTTACCAAGCATTACTGGCTGAACGAGGTTTATCCTATTGAAGTAAAAGACGCTCACATAAACGGCGACATTCATGTGCATGACCTTGGCTGGTTTGGCACATATTGCGTGGGCTGGGATTTGTATCAGATTTTGGAAATGGGTTTTACCGGTGTGCCGGGCAAGGTAAGCAGCAGCCCTGCTAAACACTTCAGAAGCTTTTTAGGGCAAGTTGTAAACGCAACATTCACCCTTCAGGGCGAGGCAGCAGGCGCTCAGGCGTGGAGCAGTTTTGACACATATTGCGCTCCGTTTATAAGATACGATAACCTTGACTACAAGTCTGTAAAGCAATGCATTCAGGAATTTGTGTTTAACATGAATGTGCCTACCCGGGTTGGTTTTCACTGTCCGTTCAGCAATATCACGCTTGACCTTAAAGTGCCTGCTTTGCTTAAAGACAGGCCTGTGCTTCGCGGAGGTGTACCGCAAGAGGAAACATATGGGATGTTTCAGGCGGAAATGGATATGCTGAACAAGGCCTTTTGTGAGGTTATGAGTGAGGGCGACAGCAAGGGCCGTATATTTACCTTTCCCATACCTACAATTAACATAACAAAAGAAACCGACTGGAATTCACCCGTTATGAACGCTGTTATGGACATGACCGCAAAATTCGGAATCCCGTATTTTGCTAATTACATAAACAGCGACCTCAGCCCGGAAGACGCTGTTAGTATGTGCTGCAGGCTGCGTTTGGATGTAAGCCAGCTCCGTAAGCGTGGAGCCGGGTTGTTTGGCTCTAACCCATTAACCGGTTCAATCGGGGTAGTTACAATCAACCTGCCCAGATTGGGTTACACTTGTAAAACGGAGGAAGAGTTTTTTGCCCAACTGGACAGGCTTTGTAATGTTGCTAAAACCAGCCTGGAAATTAAGCGTAAAATTGTAGAAGACCAGACCGAGCGCGGATTGTATCCGTATTCCAGCTTTTACCTGCAATCGGTAAAGAACCGCTCCGGCGCATATTGGGCAAACCACTTTAATACAATCGGCATTGTTGGAATGAATGAATGTCTGCAAAATTTTATGAAAACCGACCTTACCAGCAAGCAAGGGCAGGAGTTTGCAATAAAAGTTATGAACCACTTGCGCGGCAAGATGATAGAATTTCAGATGGAAACCGGCAACCAATACAACCTGGAGGCAACTCCGGCGGAAGGCACTGCGCCCAGGCTTGCCAGAATTGATAAAAAGAAATTCCCCGAGATTGTTGTTTGCAGTGATACTGAGCCGTATTACACCAACTCAACCCAGTTACCGGTTCAATATTCCGATGATATTTTTGAGGTTATCAAGCTTCAGGACGAGCTTCAGTCGCTTTACACCGGCGGAACGGTACTGCACTTATATCTGGGAGAGCGTGTAGACGACGGCCAGACCTGTAAGCGTTTAATCCAAAAGATATTTAACAATTCTAAAATGCCGTATGTAAGCATAACTCCTACATTCAGCGTTTGTCAGGAGCACGGTTACATACGCGGCGAGCACTTTACCTGCCCTCAATGCGGTGCCGAAAACGAAGTTTGGAGCAGGGTGGTTGGATACTTCAGACCGGTCGGCAACTTTAACAAGAGCAAACAAATTGAGTATATGGAACGCAAAAAGTTTGTAATCAGGCCAGAGCAGTTGGATGAACTTGAGAACATTGAAGCGGCTAAGAAAGTGACAAAAACCGGGAAACCGGCAAAAGCAATTGCTGAAGTTGTGTAGTGCTGTTGTCATTGCGAGTTGCTCCAGCGAAGCCATTCAAACGAAGCAATCCCCTGGGTAGAAATTCTGTCGATGGGATTGCTTCGTTAGAAGGAGCAGGAAGCAGTCTCGCAATGACAGCGTTTTTAATGTTTGGGAGCATCACATGAAAATAAACAATTACATAATCAACAGCCTTATAGATTACCCGGGGCACATTGCCTGTACTGTTTTTACGGTTGGCTGCAACTTAAATTGCTGGTATTGTCATAACAAAAAACTGATTGACAGTAATTCCGAAAGTGTTGATGAGTTAGGATTGCTTGGAAAGCTAAAAGAGCGTGCCGGCTTTTTAGACGGCGTTGTTATATGCGGCGGCGAGCCTACCCTTCAGCCTGATTTGGAGGAGTTTATATTAAAAGTAAAGGCACTTGGGTTAAAGGTTAAGCTGGATACCAACGGAACGAATCCCGAAGTTGTGTCAAGGCTGCTTAGTAAAAATTTGCTGGACTATATAGCAATGGATGTTAAAGCCCCAATTAGTGCAGGTGAGGAGACTGTCATTGCGAGCCTGTCCTGCGGAGCCGGCAAACGAAGCAATCCCATAGGTAGAAGAGAGGTGGCTCGGTATTCACAAATAGTTGGTGTTGATTGTAATATTACGGACATTAAATCCAGCATAGAGATTATAAAGGCTAGCGCCATAGACTACGAATTTAGAACCACATTTTTGCCCGATTTAACAGTTCGGGACATTGAAAACATTGCCAAAATGATTGCAGGAGCAAAACGGTATTATATCCAAAAGTATGTTACGCCCGCGCATTTGCTTAACCGAAACATTACGCCGCATACGGCTGCCGAATTGGATTTGGCTCTGCAACTGGCAAGTAAGCATATAAAAACCGCTTTAAGGGGTTAAAAACAGGCGTGTTATGCCTGTTTTTTGTGCAAGTTGCATAAAATAATTGATAAATTTGTGTTTAAGTGCTATGCTTAAGCCATAAAGAATAAAGGGAAACGGATACACGTGCAAACAAATATTACATTGTTCTGTTTTTTGAATAATTATAGCAAGAATATAGCCAAGATACTGGCCGACAAGCTGGAAATGTTTTATGTGGATTTTGCCGAACTTCTGGAGTACGAGCTGGTTGACAGCGGAAACATTATTACTGCACTTGGCAAGCGTGACGGAAATAAATATATAAGCGGTATAGAGCAAAAATTAATAAAAACCGTAAATGAATATGAAAACACAATTATAACTATTAATCCGGTTAAGTTGTTTTCTGCCAAAAATTCGGCCGCGTTCAAAAAGAGTAGTTTTTTGGTGTATCTCCAGGTTGCTCCAAACATAATGGCAAACAAAGCGGAAGAGACCGGTGATAAAACAGAACCGGAATTGATAGGTGCGGGCTTTTCCGAGCGCGATAAGTTGTACGTAACCAACAGTGATATTGTAATTGACTGCACAAAATTAAAAGAAAAGAAAGCGGTTAAGTTATTGATTAAGGAACTAAAGAATTTATTTAAGAGTAGGGCTTGATTCCCCTCTAACTTAGAGGGGAATTTTGTAATGTGATAAAAGGGGTAATATTTGGAACAAGACAACAAAGCAGTAAACACAATAAGGGTGCTGGGGCTGGACCAGATTACAGCCGCTAAAAGCGGACACCCGGGCATGGTGCTTAGTGCGGCACCTGTTTTGTATGCGCTGTTTAAAGACCATCTGGTGCTGGACAGCAGTAAGCCCGGCTGGTTTAACCGCGATAGGTTTGTGTTAAGTGCGGGGCATGGCAGTGCGCTTTTGTATAGCACTCTTCATTGTTTTGGATTCAACATAAGCATGAATGACCTTAAACAGTTCAGGCAAACCGGCAGCCGTACGCCCGGCCATCCGGAGCTTGACATGAGTATCCCGATTGAATGCGCAACCGGGCCATTAGGGCAAGGCATAAGCATGGGTGTTGGAATGGCTTTGACGGAGAAACATTTGTCTGCTAAGTTTAACAAGCCAAACCTGAATATTGTTGACCATTACACATATGTGCTTGTCGGTGACGGAGACCTGATGGAAGGTGTAAGTTATGAGGCAATAGAGCTGGCCGGCGTACACAAGCTTAACAAATTAATTGTGCTGTACGACAGCAACGAGCACACCATTGAGGGAAGAACAGAAATAGCAGGCCTTAACCAAACCAGACAGCGTTTTGAAGCCGCCGGCTTTAATGTGATTGAGGTAATAGACGGCAACGACACAGTAAAAATAAGCAAGGCTATTGCTGAGGCTAAAAAAAGCAAAGACAAACCGAGTATTGTAGTTGTAAACACGCAAATCGGCTTTGGAAGCCATGTAGTTGATAACATAAAAAGTCATGGCACGCCGTTTACCTTAGATGAAACTCAAGCAGTACGAAGTAATTTTGGATTGACTGATAAACCGTTTACTGTGCCGGCTGATGTATATAAAACCTGCAAAACGGACATAAGCACACGCAGCCATGCGGCACGCAAAAACTGGGATAGTTTAATTAAAACATATAAGACTAAGTTTAAAAAAGAATATAAGCAGCTGTTTAACAATCAGTCGGTATCTGCAGAGAAATGTATAACCAGCCTTAAGTCCACAAGTGATATGGCAACGCGTGATGCCGGGCACCTGGTGCTTAACTATATTGCCGGGCTTCCTATTAACCTGATTGGAGGTTCTGCCGATTTGGCGCCTGCCACTAAGGCCTTTCTGGCGGGTGAAAAGAGTTTTTCAGCCGTTAATCCAACAGGCAGAAATATTCACTTCGGAGTTCGTGAATTTGGAATGGCGTGCATAACAAACGGAATGATACTGCACGGCGGGCTTAAAGCGTTCTGCTCAACCTTCTTTGTTTTTGCGTGCTACCTGAGGCCCGCAATGAGGCTGGCAGCACTAATGAAAACGCCAAGTGTGTTTATATTCAGCCATGACTCGCTTTATGTGGGGGAGGATGGAGCAACGCATCAGCCGGTGGAGCAGCTGGAGTCTATAAGAATTATACCGGGCATGAGTCTGTTTAGGCCATGTGACTTAAACGAAACGGCAGGTGCATATGAGGCGGCTTTTAATTCTAATGAAGGCCCAACCAGCATTGTGTTGTCGCGGCAGACATTGCCGTACCTTAAGGGTTCTGCCGGCGGCACTTTGCAAGGCGGGTATGTACTGCACAAGGAAACCAGCCAGTTAAACATAGTGCTGGTTGCAACAGGCGGAGAGGTTGGGCTTGCGGTGCTGGCTAGAACCGAGCTTGTTAAAAAAGGCTATGGTGTGCGCGTGGTTAGTATGCCGAACAGGGAACTGTTTCTGCGGCAGCCGGAAAAATATAAGGCCGGTGTGCTGCCGGCTGATTGTGAGAGCATAATGGTTATTGAAGCCGGCACAAGCCATGGCTGGTATCCAATTGCCGGGCAATACGGGTTGGTGGTTGGAGTAGATGACTTTGGCAAATCCGGACCGGGCAAAGAAGTATACGAGAGTTTCGGTTTTAGTGTAGACAACATAGTTAAACAGGCTGAGGCACTTATAAAGAAGAACAAGAGCATAGTAAAAAGCGTGGTGTAACCCGCGCTTTTTATTTTACAAAAGGGTATTGCATTGTGTCCGTTTGTGTTGTATACTTTGTGCATGGAAAAAGAAGAGAATGAACTGGACGCAAGTGCAATGCAGAACGAGCTGCTTAGTCTGGCGGCAAAAGATTTTGCCGGCGTAGAAATTGCTATACCGGTTTACAACAAAAACGGGAATCTTAACTGGCCGCAAAACATGTTTGGCCCGGACCCTAAGTACGCTGCAGAAGTGAGAGAAAACTTAAAAAAATACGGACGATTGGTAGAAGGCAGTCCCGAACTGGAAGAGTACTTTATAAGCATTTTAGAAAACTGGCGTCCGGATGACAGTCGTCGCGGTTTTCACGGCGAAGGGGCATCAGAAGCGTATGATAACGCACGGGATGAGGGGCTCGTTACCGATGGAGAAACTTCCGCCTTTGCAGCCACTTATATCCTTAAGTTTATTACTGAAAATAAGGTTAACCCTGAGTTTGTGCAGGATATTTTTACGCAAATCTGGGAAGATTCGGTAATGCTGCTGGACTACAAAACGGATGAGTTGAAGCGCACCATAGGAATCAGGGGACGTTTTTTGGGGGAAGACTCCGATGCCGTAGCACCGATGCAGCGGATGCTGGATAACATCAAGAAGGATTGGGAGGACGACCTGCTGGAAGTTGCTCGTCAACTTTTTGGTGCTGAAAATCCTGCATATGACCATACAAGGCTGGAGTCCTTGCACCTATACAATGTTGCGCGCCAAAAGGGCTGGCGCACGCCCGAGGGAAGTGTTGAGGATAAGTTATCTAAGCTTGTATTAACCTTTTGTAAAAACACCGTTGTATATTGGTCTGCGCCGGAAAACATAAGCCGGATACCGGTTGAGGACAGAGACATGCTGCTGGATTGCATTCATTACTTAAAAGACCCTGTGCGTGATTTTAAGCCTGAGGAATACAGCAGAAACCTGCCTGCCATAGTTAGTAATAGCAACCTGCCGAGTGCGGCACAGTCTTTTGCAGTGGTGCAGAAAAACCTGAATGCGGTTAATGTAAAAACCCTGGATGGCGACTATGTAAGCAAATGGGCTAAGGCGGGCGAGATATCACGATATTACGGTCTTCGTACTCAAGTAAAAATGTCAAAGTTAATGACAGATGAAGCTGCAACCGGATTTCTTTTAGAACTTTTAAAAGACGAAGACAGGGATGGAGAATGTGATGTACACGAGCAACTTGTGGAGCGTGCCAGCGACCCGGCAATACGGCTGGAACATTTAAAAAAGAGTTATGGTTTCGGCTATGACTTTAAAGGAATAGATGAGGCGTATGCTGTGCTTGCATACGATGTGAAAGCCGGCAAGTATTCAACCGAAGAGATTTTAGGCATGAGCGAAGCCGAGCAACAGGTTGTTTTAGCTATACTTGAGCGTAATGCTCATAGAATGAACCAGGATGGAACAGACAGATTACAGGATTTGAAAAACATAATTAACCATAACAATACACCATTAGAAAATGTAAAAACTCCGTTTGGCGGAAAAGTGCTTAAGGCATACATTACTACCTTGGGAGAATATGGCGGATACGATGATTTGCTTGATGCAATAGACTTGGCACTTGAGTCCGGCACAAAAGAAGTTTCGGCAAAGCTGATGAAATCAAAGGTTGTTTCAGTCGGTTCATATCATCGCAGCAAAATAGACAAAGCAAAAGCAAAAGGTGAAGAGATAAGCGAATACCACACTGAACATTTAGCAAGGCTTCAGCCATATGTTGACAAGCTAAGCGAGATGGTTAAGGCAGAATGGTACGCATCAAACCTGCCTCCCAAAGAGCCTGAAGACAAAACTAAACAACATGGAGAGTAAACAAAGCGTGGTGTAACCCACGCTTTTTATTATTATATAACCTCTATCTTTATCGTTACAACGCCGTATCTCTTTTCTTCTTCCGGAGAGTAAATCTTGTAGCATTCGTTAACTATCTCGTCAGGCGATGACCCGTCAAATCCCAGTTCTGTTGCGGGTATTGTTTCGCATATTTCATAAAACGACTTAAAGCTGATAATCTCAGTGATTTGTGTGATGCACTTTTCTGTTAACTCGGGACGCAGCAGAAAGGTGAGCGTGTCTCCAATTTTAAAATTGCGCCGTTTTTCATCATTCAGTCTGATTTCGTACAGCTTAGCACCGCTTTTGATTAGCTCAAAATGCGGCTTTTCTATTCTGACTGTGTGCATAGGTTTTACTCCTCGAATAAAATTCTCCTTTAAGATAAAGGAGTACCCCGAAGGGGGGAGGTATGTGAAATAGATGGAAAAGCAATAAGACTGGCTTTATCACATACCCCGCTGCTCCGCAGCACCCCTTTATCTTAAAGGGGAATTATTGGTTTGTCCGCCTTTGCTGGGGGAATTTTTCTGATTACTCACTAGCCAGCTTTTTCAGTTTAGCAAGCAACGCAATACTATCCTGCTTGCTTTTTTCAATCAGTGCATCGGCCTCTTTGGGGTTGTTTTTATAAAGGTTTGCAAATCTGCGCTCGCTCAGCACATATTCCTTATAATCGCCCGTAACCGGCGGGCTATCGAGTATTAGCGGATTTTTACCCTGTGCTGCAAGCTCCGGATTGTATCTGAATAAATTCCAGTATCCGCACGCCACAGCCTTGCGCATCTGCAGGTTTCCGTTGCTCATATCTATTCCTTGTTCAATGCAGGTGCTATACGCAATTACAATGCTTGGGCCCTTGTGCGCTTCCGCTTCACGGAGCGCCTGAAGCGTCTGGTTCATGTTTGCTCCCATTGCAACCTGCGCCACATATACGCCGGGATACGCCATTGCCATAAGCGCAAGGCTCTTTTTTGCGCTCTGCTTGCCGCCGTTTGCAAACTTAACCACGCTTCCGGCAGGCGTTGCCTTGCTGGCCTGTCCGCCGGTGTTGCTGTATACTTCGGTATCCAGCACAAGAATGTTTATATCACTGCCTTTAGCAAGAACATGGTCAAGGCCTCCGTAGCCAATGTCGTACGCCCAGCCGTCGCCGCCTATGCACCATACCGATTTTTTAACAAACAGGTCGCGGTTTGCCAGGATGGTTTCGGCCGCACCGTCTGCTGTGCCGTTACGGGCAGTTTTGTATCCCTTGGTAAGCAGAGGGTAGTTTATTTCTGTTTCAAGTGCTGCTGCTAATTTTGCCGAAGCAATTTTATTCTCATTCTCGTTTTCATAAGTCCGCATCCATTCTTTCAGCTCGGGTGAACTTTTAGCCTTTAGCTCAATTGCTTTTTCGGCAAATCCAAATAGCTGCTTAACTCGCGCATCCAATGCAAGCTTAATGCCAAATCCGAACTCGGCGTTGTCCTCAAACAAACTGCTTGCCCAAGCCGGACCCACGCCGCGCTTATTTGTGCTGTACGGGCATGAAGGGTAACTTCCTCCGTATATGCTGGTGCAGCCGGTTGCGTTTGCAATTATCATCCTATCACCAAACAGCTGACTTACCAATTTGATATACGGTGTTTCTCCGCAGCCGGCACACGCACCGTTAAACTCAAAGTACGGCTTTAAAAACTGACTGTCTTTTACAGTGATACCCGTAGTTGCCGGATTGTCTATGTTTTTGTAGAAATTATAGTTTTCTGTTTCTGTTTTGAACAATGCTGTGTCAGCGTTCATTTCAAGTGCCTTTATCTTGGTAGGGCATACATTAACACACGCTCCGCAGCCTGTGCAGTCCAGCGGGCTGGTCTGCAGGCGGAACTCGTATCCGGGCTTGCCCGTTGCAGGCAAGGTAACTGCTGCGCTTTTTTCTTTTTGATTTTTTGTCACTAAATATGGCCTTATTGCCGCGTGCGGACAAACAAATGAACAAAAATTGCATTGAATACAATTTTCCGGCTTCCATTCGGGGATGCTGCTGGATATGCCGCGCTTTTCAAATCTGGTGGTGTCGGTTGGGATTCTGCCGTCGGCGGTAAACGCAGATACGGGCAATTTGTTTCCTTCAAGCCTTGCAATCGGTTTCATATTGTTGATGCAAAACGGTGTGTAATCATCTGATACGGTTGTATCAATTGTGTCTTTGGCGTTTTTCCAAGCTTCGGGTATTTTAACTGCAACAAGCCTCTCCCCGGCTAAAGCAATTGCCTTGTAGTTTTGCTCCAATACCTTTTCGCCCGCTTTGGCGTAACTCTTTTTTGCGGCATCACGCATAAGTTCTTTTGCTTTAGCGTAGTCCATTATTTTGGATAACTTAAAAAACGCAGACTGCATAATGGTGTTTATTCTGCCGCCCAGGCCCAATTCATGTGCAATGACATTTGCGTCAATTGTGTAGAACCTGGCCTTTTTATTATAAATCTGCCGCTTTAGGCTTGCAGGCAGTTCCTGCTCAAGCTCGGCAATGCTCCAGGGGGTGTTTAACAAAAATGTGCCGCCCGGCGCAAGTTTAGCCAGCAAATCGTATTTGCCTATATACCTGCTGTTGTGGCAGGCTAAAAAGTCGGCTTGCTCAATTTCATAGGTGCTTTTTATCGGCTTGCTGCCAAACCGCAGGTGAGAAATTGTAATACTTCCGCTCTTTTTGCTGTCGTATACAAAATAGGCTTGAGCGTATTTGTTGGTGTTATCGCCTATAATTTTGCAGGCGTTTTTGTTTGCGCTTACGGTTCCGTCACTGCCTAGGCCGAAAAACATACAATTGGTGTTGCCTGTGTCCGGCAGATGAAACTCCGGCACGGCCAATGAAGTTTTTGATATATCATCATTAATTCCAACAGTAAAATGGTTTTTGGCTTTTACTCCGGTGTTGGCTAAAACTGCCATAATCATAGCGGGGTTAAACTCCTTGCTGCCAAGGCCGTATCTGCCGCCCAGCACCTTAATGCCGGATTTGCCGGATTCCAACATCGCGGTGCATATATCTGTGTACAGTGGTTCACCGGCACTGCCAGGCTCTTTAGTCCGGTCAAGTGCAATAACCGTTTTTACGCTTGCGGGAAGCACCTTTACAAAGCCGGCTATATCAAACGGGCGGTATAGCCGCACTTTAACGAGGCCCGCTTGCTTGGTGCCGGTTTTGTTGTAATGAGTTAATGTTTCTTCTATCGCCTCACAAGCACTGCCCATGGCTACAATTACGGTTTCTGCCTGCTTGCTGCCAAAATATTCAAACGGAGCATAGCCTCTGCCCGATAGTTTCTTAAATTCTGCACAGGTTTTAACAAATTCTTTATAAACAGCGTTGTAATACGGGTTGCACGCTTCACGGTTCTGGAAAAACACATCCGGGTTTTGAGCGGTGCCTTGCTGATGCGGATGCTCCGGATTAAGTGCTCTGGCTCTGAACTCGGCCATTTTCTCGTACGGAAGCAGATATTTTGCGTCATCTATGGTTAATGTGCTGATATTGCTTATTTCATGGCTGGTTCTGAAACCGTCAAAGAAATGCAGAAACGGCACTCTGGTCTTTAATGAAACCAACTGGCTGATAATTGCAAAATCATGTGCTTCCTGAACGTTGTTGCTTGATAGCATTGCAAAGCCCGTTTGCCTGCAGGCCATAACGTCCGAGTGGTCGCCGAATATTGACAGAGCATGGGTGCTAAGCGCACGTGCAGTTACATGAATTACGCATGGCAATAATTCGCCCGAAATCTTGTACATATTAGGAATCATTAAAAGAAGCCCCTGGCTGGCAGTAAAGGTTGTTGCAAAACCGCCCGCAGCCAGTGCACCGTGCAATGCGCCGGCAGCACCCGCCTCGGACTGCATTTCAACCACGCTCATGGTGGTACCAAAAACATTCAGTTCGCCGCGGCTGGCCATTTCGTCACAGACTTCCGCCATTGGCGAACTTGGCGTGATTGGGTAAATGGCCGCAATTTTGTTTAACAAATATGCTGCTTTTGCCGCAGCCGTATTTCCATCCAAAGTTTCTTTTTTCATAATAAATCTCCTTAAAGACGGTTGTGCCGTCAGAATTCCCCTTTATGAAGGGGTGGATGCGCCAAAGGCGCAGACGGGGTAGCCGACGCCATAGGCGGCGTAAAGATTTTATAAAACAAGTATAACACACCTTCAATTTTATAGTCAAATAAAGCTGGTGTTGTGTTATAATAAAGCCATGAGAATTAAACTTATAATTCAATATCTCGGCACCAACTATAGCGGCTGGCAAACTCAAGCCGGGCAGGACTCGGTGCAGGCTCAGCTTGAGCGGGCTGTTTTGGCTGTTACCGGCAAGCACAGCTGCGTTGAAGGCAGCGGGCGCACAGACGCAGGAGTTCACGCAGCGGCGCTAGCGGCGCATTTTGATGCCGACAGCCGGATTCCGCCCGAAAACTTTTGTCTTGCATTAAACGCCCATTTGCCGTCTGATATCCGGGTTTTAGACAGTTGCCAAGTTGACGAGAATTTTCACGCCAGATTTAGCGCAAAACGCAAAACCTATATATACAATTTTTACGTATCGCAAATCTCGCTTCCGTTGCTTAGCAGCACATATGCACACATTAAGCCGCCGTTTGATTTTACGCTTGCTCAGCAAGCCTGTAAGGCTTTTGTTGGTACGCATGATTTTAAGGCATTTATGAGCACCGGAAGCAACAAAAAAGACACGGTAAGAACAATCTTCGATTGTTCATTAAACAAAAATTCCCCTCCTTGGAGGGGTGGCACGGAGTGCCGGGGTGGTTTAAATGGCGTTTACACGCTGCGCATTACCGGCAACGGGTTTTTATACAACATGGTTCGCATAATTGCGGGTACTGTGTTTGAGGTGGGTGCCGGCAAAATTCCGCCGGAAAAGGTTGCAGATATAATTGCCGCAGGCAATCGGAAACAAGCCGGCCAAACCGCCCCCGCCTGCGGGCTTACGCTGGAAAGTGTGGAGTATTAATATTTTCCGTTTTTCTCTTGACAAACGGGCAGGTTTAATGTAAACTATCCAAAGTTATTTCATTGATACCAGCGAATTAGCCCTCGCTTAAGTCGTGGAACGGCAGTACACCCCTTTATCTTAAAGGGGAATTATTATATAAAAGGAACACAAGACTCATGAAAACATATATGCCAAATGCCAAAAACACACCCGAGCGCAAGTGGTATGTGGTTGACGCAAGCAACATTCCGCTGGGCAGGCTTGCCAGCCAGGTTGCGGCGGTGCTGAGAGGCAAAAACAAGCCGACATATACACCACACGCTGATATGGGCGACCATGTTGTGGTTATCAACGCCGGCAAGGTTGTGCTTACGGGCAACAAAATTAATCAAAAGACTTACAACTACCACACCTTGTACCCGGGCGGAGACAAACAGATTCCGTATAGCAAGCTTATGGAAACTAAATCCGACTTTGTTGTGCATAGAGCTGTTAAGGGCATGATGCCTAAAAATTCTCTCGGAAAAAATATGCTTAAAAAGCTTAGAGTATACGCCGGAGCTGAGCATCCTCATGCCGCTCAAAACCCGATTGTATTAAATGTTAAAGGAGGCAGAGCATAATGGCAGAAACAGTAAACAAAAAACCGGCTGCAGAAAAAGCCGTTAAACCTGCCGCAGCAAAAGAAAAACAGGCCAAGCCCGCAAAATCTGCTGCCGCTCCTAAAGCTCCTAAGGGAGCCGCTCAGCACCCTGCAACCGGCAGGAGAAAAAAGGCCATTGCAAGAGTTAGGATTGTAACGGGAAGCGGAGTAATTACCGTAAACAAGCGCCCGTTGGATGAATACTTTGCGCTTGCCACCTACCGTCAGGTTGTACGTCAGCCGCTCGTGGTTTGCGGATGTGAAGCTAAATACGATATTTTTGTTAACTTAAACGGCGGCGG
Source organism: Bacillota bacterium (assembly GCA_009784185.1). Lineage (GTDB taxonomy): Bacteria > Bacillota > Clostridia > Christensenellales > UBA1242 > WRCD01. The sequence continues at coordinate 190,142 of WRCD01000002.1, forward strand.
CCAAAGCGGTCAGGCAGGCGCTGTAAGACATGGTATTGCAAGAAGCCTGGTTAAAGTAAACGAGGCCGATTACAAGAAACTGCTTAAAACCGCAGGACTCTTAACTCGCGACCCAAGAGCCAAAGAGCGTAAAAAGTACGGCCTGCACAAGGCAAGAAAAGCAAGTCAGTTTAGCAAGAGATAAAAAATCACCTTCGGGTGATTTTTTGTTTTAACAAACTGCTTAATTACATTTACATAAAACTTTAACTATGATAAAATGTATGCTATGAAAAACAAGATGCAAATAAAGGACATTGATGTTGGTTATAAGAAACTTAACGACAAAGACTACATTTGTTTAACTGACATGGCAAGGTTTAAGAACGAGACCCACACCGGTGGTGTTATCAATAATTGGTTGATTACACGATATACGATTGAATTTATGGGTATATGGGAAACAGTCAACAACCCCAGTTTTAATGTGTCCGAATTCCAGCACATTAGAAATGAGAGTGGTAGTCAAAGTTACTTTATTTCAACAAGCCAGTGGATAGAAAAAACAAATGCGATTGGCATAATTTCGCAAGTTGGGCGTTATGGCGGCACTTATGCTCACAAAGACATTGCGTTTGAATTTGCAACATGGTTAAGTCCGGAGTTTAAATACTGGATAATTTCAGAGTTCCAGAGACTGAAAGAACAAGAGCAAAAGCTTTTGGAGTGGAGCGCCAAAAGAGAGCTGGCAAAGATAAATTATCACTTACAGACTGATGCTATAAAAGAGAACTTAATAGTGCCGACATTAACTGAAAAACAAAGGAGTTTTGTTTATGCGGACGAAGCCGACTTGCTTAATGTTGCATTGTTTGGTAAAACGGCCGCAGATTGGCGAAAAGAAAATCCAAGTGCAAAAGGCAACATCCGAGATTTTGCAAGCATACATCATTTGCTAGTGCTTTCTAATATGGAAAGTTTGAATTCGGTTTTAATAAACAAGAAAATATCGCAAAGTGAGCGGCTTCTTGAGTTAAATGAGGTGGCGCGGAACCAGTTAAAAGTTTTAGCGGGCATAGAGAATAAACCGTTGTTGACTGCAGATAATAAGGCGGAACAAACTCATGAGTAAGATTTACGACAGCATTATAGTAGGCGGCGGGCCGGCAGGAATTACGGCGGCGGTTTATGCACTGCGTGCAGGGTTAAAGGTTCTGCTTATAGAGCGCCAGGTAATAGGCGGTCAGATTTTTATTACCGATTCTTTAAAAAATTATCCGGGCTTTACCGAAATAAGCGGAGCTGATTTCAGCACAAAACTGATTGAACAGGCGGAAAGCCTGGGTTTGGAAATTATATATGATACGGCAGTTGAGTTTAAGCTCTCGGCCGAGGTAAAGGAAATTGTAACCGGCGGCAGCGGAACATATTTTGGTAAGACCGTCATATTAAGTATGGGCGCTTCCGCAAAAGGACTGAATCTTCCAAACGAGCAGAATTATATAGGTAAAGGTATCAGCTATTGTGCAACCTGCGACGGTGCGTTTTTTAAAGATAAAACCGTTGCGGTTGTAGGCGGCGGCAACAGTGCCGTTCAGGATGTGCTTTACCTCTCTAAAATAGCTAAAAAGGTTTACCATATCCACCGGATGTCACCATTCAGGGCGGATGAGGAAAATCTGGCTGCCCTGCGTGCGCTTGTTGCAAAAAAGGGAAGCAATGTAGAGCAAGTGCTCAGTGTTAATGTTTTGGGGCTTGTTGGAAGCAAGAAGCTGGAGGGCATTAAGGTTCAGGCGCTCGGCTGCAAAACCGAGACTCTTGCTGTAGACGGCGTGTTTGTTGCAATTGGGCGCGAGCCTCAAACCAACGCAATATCGGCTCAGATAAACCTTAACAAGCAAGGCTATATTGCAGCCGACCAGCGTATGCATACTAATATTGCCGGAGTGTTTGCGGCAGGCGATGTGGTTGACAAATCCCTCCGCCAGGTTGTAACCGCGGCCAGTGACGGAGCAATTGCAGCTACCGAAGCAAGCAGTTATTTGCGAAGCACCAAAAAATAGGAATGGGTGCAAAAATTGGAAACAAAACTTTTTGGCACGGATGGTATCCGTGGGATTGTTGGTGAGCGGATAACAGCCGGTGTTGTTTTCCGTGTAGGCAAGGCGCTGGCTGTTGCCTGCAGGGACAACGGCACAAAGTCTAAAATAATTGTGGGCAGAGATACCCGCACAAGCGGTGATATGTTGGAGAGCGCGCTGTGCAGCGGGCTGACCGCATTCGGCGCAGATGTAGTTAAGCTTGGAATTGTGCCTACTCCAAGCCTGCCGTATTTAATTACCAAAACCGGAGCAACCGCCGGCATTATGATAACAGCCAGCCACAACCCGCCGGGGCATAACGGGCTTAAGTTGTTTGGCTCCGACGGCGGCAAACTGCCATCTGATAAAGAGCTTGAAATTGAAACGATTATGGCAAATGAGGAAAGGTATCTGCCCAACAGTTATGAAAGCCTTGGGAATATCCATACAGACGAGGATTTATTAAAACTATATGCCGATTATATATTACAAAAGCTTGGAAATGTGGATTTGACCGGCGTGCGTGTTTATCTGGATTGCAGCAATGGTGCGGCATACAGGATTGCCCCATATATGTTTAAAACACTTGGTGCAACCGTAAAAACCATTAATGCATCTTCAAACGGCACGCTTATTAATGTTAACTGCGGCTCGGAAAGCCCGCAGGAGCTGCAGAAAGCCGTTGTAAAAGAAAAGTTTGATATAGGTTTTGCTTTTGACGGTGATGCTGATAGAGTGGTTGCCGTTTCCGGCAGCGGAGAACTGGTACGCGGCGATGAACTGTTATATATTTTGGCCAAGGAACTGAAAAAACAAAATATATTAGCTGAAAATACGGTTGTCGGCACCGTGCTTACAAATTTTGGGTTAGAAAATGCCTTAGTCAAACTGGGCATAAAACTGGAGCGCACTCCTGTCGGCGACAAAAAAATAAAAGATGTAATGATTAAAGATGGTTATAGCCTGGGCGGAGAAGAGGCCGGGCATATTATTTTGAGAGATTACAACTTCACCGGTGACGGTGTGCTTACTTCACTTATGATTACTAAAATTTTAAAAACAAATCATACCGGTCTTGAAGATGAAATTAAAACAATCGAAAAATATCCTCAGATACGGATTGATGTGCCGGTAAGTGATTTAGTTAAAAGCAAAGTTCTTAAAAGCACAGAGGTTGCTTCAAGCATTGAGGCTGCCGAAGCCGTTTTGGCTGAGCATGGAAGGGTAGTGGTGCGCCCGAGCGGAACGGAAAGTGTGTTTAGAATAATGCTTGAAGGTGAGAATATGGCACAACTAAGGCAGCTGGCAAAGAGTATTGAGGCGGCAGTGCTGAAGGTGAAATAAAACTATTTACAAACCGCAAAAAGTGTTGTATAATGTAGCCATGTTTAAGATAACCCGAAACTGGTACGAATTGTTACAACCTGAGTTTAATAAGGATTATTACAAATCGCTCTCGGCCTATCTGGGCAGAGAATATAGCGGCTATACCATATATCCGAAACCCGAGCAGGTGTTTAACGCTTTAAACCATGTTAAATATTCCGACGTTAAAGTGGTAATAATCGGACAGGACCCGTATCATCAGCCTGGACAGGCTCACGGGTTATGTTTCTCGGTTCTGGACCCGACGCCGCCGCCGCCAAGCCTGGTTAACATATTTAAAGAACTTGAAAGTGACTTAGGTCTTGTGCCTCCGGCATCCGGCAATCTTACACATTGGGCAAGGCAAGGCGTACTTCTGTTAAACTCTGTACTTAGTGTACGGGAATCAAATGCAAACAGCCATAAAGACAAGGGCTGGGAGCAGCTGACAGGTGCAATAGTGAGCTTGTTAAATCAGCGTAATGACCCGATTGTGTTTCTGCTGTGGGGCCGATATGCTAAAAAGATTGGGGAGGCGGTTACCAATCCGATACATAAGTGTTTGTATGCGCCTCATCCAAGCCCGCTGTCTGCACACAACGGGTGGTTCGGGTGTAAGCATTTTTCTAAGACAAACGAAATTTTAAAAACATGGGGCAAAACAGAAATAAACTGGAACTTAAACAATTACAAGACGGAGGAAATAAAATGAGCATGGGTAAAAGCTTAATGGGTTTAGAATCGCCAGAAATAATGCTGATAGTAGCGGTGTGTGTAATTATTGCGGTTGGAGCAATAGTTTTGATTGTAATTAAGCTGCGAAGTAAAGAAGATGTTGGATTTATACCAAAGTTTGAAAAAAAGCACTTTGAAGCTGCAAGCGTGACGCTTAACGAGCGTTATCTGCACCCCAAAGCCATGCAGTTTTATGACCGCCTTTGCGGAGCCATCAGTAAAGACTTTGTGGTTTTTCCGCAGGTGGGAGTTGACCAGCTTATGAAGTCTACCAAATCCAGAGTTGTAATCAATTCGGTATTAAGCGAGTACGTTGATTATGTTATCTTTGACCGTAAGCGCATGAGGCCTATACTTGTAATTGATTTGCAGGACCCTACCGGTGACAACACCACATTCGGCGAAATGCACGACAATGTGCGTGAAGCACTGAAGGCAATTAAGCTGCCGGTGGTTGTGTATTATGTAGAGGGCGAGTACACAAGTGAGGACCTGCGTCTTGCAATTGCCGATTACCTTGACCCGCTTATGATAATTGCAATGCGCAAACAAACCAAGATGTAAAAAAACACGCCCTGCAGGGCGTGTTTTTAGTAAACAAGTAACAGGGAACAGGCAACAACGGCGGGTCACTATTGCTCCAACCGATAGCCAAAATTCCCCTTTAAGATAAAGGGGTGGCAAACACGAAGTGTTTGACGGGGTATATGAAAAACAAAAACAGCCGTATTGCGGCTGTTTTTGTTTATGCTGTCATCTTCATTGGGCTGGCTGCTTTTACGTCAGCCGGAGCAAACTGTTCTTTAACTTCCTTTCCTATACTGAAAGCCTTATCCGGCTCTGTTACAATAGCTGACAGATAGTTTGCGGTTTGTTTGCATATCTTGGAATGGCCAAGCAGTTTTGGGTCGGCAGGCAGGTGGCTTATGGCCTCCATCTGCTCAAAGCTTTGTTCTTCTTTTTTGCCTTGCATTCTTGCGTCCGTGTGTGCTGTATGCAGATATACTGCTTTAATTAAATTGTTTGTTGCAATGCCCGGGTTTAACAGGGTCAACTGGTTTACACAAGCCTGAAAGTCCAGCGTAAACCCTTTTATCATTGCCTCCGACAATTCAACGTTCATAAATTCCGGCTTGGCGGATTTTGTTTGCTCCTCCCGGGCCGGAAGCTTACCGCTAAGGCATATTAATGCAATTGCCGCATTGTCGGCCAGCGCCAGATTATTTTCGGTATTTAAAAACTTTGGTGCCATAATTTTCTCCTTTGGTAAAGGCTTGTGGGTTTATGCTGTTTTTGACCGAGTCATGTCCGGGTTGGCTCGTCCGGTGCTGCAATTGGTCTCAGTGTACTTGCGTGAGGAATGGTCTGCCTTGTATTTTTGCGCTGTAGTTTTTAAAATGTCGGCAGCATCCATCTCGCGGTAGGTTTTTGTTGCGCGTTTTATGTTGCCATCAAAGTAGCTGTCATAAGCAAGGTCTTCGTTTTCGTTTACTGTTGTGGCTATATCTATCATTCCGCTTAAAAACAATTTAGGACTTGCCAGCATATTGGCGTGCGCGGTATTACTGATTGTTTCGCGTGTTGAATCCAAACATCGCTTTCCGCCAATATCAAATACTCTTACCATTGCATTTGCCGCCATCATTGCAAATTCCTTTACTATTGCGGTCCTCATCTGGTGCTTAGTTTGCTGAACTGCCAACTCACGGCCGTAGGTAAGCCCTGAGGTTTCGCTCTTAAACAGTTCTTTATTTGCTACAGGGCTCATAAGCTTTGCAACTGTACGGTTAAGCTTTTTATGCCAATGCGCAACTCGCGAAGCATCTTCGTGTATAAACAAGTCTTGTATCATGCTTGCAATACTTAATTCTGATGAAATAAAATCATTATACCAGGATGCCGGTATATATTCTTCTTTGGGTTCATCAATGTGTTTGTTCATGAACTTCCTCCCAACAGTTTGTCTCGTTACGGCAATTATATCACAGCTTTTTTGGTTTGGCAATACCCTTTTTTAAATTAATAATGAATATTGAACAATGAATAATGTTGGGTTGCTCCGCTCTTGACAATATTTTTATATTTTAGTTTAACTATTGACTTCTGTTTTGTATGGTGTATAATTTATACAGGCTAAATAAGGAGCAGAAACATAATGGCAGAAAACAGAAAAGCGGAAGACATTGTTTCATGGCAGTTAAAGATTCTTAAGTTACACCTGAGCGAAGCGGCAAAGCGTGCCGGAGAAGGTAAGCCATGGCTGATTGAAATAGGCGGAACCGAAAACGGACAGCCTTTTTTCCGCATCGGAGAATTGGCGCGGGTAGGCGAATTAGACTTGGATAAAGGGCAAAAGCGCATAGGTTGTTTTGTTGACGTAAAACACACAGAAGTTAACGGTCAGACCTATATAAAGCATTATCCGTTTATAAGCTTTGGCACAACAGTAAACCAGATTCAGGAATTTGAGCCAAAGTCCAGCAGGGACGGGACAATGCTGTTTAGTATTCCGGCAGTTTCAGGTAATGTTACAAATCCTATGGAGGTTTTGGGACATCTTGTAATGTGTTACGGTGCGGGCAATGCGTTAGCCTTATTTAACGGAGCTTCGCAATATGTTGATGGCAAGTATCAGTTTGAAAACGACCCTGTTATTAGCCGTAACTATGCACTTTTGGGCAGAGGGATATTGCAATGTGCTGAAAGTGAAACGGCCGAAGCATGGGTGGCGGAAGTTTTGAGAGAAACTAAAGGTGATGCTAAGGCAGAAGAGGCAAGGCTGGACGTTTTGGAAAAAGGCGTTAATGCAATGGAGGCAATAACCGCGGGCATGGCAGACGGCAAAAGTTATGGCGAAATATTAGACGGCCTGCGTGTAAACAAAAGCGAAAGAGAGTTTAACGAAATATTTGGCATTGTAAAAGATTACCACAAAGACGGTGAATCTCTTGGGTACTTTAAACAGATTAACGACAAGATTGACGAAAAGACAAAGTTTGCGGCCAAAGAAGCAGCTAAAAACAGTTAAACACATTATTAAAACAAAAAACAGGCATATGCCTGTTTTTATTTCATCGTTCTTGCTGTTTCCTGTGCCGCAGGAGCGCTGTCTTTCTTAAGCATATCCTGTACCGCCCATTTCAGCCGGGTAGTTTTAGGTAATATCTTTGTGCAATTCCTAGTTATTGTACGTCCCAGCCTGTTTCCCAAAAATCTCATACCGCTTGGCGTTTCGGTCACAAACTCTTGCCGGCCGTCTTCTTTCTTTTTGCTGTAGCTGGCTAAGCTTATGTCCTGAACAATATCTTTTGGTATTTTAAACATATCTCTGTGCTGCCTGACCACATAATCAGTATATTTTTTCTCGGCGCTATTAGGCTTGTTTGGGTCGTTTATAATATCCGCAAATTCAGGAAACATTATATGACACATAACCTGCTGATATATGCTTGGTCTGCCTCTATGCTCTTCGGCAACCGCGTATGTGGTCATTGCTTTCAACACATGCTCGTCTATTATATCAGAATTCTCGTCAGCAAAGAAGTTCTGGTGTTTGGCAAGAAGCGCACTATCTATTTTAAACATAACTCTGTGCACTCCGCCTATTGAAGCGCATTGACACAAATGCGAGGCTTTATCCATACCGGTGCCAAGTATACGCCTGTCGTTGAATGGATTGCGTTTATCAAGCAATGCCCCGTTGGCGTTTATTATTGCCATTTTCACCCCGCGGATAAAGTTAGCCATTTGTACATTCGCCATTTCGTTGGTTTTTATAAAGTTGTATATCTCGTCAAACAACGCCTGATTATGTTTAATAGCAGGCAGTGCCGGCTCTTTAACTGCAGGCGGTTCGGACACGTAAAACTCGCTTGGGGGAATAAACGCTCCATCTGGTACAGGTGTTGGTAGAGGCGCTACCGGCATGGGCATTATTGTTCTCCTTTAATAGTCATGCGTCTATTATACTGTATAATAAAGGTGCTGTCAATAGTTAATTTTTAATACAAGCACCCACAAACACGCGGCTGGGTTTAGAGTCCGGGGTGAATAAAAGCCCGAAAAACCGCAGTTTTGGTAAAATCTTTTTCAGAAACTTTTTAAAAAGTGTTGACTTGTGCTTTGTCCTTGTATATACTGACCGAGTCTTATCTTTTAGACGAGACAAGCGAACCATTACAACTTAATAGTTTTTATATAAGGTTTTTAGTGACTGACGAGCGAGCGTTGCGCAAGTGTTTACATTTGCAAAAACCCAAGCGAGGAAAGTCATTTACGAGTAGTTCTTGTCAATTTCAAAAAGAACTAAACTTATAACTCTTTAATACGTCAGTATTATAAAGTGTTGAGTTAAGAAATTAAACATTAGAGTTTGATTCTGGCTCAGGACGAACGCTGGCGGCGTGCTTCATACATGCAAGTCGAACGGGGTATAGCAATATACCTAGTGGCGAACGGGTGAGTAACACGTGAGTAACCTTCCTCATACAGGGGGACAACAGCCGGAAACGGCTGCTAATACCGCATAAGACCACGGTCCGGCATCGGATTGGGGTAAAAGGCTACGGTCAGTATGAGATGGGCTCGCGTTCCATTAGCTAGTTGGTGAGATAACAGCCCACCAAGGCTTCGATAGATAGCCGACCTGAGAGGGTGATCGGCCACACTGGAACTGAGACACGGTCCAGACTCCTACGGGAGGCAGCAGTAGGGAATATTGGGCAATGGAGGAAACTCTGACCCAGCAACGCCGCGTGAAGGATGA
>WRCD01000003.1 GCA_009784185.1 Bacillota bacterium
AAAAATTTATTTTTTTAAATAAAAAAAAAAAAAAAATTATATTTTTATTTTTTTTTTTTTTTTTTTTTTTTTTTTTTTTTTTTTTTTTTTTTTTTTTTTTGTTTTTTTTTTTTTTTTCCTTTTTTTTCTTCCTTTAAGCCAATATACCCCCCCCCCCCCCCTGACCAGTTGTCAATAGGGAAAAACAAAATAATGCAAAAATTTTTGCTTCTACTCCCCACCCTTTGCGAATAAACTATCCCATGGGGAAAATTGTAAAAATAAAGCACACGGTGGATTATTACATCAAGATTTCGGATGACCGCCTTGCCGAGGGTGATGCCCTGGGTGCAATATCCGCAATACGCAGCGGGATAGACGCCCTGCCTAAGAGCGAGAAGCGGGACAGCCTTTATATCGTGCTGGGGCAATTATACTTTGGAATTGAGTTGTATGATATAAGCAATTATTACTTGTACAAGGCTTATCACATAGCACCGTTGCGGGCTTGTGCGTGTTTTTGCATTGGCAGGAATTTAATTAAGCTAAAGCGCTATGATGTTGCCGACCTGTATTTTGCCAGGTGCTTAGATTACGACACCGCATACAAGTTTACCGATTTTGTGGCGGAGTGGATTAGTTACGCCAAGCGTGAAGCACCCAAGCACAACCTGCAAACCTGCGAGGAGCGGATGCTGACGGAAGCTAAATTACACCTGTCCGCCAAAGACTATCCTGCAGCATTGCAGGTTTTAGCTCAACTGCCCGGGGAGCATCCTTTTCTAGAAGAGACGTTGTATCTGGAGGCAAGTGCGTATTTTTTAACAGGGGATTTATTAAGCGCGCGGGAATCTGCAAAAGCACTTCTCCGCCTTAATCCGGAAAGCGTGCTGGGCTATTGCCTGCTTATAAATATCTGCCATAACGAAGAGGACCAGCATAGCCTGGAGCAAAACCTAAACACCTTGCTCGAACTGCCTGCTGAAACTAAGCAAGAAATTTACCGTGTGGCGCTTACTCTGGCAAGGTGCGGAAAACACAAAGATTGCAAGCCGTATTTTGATAAATTGCTGGAGCTGGACGAATACAATGTTAAAGCCTTGTTTTTTTACTCCGTTGCGTGTTATCAGGCGGGCGAAACAGATAATGCACTGTTTCATATATCACGAGCAAAATGGATTGATTACGACAACAAGATACTGGACTTTTTTTATAACTTCTATAGGCAAGGCATTGCAATTAACTTTCCCGAATATGTTTTCCAGCTGCCGGCGGATATTGCCCGGTCTAAGCTGGAAGAGCTGGAGCGCTGCCTTAAGCAAGGCGAGGCGGTAAATACACTGATAAATACCAGCCACTTTCTGCTGGATGATATTGAATGGAGCTTTAGTTTGCACAGTGCTGCCATTACTGCTTTTGTGGCTGAAAAGCTGGACGGCATTAAAAATAAAAAGACAGATTTGCTTATGCACCATGCCTTAATAAATAATTTTAACACCGACCGGCAAAAATATGAAGTGTTGAGGCAACGCTTTTTATCCGGCAGCGGCAAGACGATAGACTTTGTGGCGGATTACCGGTATCGCAGCTTAAAGCCAACGGTGCCGGGTGCAATCAGCCTTGGCTGCACCTACCGGCAAGCCTATATTGATGCCAGCTGTTTTACAGAGTGTTTTGCGCCCGACTACAATCTGGACAAAACGCACAAAAAGGTTTTTCCGCTGATTGCCGCTGCACCTTACTTAGATATAGGTCTTCCTGTACTTACCTGCCTGATTTTAAGTGAGCAAACTGCGGTGCTGGCAGCAGCCTGCAGGTTTTTTAAAAGCGAGGAGAGCAAAGTTGAGGAGTTACGTAAATTGCTGAAGATGTATTAAAAATTCCCCTCCTTGGAGGGGCGCCCGCAGGGCGGGGTGGTTTAAAAGGTTTTTGCGCCACCTTTGGCGGCGACTACCCCGTCTTCACTTCGCTTCTGCTCGTGAATCCACCCCTTCGCGAGGCAAAGGGGAATTTTTACCAAAGGAGCATCATGACTCTACCCCTCCCCAAAAGTTTTTTAATAGGCGCCCTTTTATTCGGCTCCGTAGTAGGCGCAGGATTTGCCTCCGGCAAGGAGATACTTTTTTATTTTGCCAGATTTGGCTATATAAGTTTAATATTTGTGGTGCTTGCGGTTGCATTGTTTACGTATCTCGGGTATGTGTTTCTTAGCCTTGGCCGAAAGTTTGGCCTAACCACCGTTAAAGAAACCAGCTCGGTGCTGTTTGGTAAATACGCTGGGCTTGCAGAGTTTATAATGCTGTTTGGCAACCTTGTGCTGCTAAGTTCCATGCTGGCGGGCAGCAACAGCTTATTTGCTATTATTCTGCCGTGGCTCCCCATACCGCTGGCAGGAATAATAACTGCCCTATGCTGCTTTTTAATTGTGCTTAAAGGCTTTAAATGGCTGGTGCGGATAAACGAGTTTATTGCGCCGGTTATGACGGTTATAATTGTGGCGCTTTTCTTTGTGGCGCTATCTCTTCCGCATGGAGCAGCTCCCGCTCCGGAATCAGGCGTATTTATGAGCCTGGTGTTTGCCATATTGTTTGTAACCGGCAATATGTTTTTTGTGGGATTTATAATTGCCAAATACGGCAAGGACTGCACTAAAAAGCAAGCCATATGTGGCAGCGCAATTGCGGGCGGATTACTGCTGATTTGCATTGCGGCGGAAATACTAACTATCCTGCTTACAGCCGGCGGAACTGCAAGCGATATGCCGCTGGTTCTGGCAGCAAGCACTACAGGAGCATGGTTTCAGGCAATAACTTTATCCGCAATCTGGCTTAGCATATTAACCACCGCTTGCATCATGCATTACACTGTTGTAAACTACTTTGGCGGATATATAAAAAACAAGGCGCTATGCGCCCTGCTTGTAATTATTGCTGCGTTTTTGCTATCACTGTTTGGATTCAGTAATATAGTCAGTTACCTATACCCAATCTTAGCCGGCTTTGGAGCCGTGTTTTGCATAGCGGCGGTTGCAAGAAACAGGAATTAATTTTACTCGCCTCTTGGCGCCATTTGTTTTTTTCCGCCAATATAATCATGTGCTGTTTGTAATTGCTTGTCGTGAAAATTGACATAATCCTCAAGTGTGCGTTTAACAACAATATCAGGATTAATGATACCGCCTGTTCCGAAGCTTTTTGATAAATCAAAGAACTTTTCTGACATTTTATATGTAAAGCCTTCTGTTTCGTGCGTCATACTTGTATCTCCGTATTTCTCGGCAGGCTGACCAAGTGATTCACCAATCAGCGTTGCTCCAAAAGAATCTTTGAAAGACGCAACCGCCCAAATGCCTGCCGAATATGTATTGTTGCCTCCTAAAACTACAGTATTTTCAGAATTTAACTTATAGCTTTTTAAGTAAGTTATTAATGGCTTAATTACTTCAGAATTTCCGCCCCCATTTTGCCTGACATCTAATATCACGCCTTTAAGCACCTGATTTCCTACTGCGGCTTTTATGTTTTCAACAAACTCTTCAAACGGATAATCTTCATAACTTTGGCATTTGTGATATCCGACATATAACTTTCCGCCCTCAGAAAAATGAAATTCATATGGCTTGTAGTTATTATTGGCTTGGGCCTTTGCGTTACTGTTTCTAATACCAACTTGTATTTTTGTTGTTTCATTAGCCTTGTTAAGCCCTTCAACAATAATTGAGTCTCCGGTTTCGTTTGCCATGTTTATCAGTTTATATGTTTTTGCTCTTCCCAAAATCAAGTTTGTGCTTGCAATCCGCCAGGGCTCAACCTCATATGAAATAAGTTTTTCCAGTTCGTCAGTTATTTTATTTATTGGAAAACCATTTATTTTTTCTACTTTTACATAGTCTTTCCTGTCGTTGTTGCTAAACACATATATTTCGTTATCAAAAGCAACAAATTTGCAATCCAGTATTTCCTCACCAATGCTGGCACGTCCAAAATATGTATGTGCATCTTTTAGCAATGCAAAGGTTCTTCGCATTGCTGCCTCAAACTGAAGTTCGGTTGTTTGGTTGTTAAAGGCGAACCATTCATCTTTGTACTTTTTTGAAAAGTCCGCTAAAGAAATATAGCGGAATCTATCCATCTCTTTTCTATCGTCGGTGTGCCAATGCTTAACCTTTGATGAAATTAGTTCATTAATAATTTTGTCCGCTATTTTTTTATAGTTAACTTGCTTTGTATCCATACGGACATTATATCATATTTGACCTAAATACACAATATCCAAATAAAAAGACTTACTAGTTTAGTAAATCTTTTTTCTTTCCTGATATTGCTGGTCTGCCGCTTTTGTTTTCTATACCCAGTCTTGCAGTCTTTGCAATTCCGCCGCCTTCGCCGGCAATCTGCTTGCTTTCTTTAAAACTCTTTGGGTCGCGGGCGGAGCTTATTTCTTTTGTGGCTTGCTCTGCCAGCAAGTTTAATACCAGCTCCAGGTTTGTCATATTGTCGCGCAGGTTTTCTTTGCTGAGCCCCTTAAGGTCTTTATATTGCCGGGTCGTCATATCCGTCCATGCTTTGGTTATTTCATCTGTTAAAATTGCGTATTCTGCTCCGTCCTTAACACCAACCCGCTTCCACTCGTCGGTTAGTTCCTTTCGCATTTCAATAGTTTTAAGCCGTTGGTTTATCCAGTCTTCACTATAGCCCTTTTTGCGGTAAAAATTTAATGCCCGTTGTATCGCTTTCTCCGGGTCGTATATCTCGTCTATCCTGTCGTTGCCAACTTCGGCCAGCCACAGTTTAAACGGCTCTGCCCGAGGTGAAGGAATAGACTGGATAAGGCGCAAAACACCCTTGGTGTCTAGTGTATCAGTTTCTCTGAGTTTGCCGTCAAAAGCAACCATTTTCAACTGGTGACAATTTGTCACCAGTTCACTTCCCTCCTCGCCCAAACGCTGTTTCAATTTATTCCAATATTTCCGCGCAGTGAGATAATCCGGCGATTCGGCCAGTATCCAACACACATCCACCACGCTAAAGAACCACTCTTCTTTAGCGCTGTCCCAATGCGTACGGATTTTTTTATCATTAAATAATTTAATATTGCTCATTTACTTGCACCTCTCAGAACAATTGTACCATAAACATTGAGCAAGAGCAAGCAAAAACCCGCCCTAGCTGGTTTTTTGTTTACGCGCATTTTTCTCGTCACAACCCCCGGTGCGTTGCACCACCCCCTTTGCTAAAGGGGGAATTTTGGTGGCTTACTTCCGGCGTTTCTTAACCCATGCTTCAAACCAGGCTACTAAGAGATACATTCCGCCCGCCAGGATGCACAACAAGATTGTGCTTGTCATTACAAGGTCCAGTTTAAACACCGCACTGCCGTATACAATCAGGTAGCCCAGGCCGGCACGCGATACCAGGTATTCGCCTATTATTACGCCAACCCAGCTCATGCCCACGTTTATTTTTAGTACCGATATAAACGCCGGTATACTGCTGGGCAATACCAATTTGGTTAAAATCTGCCACTTGTTTGCGCCCATGCTTTTCATAAGTTGAATTTTATCCCGGTCACATTCCAGAAAGGCATTCAGCATAGATATTACGGTAATAATAATAAGTATCAAAACGCATATCATAACAATGCTTTGAAGCCCGGCTCCAATCCAGATGATAATTAACGGCCCGAGCGCAATTTTAGGCAGCGAATTCAACACCACGACATAAGGGTCAAGAATTCTTCTGAGTGTCTGGCTCCACCAAAGTACAATTGCAATAATGCTGCCCAGCATCGTTGCTATAACAAACCCCAGGCAGGCCTCTAATAGCGTGATGCCCATATGTTCAAACAGCTGTCCGGATTCAAACAGCATAACTATGGTATTAACTATCCGTGTTGGGCTGCTTGTAATAAAGGTGTCTATCAGTTCTGTTCTGGCCGCAAGCTCCCATATCCCTACAAACGCAACCAGAATCCCTATTTGTGCTAATCTGACTTCTGCGTTTTTCTTTTTAACCATTTGCAAAAACTTTTTATGCTCATTTGTCATTTGTTTCCAGCTCCTTCCAGATAGCTTCAAAATACCCGTTAAACTTAGGACTTCTGCGGCGCATAAACGGCGAGCCTTCGCCGCTTAGCTCAATCTTGAACTCGGCCTTAACCGTGCCGGGTCTGGCGGTCAGCACAATTACCCTGTCTGCCATGCTTATAGCTTCAGCCAGGTCATGAGTTACAAGCACTGCAGTCTTCTGCTCTTCGGAGATTATTCTGCTGACATCGTTGCACACGTTCTGGCGCGTCTGATAATCCAGTGCCGAAAACGGCTCGTCTAAAAGCAATATGCCCGGTTGAAGCACAAGTGTGCGGATTAACGCAACCCGCTGTTTCATGCCGCCGCTAAGCTCGCTTGGATACTTGTCTTTAAAATCCCACAGCTCATATTTGTTTAACAATGCTTCGGCATATTCTAAATTTTGTTTGGTTTTTGTTCCTCTAACCTCCAGCCCTAATAAAACATTCTGCCGGATTGTACGCCAGCTGAATAAATGGTCGCGCTGAAACATATAACCAAAATGGTTTTTCTGTTCTCCCGCAGGCTGACCGTTAAGCAGCACTCTTCCGCACGTTGGTTTAAGCAGTCCTGCAATAAGCGAAAGTATGGTTGTTTTACCGCAGCCGGATGGTCCGAGCACAGCAACAAACTCTTTTTTCTTAACATAAAGACTAACATTTTTTAATGCCGGCGTTTCGCCGGATGCTGAGTGATAGATTAAATCAACGCCATCAAGCTCCAGAAACTGCTTCATTTGTGTTTCCTTTCATGTATTATCGTTCTACCTACATTATAGTTTTTGAGGTTGGATTATGTGAACATAAAAATTACTATTTACAATCGCTAAACAATGTGATATACTTAGCACAACAAACAACAAGGAGAAAAGAGAAATGAGTGCAAACCTAAGTATGCTGGACATGACAGAGAATGAATATGATAAGATATATGAATCCAACCCAGAACTGTTTTATAATATAAGCAACTGGTTTTATTTTGCAAACGACAAAAAAGTTTCTCCGCGTGCGGGTCGGGTTTTCTATGGTCACTACCATGGCAATTGCTACGACCTCGACCATCCGAGGAGCAGGAGCGGCGCTGCTGTGCTGCTTTGCAAATCAAACGAAGTTAATCTCCCTAATCTCCGCACGAAGTGCGCAGGCGCTAAAGATGGTTTGGTGTGGTTTGAGTTGGATGACGAGCAAAAAACAAAGGCATATTACGGAATAGTTAAGGATACGGCAGGCGCATGGGGTCCGAAAAATGCCGAGTACCCGGTGGTTGTTATTCCAGACAACCCGCAAACAATGGAATGGCCGTATTCGCTAGAAGGCAACACAATTTTTGACAAAGCAAGCAAGGAAGAAGGCACGCTGCCAAACGCTGTTGCAACCGGCGCAATAGAAAAGCTGATACCTGCCAACATTAAACAAGAGCTGGGTATTGCACAAGAGCAAGAAAGCGGGATAAATTTTGATGACCTTGCTAAGGTGGCCGAGGGAGATGCTGATGCATTGAGAAAATTGATTAAAGTCAGCGGAGGCAGCGTTGAAAACGCTAACAAACTGGTGTTTGAAACCCTGATGACCGAACTTGGAGCCGACCCTAAAACCAATAAAATTGTACGGGAAATTTCTTTGGAAGACGCTGAAAAGGCAAGAGACGTAGAGGGTAAGTTGTATGCTAAAAACGAAGCGGATAAAATAACGTGGTTTAGTAATTACGAAGCCGCGTTGGTACTAGATAAAAAGACACAGGCAGATAAGATTCAAACCGAGACTGTTTCGCAGTTGGTTAAACAGAAGCCAGCGGAAAGGAGTTAGTAATGGATAAGAAAGCAGCAGAACTACAAAAACAAACCCTGGTTGCGCTGATAGCTCATCATGCAGAGTGCAGCAAGTATTTGAAAGATAAAAAAAGCGGGAAGTAATTCCCCCTTTTTTATTTTACTTCATCAGTTCCATAGCAATGCTGTTATCTACTACTGTGGCAAACGGAAGTTTCTGAGTAATCTCGCCTGCAGCAATCATAATATCCTGAAGCCTGTCCAGTGCTTCCGGTTTCATAACCGGCGTATCACACCATGCATCAATTGCAACATAACTTAAAATTGAGTTTTTAATACTGTTGTCCGATATTCCCACAAAATGCGGCTTAAGTGCCGCAACAATGTCGTTAATATCTGCTGTAACCAGATAGTTGTATCCTTTTAGCACTGCACGTAAAAACTTAGTTGCTTTGTCCTTGTTGTTCTTTAAAAAGCTGGCGTTTGCAGTAAATGCAGTATACGGAACTTCTCCCGCAGCCTGGCCTACACTGCCCACTATAAAACCTCTGCCGGTCTCAGCTACATCACTTGCGTTTGGTTCAAACATGGTGCAATAGTCACCCTGCCCGCCCAAAAACGCACCTACCATGTTGGCAAATTCCACTTCGGTATTAAGATTTGTACCGTTCTGGTTGTGAACTACTCCATGTCCGCTCAGCATATAGCTGAATGTCATAAACGGCACTCCGCCCTTTCTGCCGGATAAAACCTCTTTACCCTTTAGGTCACTCCACTGGAAATGCGGCTCATCTGCCCGGCCCACCAGGAAACTGCCGTCACGCTTAGTAAGCTGGCCAAACACCTTTGGTAAATCTTTTCTGCCTTGCGCCGCTACATATATGTTGGCTTCGGGCCCCATTAAAGCAATATCTGCCTGGTTAGCTAGTAATGCCGCCATAGAGTTGTTTGCACCGTTACCCAAGGTTATTTCTACTTTTATACCTTCTTCTTCAAAATATCCCATACTATGAGCGATGTAAACAGGTGCATAAAAAATGCTATGCGCAACCTCGTTAAGACGCACAACATTGTTTGGGCCGCCGCAGCCGGATAATATTGAAAACGCCGCAACAATAACCCCAATCAATAAAAAAGCTAGTTTTTTCATTTTTCCTCCTCTTTGTTAACTAGTTCTACTTATAATATTCTTTTTGCTAAACTTGTGTTAATTTGTGTTGACTGCCAAAAAATATATGCTATACTTTTTATATGCATAGGAAAATCATGCCGGGTTTCTGGAATATACCCAACACTCTCTCTGTTATAAGAATTGCGCTTGTGCCAGTATTTGTGGTAATGTTTTTTTTGTATTTCCCGGATTTGTTCTATATTCCGCTTACAATTTTTCTTATAGCCAGCCTGACCGATGTTGCGGACGGTATAATTGCACGAAAATCAAACCAGATAACTCCATATGGTATTGTCCTGGACCCTTTGGCCGACAAACTGTTGAAAATAGCAGTACTGCTAAGCTTTGGTATTGCGGGGATAATCCCCATCTGGATAAGCGCGGGCATTGTTACACTTGATATAAGCATGATAATTATGGGCATTATTTTATATCGTAAAAAAATAACCATACCGAGCAATATATTAGGAAAAGCCGGAACGTTTATAACCAGCTGCGGTATTGTATTATGCTTTTTTGCGCCGGTGTTAAACGGCTGGAACAGATATATATTATACGCGGGGCTCATAACCGTGCTGTCCAGTTTCCTGGTCTATTTTATAGTGAACATTAAAAAAGTGTGGGGAAAGGTTTTTGGCAGTAACCGATAAAAACTTTCTCTGCAGCTATTGACAAACCGCGAATCAAATGATAAAATGTATTCATAAAGTAAAAAGGAAAATAAAACAATGTTTTCAAGTTTAATTTTGGCTGTGGACATATTAGCATATTTAGGCCGTACGCACGTAATTCTTGCAATGGTGTTTGCAGCGTTGGGTATTATTGTAGCAACATTGGCAACCAGGTTTGTAACCGCCGCAAATAAAGGGGAAAAACCTGCCGCCGGGGACACGCGCGTTATCGTGTTAAAGTCTGTAGGATTTGTGCTGATTGTAATTGGTCTTATCCTTGCCTGCATCCCGTTTGGAACGTAGAGGTACACAATTATTCATTAAAATAACAGGCATATGCCTGTTATTTTAAATATATAATCCGCCTGCAGTTTTCGCATTCCAAATATCCCGCAGCTTTAAGTTTATCTATTTTGTTGCTTGGCAGCTCCATGCTGCACCCGCCGCAGCTCTTGTCCATTATAGGAACATAAACCGGAAAGATTCGGTCACCGCGCAATTTGTTGTATTTGTCCAGAGCAGACTTGTCGGACAGCTTAGCTGCAATGCCGGCAAGTTCCTGATTTAGTTTATCTATTACCGGTTGTTTAACCGCCAAAAATTCGTTGTACGCTTTTACGCCTTCCGCATGCTTCTGCTTGGCCATCATGCCTTGTTTTTTCTCGCCTTCAAATGCACCAAGCGCAGCAGCAATCTTGTGTGAAAGCTGCTCCATATTTTTCTCCAGGTTTAACAAACTGCCGTTTAAAGCAGTTGCATTTGCGCTAAGCGTTTTAAGCTCATCTTCGTTAAGACAGTCCTGATTCACTTTACTCAGCTTTTCAGCCTGAGTCAGTCCCGCATTGTATGCTTTTTCCAGCTGCTCAAACTCACCTACCAAATCAGCGGCGTTTTTTTCTACTTGCAAAACCTTAGCCTGGGCATCTTTTACAAGTTCAACCATTTTATTTACAATCTTTTTTATCTGACTGTTTGCAATATCGCGTTCAATTGCAATCAGCTCAGAGTCTTTTTTCTGGTATACCAGCATTTCGGTTATGTTCATTGTTTTCTCCTTACATATTAATTCCCCTCTTGAGAGGGGTGCCCGCAGGGCGGGGTGTGTTTTAGCAAACTCTCGTTTGGCTACCCCGTCTGCGCCTTTGGCGCATCCACCCCTTCGTAAAGGGGAATTTTTTGTAACAGTTTTAAGCACCTGCTTATCTGCTTTTTCTTGGTCTTGTCATTAGTTTTACTTAAAACAAACTTTAGTTTTGTTTCCAGTTTTGCCAGCCATTCTTTATAATCAGCGGTCAGATATGCTGCAGTATCCGCTCCAAACAGCAGTTGTAATTCGGTTAATGCTTGCTTGCCGTGTATAATCTTAACTATATGATAATACTTATTACCCTCTTTTACAATCAAATCCGCAATGATTTTGTAATTGTTTTGATTCAAAAACCTGCGGAGTTCTACTATTTTGTTTTGCGGCTGAAGGATGAATGCCGGCTTTCTTGTCGCAATTCCCCCTTTAGCAAAGGGGGTGACAGGCAAAGCCTGTTGGGGGTTGTGTTCTGACAATATACTTACAATCTCCAATCCGCCCATGCCGGCAATTACTATTTGCTGTACATTGTCGCCCGGATAAATCACCTCAAGCCCATTGCCCGCTCTAAACTCTGCCGCACCAAACTCCGGCGCAATCAGCTTTTCGGCTTTAAGCAAGCACGCAGCACTAATATCGGTTGCAATCAGCTTTTGGGTTTTACCGGACTTAAGCAGTGCATAACCCAGCTTTCCGTGGTCACAGCCGATATCTGCGGTGACACTTGCTTTGTTGCACAAATCAAATATGACCTGCAGGCGTTTACTCAGTTTTGTGTTATTCATCTATAAAGTCTTTCAGGCGCTTGCTGCGGTTTGGGTTGCGGAGCTTGCGCAGGGCTTTAGCCTCTATCTGCCTGATACGCTCACGGGTTACGTTAAACTCTCTTCCAACCTCTTCAAGCGTCCTGGGGTGGCTGTCATCCAACCCGTATCGCAATCGCACAACCTTTTGCTCTCTTGGAGTTAATGTATCAATAACGCTAAGCAGCTGCTCCTTTAAAATATTATGAACCACGGCATCTACCGGACTCTTTGCTTCAATATCCTCAACAAAGTCATATATTTCACTGTCACCCTCTTCACCTGCGGGCGTTTCAAGGCTGGTAGGCTCCAGGGCAATACGCTGAATTTCGCAAACGCGCTCCTCGGTTATGTCCATTTTCTCGGCAATCTCTGCTGTGGTTGGTTCCCGCCCCAGCTGCTGCCAAAGCTGACGGCTTACTCTGCCCAGCTTATTAATGGTTTCAACCATATGCACGGGAATACGGATTGTACGTGCCTGGTCGGCAATAGCACGTGAAATAGCCTGCCTAATCCACCAGGTACCGTACGTGCTAAAGTGGAAACCCCTGCGGTAGTCAAATCTCTCCACTGCCTTAATTAAGCCCATATTGCCTTCCTGAATTAAATCAGAAAAGCTCATGCTGGTTTTGCCGACATATCTCTTAGCAATGCTTACTACCAGCCTTAGGTTAGCCTCTACCAGCTTTTGCTTAGCAAACTCACTGCCCTCGGACATTTGCTTGCCCAGTATTACCTCTTCTTCGGGTGTAAGCAGCGGCACCTTGCCTATGTCCTTAAAATACATTTTAACAGGGTCGTTAAGGTTAGCCTGATTAATAAGGTTTTCAATAACGTCATCGTTTTCTTTGTTTGTCTCTTCTTTGGTGATTTTAACCCCGGCCTTAGTAAGTGCGGATATTATTGTGTTAATCTGGTCTTTTGTGGCTTCATATTTAAGCAAACGCAGGAAAATATCCTCCTCGTTTATGCTGCCTTTTTTCTGTGCAAGTTCTTTTATTTTATCAATTTCGTAAGTAATAAAATCCAAGTTTAATCCTCCCTTCTGTGCGCCTGCTGAACTTGCAGGTCATTTTTTAACTTTTGTAATTGTTTGTTTATTTCATTAAGTTGTATTATAATCTCTTTTCTTCTGCTCATATCACTGCTTGCTTCAAACTCGGAATGCAGCTCAGCCTGAACAATTTGTAAGGTGCGCTGCTTGTTTTTAATCAAACATTCTTTAAAATTAAATTTGCTTGTTTCAAAATTGTAGTTAATTATATCCAAAACAATAGGCAAAGATTCGGCGTTACAAATATCAAACACCCCCGACACCCTAGGCGCATTGCCGGCCTCGGCAGTAGTTTTTACATAGTTAAAAACCGTTTTTATATCCGGATGGATAAACTCCAGTTCTTGTAAGTCATCCGGTTTTATCTCTTGTTTTTTATGCAACAGGCTTGCCACTATAAAAATGTCTGCTAAAGTGTAAGCATCTTTATGCGCTGCTGTACCGGGTTTGTCCGTTTCGGCCGCAGGTTCAGGGGATTTCTCCGCATTTAAGTCTTTGCGTAATACATCCAAGCTTATCCCGCTGTATCCGCTTACAACTTTCAGGTAAATTTCCCGTTCACTATCCAGATTCATGCCTTTCAGCATTTTAATTGCTTCGGTTACAAACCTTGCCTTCTGTTCGTTGCTGGACAAATCAAATTTTGCTGCCAGCATTTTAAGCTTATAATCGTTTGCTTCAATTGCTTCACCCAGAAGCTTAGTAAAGGCTTCTTTTCCGTGTCGGTTCAGGTAATCATCGGGGTCAAACCCATCAGGCAGAACTGCCACTTTGCAGCTAAGGCCCTCGGCCAGAATTATATCTATACTTCTCTGCGCCGCCTTTTTGCCCGCCTCATCACCGTCAAAGCAAAGCACAATATTGTTGCTGAACCTTTTAAGCTCTTTAACGTGCCCGGGGGTCAGTGCAGTGCCCAAACACGCAACAGCCGACCTGAATCCCGCCTGGTGCAGGGTGATTACGTCAATCTGGCCTTCAACAACCAAAATACTGTCTAAGTCGTTTTTCTGTTTAGCCTGCTTGATTAAGTTAATTCCGAAAACAGTTTTGCTTTTATCAAACGTAAGCGTATCACGGGTGTTTTTGTACTTTGCAAGCTCCTTATCCTCCAAAAGCCTGCCGCTGAACCCAACAACATCGCCGTAACTGTTTATAAGCGGAAATATCAGCCTGTTTGAATATGAGTCGTAGAAGTCACCTTTATCGTTTTTGTCAAGCACGCCGGCATCCAAGCAGTCCTGAAGCTTATAGCCCAGCGCAAGCAGGTGCTCATTAATCTGATTAAAGCCAATACTTGCTCCTATACCAAACCGGGCAATTGAACCCTGATTTATCTTGCGTTTATCCAAATATCCGGCTGCGGCTTTGTTTCTGCCGGCTGCAAGATTATCACGGTAATGCCTGGCTGCTTCTTTAAGTATCTTTAAATACAAGTCTTTTTTTGCCGCCTTCTCGCGTATGGCATCACTTGAAACCATCATTGGCAGCTCCATGCCGGCCGACTTAGCTAAAATCTTTACCGCTTCCCAAAAATCCACAGATTCCTGTTTTTCCACAAAGCTGATTACATCTCCGCTGGCACCGCAGCCGAAACAATGATAAAACTGCTCCGCTTCGTTAACTGCCATGCTCGGCGTTTTTTCAAAGTGGAACGGACACGCACCCCAATATAGCTTTCCTTTTTTGGTAAGCGGAATATAACGCGATACCGTTGTTACAATATCGTTTCTCGATTTGAGCTGCTCCAGCCATTCGGTTGGAAAGCCCCTGTTATGTATACTCATTTCTATTTAACGCCCTATAAGACTAATATACTACACCCGTATGAGCTACTCCTTTGTTTTCTACAAAATTGTTAAACTTTTTAAGGTGCAGGAAAACCGCTCTTTTATGTTTTCTGTTAAAAATCTCTCCAGCTCCGTTACAAAGCCTGAACCGGCAGAATAGTTTTCCAATTGCTCCAAACTCAGCTCTATCAGGTTTCTTAGCACACCAACCGCTCCGCGGCCAATCTCCGTGCTATACGGAGTTTTGCATAGCGGGCAGGTTATTGCGCCTGTTTCGGCGTTAAAAAAACTCCTGTCCAACAGCGGTGCATTGCAACATGAACAGACTTTTGCCGACAATCTGTAGCCGCTTAAATTAAACAGCTCTATGCAGAACTTTAAAAACACTAACTGCGGCACCGCTCTGCCATAAGCAATTGCTTTAAGTGTTTTTACAGACAGCAAAAACAATGACACATTCTGCTCGGACAAAACGCTTGCCTTGTCGGCCAGCTCAACCACGGCAGAAGCATATTTCAATTTTTCGGCACTTTGGCTTATTGCATAAAAACTTTCTATTTCATTAGCGCCGGTTACCAGCCACATATCACCTGTTTTTGCAAGACAGTATTCGGCAAAGCAGAATACACCCGCCGCAAACTTCATTTTGGCCTTTTCGGCTCGTACTCCGCGCATAATCAGGCTGATTTTGCCCAGCTCCGGGCAAATAACAGTCAATATTTTATCTCTATCCCCGTAGTTGATTGCGCGCAGCACCAACCCCGATATCTTTTGCTCGCTCATTTTCTGCCTTTATTAAATAATCTTTAAACCTTCGGTATTTTAAATATTTTATTATTTTACCTGTTTTTGTAAAATCGTTCCATAATAAAATGGTTGTCAAATCCTGTTCTTTTTTCATAATTTTCCTCCCCTATTGTTTAAGGTTAGATTGTTCATATATGAAAGTATCTATTCATAACCCAAGTCTTTTAGTGTGCCGGTTTTGCTGCGCCAGTTTGGCACTACTTTTACAAAGAGCGTAAGACAAACCCTTTTGCCCGTCATTTTTTCTATTGCCAGCCGGCTTGCCATACCAACCTCTTTTATTTTGCTTCCGCCCTTGCCTACTATAATAGGCTTATGACTTTCCTTTTCGCAAAATATGGTGGCCTCAACATTTATTGTCTTTGCTTTTTCTTCAAGCACGTCCACGCTGACACCTGCTCCATGCGGTATTTCCTTTTCCAGCTTCCATAGCAGCTTTTCGCGCACTAATTCCGAAACCGTAAATTTCAAATCTTTATCGGTATGCTGATTTTCATCAAAGTATCTGGTTGTGTCTGTAAATTTGCCTAGGATTGCTGCCAGCAGCTTATCCAGATTTTTGCCTTTCTCTGCAGACACACAAAATATTTCCTCTATGCCCTTAATATCGTTCAGTTTGTTTAACTCTGCAAACAATTTTTCCGGTGCGGCAATATCCAGCTTGGTTACAACCACATACAGCGGCGCGGCAGATGCCGAGTATTTGTTAATTAAAGCAATATCCGGCTCTGATATTAATTTTGTTCCGTCTAAGAGCAGCAGAATAACATCCACATCTTTCACCGCAGAGTCCACGCTTTTCTGCATGAATTTGTCCAACTGGTTTGCGCCGGAGTGTATGCCCGGCGTATCGCAAAACACTACCTGATAATCTTTATGATTCAGCACACCCAGAATTTTGTTTCTTGTGGTTTGCGGCTTGGGCGAAACTATTGAAACCTTTTTGCCTACAAGCGCGTTAATAAGTGTGCTTTTGCCTGCATTCGGCTTACCGATTACTGCTGCAAAACCCGATTTAAAACTCATAGCGCCAACCCCTTACATATCTTTTGTTCCAGTTCGCGCATTTCATCTGCCTCAGCCCCGGTTTCGTGGTCATATCCAAGCAAATGCAGCAGCCCGTGCACAAACAACTCGGCCAACTCTTGGTTTAAGCTATGTTTGTATTCACTAGCCTGTGCTTTGGCTATTTCCACACAAATAAAAACCTGCCCTATTTCTATTAATTTTGCGGCCGGGTCATAATCTAAATAGTAATTTGCCTTGTTAATTTTCTTACCTTTCCATGCACCTATGCTTCTAAACGCAAGCACATCGGTCGGTTTATTGTTGTTCCGGTGTTCTTTGTTCAGTTTTTTAATCTTGTCCTCAGCAACCAAGCTAAGCCCCGCAACAATACCTTTAACCGGCTGGCCGGCCGACTTTAAAACTAAACCGGCAATATTAACAAACACCTCTTCAGGCGGAATCTTGTATTTGGTTTCATTTGTGAAATATAGTTTCATTAACTACCTCGGATGCTTATTGTTTGACTGGTTTTTAAGTAAACTGTTACATAAAATGTGTTTTCCACCTGCTTTACGCTGAACCGCTCTTCAAGCACCGGCTGATTTACGGGCACCTGCTCCAAAGCCATGAGTTTAGCTTCGTACTTATATATTTCTGCGGTCTTTTCGGGGTTGAGCTCAATTACCTCAGGCTTAGTTTCATAAAAGTACGTATAAGTGATTTTTGCCGGAAAAAAGTTGTTGCCGAAAGCATAAATCGTTCTGGTTTCTGTTTCAAAGTCAGCAAACGGATTATCGGGCATACGCAACACAACTTCTTTACCGAATATGCCGGCTACAGCTTGTACTACATTTCTGCCGGTCCGCACATACACTTTCCGGCGCTCTGTAAAGCTTGTAGAGTATGTATACCAGGTCTGCGCCGTAATCTCACCCCTTGCTCCGGTTGGAATAACTGTTCCGTTTATATCCGTGGTATAGGGCGCAATTAAAGTCTGCCCGGCCCGCACACTGTCGCCTACTCTTACCATTGGCGTACCTTCAAGCACTAAAATATGGGTTATCAGCCCGTCAGCCGATGCCACAACCGGTTTGCTTATATCCTCCTGCACAATCGGAAGCCGTACTTTCTCCAGCAGATTTACGACAGCAGTTGAGCCGCGGAACGAAACACTGACGGTGCTTATTTCGTTTATCTGCATTTTAATTTTTAGTTCAATTTCATCCGGATTAATGCCCGGCAAAAAAGCCCCGGAGTACAGCCCCGCTTTTGCAAGCTGGACTCTTAACTCTCTCTCGCTCAGGTTTTCAAGCCCGGTAATATCAAGCCGCCAGACAAACAACGACAACACCATAACCGCAGCACACGCCAGCCCCAGCCCAACCGGCACACCTATGTGAGCCTTCAGGTAATTTAATACAACAATTTGAAGCGGGAGCTTAATTACGGTTAAAGTATAGCACGAACCACGAAAAAGCGCAACCAACTTCCTATAGTTGCCAAACTCTACAGAGAAAACCATGCTGATATGGTCAAGCCTGACACAGTTATGCAGCTCAAATCCGGCGGCTGCTGCCCGGTTTAAAAAAGCATCCAGATTAGCACCTTTAACCGATAGCTTAATCAAACGCCACCTCACGCTGCGCCACGCAAAGAATTTCTCCGGTTATTGAAATATCTGTACCGGACAAATGTGAAATTATTAAATTTTTTCCGTATACATATAGTTTTGTCCGGCCTGCAGACAACACTATTTTAACTGCAGAATACGAAAAGACCTTGGTTTTTCCGTGTACAAAAAGCGCACGGTTGCCAAGATTAATAAATTTAAAGCCTTTTACATCTATCTCGCTTGGCAGCCTGACAGCGCCTGTAATTTCAGACCAGAACCCCAGCATAAACTCACCTCAGCAGTACTAGTTTATGCTGAGCAATTATCAAATATCATTTAAAAACCGCCCGCAGGCGGCTTTTTATTCTTCATTTTTAGGTTTAAGTACATCCGCAAACAAAAGCGCTTTCATTTCGGGGGTCAGCTCGTTTATCTGCTCGCTTAACGATTTGTTGGCAGTTGTTTTGTTATAATTCGGGTTTTCCTTAGCCGTACTCTGGGTTGCGCGCCCGCCCATACCGCCTTCCTGGCTTGTCTGATTTCTTGAGCCTGTAATCTCGCTGTTAAATATTTCCGAGTTCCACATATTCTCAGACCTTAAACGCTGGCTTCGCTCATAACCGCCGCGCTGACCGTATATGGCTTGGCTGCTGTTTGCCCTGTTAAAATCTTCCCTGCTGGTAGCTTCGCTTTTTATTGCTTCGGCTTCCTGCTTAAGGAGTGCCGCCATACTGGTATTCCCTGAGGAATAAGTCTTGGTCAGCCAATCTTCATCACTGCCTTTTTCGCTTGAACGAACCGATTTTCCCTCTTTTACCTCTGCCCGTTTAGCTGACCTTCTGGTTTTTGAGGCAGGTTTTTTCTCTTCATTAATCTCAACCGGTTTAGTGCCGTCTTTTTTTGCCTTTTCATCTGCCCACTTAGCACGTTTTTTCCGGTCAGCAAGTACTAAAAGCACAACAACACCTATAAGCAGGAGTCCTACACCAATAAAAATCCATTCGGTTGGAGTCATTACTTGTTCCCTCTTGAGTCGCCGTCAATGTTGTCGGCAAGAAGCCTGTTTTTATTGCCGCCCGCAAAACTGCTGCGCATAGTTGTATCTGCCTGAACGTTTTGCATTTTATAATAGTCCATAATACCAAGGTTGCCTTTAATAAACGCATCGGCCATAGCCTTTGGCACCGCAGCCTCAGCTGCTACAACCTGCGCTTTCATCTCCTGCGTGCGCGCACGCATTTCGTGCTCGTACGCAATTGCCATTGCACGGCGCTCTTCCGCTTTTGCCTGAGCAATGTGCATATCTGCCTCTGCCTGATCAATAAGCAGCTGCGCTCCAACGTTTCTGCCAATGTCAATATCGGCAATGTCTATAGACAAAATTTCGAAAGCAGTGCCTTCGTCAAGACCCTTTTCAAGCACAACCTTTGAAATAAGATTAGGGTCACGTAAAATTTCCTTATGCGTACTGGACGAGCCCAATGTGGTAATAATACCTTCACCAACACGGGCTACAATAGTATCCTGCCCCGCACCACCAACAAGCTTAGCAATGTTTGCCTTAACGGTAACACGCGCCTTAACCCGTAATTCAATACCGTCTTTTGTAATAGCCGAAACCACCGGCGTTTCAATAATACGCGGGTTTACACTAGAGCGCACCGCATCCAAAACATCACGGCCGGCAAGGTCAATGGCCTTAGCATCCTGGGTAGTAAGCGATATTTTTGCACTGTGCGCCGCAATTAAAGCGTCTACAACCTTAATAACGTCTCCGCCCGCCATGTAATGCGTTTCAAGTTCGTCCACCGGAATACGTATGCCCGCTTTCTTACTGCTGATATACGCGTTTACAATCATTTCAACTTTAATTTTTCTCAGCTTCATACCAAGCAGACGAATCATGGAAATATGCGCGCCCGATACCAGCGAACGGAACCACAGCTTTGTTGGCACCATTCCAAAAAACACCGCTGCCGCCACAACAACCACACAAAGCGCCACTATCCATTCCCATGGAAAGCGGTCACCGTCAGCCAGAAGCATTGAGATTACATTCATCATAATTCTTTTCTCCTATATTGCCTTAACCGTTATTGTGGCCCCTTCAACCTCAATTACCTGAACACGCGTACCTTTAATTAAAAAGGCCGTTTTGGTTGTTACTTCATATTCCAAGTCAGCAATCATAACTCTGCCCACAGGCTTGCAATCTTTACTCAGCACCCCTTCCTTGCCCAGAAGTTTACCAAAGTTTTTTTCCGGACTGCCGTAATCGGCACTGACCGCCGTACCGCTTGTAATCAGCGGCGTTTTGCTGAGCAAACCCCTTTTGGCCGAGTATATTGCAATTAAAAACATAATTGCCAGTATTACCAGAATTATAAACAACATAATAAAGAACTGGGTCACAGAGTTTCCGTACGCGATTAAAGCAATAAGTCCGCCCACAATGCTGATTGCGCCGGATATTCCAAACACGCCAAAGCCGGGCATACACATTTCAATTATACATAACGCAAGACCCAGCAGTAAAAGTACTGCAGGCAAAATATCAATCTCGGTAAAGAGCGTAACAATTTCTTCCCACATACATATGCCCTCCTTTAGTTTTTCTCACATATATGATACTATATGCCGGGTCAAATAGCAATAGCTTTTGTAAAAAACCTATTCAGAACTTTTCAGTATATCCAGCAGGCTCTGTAAGGATTCAAACATATCGTCTTCTTCGGCATCTGCGCCTTCATCCCTTGAGCTTAGTATTTCCTCAATTTCGGCTATAATCTGAGCACGCTGTTCAATGTAATTGTCATCGTCCTCGTTTAACGAAGCCGACCTGCTGGAAATATCTTTAAGCTTGCTGCTTAAATCCTTTTTGCTGATCCGGCTTGGCCGGGCATAGTCCACGTCCAGCACAATTTTATCTGAATACATATGGTCGTTTCCGTCCGGATTGTTTGTTTCAACCGTGATTAAACCCTTGCCGCCCGCACGCAGAAAACTAAGAAGCGAAACCATGTCGCCCTCACCTACCACAAAGCAAAAACTGTTTATATGCGGCCACGTGAAGTAGGCACGCATACTATCTATTATTACACGCATATCAAGTTGACTTTTGCTGCGCTTTTTAAAACGCATTGTAGGTGCGCTGTCAAAGCCGTTTTCTTCAATAACTTCGCCAAACTTAATGTGCTTACGCTCGTTAAAGCCATATACCTTTACGTAAATAATGTCGCCTAGCTCAACCAGTTTATCAAGTATTGAGTTAAAAACCTCCAACGAGATTTTGGCATTGTCAATATCAATAAACAACGCAATGTTTTTTCTGTCTTCCATAATTCCTCCAATTATAAATTATAAAATACTAAATATAAATTTTTGGTCGCTTGCGCTCCAAGCAGGAGTCTTTCGCCAGAATTCCCCTTTATTGAAGGGGTGGATTGCGAGCCGCTAGGCAAAGCAAGACGGGGTAGCCGACACCGAAGGTGGCGCAAAACTTTCTCACATACCCCGCCACTTCGTGGCACCCCTTTATCTTAAAGGGGAATTTTTACTCTCCCGTATCCAGTAAAACAAGTATTGCTGGATATATGCCGATTTATCTCCGAATTGCCTGCTTAGTTTATCGGCTATCTTTTCCCGCGGCAATTTCTCCGTTCCAAAGAATTTGTAATACACCTTTTCTATCCAGGTGTCTACCGGAAATCTGTCCCGCCGCCCAAGCCCGAATATCAGTATGCAATCTGCAACTTTTGGTCCGACTCCTGGTAAGGTCATCAGCAGCTTGCGAGCCTGTGGAGTGCTTAACTTCGGCAGCTGCTCCAGTATATCGGTTTCGGCTAATTGCTTAATTGCTTTCACCATATATGGTGCTCTGTAGCCAAGCCCTGCTGACTTGAAAAACTGCTCGTCTGCGCCTGCAAGGGTTTGTAGGGTGGGGAAACACACCCCGTCCGCTACGCGTCCACCCCTCTCAAGAGGGGAATTTTGCTCCGCTAGTTTGTTGCAGATATTCTCTACACTCTTTCGGATTCTTGGAATGTTGTTGTTGGCGGATATTATAAATCCAACAATCACTTCCGGCAGGTCCTGATTTAACAGGCGCACCCCATTGCTGTAACTAAGTACCTCCTGCAGGGCGGGATACCCGCCAAATCCTGCAATTATATTACCATAATCTGTGCTTAAGTCAAAGTAATTAACAAAGAATTTTGGATTTGTACACTCAATTATAACCTTGTCTTTTGCATTGTCAAAAACTTTAGCGTATTCCTTGCCAGCCCAAACCTCGCAATACTCCGCCGTTTCGTTAAAACGAAAAGCTTGCCCGCTTTTAAGGCAACTGCGGGCATTAAAGTTTGTTGGGTTTGATATGACGACCAAATTGCCAGTAGTGGTTATTTGCATATATCCATTATAACACAAACAAAAATAAAACCGCTAAAAAATCAGCGGTTTCCAATTCAAATTTATTTTACCTATCTTGTATGCGAACGATTGAAAGTTGTTATCCTGTGGTCTAAATCAAATGCGCTGGGGATAAAAAACTCCGCAAACTCTTTTAGTTTGCCTTGCTCGTGCAATCTTACAAATTGCGAATACATATCAACGTCAAATATGCCTACTATCGTCGAAGATACACTGGTTTCGGAAGGGCCGGTTGCAAAGTATAATCTGCCCCCAAGAATGTAGGTTCCGTCGGCCATTCTAGACTTTCCGCTTCGTGCGTCAGTTATGCTGTGACTCTTTCCGTCCGGCTGTTCTACAATAGAATAAGCGTTACCGCTTTTTGTTAGCAGTGATACCGATGCTTCAGCGTCATTGAAATTTAATTTAGCTAGTTTCATTTTTCTGTCCTCTTTGTTTTTATAATCATACCTATTATACCCCCCCCCCAGCGCATTTGTCAATACTTAAATGTAAAATAATTTAAAAAGTTTTACAGCAAAAGATTCCCCTTTAAGATAAAGGAGAATTTTAGCACTTCTATCTAGGGGATTGCTTCGCTTGCCCGTCTCCGCAGGCAAGGCTCGCAATGACAGTATACATTTGGAGCGTAAGCGACCCGCCATTGTTCACTGTTACCTGTTACCTGTTCATTAAAAAAAGCGCTATGCGCTTTTTTTGTTGTCTGTTATTACGCTTGCGTATTTCTTGTTGTCTTTGCCGCGCGTAAACTTAACCGTTCCGGTAGCGGTAGCATAAATGGTGTGGTCTCTGCCTACGCCTGCGTTTGCGCCCGCATTAACAGGAGTACCGCGCTGGCGCACAATAATACCGCCTGCCTGAATACTCTGCCCGTCACTTACCTTTACGCCAAGCCGCTTGCTCTCGCTGTCACGGTTGTTTCTGCTGCTTCCTAAGCCCTTTTTGTGGGCAAACAGCTGAATATTAATAAACATCCTTAACCTCCAATTCAATATAGTCTGAGTATGTATCCGCCAAATCCTGCAGCCCGCAAAGCATGGTGGCAAATATTACCTGCCCGTCACGCATTTTGCCCGGCTCAGAATCGGCGTCTAATTTTAAACTGAAAAATCCTTTTTTATCTTCCTGCTTTATTTCGGGCTTCAATTTGGCTACCTGAAGCAATCCGAGTGCCGCAGTTTGCACAATGCTGCTTGCAGCTGCACAAACAATGTCCTCGCCTTCTGCCCCGTAACCGGTGTGCCCGTCGCATTCGATAGATAAGTATTGGTTTTGTTTCTTTGTTATAATTATCTTTGTCATTTAGTTAATACCTTAAAACTCGTCTTTACTAACTCCAAGTAAAACAACCGTTGTGGAGCATACGGGGCATTTTATGTGAAATGGGTAGTATTCACCCTCTATGTCAAGTTTACCGTATTTTAATACCGAATTGCATCTCCTGCAAGTTGCTTCCTTCTTTTTGTCCCAACTCGGCTCACATCCTCTGCTTACTATTTCCATAAATTCATCCTTTATCAACTGATATTTGTTTTTACTTTATAGATATAATTTCAAGCTTCGTATACGGCTGTCTGTGGCCGGCTGCTCTGTGGTGTCCGTTCATTTTTTTGTATGTGCGTATATACAACTTGTCACCTTTGCCGTGCTCAATTACCTTAGCGGTAACAGCAGCTCCCGCAACCAATGGTGTACCCACTTTGCCGTTCAGCATAAGCACGTCCAGTTTTACAGTTGCGCCAACTTCTGCGTCCAGTTTTTCTACAATAATCAAGTCCATCTCAGCAACTTTATATTGCTTGCCGCCGGTAGAAACAATAGCGTACATAGTTTTCCTCCTCTCTACATATTCGATGGTTCAGGCGCCCTATACAGGAACTTGTATGCCTTGTCCAGTCGTTAACCTGCGTAGGATACCATAGTTTAAACCAAAAGTCAATAATCTTTAGGGATATTAATGGCAAATACACATAAAATATGACATAGGCTGGAGCAAACAATAAAATTCTCCCTTAAGCTAAGGGAGTACCGCCACAGGCGGGGAGGGTTGTGTCTCGTTAATCATCACAACCCCCGGCACTTCGTGCCACCCCTCTTATAGAGGGGAATTTATAGGAGGTACAACTATGGACAAAGACCAAAACTGCGGCTTGCTGGACGCAGTTTACCAAACAGCCCAGTCAGGGCTGAAAACATCGGAGTATGTACGGCCAAAAGCCAAAAGCTTTGCGCTGATTGATGATATTAACTCATTACGGGCCGAATACAACGACGTTTTGCGCAGTGCAGAGCGATTAAGCCGCGATTGCGGCGAGCAGCCAAAAGACAACAACCTGCTGAAAAAAGCCGGTTTATGGGCAGACGTAAACACCAAATTAATATTAGACTCCAACAGCGAAAAACAAGCAGAAACAATAATCCATAGCTGCTTTAACGGAGTGCTGGAAATGACTAAAGCCTTAACAAAATATCCGCTGGCAGAGCTGGAAAGCATAGAACTTGCCCGCAGGCTGAAAGAAGCCAGCCGCCACGCAATAGAAACCTTTATGGCATATTTAGAGCGCGGAAAGCAATAAATTTACTTCTTTGCACCGGCAACCAGCTCGTACAGCACATTGCTGAAAAACCTGTCCGGCACACCAATTAGGCTAAGGCTTCTGGTCCGATCGTTAAGCTCGTCATGCTTGCTTAACTCGTTAATTTTGTAAAATCTAAGCTCACCCAAAACAGCCGTTTGCGTACCAGCATCCAGACTGACAGGTGAAATGCTGATTTCCGCCGCAATTCCTAATTCATGGTTTTTACGCACGAAACTCAAAACAAGCCCCTCTTTGGTTCTGCTGCCGGCTTCCCAGCCAAAGTTTAAGATACGCGCAACAAAACTTTCTCCTTGCACAAAAAGCCCGTTAAACTTTAGTACAACCGAGCCCTGCGGCTTAAAATTCTCCTTATAAAACACTTCTCTGTTCAACTGGTTGAAAGCAGTAGGCTGCTTTATATTGTTGCTTAAATATTCACTGCCTTCATATTCGGCAGGGTGCAAAACACATATGCTGCAGTTTTCGTCTTTTGCGCTTTCACGTATTACAACAGTTGTTGTTTTTGCCCCGTCAAGCTTGAATATGGCAATTAGTTTTCCGTCTTTATATCTGCCCCATAACAACCGTTCGGCAAAAAACACAAACAGCGGGTTTTTTAAATCAGCTTCAAATTCTTTTAAATTCTGCATTTTCCCCGTTTCATATGCCGAGTACAGTTTGTTCAGCTGCTTAACCAGCTGTGCGTGCATCACCTGCTTTGCATATTCAATCTGTTGTTTGGTCTTTGTGTCCAATTCGTTTTCCGAAAGGCCGGCGGGAAACACCGTCTCTATACTTGTGTCCTCATTAATCCTTAACTCAATTGTGCCGCCAAGCGTTTCAATTTCGTAGGCAAGGTTCCCGTTTAAAACAAACTCCGGCAGCAGCCCGTCCTTAAAGGCCTCAACCGCGGCATGAGTATATTTACCGCAATTCTCCATTGCTCTTACCAAAACCGCATTAAGGGTTTTGTTTTGTTCATTATTCTTAGCAAATATTAACGGCAGACCGCTTACCAGTTCCGGCCTTATCAAGGCAATCAACGAAATAAACACCGCCACTCCGTCACTAAGGCTTTCATCGTAAAGCTCAACCAGTTCGGATAAAATCAATTTTATCTGCTGCTCCGAGGTGTTTTGAATTATTAGCAGCATTGCCCACTCGTTGGATACGCCAAAACCAACTGTAAGAATCCGTTCATACGCAAACTTACAAAAAGCATCAAGGCTGGCCTCATTAAACGCTTTTTTGAAATGTGCCGTTTCCATGTATGCCCGGCTTCCGGCTAAACCCGCGTAACTGTCCAGAATATAGGCGCTCACGCTTAATGGTGCGTCTTTGCCGCCGGCATATGTTAAACCCGGATACGCATCGTAATTCAGCCCCAAAAAGCTTTGAACGGGGTTTTTAATTAACCGCTCGGCATTTGCCGTCAGCAGATGTTCGGCTGCGGGCTTAATCTCTGCCGGAATGTCAATATGCTCAATTATAGCTTTTTTAATTGCCTGATTCTTTTCTTTGTGATAAATACCGGATAATATACCTGCAACCTCCGGCTGCAATTTAAAGCCGATAAGCATATCAACTATGTCTTTCTTTTCCCCGTCGTTAGCACTTAGCTTTTTATTAAGATACTCCACTACAGCTTTGGGCCGTTTGTTTAAGAGATTCCAGACATCACGGGTCTTAAACTCCGGATTGGTTAAATAGTTTTCGGTTAAAACCTCGGTTACGCCTTCTATGTTGCGTTCATAAGCAAAACCAAACGCTCCGGCACCATACGCTTTAAATCCGCTTGTTATCTTTTTTATAAACTCACGCTCGTTGGAGTGTGCCAGGTCCGTAAGGTAGCCATAGGCAGGGCGCTTCCATTTGCTGACAGTTTCTTTGCTATCCATATCCAATACGGCAAAAAGCATGGTTTCATACAGCACGGCGTCGATATTACAAGCACGCACTGCTTCAATAAACCGGTCAAATGTGCGCTCTGCCATATCAAACTGCGATGCGTTTTTACTTACATATGCAAGAGTTCCGATACGCGAAATAAAGGCTTTGTGAAAAAACCCAAAAATAGCGCTGTATTGCTTAACACCTAAAAACACATTAAGAAAATTGCCCAGAAGCGGCAGATAGTCAGGATAGCTAAAAACAGCATTGGCTAAACTGCTTAAGTCCTGAGCAGTAAACTGCGCTTTTGCTAAGGCTTCTTTCTGGTCATCCGACAAAACACCGGATAGCATATCCGCTTCGGCACTTATTCCGGCACTGACAAACAGGTTTTTATATGCAGTTATTACCGGTTCGTTTGAAATTGTTGTTATCATTTGCACTCTCTTTTGTTTTTATTTCTTTCTTAACTCGCAATGAGACAGTACTGCACTTATCTCTTCTCACCCACAACCGCAATTGCCATTTCACCGCTTTTATCAAAGAATTTAACATCAAAATTCTGTTCAAGCGCTTGCTTAAACCGCTGGAGGCTTGGCTTCCAGCTGCAGACCACCTCAAACACCGCGCCTGCCTCAAACGATTTGCCCAATGTGATTACCTTGTTTTTTAACTTAAAGGTGCAAATATTGCAGTCGTTTTTAATCATTGGCCGTATAATCAACTTAGTATCATCAGGGTTTGGTTCAAAATCAGATTTAGCAAATCCGAAATGCGCAAACGGACCAAAGCACATATCTTCCAGCACCATGCTTGTATATGCCCTCACCACAGCAGCCTCGTCTAATTTCCCTTGGTAAACAGGCATTGTTATTACAACAAGATTATCACTGCCCGCTACCAGTTTTTTAAGCTCGGCATTAATCTTAGCGTTTTTAAAGTTGCCGTATGTGCCGCCAAAAAAGATATAAATCTGCTGCCGGTCTTTAACATTTCTTAATGGCAATCTGGTATACATCTTTTCTATATCTATCACAATCGGCTTTATGGCGTAGTGCATATCTTTATGTTCATGCGTAGCCCGGTTAATTTCAGTCATCTGTATATCAATCGGAAAATATGCTTCAATTTTGTCTGCACCAAGCAATTGATTAAATGCCAACCCCTGCTTACCGTTGCCGCAGCCGATATCGCAAACCTGAAATTTTTTATTGGGGTAATTAACATTTACGTAGTCGGTTGCAAGCTTGTAAGCAGCCTGGTTTGCATTTTTCATCTTAGCTGCATAAATTGGTTCATCATCAACCCCCATATAAGCTTCGGCACTCAACTCGGTTGCATACCACAATTTGCTGTTTTTTAGGTCAATTACGCTTCCGCTTGCGTTAATTAAGGATTCTTTTATCTCATTCAGGTTTGCTGTTTTGCTTACCGGCAGCTGGTCGGACACAAAATAATCCATATCATATATAAACTGACAGTCAGAAAACCCCGACACCAACTTTTGTGCATCACTCAAACTCTCGGCCAGATACTCAAACTCAAAATCGTATTTAGATATACTCTCACAGGTGTATATGCAGTTTGGGCTTGCAGTTAAGTATGTGCGTAACTCTGTTTCTGCTGTAGCGGTTTTTGCTGTTTGGGTGTTTACAAACACTTTAAAATAATGCCCGGGGAAATTAACCCGCTCCCTGTACCCAACTATGATTCCGCGCCCTGTTAACTCCTGCTCAAGTTTATTTACATTGCTCTCGCTTGTATTCAGCATTTGCGCAACTTCCTGAGGTGAAAAACCGCCGTTTATTGTAATCAGCTTGAGGTAATCCAGTTCTAACACGCTTAACTCGGTTGGAGTAACAACCGGGTCAACAATACTCAGCGGCTCACAGGTGTTTTCAAACGGCCGTTTGTTCCAAAACAAAATACTTACCGACTGGCAAATAATTTTAATCTCATCTGTCAGCAGCAGCAATCTGTTTATATTATGCAGCACGGTTTTAAGTTCTAAGTTGTCCTTATAAATTATAGACACGCAAAAGTTGGACCACCCCTTTGTGGTAAGCGCATACATAACATTCGGATGGTTCATTAAAAACAGCTTCATGCGTTCTATCGTGCTGTCCGCTGCATTATAAAACGCCTTTACATAATTGTAGCCAAGGCGGGATATATTAAGCACTGCACACGGCGGTCCAAAAACTTTAGTTTTCATGAAACAACTCCTCTTGCCGGATCATCTGCTTTCAATCTTACCATATTCCAATAGTCTGCCGCAACTAAAATAGTGCTGAAGCGGCAAACTAAGGTCAGCAGTTTCAGATAGACTCTGCAGCTCAAACTCGTTTAGTAAACCAACAACTTTATTATCTGAACTGTAAATTATAAAACCGGTTAATGAGTAGTTGTTTATATGGCGCAGCAGTTTGTAAACCGGGGTTTGCCCGCTTACCGCAATCTGCCGCACTGCAATGCCACTTTTTAAACTCTTTTGTTTTTTGAGCCTAAACAGATTATGTGTATAGTAGCTTGCCGGAGTTTCAAATATCACAGATATTAAAACAAACAGCCCCAGCAATAAAAAACTATAATTTGCCGCAAAAAATGTGCTGGCTGTAAATGCCGCAATCAGGCAAACCGAGATGACAATTCCAACCATCTTAAGTATTCGTAAAACTTTTTTACGCGGTAACTTTTTGCCTAGCAGGCTAAGAGCCACACGCCCGCCATCCAGCGGAAATACGGGCAAAAGATTAATTGCGGCCGTTACAAAATTTGCTATAGCAAAGTATTCCAGATAGTAGTATGTGGTTGGGTATATCCACCACAGTGCAACGGTAAGCATGCCCAGCAGCAAGTTAAACGCAGGGCCTGCAACGGCAACCAGAATTTCATGGTTGGTAAGCATACCCTCCGCACTGCCGCTTATTCCCGCTCCATACGGCATAAGAGTAAGCTTGTTAAGCCTGTACCCCAGCCGGCGGGCAACCAGCCAGTGCGCCAGCTCATGCAAAATAAGCACAACCACATAGCTTAGCATAAGCCAAAACCAGCCCGACAGGGCTGCAATTAGGACTATGAGGATGAAGAGGGGGTGAATGCTAAATTTCATGCTTATTATAATGAAGTCAGCTCCGCAATTATTCACTAAGGAACAAGGAACAGGTAACAAGTAACAACGATGGGTCACTCCGTTCCAATTTATAATTTGGAGCGCTAGCGACCAACAGTTGTTACCTGTTCCCTGTTACCTGCTAGGGTAAAATCCCCATAATCTTTACCCTGTTGCTAACGGCTTTTATTCGTATAATATAGTTCCCGTGCTCGTCAAAGGCAATATCTGCCGCCACCTGCTCAGGGGCTAACTCAAAATAGTTGTTTAACAGTTTATGCGCATCATTGCTTAAAATTGCGTTCAGCCGCTCGGGGTTAAAATGCTTATCGTTAATCAGCACCTGCTTCAGCCTAGCCATACCCACGCTGTTCGGAGTTCCGTATTCCATCAGTTTAATCTCCTTTTTAAGCTGCGCTTAATATTCCCCCATATCCCCCTGTATTGCTCGGTGCAATCAAAAACAAAATCTGTTCCGTTTGCTAAATTATGAGCAAGCACCGCGTAAGCCTGATTAACTTTAGCTTCTCTTGCGGTAACCGCGCCTCCAAGGCTAGAAAACCGGGCAATGCCGTCATCGTCCGGAATAACGCCTATAAGTTTTAACCTCAGCATTTCACTTATGCTTGCCGCATCAATCATCTCACCGCCCGCAATCAGGTCACCCCGCACACGGTTTACTATCAGATTAATGCCGGTCATGTTATAGCTGTTTAAGATTGAAACAACTTTATCTGCGTCACGAATTGCCGAGATATGCGGCGTGGTTACCACAATTGCCTCGCTTGCGCCAAACACCGCACGGTGAAAACCGAGTTCTATGCCCGCCGGACAATCTATTAATATGTAATCAAAGGTTACGCCGAGATTAGCAATTACTTGCTTTATGTTTTCGCCGGTGACTTTGCCTACATTGTAACTATGTGCGCTTGGCAATATGTAAAGGCTGGGAATCCCGTCATATTGCACCAATGCCTGCCTGGGGCGGCATTTGTTTTCAATAACATCCACAATATCGTATACAATGCGGTTTTCAATACCTGCCACCACATCCAGGTTGTTAAGGCCAATGTCTACATCCAGCAACACCACCCGGAATCCCATCATAGCCAGTTGCGCACCAAGATTAGCGCAAACGGTGGTCTTGCCCACCCCGCCCTTACCGCTTGTAATTACAATTTTACGCGCCAATATGTTCCTCCAATAATTCCCTTGCAGAGACTATCCCGAACAAATTCCCCTTTTGCGAAGGGGTGGATTCGGAGTCCGAAGGACGAACGAAGACGGGGTAGCCAAACGAAAGATGGACTCAAGCCCTTTTCCACACCCCGCCACTCCGTGGCACCCCTCTTATAGAGGGGAATTATTAGTTAGCATACCAAAACTCAACACAAAAACAAAGCAGGGTTTACCCCAAACCCCGCTTTCGGCAAAACCTATTAAAAATCTCCATGTTTTTGCAGGAGAATCCATCTGCTGCCCCGTTGAACATAGTTGCCCTTGTGAGGAATATCTATTTCAAAATCTCCCAAATCTCCCTTTATTGTAAGCTCAAAATCTTTATCAAAAACAATTTCATTTGATAAATATTTATACTTATTCCCGCTGCCGTCGCCGGTTTCGCTGCCGGCAAGCATTTCCTGCAAAAGCCCGCTTCTGTCACAGCTGGCAAAAAACACTTCCTTTTTAATAGAGTTATTTTTCTGTTGTAAATCCGTTTTTTCTATTGCCATTTTCCCTTCAATCAGCAGGTCGTTTATGGATTTATCCCCCGGCAGACATTTTGTTGAAAATGCCATTTTCAGCCCCCGCTCAAAGTCAATCTCTCCCAAAAAATATATTCTCACCGGTCTGTCGTCATTTAAAAACAGCACGGTGTTTTCATATGTGTTTATTAAGGCATTGCCCTGATAATACTCAATGTTGGAATTCTTGTAAACCTTTATCCTGTTATAGAGTTGCTGCCCCCCCCCGTGTCAAATCCGTCTATAATTGCCGAAACAAACAGCCCTAAGCCGAAAGCGTCGTTATAATCCATGCTCCATAAATCAATTGTTTTAATTGTTTTCATAGTTAATTCCCTTTGCATTTTTACCCGTAATTATCGGGCGTTTTATTTCTTTTTCGGCTAGTTCTCGGGCTCCTTTTGCAACCGAGCCTCCCCGCTTTGCAATACTCTTGCTTTCATTAAATGTTGCAGGATTCTCGGTTATGCTTATTTCTTTTGTGGTCTGCTCCGCAAGCAGATTTAGCACCAGCTCCAAGTTAGTCATATTGTCCCGTAGGTTTTCTTTGCTTATCCCCTTAAGGTCTTTATATTGCCGGGTCGTCATATCAGTCCATGCTTTAGTCATTTCATCTGTTAAAATTGCGTATTCTGCTCCGTCTTTTATGCCAACCCGCTTCCATTCGTCGGTTAGTTCCTTACGCATTTCAATGGTTTTCAGCCGTTGGTTTATCCAATCTTCAGAATATCCCTTTTTGCGGTAAAAGTTTAGGGCGCGCTGTATTGCTTTCTCAGGGTCATAAATTTCGTCTATCCGGTCGTTTCCCACTTCCGCCAGCCACAGTTTAAACGGCTCGGCCCGAGGTGAAGGAATAGACTGGATAAGGCGCAAAACACCCTTGGTGTCCAGTGTATCAGTTTCTCTAAGCTTGCCGTCAAAAGCGACCATTTTCAACTGGTAACAAAATGATACCAGTTCACTGCCCTCGTCTTTAAGACGCATTTTTAATACTTTCCAGTATTTTCTGGCATCGTCATAACCTTTTTCAGTTAAGATGCCCACCACATCCACCACACTAAAGAACCACTCTTCTTTTGCGCCATCCCAATGTGTGCGGATTTTTTTGTCGTTAAAAAGTTTTATGTTGCTCATTGTGCTATCTCCTTTTCCACACCCCGGCTACTGGTGTGACACCCCTCTTGTAGAGGGGAATTTTGTTCTGTGCTTTCACTTCCCTTTTATTTCTACC
Source organism: Bacillota bacterium (assembly GCA_009784185.1). Lineage (GTDB taxonomy): Bacteria > Bacillota > Clostridia > Christensenellales > UBA1242 > WRCD01. The sequence continues at coordinate 32,800 of WRCD01000003.1, forward strand.
TAGAGGATTGCTTCGTTTGTTGGTCTCCGCCAGCCAGGCTCGCAATGACAGGATTTGCTTTAATTCTCCTCTATCACTTTTTTCAGCAGCGTTGGGTTGTTGAGGAGCTTTTGCAGGCCTATTGCTACGCACAGTTCGGGCTCAGCCGCCAGAACCGCCGGCACGCCAAGCCGTGAACCGAAAAACTTTTCTATGCCGTTAATCTTAGCCGAGCCGCCGCAAAGAATGAGCCCCGATTTGACGCACTCTTCCAAAATCTCGTCAGAAACCTCAGCCAGCACGTTTTTAATTGCCGATATAACTGTTAGGCAAAATCCTTGCACCGCGGCGTTGAGTTCGGCGGCGGAAATTTTTGTGCCGCTTGCTATACTGGTACTTATGTCGTTTTTGTATAAGCTGGATATATCCTTTTTAATGCGCTCGGCACTCATTGTACTTACTTTCAGCCCTTTGGTGTTTGCCAGCATTTCGGCAGTCATGCTATCCATAAGCCCGCCGCCAACGCTTATGCTGCAGCCCGATACTACCATGCCGCCGGATATTACCGCAATATCGGTTATGCCGCCCCCCAGGTTGGCTATTATTACACTTTTATCGGATTCAAGATTAAAATCCGCGCCAAGCGCCGCGGCCAAACTAGACGGTACAAACCTGACTGTGCTGATGCCCGCCATATAACTTGCGGCCTGCAAGGCATTGCGCTCCTCTGGGGCCGAGCCCAGCGGCACACTAAAAACCGCGTCAATTCTGCTTGGGGCAACTTCTGCCCACGACCTTCTTACAAAGGCTTTTAGCAGCAAACTGCCCGCCTCGGCGTTAACCAAAACACCTTCCTGCATCGGAGCAATTATGTCTGTACCTGCCTTGGTTTTTCCAACCAGTTTTTTAGCGGCATTACCAAACTCCACCGCCTTTTGTCCGGTTATTGCCACAACGGCCGCCTCACGCAAAACAATGCCTTTATCCGCACGAACCATTGTAATATTACTTGACCCGAAGTCAATTCCTAACTGTAGTTTTGGCATTAGTCTTTGTCCTTTTTTATTTTCTTTGCGTAGATTATTGCTCTGTTGGTATTTTCACTAACTGGGTCTTGACTGTAATTTCCATACAACTTTTCAATTTCAAATCCAACCTCGCCTAACCAGTCTGTTACCTGCTGCAGCCTGACAAAATGCGTATGATTTGTCAGTGTTTTTTTAATAACACGCCCGTCCTGCATATTTATAGTTAAAACTCTTGTTTGATTGCCAGTGCGGGTGTCTGCATTGTATGTGCCTTAATTGTTTTGTATTCTCCACTGTTGCCCATACGGTCTGTGCCGGCGTGTCTTACACTTGTCCGTGTTTTAACGCTTATGTCGCTATTATAAAAATACTTAAACGGGTCTTCGGGGCAATCAAAGTCAAGGTAAACATGACCGCCCGGCTTAAGAGAATTGTATGCTTTTGTTATAAAAAGCTTTTGAGCCTCTTTCTGGTTCATGTCTGATTCAATATTAATCATCAGGTTTCCGGCAAGTATTACAACATCAAAATTACTGCCCCACGATTCATGTACAGCATCGCACTTGCGCCAACTAATATTTGTTAAGTCTTTTGCTTTTGGGCCAATTCGTGCAAGCATACCATCACTGAAATCAATACCCGTTGCGTTAAATCCCGCTTTGGCCAGCGGCACAAGCAGCCGGCCGCTTCCGCACGCTACCTCTAAAACTTGTTTGTTAACTCCGCCTTCCGAAAGAATTTTAAGCATTAAATCAACATCGTAGCTTTGTGTTTCCGTTTGGTCATAAACATCAGCATACCAGTTGGAGATTATTTCTTCGTCACTCATCAGTCACACACCTCCCCCGCTTCGCGGGCAATCTTCTATCCACACCCCGCCCCTAATGGGGCACCCCTCTTGTAGAGGGGAATTTTTTATATTCTATCATTTTTGGCAGTAAAAATAAAGAAAAAGAAGCCACTAATAAGCAACTTCTTTGCTATCCACACCCCGCCCCTAACGGGGCACCCCTCTTATAGAGGGGAATTTTTAGTTTACAACAGTTCCAAATTCTTTCGGTATGCTCGTTTAAAGTCGTGTGCGGCCGCTGCAGCGCATTTTATTTCAAAACTTACATCTGCCTCGGTAATGGTTTTCATAATAACCGAGTCACCAAGCACATCACAAACAATATCTTTTATGTATGCGTGCTGGGTTCTGTCTAGGCCTGACGCTATCCGCACAATTGCAGCAAGCTTACGTAAAGCGTCCAGGTCCTCTTCCAGTAAAATGTCTTTATATCTCACCCATTCGCCAAGGTTAAAGTCATCGGCATTCTGACTGGCAGCAATAAACGCGCCAATAACTATGTCTCTGTGGCTGGCACCGTAAATCTGCGAGTTAAGCACAACCGAATACGCCACCTTTGTGCTTCCGTTAAAGCCAATCCGGGCCCCGCACGCGTACATATACGCCGCAATTTTAAGCGGACGCACATAATGGCGCGAGAGCTTGTGCAACACCTTTAACTGCCTGAACAGAATTAAACACAGCTCGTATATATGCCTGGTGTTTTTTCTTGGGCTTGGATAAAATGTGTTAATGGTCTCTAAACTATACCCCAACAAATCACTGATAGGCTTTTCGTTGGTGGATGAAATTACATAGTTGTAAAGCATACCCGTACTCATGCCGTAGTCTGATATAACCAGCTCATTCATTTTGTAATTATTAACAAACGCCGATACCATACTGAGCCCCGCAAGCAGTTCGTACGCATTAGTGCTTGTGCCTTTCAGCTTGGTCTCTTTATCCATTTCAAGCGCTTTTACGGCACCAAAAACATTGTTTATATCCGCACTGTTCATCCTATAGTTGTTAGCCAGGTCAAGCGGATATTTTTTGCCTTTCCGGCTTAATTTGCCCAAAGAGGCAAACGTTTTGCCTACTCCAACAAACTTAAATTCGTCTTCAATAGTTTTCAGCCAAGACAGACCTGCAAGCTGCTTAGCAAAAAACTCGGTCATTATTTTGCTTTGCGCCTCTGTGTTTGAACCATTTTCTAAAAACAACTCACTTAGGGTACCCGTTCCAAACGGAATAATCTCCTGCTGCAAAATATTTCTCCGGCTGTATTGAATCAACTGAGTGGTGTTTTCGTCTATGTAAACTATAACTGCCTTAGGCACATCAAGCGTGTTTATAACACCCGTGTAAATTGCCGAACCCTCTTCCTGCGGCGAAAGCACTCTAAATTTAAAGCCCGACACCATTTCCAGCTCCTCAATAAAGCTGCGCTGATTTTTAGCCTCCCTAACCGAATATGTAGCGTACGCAGTGGTACGTGTTACTCCTTCACTGTCGCATAGCTTACGAAACATTTTGAGCACGGTTATGGCCTCGGCTATCTGAGTGGGCTTTATAAACCCGTCCCGCTCTAAATCTCTGCCAATTTTCAGCGGCTCGCTAATCTCATCATACACAACAAAAGATTGCTCCATAACCGCATGAGCCAAAATAAGTTTTACATTATTAATTCCAAGTTCAATAAGAGCAACTTTTTCCAAGATTTTTGTTTCCTTTTATAATAATTCCCCTTTGCTCGCGAAGGGGTGGCAGGCGTTTAGCCTTGCCGGGGTAGCAGACGTTGGCGCAGATGCCGTTACTTTCTGTTTTTTGCTACATCGCTTATGTCAATTGCGTTTGTCGGACACATCCCCACACATATTCCGCATTCAATACAGATGTTAGGGTCAATTTGAGCTTTGCCGTCTTTATCGTAGCTGATTGCGTTTACCGGACAGGCACTTAGGCAGACTCCGCACGCAGTACAAAGATTTTTATCTATCATAAAACTTCTCCCCTCTCTCAAGATACCCTTGTTTACCATTATTTACGGCTATTGTCAATAGGTTATTTAAATATTCTTGTAATTTTTTAGTGTTTTTTGTTTTTTGCTTTTCCCGGCTGAATTAATAATTGCAGCAATTAAAAGAGAAGCGCCTACAACCAGCAAAAAAATACCGAAATAAAGCTTCAGATTTTTTTCATTAATATCCGCCGCCAAAAACCCCGCACCAACAGCAACTCCAATTGCAGGAATTACAGTCAGCGCAAATGCCTTAAAATCTATAAGCTTGTTTTTAATATGAATAAACAGCACTATGATGCACATCGGTATAAAAACAATCAGGTTGGTGCTCTGCGCCATATGCTGGCTGATACCCAACATTAACGTAAGAATAGGTATCAACAGAGTCCCGCCGCCCATTCCCATTCCGCCAAGCAGCCCGCCGGCAAGCCCGGCTAAGATAAACCATAACCATTCCATAATTCACTCCGTTCAATTATTGGTCGCTTCGCTCCAATTAAAAAAACACAATACGAATTCCTGCTGCTATTACTACCAATGCAAACAGGTATTGGGTAACAAGCACATTAAGTTTTTTAAGTAAAACCGCCCCTATTATGCCGCCTGCAATGCACCCGGCCAGCACATAAAGCATTGTATTTAGGTCAAAAAATCCTTTTGTTATATAAATAATTCCGCTGGCAATACTAACCGGTAATATAACCAGCATTGCCGTTGCGTGCGCGCGCTTTGTGGAAAGGCCAATAAGAAGAAGCAGCGGCACACAAATCATTCCGCCGCCGCCTCCAAAAAAGCCGTTTGCAAAACCGATTAGTATACCTGCGCCCAAAGAAAGCGCAACTGTTTTAAAGGTTGTTTTCCGGGACTCTTCCATATTGATATATTCTCTAAAAATAAACTATTAATACCAAAATGATTTGCAAATTGGCTAGATATGTATTATAATATAAAAGTTAATTACTTGACATAAAAGGACTATTTTACCGAATGACTAAATCAAAAACCAAACTAGTTAGAAACTTATTAATAAGCGTAGCTCTCGTGTTCTGTTTCGCGCTGCTTCAAAACGGTGTTTTGTTTCAGTTTGCGGGCTACAATCAATACAGCGAAAGAAACATAGTTTCTGCGGCTTATGAAAATGATATTACAAGCGCACTGTCAAACAATAACTTTGCCAATTTCGGCTATAGCTCAACCTTTCCGTATAGCCCAAACAACTGGACAGCAAGCAACACCGGGGCATCACTGGATTATCTTAAGCATGGCGTTGTTGATATGTCCAGGTCGGTTTTCGACACAAAACATACCGAATACGGTCTGCTGGCAAGCGACCATGCCAACCTGCCGGTTACAACCGATAATTTCTGCCTTATGATTAATGCGGGAACCGCTGCCGTTTCTTTTGGTTATACCACCAACTCAAGCGTAGCCTTAAGTGCAAACTCATATTACAGGGTCTCTGTCTGGGTGCGCACTTCGGCCAGCGGCAGAGCTTCGGTTTATCTTATGGGCAACGCCTTTAACGACCTTGTGTCCGCCCGGCTGGAGTCCCGGAATACGGGCACCAACTGGGTAAACCACACCTTTATGATTGCTACAAGCGCTTTCTCTGCCGAAAACTTCAGCCTGGGGCTATGGCTTGGGATTAAAGGCGGCACCGGCAGCCAGGGCTTTGCAATGTTTGATGCTGTAAGAATTGCTCAGATTTCCGAAAGCACTTTTGCTGCGGCCAACGAGTCGAACGTACTTAGCAAGGTTGACCTGCGCACTGCACCGGTTCTGGCCGGACAAGACGGTTTTGTAACAAACGGTGACTTTAAAGCAGGCAGTTCCGGCTGGACGCCTATAACTACAAATCCACCTCACCAATTTGCCGGCAACCCGGCTTATTCTGCATACAACGGTGTAATTAACGTAGCATCGTATTCCTCAAATACAGCCGGCACTCCGGATTATAGCGGCCCCGGCACAAACTTCAGGTCCGGTCACGAATTTGCATGGTTAATAAACAACAGAATGCCCACCACAGTTGGGGTTAAATCTGCTGATATCTTAATTAAACAACACGGAATTTACCGCCTTAGCGTATTTGTTAAGTCGGGCGAACTAACCGGCTCGGCTGCCGGAATCAAGCTTAGCGGCAAAGTCAGCGGCAGCGATGATGAACAGACATTCAGTTCTGAATTTACCGGCATCAGAGCCGGCTCCTCAACCGTTAATGCTACAAACGGCTGGACGGAATATGTGTTTTATGTTGTTGGAAACCCATTTGCAGACAGCAATGTTAATCTGGAATTCTGGCTGGGCTCATCGGATGTAAGTACGGCTACCGGTCATGTGTTTTTCAGCACCGTATCAACCCAGCGGGTATCCCACACACAAATGAAAGACGGCACAAGCCGTGACACAAACAACCGCACATTGAATATGTTTAACTCAACAAGCGAAAATTTTACAAACGGATACTTTAACTTTGTCAACAACCAAAACAATAGTATAAGTTATCCGCTGCTGCCGGCCAGCTGGACACACGACACAGACAATGTTACTCAGTTGAACCAGATTAAAAGCGGAGTTATAAATACTAATGCGGCGCATTTTGAAGCCAATAAAGCAAACGGTAACTACCCTGCCAACCTAACAAATCCGGGCAGGACTCCGATTCAGAGCGACACCTCGGTTAATGCCAGCAACAATGCGTTGCTGATTGGTAACCTTAACCCGCAGGCACAAAGTTTTGCCAGTTCGTCCGGCGGGCTGTCCGCAAACGAACATAAACTGGTAAGTGTTATGCTGCGCACCCAGCTGTCTAATTCCTCCGACGGTGCCTATATTCAGGTTAAGACCGATACGGGTATGATAATAACCGAGTTCCACAACATAAGTTCAAACGCATATTGGACCACGTATAACATATACGTGAGGGGAAATCTGTTTACCAACAACCTTTTACTGACACTCGGGCTGGGAACTGCTGCTAAACCGGTTATGGGGTATGCTTTTTTTGACAACGCTACCATTGAGACTATAACTGCCGCCGAGTACCAGGCCGCCAATACGGGTAAAATTACATCATTAACTTCATGCACCGTAACCGCAAAGGCCGACTTCCAAAGCGGAAGCCTGTCGTTTAGTTCCGGCATCGCAGACCCGTTAACCGGTCTGTTTGCATCAACTTCATATTCCGGTGAATTCCATGCCTCAAACGGAAGCCAGGTTACTCCGGCAAACGGTGTATTAGACACCGCGGCAACCACTCACCCGGATTATCAGAAAGTGGGCGTGCCTGCGGTTACAAACGACCCCAGGGTGCTTATGATAAGCAGTGCAAACGATGTTTATTTCTCTTACACCAGCAATACCAGCTATTCGTTAAGTGCCAATTCATATTACAGGCTTTCGGTCTGGGTCAGAACCGTTGGTGTGCGCCAATTGCATGATGACAGTTTCAGTTATGACGAAGACGGAAACAAACTTACAACCTGGGGAGCAAGCATATCTGTTTTGGGAATCGATCAGATGTTTACAGCCATCGACACAAAAGATTATACCCATGAATTCCACAACAACAATCCGTGGGCAGAAAATGAATTTAAAGAATATGTATTTTTAATTAGTACTACCGAGTCTGTTAATGCTAAAATCATGCTGGCATTAGGCAGCAGCAACGGACTCACTACGGGAATGGTGTTTTTTAGCAGCGTTGCCTTAACCAGTATGTCCGAACTGGAAATGTTAAATGCGCTTAGCGGCTACGGTGACAATCTGCCGGATAATGTTATTCATATTGCAAACACCGACACAAAAGACTCACCGGACACCGGACCAACCGACCCTATTCCGTTTGACTGGCTGTTACTTCCAACAATAATCTTTGGTGTAGCTTTAATAGTTGCAATTGCCGGATATGCTGTACGAAGGTTGTCCAAATTGCGTAAAAACAGGACGTACGTAAGCACAAAGTACGACAGAGCCCAAACCCTGCTTAAAGATGTTGAACGCAGGGATATGCGTGCAACCATTGAGCATAAACTAAAACTTCTGCGCCGTGATTTAACAGACTCTAAAGATTATCTATTGCAGGAAGAGGCGGAATACTTCAGACAGATGGAGGCTTACAACACCGCTAAGGAGATTGCAAAATCCGACCCGGAAATTACTCTTGAAAAGCTGGAAGACAAATACGTTAAATTTGATAAATACAAGCTTCAGCTGGAAGACAAGATTGCAGGAATTACCGACGACATTGCCGCGTTAGAGTATGAGCGCGACAGATTGAAGCGCGAAACAGATAAGGCAATTAAGCATGCTGCAGAAATTGAAAAACCGCAAACAGTAAAAAAGAAACCGACTTACCCGGCTAAGAAAAAATAACAGGCGCTGCCTGTTATTTTTTTAATTGTTTAATATAACATCTTCTTCTTCTGTGGCGTCTTGTTTCGTAATTTCCAAACAATGCGTGCATCTTGTAATTGGTTTCCATCTGCGGATTACTTTCGCCGAACTTCAGGTTGGGGTTTTTAATTAGTCTGCTAGTCATATTATTAAATATAATTGCAGGCGCACCGCTGTTTGCATACTCAGGCACAACTCCTATTAAACAAAAATCTATTCTATTGTGGTTTTTTAAGGCGTGTAATATTCTAAACGCCCCAAGCGGAAACAATTTACCGCGGCTTTTCTGCACGGCTTTTGCAATTGAGGGAACGGCCAGCCCGAATGCAACAACCTTGTCGTCTTTATCAATCAGTACCGAAATATAGTCGATGTTCAGCACAAGTTTAAATTGGCTTATTATCCCCTTACGGGCCTTTTCCGACAGCGGAATTGCACCATATATGTTTTCATACGCTTTATCCAGAACATCTAAAATCTGACTGCCGTACCGTTTTATCAACTGCCCTTTGCTCAGCCCCTGAACTTCCCGCAGCCCTGTACGCTTCATAACCGCCTGAGACAGGCGTTGGTGACGCTCGGGCACCTTATCGGGGACCTTAATTTCATATTCTATCCAGTCATTGTCTTTAACAAAATCCAGCCGTTCAAAATGCTTCTGGTAATATTCAAAGTTGTAATATGTTTCAAAGGTAGACAACTCATTAAAGCCTTCAATCAACAGCCCTTCTTTATCAAGGTCATTAAATCCAAGCGGCCCGTAAATGGTGTCCATGCCTTGTGATATACCCCAGTCACTTACTGCCTGAATCAGCTTTTCAGACACCTCGGTGTCATCTATAAAATCTATGCGGGTCAGGCGCACGCGTTTTTCGTTAAACTTTTTATTTGCCGGGTGCAAAATAATGCCCCCCGCCCTGCCGGCCAGCTTTCCGTCCTTGTACGCTAAAAACAGTTTAACGTCCGCCTGGTCCAGATACGGACTTTTTTTGGGCGTAAAAATATTCAGCTCATCACCAAAAAGCGACGGCACATAATACTTGTTATCTTTGTATAAATCCACCGGAAATTGTATGTATTCCTTCAGCTCTTTTCCGGAGCCTACCTCTTTTATTGTAACCATAACAAGATTTTACTCTTTTTTAATTAAAAACACAAACGAATTTTATTCGATGTTTAAAAGCTGTCCTATAAAAACATTGTTAAGATTGTTTTTCTTCTTAAGCGACTCTGTTGTTACGCCATGTTTCTCTGCAATAGAGTTTATTGTATCCATGGGCTTTACCACGTAGAATGTTTGATTTATGTTGGTAATAAAAACACAATCCCCCGCCTGCAAAGTTTCAGCCTCGGCTTCTATATTTTTAACAGATGTATTATAGTCACTTGCAATGCCGGCAGCAGTCTCCCCCGGCTGCACCTGATGCATAATCTTACTGCAGAACATACGGTTTGGTTTTAATAATTCAATCATGTATTATTTCTATGCTGACAAAAATAGATATAGTATAGGGAGTTATCTAATCTTGGGTTCGTTATTTCGTGCCGTTACAATCATTGCCTTATTTGCTATCATTACGCGCATAGCCGGGTTTCTGTTCCGTATCTATCTGGCTCAGGAACTGGGCGCTGAAATGCTGGGCATATACCAGATAGCATTTTCGGTTTTTATGGTGCTGATTGTAATTGTTTCAAGCGGACTGCCGCTGGCCGTGTCAAAACTGACCGCCGGTTACAGAGCTAAAGGAGATAAAAAAAGCGAAAACAAAACCACAACTGCGGCGTTTATAGTCGGGCTTACCGTAAGCGTGTTTTTATGCGGCGTGTTGTTTGCCTTTCAAAACCTGTTTGGTTTACTGTTTACCGATTTCAGGTGTATGCTGATTTTAATCACCTTGCTGCCTGCGGTAATTGCTTCGGCGGTTTATGCCGTTTTTAGAGGCACGCTTTGGGGGCAGCGAGATTACTTCAGCGTGGGCTGGACAGAACTGGCCGAACAGCTTTTGCGGATTTTGTTTTTTGTAATTATTATTAATTTCGGATGGCTGAGCCTGGACGGGGCAATGGCAGCAGGAGTATCATTGTCTATTGCCTGCACCATATCAGCAATACTGGTTTTTATAGTTTACTTAAGGCACGGCGGAAAAATAAAACCGCCTAAAGGGCATTTCGGCCCGGTATTAAAATCTGCTGTACCGGTGACCGGAGTACGAACTGTAAGCAGCCTTATCCAACCGGTTATAGCACTATTATTTCCGCTCAGCCTGATTCTGGCAGGTTTTACAAACGAACAGGCACTAAGTATGTTTGGGGTTGCCATGGGCATGACATTTCCACTGCTGTTTCTGCCCGGCACTTTAACCGGCGCACTGGCATTTACGCTGATACCGGAGCTAAGCTCTGCTGTAACGCAAAAAAACACCGGGTTGATTGAAAACCGTATAAAATCAGCATTTGCTTTCAGTGTGTTTGTTTCCATGCTTTGTGTGCCGCTGTTTATGGGGCTTGGTAAAGAAATAGGTGTGTTTCTGTACGGTCCGGAAAACATAACCAGCGGCGTGTATCTTGCCCGGGCAGCGTGGATAATGGTGCCGCTGAGTCTGGCCAATATAACAAGCAGTATACTCAACTCACTTAATCTTGAAGTTAAATCGTTTATACACAACATAATAGGCGGAGCAATATTATTATTGTGCGTTGGATTCCTGCCGCAATTTATGGGCGTAGATGCTCTGATACTGGGCATGGGATTATGCATGACCATAACCACGCTCTTAAACGTGCGCATGATTAAAAAACACGTTCCGATTAAATTAGGCGCCATAAAACCAATAATCGGAATGGGCCTTATTGCGCTTGGCTGCGCATTACTGTCGGGCCTGCTATATCCATTGCTGGAGCGCATATTCCCCGCTGTTATCAACTTGGTTTTGTCGGGCGGAATAGGGCTTGCAGCTTTTATTGGATTATGCATGGCGTTCAAACTTGCAGATGTATTAACTTATGCCGTAATAGTCACTTCCCGGTTTAAAAAGAAAAGCAAAGGTATAAAACAACCGGTTTAAGCAAGACTCCTGTTATGTTAGTAATTTTTGTAAGAGCCGTAATAATCTTTTTAATAGTACTTGTGTTTATCCGCCTTATGGGAAAGCGGCAGATAGGCGAAATGCAGCCGTTTGAACTTGTTATTACCATAATCATAGCCGACCTGGCTACAACACCAATGGCACAAAACTCAATACCGCTGCTGCACGGATTGATTCCCGCACTTACGCTTGTTGTGCTGCACTTCGGGTTGTCGCTTATTTCACGCAAAAGTATAATAATGCGCCGGGTTATCAGCGGCAAGCCCGTTATTGTCATTTCCGGAGACGGAATAGATTATGCGGCGCTGAAAAGCCTTAATATGAATTTTGACGACCTAAGCGAGGGGCTGCGCACCTGCGGATATATCAATATTGAGGATATTCAATATGCCGTTGTTGAAACAAACGGCACTTTTACCGCTATCCCCAAAGCGGAAAAAGCACCGGTTGTAAATGAGGATATGGATATAAAGCTGGAGGAAGTAAGTCTGCCGGTTAACCTCATAACCTCCGGTAAAATTATGAACGCTAACATGAAACTTATGCAGGTATCTATGGACGACATAAAACACCAGCTGGCTAAAATGGGCAATTTTGTGTTAAAAGACGTTATGCTGCTTAGTTTAGATAACAACGGCAAAATCTTTATGCAGCCGTTTAGAGGCAAATACCAGGTTTTAAATACCAACCTGAAAGGAGGCAGTGCCTGATGATGAAACGAGGCATTATCATCCTTGTGCTTTTTGCGGCAATGCTGGGGCTTTTAGTCTGGCTGCAGATTTATATGAGCGATACAATGAACACCATGCTATATAAAACCGAGATGCTGGAAAAGGCGCTTGCGGAGGAGGACTACGAACTTAGCCTGGCTTTATGCAAAGAGCTTGAGGCATATTGGGAGCGGCAGGAAGCGGTTCTTGCCATGTTTATTGAGCATAACGAGATTGAAGATATTGGCAAGCAGCTGAGATATACCTTGGCACACATAGAAAAAGGCGACCTTCCGGTTGCCTTAATCGAATGTAAAATGCTTGCCCACCGCATAATTATGGGGTTGTATCTGTTTAACTTTGACCTGCAGAATATTATTTAGTACGCACCTAAGCCTTCTGGCTTTAAAATGGAATCAAGCTAAATTCGTAGTCGGTCGCAAAAATAAAGTCCAAGTCTGGTTGCTGGAAAAATCGAAAGTAATCGTTCTGTCTATTACAGTACTTTGTTCATACTTAGTCTCTGTATTCCCTTCCCAAGTTTTGAGATACATTATTCTAAAGTCAATGCCGTTGTAAGTTATTATGTCGTTGTTCAATAGCGGTTGCCTTCTGGGAAGTATGTAGCTAAACGCATTATCGCCCGGCACACCCGAAATTATCGTTGAGCCACCGTAAACATACGCGCTGTCGGGTGGCTCGGAAGCATTACTTAAGCAATACACTACATTAAACGTAAGCGTGCGGGCAGCGGTTTGGGCAACAAACACTGCGCGTATGTCAACCGCCTTAGCCAGCATGGGAAAAGATATTTGTGAAGAGTGCCCCATTACCTGACTATCGGTAAAATTGTACCAATTGGAAAACACATATCCGGTATTAGGTGTTGCTGTTAAAGTAACCGCGGTTCCGAATGCAATAGCTGTAGTGTTTGGCAGGCGTGTAACAGTTCCGCCGCCGGCGGTTCCGCTAAAAGTGCCTTGCCTGGCAGAAGTAGTTAAAGTATAACTTATCCTGTTAAAAGTTATGATTATACTATTAGTTGTAGCAACATTAAAGTTAATTGGGTGGCCGGAGTAGGCTGTGTTGTTGATAGTTGTTGTAAAGTTAAATCCGGCGGCGGGCGTAACAGTTAACTGTACCGTTGTAGCAAAGTTTCGGTCAAATGAAAAACCTGTTATAAACCCGCTGCCCACACCGGCTGCGGCAACACTGTTTCCGTTGCCGCCGTTATTCACGGTTACGTTAATAGTGCGTGGAAGCGGTTTAAATACAGCCTTATACTCAGTGTTTATTGTGTAATAAAAACCCAGGCTTAGGTTCGACGAATCTACCGGAACCCTGCCACACGCCACGGTAGCTACTTCTGCGTTTGTGACCTCAGTAGTTATCAGCGGCGTGGAAGAATTAACTAAGCCGTGAACCGTCCTGCCCCGCACATCCCAGCGCACAAATTCATATCCGGGGTTGGCACGAGCGGTTATCGTGCCTATGTTTGCGGAGTAACTAGCAGGGCTTCCGTTTGCGGTAGTTGCTGGTACTTTCACTGTAGTGGTTGCTCCCCCGTCTACATATCCGCCGATACCTGTGCCTTCCGTTAAGCTGGTCATTATGGTAAGCGTATATGATTCCCTTATAAAGAAAGCTCTGAAATGGTAATCTCCAGGATTGCCGTTGTTCGGGTGATTAATAGGATTTGAGCTATAACCCTGTTGAATCGTATGACTATTTGTTTGATAAATAGGAGTAGGAGCAGAAATAGTAAGCGTCCACTCATTGGCATAATATACTTCCCAGCGGACAAATTTCCAGCCGTGGCCCGGAATGGCAGTGGCTTTGTGAACATGTGTCTTAAACCCCGGTATCACGCCGTCTGTCCACTGCTCCATTTTGATAGAATTTACACCGTACGATACCGTTTTGTTGCCCGAAAGCGCCGCGCCGCTTATTGCGGGTGTGGGGCCTTGCTGCCCCTCATTATTATCAATGGTATACCTAACCCAGCCGGCTGCCTCTGCATTCTCTTTTGCGCTGCTTGCAAACCATAATGTGCCTGCAAGCACAAGGCCGGCAGATACAAACGTAAGCCCCACAATAAGGACAACAAGTTTTTTCATGCTCCGTATGTTGTTAATAAACTTAAAGCTCATATACACCCCCTGGATTAGTTAATAATGAATAGTGAATAATGAATAATGAATAATTATTGGTCGCTTTGCTCCGATTGCACGTTCTTTGCAGTTTTAACAGATGCGGTTAACAACTTAAGCAGTTCATCAATTTCACTCCGTATCGAGTCAAACTCTTTTTGACTAATATAACCTGTTTCGCTCAACAGCAACAGCCAATATTTGGTTTCGCTGGCTTCTTTGAGCGCAATGCTTAACTTGTTGGTAAAATCTGACCTTGAAGAGGCATAAAGACTTTCTGCAACATTTGCGCCAATGCTTGTCCCGCTTCTTAATATTTGATTGCTCATAACAAATTCATGCTTGCTTTCTTTTAAGTGCTTGTATAAGTTAATAATCCTAATTGCAAAAGCTTTGCTCTTATCAAAAACCTTGTTATCTTTCATATTCCATCCTTTGGAGCGTATGCGACCCGCAATTATTCATTATTCATTATAAATTATTCATTATAATATAATCGTACTGCCTACATATGTCTGCGTTTCGTCAAAGTCCTTTGACAGGAAGTTAAACACTGCACCCGCATTTCCAAGGTTAACAATAACGTGATTAGATAGCGTGGTTGTGCCGCCGCCGTCTGTAAACTTTGCTTCATAATAAACGTTGGTTATAAGGGTTATTGTATAGCCGGAATTGGCAGGAATTAAAACACGGTAATCTGCGCTTCCGCTGATTAAATAAGCGTATGAAGCCCCGGACGGAGCGGTAACAAGCAAGATGGACCCTGCAAGCGGACTCAGCCCCGGCGGAGATGGTGCGCTGGCCGCCGACAATGTAATTGCCCCTTGCATACTGTATCGTGCCTCAATGTCCCAGTTAGCTTCAAGCCCGGTTATATAATACAACGGAGACACAGTGAGACGCGTGTTTGTATCTTTAATGAAATAACCTACAAACTGCAGATAGTTAACACCATAGAAAGCTGAAGCCGTATTGTATCTGCCTATATATTGCTCACTCTTAAGTTCAAGGCTTTGCCCAAGCGCAAGTGAAGCAGAAATGTTGTACACATAATTGCCGCCTGTAATCTGTCGTGTTATGGCACCTACGTCATCAAACCTTCCCGAAACTTCCTGCTTAAGCGTTATCCTTCCGTCAACAGTAGTGTTTGCGGTTATAGGCGGCTGAGTCCCGTACTTGTATGCCAGGTCATGCAGATTTGTGCTTAAGTTTACCATAAACGACTGTCTGTTAAAAGTAAACTCAAAGTTTATTGCCGAGGCCTGGTTGGTTGGATTGGTGCTGAATGTAAAGTCTGCTCCAAACTGCCACGGCTTGCCATAGCATACAACGGGCGTAACCTGAGGAGACGACAACACAACGCCGTTTAGCTTAATGCTTGCAAGCGTAAACGCAGTGCCGTTTTTCGGCCGCAGTGTAACGTTAAAGGTGCTGTCCTTGGTTATAAACTTTTTGCCTGTCATACTTGTAGCAGGAGTTGGGGCGGTTCGGTTGACGGTAAACAAAATGTCGCCAACCTCTCCGGTAGTGCCGTTCCATGCGTAATCGGTGTCGGAGGCAATAGTAATATTGCTAGGCGCAAATGCCTTAAAATTTAACCTAACAGCATTGTACTCAAACAAGTAATGTATGGTTATTATATCATGCGTAAGGCTTCTGCCCATAAGGTTAAACAAACTTATTACATCCATGCCTTGTACAAACTTATATATAATTGTCTGCCTTCCGCCATATAACGAATCAGCCCGTTGAGCGTAGCCGTAGTTTGGCGAAGTGGTTGTTGTTGACATCATATAAAGCGGATGACCTGAAACAAGCCCAAGCCCGGCAGACAGCAATAAACTTGTTGAAACTCCGGCAGTAGAATAATACTGATTATCGTTAAACTGTATCACAAAACCCTTAAACAAATACTCGTTAAGGTCAAGGGCTATCAGCTTTGCATGAACATCAGTGTCATTACCCGTAGCCATTCCACGGTTGATGTCAGCTGTGTGGTTAGCATCAAGTGTGTTTGGAGGTCTTGCAATCTTTTTGTTAGAAAAACCGCGCGGGCTGAAGTTGTCAATATGCTCTGCACGATTCAATCCAGCATTAGTAAACTCTATGTTAGCGTTGATAGTTACCTCACGATAAAAGTACCGTACGTTGATTGCCGATGTTGAATTAGGCATACTTAATGTAGTAGACGTAGTGCTTGCTTTCGTGTTATTGTCAGTAAGCGCAGCGGTTAAAACAGTAGTTCCCATCACAATGGGCGGCGCGTTTGGGGGAGGAGTTGTTGAGTTTGTAAACTGAACTATCGAAGCAAATCCGCTGGCAACTGTGGCATTTATTTCAATGTTGTAGGTGTAAGGCACGTTTACAATATTTGTGTTTGTTACCGTTACAGCATCATTTGTATCATTTTTGTTAAAGCGCCAATATGTTACGCTAACATTGCCCCAGGTGCCAAGCGCAACTCCGGATTGCGTGTGTGTTCGCTCCTCAAGCGTCTGGGTAAAGGTCAGGTTAAAGCTTTTTACCTGATAGTAGCAATATATTATGAGGTGGCTGTCAGTATACTTGGCATCTAACAGTATAGTATCATGCGTACTATCAAGGCTCTGGTGCTCTTTTAGCGCTTCTTCGCCAACATGCCATACGGGAGACAAATAGTTGCTTACGGTGTTGGTGGTGGTTTGTCTGGTTAATCGTAGTGGCGTGCCCGCATCCATTACATACTTTGCCGAAGCATAGTTGCCCGCAGTGTTTGCTGCAAGTGCCTCAACGGTACCGATTGTGACTCCGCTTCCGTTAGCCAGAATTCCTGACGGCAATGATGTTGCAGTAGAGTCGGTGCCTACCACAAGCGTAACTTCCACTTTACGCACAATAATTGCACGCAAAAATACCTGTCCATTGGCGTAAGCAAAATTGGTACCGTTTGCGCCCCAGACAGTACGTAAAAAGTGCAAGGTAAATGCGCCGGTACTTACGTTATATTCAATCCTTTGTCCGGTTCCTCCGCTTGCAACAGTGGTTAAAGTAGTCCACACACCACTGCCAATGCTTATTTCAAACCTTACGTGGCTGTATATATAATTGGCAGATGTAGCAATACTGTACGTACCGGAAATCGACATAGGAGTAGCATCTGCAGCCTTCACGTCGTCAGTAAAAATGTTGGTAGGTAAGAGCACGGTGCCAAAATTTATTCCGCTACCACCCTCGGCAGGGCTACTGTTATAAGCGTCGAAAACAAAGCCTGTTGCCGTATATCGGGCTGTCCATAAGCTGGTTCTGGTGGCATTTGCAGTTGGAACATCATATGGCTCAGTAGGAGTTGTCATAGAATAAAAACTGTTGGCTGAATATGAAGTAACCGAAACAGTGGTACCCACCAACAGAGACATAGTGGAGCCGGCATCTACTTTTGTGCCGTTTACTGTTACGTAATATGCCGTGCCACTAAGGGCACGCCCCCATGTTCCCGCAACCTCTGCATGAGCAAAGATTATATCTACGCTTCTGCGCTGAAACCTGGCAGTAATAGTTTGGTTTTTATAAGTTATTGCGGGCACATAAAGTGTAAGTGCGGTTGAAATTGGGTTAGTGTTACCTTCTACAAACCAGCCCAAAAACTGAAATGTAGCGGCTTGGGCTATGTCTTGCTTTAAGGTTGCGTTTGTGTTTTGGGTGATATATAATGTTTGAACAGCATTATTATCTGTTAATGCAGGGTTGCCCGTTATATCAGCTGGAGTTCCGTCACTGTTTGTAATCTGACGCGCATAAGTCACTGTAAATGCCACAGGGGCATAAACTGCGTACCTGTTTACGTTGGCAATTACTGACCATGTAAGTGGATTGGGATACGTCGTAGCGGACAAAACAGTAGCCCCGGTAGCAACTTCTGACCAGCCCACAAAACTGTACTCCTGCAACGGTGTAGCGGTTAATGTCTGGCTGTCTCCATAATAACTATTTAAAGTAAGCGTAGAAGTTAACACCCCAGTAGTACTGTTTGGCAGCCTCAGAATTATACCGGTGGTTATGGTTTGTAATAACGGCCGGTATATGGCAAAATATTTAATGCCGTTTATTGGCACACTATTGTGTGGAGAAGGAAGGGTTGTGGCTGTGCTTAGAGCAGTTCCTGTGCCCTGCGCATTGGTAAACCAGCCTGCAAAGTGCCTGCCGGTTGTGTTGGCACTTACCGTAAAGGTTGAAGCATAAGCGAGTGATAGTTTTGCAAAGCCTACCGGACTGCCCCCCGGTGTTGTGTCCGCACCTGTGTTATCGCTTGATGCCCCGCCGGTAAGCGTAACTACACCGGGCGCCAAATTAGGGTGTTTCGTGGTAGACGGGCTAAATCCTAGGCATATTGCTTCTATTTCAATGGTATAATTTATTTGCACAAAAACCACCTGAATAGTCATAGCTCTTGCAGGCATGTTAAATGTAACCGAGCCGGTGCCGGTGCCAATACCACTAATCCCACTACCTGCAATGCTTGTTACAGGAGCACCGCCATCTGTCCACCTGTCTATTCTGTATCCATTTGCCACAGTAACTGCAGCATTAAGCGTTACCGATGTGCCAAAAGGCACATCTGTTATTGTAGGCGTTCGTGAAACCGTACCCATGGTTGTATTATTGGAAGTAAACCCTAAGGTATACGTCTGCAAATCAAACCTTGCCTGCACCTGGGTAGTTATTACGCCTGTTTTTATATCCAGAGGCCCTAGAAGCATGACACCACTAAAACTGGAGAGTACGTAAACATTTGAATAATTGCCGGATATGCCGTCGGTTCGACAGCCCGAATGTGTAATTGTTTCGGCAGTTGAATCCTGTACCCATGTCTGTGCCGGTGTACCCTGAGCAGGCGGGAATGGCGATGATCTTTGCACCCACCAGCCAACAAATTTGTATCCGGGGTTTGCTTTAGCGGTAACGCTTATTTTTGCCAAACCATTCAGAACTGTTACATTAGGTGTAGGGGTGCTTATTGTGCCCATGGCAGTATTGGCTGCGCCTGATGCGTTTGTAACAGTGTGTTGCAGTGAGAAGTGACGATATTCTATGTATATGTCAACCGTTCTGCCATGGTTATTATTTCCTCTCCAATCTTCTGTATATATTACACCGCCCGCAGCAGCGGGAATCGTTAAATTTTGACTGCTACCTTTTTCGTTCCAATTATCAGGATGTCGGTGATACATTGTTGCGCTTTGAATATAAAAATGCGGGTTCAAACTAGTCAGTGTCATTGTTATTCCGAAAGTGCTGGTGCCCAGAAATCCTGGACGCCAAGTGAGCCAATAATTAGTTGAAATTGTAAACATATCCGCAACTGTAAAAGGGTTTGTATGACTGCCGCCTCCCCAAATACCTCCTTCTTGACGGTGATGGTCATAACCACCACTCTGATTTCGTACAAAAACATCTATTCGCAGGTTAACCCCGTCGGCCGCAACCATGTTTTCGGGGGTTTTTTCGGGTGCAACATGGTTGCCGAAAACCATTATGCCCATTGCAGAAAGAGATACCATCATGAGAATGCCGCACAGCATTACGCTGCTTAGTGACTTAAAGCGTATTAAATCACTTAAAAACTTTCTCATAACAGCACCTCTTTATTAATTAATAATTAATATTGAATAATGAATAATTGTGGGTTGCTTGCGCTCCGAATGAATCAATACAAAACTTATACCCACCCTCAATAGAATTATAAAGAAAAGTACCGTTTTTGTCAATAATTTAAACGATATTGTTATATTGTGCAACAATTAATATTTTAAGCAATCGGCACAATAATTCCCCTTCTTAGAAGCGGTGGATGCGAAGAGTGGCTAGATAGCCAAGCCGGCTGTCAGGTTAAAGTTAAGCAACACAATAAAAATTCCCCTCTATAAGAGGGGTGGCAATCCGTCAGGATTGACGGGGTGTGGCTAGAGATTATAAAACCTCCTCCAAAAACCTCATAACCCCGTCAAGATTTTGTTTAACATCAACATCTAATATGTGTATTATCCTCAACCCCAAGCTTTTTAAATACGCTTCCCGCTTTTTGTCATGCTCCTCTTTGTAATCATGCGTTGCACCATCCAACTCAACAATCAGTTTCAACTTTGGACAATAAAAATCAACTATGTAGTTGCCTATAATTAATTGCCTGTCAAAGTTTAAGCCTTTAAATTGTTTATTTTTAAGTTGCAGCCATAGAAGTGCTTCCGACAGATTGCCGGCCTTTCTTAACTCTGCAGCACGCTTTCTAAGCGCCGGATTATACGGCAAATCATAGTTTTTGTGTTTATACGTCAATTTATCTCCAATATTCCTTTTACTAGCCACACCCCGTCTGCTCCCCATGGTCGCATCCACCCCTCTTGTAGAGGGGAATTTTGCCAATATGCCCTTTTAATCATACACCCCGTCAGGCTACGCCTGCCACCTCCTTTAGGAAAGGAGGCTTACCCCAGAACCTTCTTTAAAAACTTACCTGTAATGCTGTCCGCGTTGTTTGCAATCTGTTCCGGCGTGCCGCTAGCCACCACCAGCCCGCCACAGTTACCGCCCTCCGGCCCAAGGTCAATGCAGTAGTCGGCTACCTTAATCACATCCAGATTATGCTCAATTACAATCACCGTGTTGCCGCTGTTTACCAGCCGCTGCAAAATGGTTATCAGCTTATCAACGTCGTACATATGCAACCCTGTAGTAGGCTCGTCCAATATATACACGGTTTTGCCTGTGCTGCGCTTACTTAGCTCGGTGGCCAGTTTTACCCTTTGAGCTTCTCCGCCGGAGAGGGTAGTGGCGGGCTGCCCAAGTCTGATATATCCTAATCCTACATCGTATAATGTCTGAATCTTAGCCGCAATTGCGGGGATTGCACTAAAAAACTCCAGCGCTTCAGTCACCGTCATATGCAGCACATCGTATATGCTCTTGCCTTTAAACTTAACCTCAAGCGTCTCAATTGTATAGCGCTTGCCGCGGCAAACCTCGCATGGCACGTAAACATCCGGCAGAAAGTACATTTCTATTTTCTTAATTCCGTCTCCGCTGCAGGCCTCGCACCTGCCTCCGGATACGTTAAAGCTGAACCGTCCGCTGGCGTACCCACGTTGCTTGGCTTCGGGAGTTGCGGCAAACAGGTCACGAATCAGCGTAAACACGCCGGTGTACGTGGCAGGATTGCTCCTTGGAGTCCTTCCAATCGGGCTCTGGTCAATTAAAATGGCTTTATCCAGGTGCTCGGTGCCCTTAAGCCTTTCGTACCGCCCTTCGGTCTGGCTTGCTCCGTTCAGCTTGTTGGCAAGCGCGGGATGTAAAATCTGGGTTACAAGGCTGCTTTTTCCGCTGCCGGATACACCCGTAACCACATTAAGCACTCCAAGCGGAAAGCTTACGTTGATATTCTGCAGATTGTTTTCCTTGGCTCCCATTACCTGTAAAACCTTATCACCCGCCGGCCTGCGCTTGTTTGGAACCTCAATTTTACAAACTCCAGCCATATATTGCCCCGTAATGCTCCGCTTTTCGGCAATAATGTCGTCTAAAGTCCCCTGGGCCACCAGTTCTCCGCCGTTTACACCGGCAAGCGGCCCAATGTCAATTATATGGTCACCTGCCCTGATTGTATCCTCGTCATGCTCAACCACAATCAGCGTGTTGCCAAGGTCACGAAGCCTTTTTAATGTGTACAGCAAGCGCTCGTTGTCACGCTGGTGCAGCCCGATACTCGGCTCGTCCAGGATGTACAGCACGCCGGTAAGCCCGCTGCCTATCTGGGTAGCCAAACGAATCCGCTGCGCCTCGCCGCCGCTAAGAGAGCCCGCGCTTCTGCTTAAAGTCAGGTAATTAAGCCCCACATCACACAAAAACTGCAGCCTTGCGTTAATTTCTTTTAAAATCGGGGTGGCTATCTCGCTTTGCGCCGCTGTAAACTTAAGCTCGTTTGTTAATTTCAACAGCTCGGATACCGCTAAATCGGCAAACTGGGTGATGTTCTTACCGTCTATTTTTATGCCAAGCGCCTCGGGTTTTAACCTGAATCCGCCGCAAGTTGGGCAGGCAATGTCGTTCATATACTTGCCTATTTCCCACTTGATATACTCGCTTGTGGTTTCGTTGTATCTGCGCTGCAGATTGTTTACAATACCTTCAAACGAATTGGTGATTTTGCCCGAAAATTTGGCTGTTTTCCAGTCAATGTCTACTGTATCGCCCTTGGTTCCGTATAAAAGAATGTCCAAAACACCTTTAGGCAGGTCGCGTAAAGGCGTATCAAGGCTGAACTTGTATTTATCGGACAGCGCAACAAAATAATTGTGGCCAAACAAGCCGCTGTCTATATTCCAGCCGGACACATTAAGCCCGCCCTGATTTATGCTTTTTGTGCCGTCCTTAATTATTAAATTGGCATCAATCTGGCTTTTAAAGCCCAAGCCGTGACAGGCAGAACAAGCTCCAAACGGGCTGTTAAAGCTAAACAGCCTGGGCGTAATTTCTTCAAAACTCACATTGCAAGTATCACAAGCAAATTTAGTGCTAAACATCAAGTCTGTTCCGCTCTCGGTAATGATATTTACAGTACCGTCTGATACCTTTATGGCGGTTTCAATACTCTCACTCAGGCGCTTGTTTATATCGGGTTTCATTATAAGCCGGTCAACCACCACTGCAATATTATGCTTTTTGTTTTTATCAAGTACGATTTCCTCATCAAGATTATACATATGCCCGTCTACGTTAACGCGCACATATCCGCTTTTTCTGAATCCCTCCAGCAGCTTGCTGTGCTCGCCTTTCTGTCCGCGTATAACCGGTGCCACCACGCTGAACTTTGTGCCCTCGGCCACCTCTGATGCAATCCGCCCGGTAATCTGGTCTATACTCTGCTGGGCAATAATTTTACCGCAAACCGGACAATGCGGAGTACCCACGCGTGCAAAAAGCACCCGCAGATAGTCGTATATCTCGGTTACGGTGCCCACGGTTGAGCGCGGATTGTTGTTGGTGGTTTTCTGGTCAATGGATATAGCGGGGCTAAGCCCGTCTATGCTGTCCACGTCCGGCTTTTGCATCTGCCCCAGAAACTGACGGGCGTAGCTAGACAGCGACTCAATATACCGCCGCTGACCTTCGGCAAAAATGGTGTCAAAGGCTAAGGTGCTTTTACCCGAACCGCTGACGCCGGTAAACACCACCATCTTTTCCCGCGGGATTGTTACATCCAGGCTTTTCAGGTTGTTTTCCTTAGCACCTTTAATTACAATGTCTCTTAGCATATTTACTCCTTATAGATTTGCCGCCAGAATTCCCCTTTTTCGAAGGGGTGGCGCACGAGCCGTAGAGGCGAGTGTGACGGGGTAGCCGCTTGGCATCGCCAAGCGCAAAAACTTTTAAGCTACCACACCCCGCCCTTCGGGCACCCCTCTTATAGAGGGGAATTTTGTCTATCCCAGTTGTTTGCGCAACTGCGCAATTTCATCCCGCAACTCTATAGCCTGTTCAAAATCTAAACTTTTGCTAGCTATACTCATAAGCGCCTTCAGCTTTTCAATCTGCTCAATAATCTGTTTTTTGCTCATGCCCTTTATTTCAGCTTTTTCAAGCTTTGTGGTTACTTCTAAGGTATTTTTAATATTTTTGACAATTGTTTTTGGTATTATGCCATGCTGCAGATTATATTCATGCTGCAGCTTTCGCCTGCGCTCGGTCACATCCATTGCCCGCCTCATGCTGTCTGTAATTCTGTCGGCATACATAATTACTTTGGCCTCACTGTTTCTGGCAGCGCGGCCGATAGTCTGAATTAACGAACTTTCGCTTCGCAAAAATCCTTCCTTGTCGGCATCCAGAATAGCAACCAAGCGCACCTCAGGTAAATCCAACCCCTCACGCAGCAGATTTATGCCTACAATCACATCAAAATCCCCCGCCCGCAGACCGTTTATTATCTCCACCCTCTCAAGTGTAACAATCTCCGAATGCAGATACTTTACCCTTATTCCATGCTCACCAAGATAGGTGGTCAGGCTTTCGGCCATTTTTTTGGTTAAGGTGGTTACAAGCACACGCCCGCCGGCTTCCACCGCTTTATTAATCTCACAAATTAAATCGTCTATCTGCCCGGTAATCGGGCGCACTTCAATTTCGGGGTCCAGCAGACCTGTTGGTCTTATTATCTGCTCCGCTATATTGCCGGACCGCTCAAGTTCATATGGGCTTGGAGTTGCCGACACATATATAAGCTGCCCGGTTTTATCATTAAATTCTTCAAAGCGCAGCGGGCGGTTGTCATATGCCGCCGGCAGCCTAAAGCCGTAATCAATAAGCTCCCGCTTTCTTGCCCTGTCACCGTTGTACATTCCTCTTATTTGCGGCAAAGTGATATGTGATTCGTCTATAAAAACCAGAAAATCTTTAGGGAAATAATCCAGCAGCACATACGGAGGCTCACCCGGCTGCCTGCCGTCAAAATAACGGCTGTAGTTCTCTATTCCGCTGCAATAGCCCATTTCCTGCATCATCTCAACGTCATATGCGGTGCGTTCCCTTATGCGCTGAGCTTCAATCAGCCTCCCCGCTTCTTTAAGTTCCTGCTCACGCGCTTCCGCATCAGCCTTAATCTGTGCAATTGCGGTTTTTACCGTTTCCCCGCTTGCTGCAAAATGCGTTGCGGGAAACAGCAGCATATGGCTGAGATTAGTTAACTTTTTGCCGGTAAGTGCGTTAATTTCGCTTATGCTTTCTATTTCATCGCCGTAATACTCTACTCTGTACGCCGTTTCGGTTGCATACGCAGGAAAAATATCCACCACATCGCCTTTTGCCCTGAACGTTGAGCGTTTAAAATCAATATCATTGCGTTCATACCGCATTTCAACCAGCCTGCGCATTAAAGCGTTGCGCTCCAGATTGTCTCCGGGCCTGAGCGAAATACTTGCGGTTGAATAGGTTGCGGGGTCACCCAAGCCGTAGATACATGAAACCGATGCCACCACAATTGTGTCTCTGCGCTCAAACAAGCTGCAGGTAGCAGAATGGCGGAGCTTATCTATCTCCTCGTTTATATCCATTTCTTTTTCTATATAGGTATCGGTTTTGGCAATGTACGCTTCTGGTTGGTAATAGTCGTAATAACTAACAAAAAACTCCACCCTGTTCTGTGGAAAGAATTCTCTAAACTCATTGCAAAGCTGAGCCGCTAATGTCTTGTTGTGCGCAATTACAAGCGCCGGACGGTTACTCTGGGCAATAATATTTGCCATGGTAAACGTTTTGCCGCTGCCGGTTATACCAAGCAGGGTTTGCTCTCTCAGCCCGTCGGAAAGCCCCGCCAGCAGGCTTTGAATGGCTTGCGGCTGGTCGCCGGTGGGTTTATACTCGCTTTTTAACTTAAACTCCATATAAGGGTAGTATACCACAAAAACGAACAAATGTACAACAATTTAAAAATAAATCTGTCTGATTAGCAATGAAATTACGCCGCCCAGAACCGCCAATGCCACGGTAATTATAATCCGGTTCCTCAAGTTCTTTTTAGCTGCCAGACGATTGCGGTCGTACGCCTCGCCTTTAGCTTTTAATATAATGCAATAAATTACTTCCCCTTTTTTGTCGCTTAACACAACCTCTATGTAGTCATCAAGCTCAAGCGAATCAAGTGTCCGCTTTATGTCATCTGTTGTAAGCACATAGTCGGGCAAGCCGGCAACAATTAAGTCGCTTGCGGACATAAGGCACGACCCTTTTGAACGTGCCTTTTCGTATATAAATCCCATTAACAGTTTTTCTTTTTTATTTAACATTTTCCTGCCTTAAGTAAAAATAAACACCGCAAGCGCAGCACCTGCAAACGCTGCAATGCCGGCACCGATTATTGTATACAAAACGCCTCTTAAATCCTGCCGCTTGGTGGATTTTACTTCCTGCTCTTTTTCGTTGTACAGCCTGCCTTTAGGCAGCGGACTGACCATGATTTCATTGTCGTCTGTGTATTTCACGTCTATAAACTCACGTGAAGTAAGGTAGCTTATCATCTGTGCCAAATTATCTTTATCTATCTTGTACTTTGCAGGCATTTCAGAAAGCAATGCCGACCATTCTATCAGTTTATACGAGCCTTCTGCACAGAATTTGTTTATAGCGTTTAACAGCAGCGACGTGCGCTTATCCAGCATGGGCTTACTCCTTTAACAATGTTAGTATAGCACTTGTTTGGGGATTTAACAAATAAAAAATCATAGCATCTGCTATGATTTTTTATTTAACTTTAATTATTCTTTTTTGCTTTTTGGCTTTCCTTCGCCTTTGCTTCCCCTAACCGGCTTAACAAAGTAGAATATTACTCCGCCAAGCGCAAGCAGCGATACAACCAGCAGGATTGTTCCCCATATAACAGTCGGCATAACAGGATTGTTAGGCTCGTCTGATATTGTAAAGGTAAACTCCCTTGGCTCGGCCTTATTACCCGCATCGTCGGTAGCACTGTACGTTATTCTTACTTTGCCGGCTGAGTTAAAGGTAAATTTGACTGTTGTAGTATCAGAAGTTGCATCCGGAGTAACGGTAGCACCGTCCAGGGTAACAGTTATTGTTATTCTGGTGTGGTCTTGCGTAACTCCATCATCTATGAGCTTAAGGTCGTTTCTGTTAATTGAAAGCTCTGTTCCAATAGGTTTGTTAACGTTGTTTGGCGCATTTCTGTCCATGTTGTTGATTTGAATCAACGGCTGAGTAATTTTACCAACAACCATTTCAAACGAAAGGCTTGCTACATTGCCTGCTTTATCAGCCACCGAGTAAGTTATGTCCAAAACTCCGTTTCGGGTAGCCCTAAATTTGTGTGAAGCAAGGTTTGAAGTAAAGGTTGCAAGTGCAGACGAACTGTCTCTGTACTTAACCACAATCTTTGTCGAATTCTCATCTACTCCGCTGCCCGCATCACTCATACTGGCAAAACCGGGAATAGTAATGTCATTTTCTGTAGTTCCGTTAACTGTAAACGGATGACTTCGGTCAGGACCGCCGTCAAGAATACTTATGGCCGGCGCAATAGTATCTGCCGCAACAACAAGCCTTTCAACATAATTAGAAGTTATGTTGTTGTCGGCATCCTTAGCCCAATATCTGATTGTATACGTGCCGGTTTCAGCAACCAGGCTGGTCATGTCAAACCTTGGAACAACCTTGTCGTTGCTTACACTTACCACAACCGTTTCATCATCCCAGTCGTCTCCGCCGTTTATTGTACCGTCCAGCTCACCTGTTTCAATATTTCCGTCCGGAGTACCAAACACCATGTCAAAGTCCATCAAGTCACCGTTTGTAGTAACAATAATGCCCTTTATATCAATCAGGTCGCCCCATTCTGCGGTTGGTTTAATGTTTTCCGGGTTGATGGCCGGAGGAGTACGGTTTGCAACACCAAAATTATATGCAAAACAGAAAATGTTTCCTGCCGTATCATTTGCCGTGTAGGTAATTGTATACAAGCCGGCCGTAGCGGCAAAGAACTGCAGGTTCTGAATAGTTCTTACAGTTCCCTTGCCCGCAACAACTGTATCCACAAGGTGGCTGATTGAGCTGTTTACAGCCGTAACAGGAACCACGGCCCCAAAAACGTCGGTTACAACCACTTTAACGTTGATATTCGGGTCAAGCTCAATGCCCATAGCAGCCGGCACGGTATCTAAGAAACTCAGTTCGGGCAGCTTAATGTTTTTGTTCTGGTCAAGGTTGCTCGGAATCAGTTCGTCCGCGCCCAGAATATAATCTGTAAGACTGTGTGTTTCACCTGTCTCTAACGGACGTTCGACACCGGCTTTGGTTACCACAATCGGAGCGCCTGTATCAGAAGTTGTGTCTATAACGGTAACGTGCCTTGGTAATGTTGCCTTGTTGCCTGCGTCATCAATAGCAGTTACCCTGATTGTCATTTTGGTAACCGGTTCTTCTCCGTTTTCGCTATGAATAAACTTTGACGGAATCTTAAACTCAAAGAGTGACTTGTCACTTTCAAGCTCCTGTGCCTTCTCGGCACTGTCTTCATCATCATTAAAGAAGAATTCGGTAACAACAAACACTCTTGCATCCGCAATTTCAAGACGGTCTGTGGTAAGGTAGTCGGCCACACTTGGCTTACGAACCGTAAATTTGTCACCGTGTCTCTTCTGACTTGGCACACCGGTAAACTCAATAACCGGCGCAAGCCTGTCTTCATACTTGTCGGAATCAACAATAATGCTAAACTCTCTTGTTGAAGGAAGGTTGTTGGCAACGGTGTCATATGCTTTGTATCTTATAATCCATTCACCCTCATCTCCCGGTTTAAACGGGTGGGTTACTTCATCCCACGAGTTTTTACCCGAGTCCAGCTGGTGTACTGTGCCGCCTGTTTTGCGCACAAGTTCACGTATAAGCTTTAGTTCGGAATGCGGGTCAACATTATCTTTAGCAAAAATTCCGGGCAGCGTTATGGTTGGTCCCAGCACCTGTGGGTCTCCGGCATCTTCAACCAGACCAATTCTGCTTGGAATAAGCCAGCTTGCGTCTTCAAAGTCATCCAGTTCCCATTCATCAATCGGCTTGCCGTTAAGCTCTGTAAGTTTATCTACGGTGCCGCCCTTGCCGTCATCTACAGCAATAACCGTCTGCGTAAACGCACTAAAGTCAACAACCTTAACGGTTGGAGAAATGTTGTCTCTTACATCTCTTATAAAGAAACTCTGTTCCGCAGTATTTTTAAAAAAGTCGGTAATCACATATGTTACCAGATAATTTCCGGCTGTTGGGAATGTGTATTTAAAGCCGGTTTCGGTAAACTTGTCGGTTATATCCACCGCAGTAGTGTTGGCTGTATGGTTTTGAACCTCAACCTTGGTGTGTACGTTAATGCGCTCGTCATTGGCAAGAGTATTCCGTCCTGTAGCTAAAGGCAAGGTTGTTTCTACACCAAGACTTGCGGTACCCGGCATTGCACTGGCCAATGTCATTGCAAGCTTAATGTCGGAGTTGGCACCGGGGGCAGGCTTGTACAACTGGTCCGAAACTACCGAAATGTCGTGGAAAAACCTTATGCTCTCCGTACCTACGGCAGCATAACTGTAAGTAACTACATACTTACCAAACACATCGGGAGCAGGCGTAAATGTCAAGAAACCGTCCGTGTCCAACTCAAGGTCCTGATTATCGTGAGAAGGCTTCTTTACGTTTATAATCGGCTTAGGATTTCCCGGAACCGGTTCGCCTTCCGGGTCTAAAATTTCGGGCCATGGCAAGGTTATAAGTTTGCCCGGAATTGTTTTAATAGGCAAAATATGCTCTGAGTTGGTGTTAAAGTTAAACCTTGGAGTAATCCCATTTATTTTAATAGTAATGCTCTGGCTGGTTTTTACCTGATTGGCTGCGGTTACAGAATAGTTAACGGTAAAGGTGCCTATTCTTCCTGCCGGCAGTTCAAAGTAGTTAAAAAATCCTGTGTTGTCCCACAATATTCCGCTATTCTCATTTACACTGCTGCCATACTCATCATCGCTTCCTATTACGCGGAACGCGCTGTCACGAACCTCGGTAAAAAGAATACCGCCCGAAAAATCCACGTCCGGCAGTCTTATTTTGTGTTCAGCATCTATTACATCCTCATACTCATATTCCGAAATGTAATCCTTGCTTATAGTAAGCCACTCGCCCACGGCGGGAGGCTGATAAGTGCTGCTTGCGGCGGACACAGTGCCGAATGGATTTGCCAGCCCCAGCGAAAGCACAATTGCAAGCGCTACTACTGCTCCGGTAATTTTGCTTAAAAACTTCATCAATAAGTCTCCTTAAATTGTTAGATAATACACTCTATAATATACCAAACCACCCGGTCTTGTCAAGAAATAAACAGTATAATTCGGGTTAAAAACCTAAGATTTAATTTAATTTTTGTTTTCGTCACAATCTTATGCTAAGTAGTTTTGTCGAAATATGGTTATATTGCGTAAAAACAAAACCCCGTACCCGGGGTTTTGTTTTAAGCAGCCTGATTATTAGCAGGTGTGACAGTGCTTTTTGCTTCTGCAAACACAGAAGAACAACAGAAGTATTGCAATTGTGCAAAGGTCAATGCCGCAGAAACAGTCAAGCAATCCGCAGTTGAACAATACAAACAATAAAACAAGAAGTATAAGCACGTCGCAGCTTGAGTTGTGTCCAAACAGACCGCAGCCGCAGCCGCCTTCTCTTCCCATACCGAATAATTTGTCAAACATCTTTAGGACCTCCTAAATTTTTAATGTAACGTAAACCTGATGGATATGTAAAATCCTTTTACAATGTGTTTTTGGTTTTTCTTTTGTGTTTGTAGAATACACCTACCTTACCATTGTATTCCCTGCTTAAAAAAATGTGTCATTTTTAAAGCTTTTTTGCTGCTATATTGCCGCTGCTCGGATCAATGATTACCGACAGTTCTGCACCCTGCGTGTTTATAAACGACACAAACCAGTAATGGACTCCGATTGCTTTTTCGGGGTCGCTGATTATTTTTACATAACATTCTGCAGTAGTTTTATCGCCAGAAAGCAATGTGTTAAGCTGCGGCTCAACTGCCGCTACCGCCAGCTGCAAAGCCTTAGTGCTGTTTATTACAAACCCGGATGATACACAGACCAGCTCTGCCTGCTGGCTTTGTCCGTTTAATGTAACAATGACCACAATTGTGTCCGCATCGCTTACGGTTGTGCCTATATCAGCCGACTGGGTGGTATCAAACGGGCTTTGCTCCAATCTGCCGTTGTAAGCCTTAGCGTTTACTCTAACCTCATATTCCAGGCTGCCGGCAAAAGCCAGATTCTTGGGAAACACCGAAACAATGCCAAAGTTTGTTTTTTTGCCGCTGATTCCGTCTAAAACATAGTTTGCCTCACGCTGTCCGCTTGTAAAGGTAATAAGATAGTCGGTAGTCTGCCCCTCAAAAATATTATGCCGTATTTCAGACAGGTTGTTTTCAAAATAGTTTAACATGGTTTGCCCGCAGCCCGAAAATGCCAGCGTACACGCTAAAACCACGCCAAGTAAACCAAAAAAGATGTTTTTCATATATCCCTATCCCCCAAATTGTTTTAGATAGATAAATATATGATGCAATAACCTGCATTAATGATAAAACGACAAAAAAAGGCCGCCCCGCTCCAGTAAATTTGTCTGGAGCGCAGCGACCCTAAATTATTCATTATTCACTATTCATTATTAATTATATTAAGTCCGTTGCAAACACCTTAAGTTCGGGATAATACGATTGTGTTGCAGTATTCGGCCGCTTTACCCACGCATTGCCCAGGCCGGTCATGTATAATGTCAATGTGTCATTTATTAACATCTGACTCATTGTGCGCGCGGTACCTGTACCTGATGCGCCACTTGTGGTTGAACTATAGTAGCAGTTGATTATTTGAGTGGTGTTTCCAGAACCTGCTACTCCGCCTTTAAAACTGGCGTTTCCGGTAATACTTCCGACATTGTAGCATCTTTCAACGCGCCCACCCATGTTTCGCACTGTTCCTGCAACACCACCTAAAACATGGTTGTCCACACCATAAATATTGCCCATGTTGTAGCAATCAACTAATGAACTAGTGGCTACGGCAAGTGCGCCCGCTATTCCTCCCGCATTGGTTTGCTGTGTGCCAGAAACCGAGATACTTGCCGTATTATAACAGTTGGATATTGTGCCTATGCCCATGTATCCTACTATTCCTCCTGTACCGGTTACCTGTGAAGAGGTGTTATAGCCTGTTATATTAACGTCAAGGTTATAGCAGTTGGCTATTTTGCCTTCCTCCACGCGACCTGCAATCCCACCTTGATGACGAACTCCACGTATAAAACCATGCCTAACCCCTAAATTCATAACCTCACCGCCATTTATGTCGGCAAAAAGGCCATTACGGTCTTGGGGAGAGCCTGAACTTGAAATCATTATATAGATTCCACACACGCTATAACCCTGTCCATTAAAACTTCCCTTAAAAGCATTGGCGGGATTGGTACTGTTGTTTATGAGCCCAATAGGCGTCCATTGGTTTAGTCCCGTGGTTGTTTCGTTCCAGCTTTGCCAGTTGGTTGTATCGTTTAAATAAATATCCTGGGTCATGGCGTAGAACTTAGTGCTGGAGTTGTAGTCTCCGCCGTTTGTGCCGTCTGCGGCATTAGTGTTTATCACCTGACGCAAAAACGCCAGCTGCTCACCGGTTGATATTAAGTATGGACTGGCGGATGTGCCTGTTCCGCCCGCAAACTGCGAGGCAACGCCTCCCGACCATATGCTTGCAAGTGTTGTGCTGGTTACCCATGCCATTACCGGTGTAAGCACCAGCACAAACAAAAAGGCCAGGACACCGGCAATACTAATATTTTTGTTCACATATTCCTGCATAACTTACCTCCAACTTGTATATCTTGTTTTATTTGTCATACAATTTTATTCTGTCTGCGTATTTACCGCCTAAAAAACCGGTATTAAAAAACACATCCGTAATTTTTATTGCTTCTCTTTCTTTAGTTAATCTTCCGGCTAAAACAAGAATGTTTGCATCATTGTGCTCACGTGCCAGCCTGGCCACATTAACGCTGCTGCACAGGGCTCCCCGGATACCTTTTTTACGGTTAACCGCAATACTCATTCCAATTCCGCTGCCGCATATTAAAATGCCTTTATTGCCCGGGCTTTTAAGCACTTCCGTCACAACTGAACCGGCATATTCGGCATGATTGCCCGGCGTATCATCCTTTGCACCCAAATCAACAAATTCAATCTTGTTTTTGGTTAAATGCTTTACAACCGCAAACTTTAACTTAGTTCCGCCATGGTCATTTCCGATGTAAATCATATTATCTCCCCTTTGCTCAGCCTTTTTAAAAGCTCTTCAATTGCCGCAAACAGATATTCAGCAACAATTTTATAAAACCGGATGCCTTTGCCCAACGGGTCAGGTATATCCCTGCCTCCAATAAGCTCGGTTAAAGCATATGAGTTTTTACACCCGCCTATTGCAATTTTAATCTCATGCGACATACTTATAACCAAATCGGCAGCCGCAATGTCTTCCGGGTTCAGTTGTTTTGCAGTATAACCGCCGGATTTTATTCCCAGTCCGGCCAGTGCCTGCACCGCTTCTGCTGGCATGGCACTGCCGGGCTCAACGTACAGCCCGGCACTCTCTGCCGAAATATCGTACCCGTTTTTGTTTATTAAATGCCCGGCAATCTTCTCTGCCATTGCCGACCTGCAAGTATTGCCGGTGCAAACAAATAAAATCTTATAGGTTCTCATGCCTGTTCCTTAATGTGTTTTTCTGTCATCGGTGCTGCCAAAACTGTTAATGTCCACCGAGTTCCTGCTTTTGCGTGAAGCCAGTGCCGCTCTGCGCTTATAGCCTTTTTTGTTTTGCGTAAACCAAACAGCAGCAAAAGCAATTATGCCGGCAGCCAAAACCGAGCTTGCAACAATAATAACTACCATCCAGTTAACATCCTGCTCAAACAGCGCAATTACAACCAGGTCGCCGCTTGCAGCAAACGTATGCTCTCTGGCATCACTAACAATTACGCCGTTTATCTGCCAGCCTACAAAGTTGTATAAATTGGCGGGCGTTGCCGTTAATGTAACCGTTTGGCCAATGTCGTAGTCTCCGGAGCCGGTTACCGAGCCAAAGTTAGTGTTGGTCATATTTACGGTAATATGAGCCTGTTTTATCAGGTGTGCCGTAAACATAATGTCTCCGGTAAGCTCAAACGCGTGAAGTGCATTAACCATATCATCTGCCAGGCCGCTGCTGGACCAGCGCACAAACCGATAGCCGGGGTTGTTTGCGGCGCTTATAACAACCATTACGCCTTCGTCATAAAAGTCCTCACCGCTTAAATTGGCACTGTCTGCCAAAATCAGCTCAAGCGAAACATAAAACTGCTTTACAAATTTCGCTTCAATTTCAGTATCGTCTTCTATCAAAAACTCCAGCGTTGCCTCGCTTGATAATAAATCTTCACCTATATACCATCCCGCAAACCTGTAAGAATGGTAGGCGTTGGCAGTAAAGCTGTAGGTAGCGTTATAGGTGTATAGTCCGTCGGCAGTTTGGCCGGCTATTAATCCTGCAGCATCAATGTTTTTAACTATAGCTACCGCAAAACTTGCAAGTCTGAACTTTGCTACAACCGTAAAGTTATCTGTTATTTCAACCACAAGCACGCTGCCGAGTGTTGCAGACACAGGCGCTCCGTTTACATACCAGCCGTCAAAAACATAACCGTGATTTGCAACCGGAGACAGCCCTATTACGTCGTAGAAATAGTAGTAGCTGCCCGTAACAGGGCTTCTGCTTGCTTCAACCGTACCATGTGCCGCATTTTCTGCAACAAAGGTAAGCGTACGCTGTAAAAGCTGGAATTTGGCTGTAAGCACCAAATCCGAATAAATATCAAATACATACGCCATGTTTTTTGTAAGAAGTGTGCCGCCGTTAAACAAGCCTAAAAATTCATATCCGTTGTTAACCGAAATATTAAGGGTTACTTCTTCCCCGTGTATATATATTCCGTCTTCATTTGTCTGGCCGATTATGCCGCCAACAATTCCGGTAATTACTCCAAACTTTTCATCATCACGTACTATTGCAAGTGTTTCCTTACGCTCGGTAAAAACCGCTGTAAACGTAATATCATCAATGATAGTTATCAGCTTTTCGGCCTGCTCGGCACCGTTATAAACACTTCCGTCACTGCCTTCCCATCTTACAAACACGTAACCGGCACCCGGTGTGGCTTTAATGGTAATCTGCTGGTTAAACCCGGCAAAATACTCTGTTCCGCCCGTACCCGCTTCCACAATTTCTGCCGTTCCGCCTGTGCCGGCGGCAACCGTAACCTGTATCTGCTGCAAAGCAAACACCGCAACCAAGCTTATGTCACTTGTTACGGTAAAAGAATAAGTGGGGTTTTTGAATAAAATCATTGGAATGTCGTCTATAATCCAATAGTCAAAATAATATCCGCCCGCAGGAGTTGCAACCACTTCAACCGTGCTGTTGTATTCTTTACTGCCGCCGCCGCTAACCGAACCGACCGTGGGGTTGCCTCCGTATACACCAACTGTTACCAGCACCGATTCGGGTCCGCAAATAGCCCGTATAATTACACTCTCGGTAACATACCATGTGCTTTCATGTGTCGGGTCCGACTCAGAAGGCATAATAAAATCGTAATCCGCACCATTGCCGGCAAGTGTGATACGCCAGCCGTAAAACACATAGTTAGTATCAATGTTCACGCTAAAAGTAAGTTCATGATTGTATGCATACTCTCCGTCCGTGCCGGTTATTACAGCGCCCGGGTCTGCAACAAAAGTAACAGTGTTGGAAAGCAGTACAAACGATGCATACACAATTGTATGACCGGTAACTTCAATTGTAAGCACTTTTGTAGTTGGGTCCAAGCTGTAATCCAGCCCTTCATTTTCGGGCTCGTCCAAATCATAGCCGTTTACTCTCCATTTGTTAAAGGTGCTTCCAAGCTTAGCCGTAGGAGTAAACACAAGCGTATCGTCATAATTTATATCCGAGTCGTTGGCTGCAGGGCTTCCGTTTCTTGTTACATCAATGGTTCCCCGGCTGGTATCACCCGACATATAATTTAAGAAATAGTCAATAAGCTCAAAATGCGCCACCAGCCGGATGCTTCTTGCTGCCTGAAAGTTGAAAAACGGTTCTTTAAACAAAAACTCCTGTATCTGGTTTGCCGGCAATATAGGATTACCCGCCGCATCGTAAGCTTTCCATTCTTTAAACTTGTATTTGTCGGCATTGCTTGCGGTTGCGGTGATTGAAATCTCATCACCCATTAAAAAGTAATTTGTGCCTTCAATTACGGGCGCTTTGTTCTTGCCGCCTTCCTCAAACTGAACGGAACCCATAGTATTGTCGTCACTTTCGGCGTCCACACACAGCATAGGATAAACATTGTTAAGCATAGGATATCCGCTGTTGAAGTTACCCACTATTTTCCATATAAAGTTTATGTCGTTGGTTGACCAATGGTCGTCCATATACGGAGGGGTTCTAAAACTCCAGCCGCCAACCACGTAATTGTTGCGGTTTCTTAAGTTGTCCAGATTATTGCCGTCACCATACGGATTGGCGTTAAAAAACTGTGCGCCCAGCCCATCGCTGTAATAATGGTTGTTTGCCGGAACGATGGTAAGTAAAGCCTCGTCGGTTGACCATTGCGCCACATCTCCAACAATTCCGCCTATATTAAACGCCTGAGAACCGGTTCTTGTTATGTTGGCAATTGAGTAATTATTGCGGATAACTATTAATTCATTCATATTGGTTGTGCCGCTAAAGCCCGCAAGCCCTACAATTCCGCCAACCGTGGCATTGTTTTGTTTTGCCGTAATGTCAGCGTGATTATAGTTGTTAAACACGCTTGCTCCGTCATAAAGTGCACCCACAAGGCCGCCCACAAAATTGTTGCCGGAAATATTGCCCGTAACATATGTTTCGTTAATACCTGCACTTGCGGTAAACGGCGTAAGCGGACCTACTGACGGCTGCCCGGAATGGAAATTAGAAATAGTGGTATTATCCCCCACCATTGCACCTGCAACCGCACCCACATAGTCCGCCTCAACATCTATGTATACATTATGGAAACCTACCCGGTATATACCCGTCATAGGCCCGTCATTTTTAACATAGCCCAAAAATCCTACGTAACCAGCCGGATACGCCTCTGTGTCAACTATGGTTAAGTCAGCAATGGTTATACCAAGATCCGCCATAAGCGGTGAGCCCGAGCCGTTAACGTTTGTAGAGTTAGCTCCGGATATAAACCCGCTGAACGGATTAGCTAATGTCCCAACCGGCACCCATTGCCTGCCGGCAAGACTAATATGGTTTGTTATATTGTAATATGCGCTTCTGTAATGTGCCGAATTTTCTCCGGTTTGTGTGTGAATAAAACTGTTTGATTGATGTACCAAATATGAAAGCAATGCCAGCTGGTCGGCCGTTGCTATTTTATAAGGGTCCGAACTTATACCGGCGCCGCCGTCAAACTCCATACCGCTAAAATCCAAATCAAGCCAGGTACCGCTAACCTCGGGCACGCTGCTGCCTGCGGAAGAAATTAAAAGCGGACTATCACGCCCCGGCAGCGTAAACCATAAACACGAGATTGCAAAAACTGCAACAAGCCCGCTTAACATTAATCCTTTTAGATTAACCCTTGCCGTTTTACTCAATACTGGCACCTCCGCTTTTGGTGTTTGTTAATTTATCTTTTGTTGGATGCTTTAATCGGGAACTCAACTTCCAGGTCAGCATTCTGAACGTAGCCTAAATACTCAGGCGCAAATCTGACGCCCTTTATCCTAAAACCGTCACCGTGAAAGTCCGAGCCGCCGGTTTTAAGCAATTTATTTTTATCGCAGAACTCCTGCATCCACAAGCAATGCTCCAAACTAAACTTTTTATGTATACACTCAAAACCGTCTAAAATTTTTAGTTTAGTCAAATCTTCAACAAGTTTGGCCGGGTCTTTTTCGCCGTACACTTCAAACGGGTGTGCAAAACTGGTAATTCCGCCCGCTTTGTGCACCCTGGCACAAACATCTTCAATGGTGGGCGTATCCGATATTATATTATAACAATGAAACAGTGCTCCCGGCTTAGCTACATGGTCACGGTAAAGGTTGTCGGTTCTGGCAATTCCGTAATGCAGGTAAATCTTCTGGTTTTCGGGATACTTAGCCAGGTCATGGAAAAACGTCTTCTGTGCCGATTTGTATTTAGGACTAAACGCAAGCCCTTTAGTAAACTTAAACCCCAGCCCGGCCGCCAATGCCTTTAGTTTTTCCAGCCTTTTTTCTTCCAGCCCGTACTGATATTCCTGATGTAATATATCAAATTTAGCAAGTGTATCCAAATCAAAGTCGTAAGCAAGCAGCTCATATTTTTTGCCGTTAAAAGTTACACCAATTTCACAGCCGTCTATAATTTTGCCCGTATAGCCAAACCGGTCCTTATTGTTACGGAGCTCATATTGCGCCATGAGTAAATCATGGTCGCAAAACGCTATAACTTCCAGGCCTCTGACTTCGGCAAACCGCAACAGCTCGGGCACCGTATATGTACCGTCGGAATATTGCGTATGTATGTGCAGGTCAATCAGCTGCCCGTTCCGGTAAAGTCTGTTAAGCATACTTTTATATTGCTCCTATTGCCTTAATTTTACAATAAAAAAACAAATTAATCAACAAAATGGAAGACGGATAAAAAAATTCCCCTTTGCAGGGGAATTAATCTAGTCTCTCCAGGGAACAGGGCAGCAGGCACCGTCACGCCCGTCTCTCAGCTCTGTAAAGCCGCCGTTTCCAACATTCCAGTTTTCATGGCAGCATCTGCAACACCAAGGCCTGCAGCAGTGCTGTCTGCAGCATGACCTGCAGCGGCAGCAGCCGCAGCCAAACAAGTTAAAAAACATACATTTTCTCCTAAAAACACACTTGCCGGGAGGTTACTTTCCCGACTAGTTCAGTTTATGCCGGAGTAAAAGAAAAAGCCTGCAATTTTGTGAATTCCCATAAGCACCAGCAGCAGCCCCGGCAGCCAAAAAACCTTTTTTATAAATTTGGTTAGTCCCCATTTGCCTGCAACCAAGCCTATTATCATAAGCACAAATCCCGCAGCGGCAAAACAACCCGATACAAACCAGATACTTTGGTTCTCTAAAGATAATCCGAGTGCCGCGGCAGCACCGTCAACCGACAGTGCCAGCGCTAAAAAAGTGGTCTCAACAAGACCGAACTGCGGCTTCTGCCCGCTGTCCGCATTTTTTAAACTGAACATATTGCGTATGCCTATAATAATGAAAACCGCCCCGCTTATGAGCGCTTCTATCCCAAGTTGCAGCAGGCTGCCTATGTAACCTGCAAGCAGGCAGACGCCGAACGTAATCAGCGCAATATAAGCTAAAACAAAAGCGCTTTGCCGCTTTTTAAGCCCCAGCATTACGCCTACAAACAGCGCATCCAGGCTAACCAGAATTGCCGTAACCGCCACAAACCACCAGTCCATATGTAAACCCTCTTGCTAGCAGTGTATGTCAAGTAACAAGGAACAGTGAACAAGTAACAAATTGGAGCGAAGCGACCCGCAGTTGTTACCTGTTCCTTGTTTTTTCTACAAAACTAAAGTGGTCGTTTTTAAGCTTTACGCTGACCGTTTGGTTAACCTCAAGCTTGCCTCTGTAAAACAGCTTTGCGGTATCCTGCTTTTCCTGCCCGCTTTTTGTATAAGTAATTTCGTAAAAATTAAAACCCAATATATTTAAAAACGGATTTATATAAAACAGCTTGTTTTTTACATAAACGATTCCAACAAAAATAATGATAAACACAAATACGCTAAACATACTTACCTTGGTAAGGTCAAAACTAAGTGCAAATAATATAAAGATGCTAAAGTATCCTAAAAAATGCTGGTCGGTAATGTTTTTGCTGTCCGTAATTTTTATCTCGTCGGCTTTATCTTTGTTCCAAACAATATTCCACAACAACCCAACCACCCCGCAAGCAATCAGCAATGCCAAAAACGCAAGCACGCAAAAATTGAGCACGCTTGGCTCCACATTTCCAAAAATCATGTCTACGGCAAACTTAACCTGAATTAAAAAATACATTGGGATAAACGCACTGAAATACAAACTTATGTCTTTTAATATTTCCATGAAAATATTATGGACTAATTAATAAATAAAAATTCCCCTCTATAAGAGGGGCGCGACGCGTAAGCAAACAGCGTGGGGCGCTGTTTGTGGCCCAAGCGGGCTAGGGCTGTGCCCGACGCCGGAGGCAAGCGAAGCAGACGGGGTGTGGTTACGGCAAAATATCCTCTAAAACCTTTTTAATTTGTTCTTGTTCGGACTCTATAAAAAGCGCCTTGTGCAAGTTTTTGAACTTTGGCCTGCCCCATACTCCTAAGCATCTTGGGCCAACCAGCTTATCATCCGGCACAGGTTTTATTGCTGCCAAAATGGCGGATAACGCCGCAGTTTCGGCAGTGTGAAAAAGCCGCTTACCAATTGCGTGCGACAGCTTGCTTTTCTTGCCCATAATATCGCTTGGCACACAGCCCGGGTGAGCAATTGCATATTGCACATTTGGATAGTTTTTTAGGAATCCCTCTTTCATTGCAACCACCGCCAGGTTAAGCAACCGTTTGCTTCTGGAATAAGTCTTAATCGGCTTAATCAAATTATCTCCCCTAACATCACTCCAATCTACTTTACCAAACTGATATGACAGTGAGCTTTGAAAAACAACCGTGCTGTTAGGATTTTTATTCAACAAGGGGGTTAGTTTGGCAGTAAGATATACCGTGCCGGTAAAGTTAACCGGATATGCCCATTTGTTGCTGATTACGCCTGCATTGTTTATCAGGTAATTGATACTCTTATCTTTAACCGCATCAACAAACGCGTCTACAGAATCGTTGCTGCCCAAATCAATTTGGTAAATGCTGATTTTGCTCTCGTCGTAACCAAGAGACACCAACTCCGCCTTTGCGCCGTTACCTTCCTCCATTGTTATACTCGGCAGAACAACATTAGCCCCAAGCACTAAAAAACCGGCAGCTATCTGCTTACCTATTGCGCCGGACGCACCGGTAATTACAGCGGTCTTCCCGTCCAATCGTACAAATTTGCTTAAATATTTTACATTCTTTTTCTTCATAAATTTTCTCCTTAATGCTATGGGGCTGACGGATTAACAGGATTTGCTCCGCCGCTAAAAGTCTTTGCCTTGTAATAGGCGGTGGGGCTTCCGTTACTGCCGCTAAGCAGCGTTATTATCTTTGTGTTTTTATCATAGATGATATAGTATTTTTTCCAGGCATCAACAAGCCCGAATAAATCTGTACCTTGTTTAGTTTTAAACTCAAAGTAGCCGCCGTGTTTACTGTCGTGTTTAATGCCTCCGTCTCTGTTTAAATTGCTGTCTGTAATCTGACCGCCGTTAAATCCGCTGTGCAGCGTAACTTTATTGCCTTTTACGGTAAAAATCATCACGTTTTCGGTAGACGCTATAAAACTGCCTTGCGAGTCACAAATAGCAAAGTCGCCGTCCGGAATCCCCAAGCGATTACTGCACGCCGACATTGTAAGTACGGTAATTGCCATAAAGCACAAAACAAGTGAAACTGATAAAAATCTTTTCATGGTTAAACTCCAACGCGTGTATTATGCCCTATTGAGAATTATTTTGTCAAACAAAGAAATAATAAAATCATGGAAAACCATAACTTAGAACCAAGCCTTAAAGGCGAATGCACCCATTGCAAAAGCCTGGCCAAAGACCTGAGCCCCGAGATGTACAAGGCTGCGGGCGTTGGCTACAGCAAAAAGACGGGAGACCGGCCTTATCTTAAAACATCCGTTTGGCGGCATACCGCTTCGCGCCTGCCATGGCTGATATTTTTAGTGTTTGCCGCACTTCTGGCGGGGCTATTGGTAACCTATTACGAACAGTCGTTTTTGCGCCTGCCTATTCTGGTTGCTTTTATCCCGATGCTTATGGGAATAGCCGGTGCGGGCGGAAGCCAATCTGCCACCGTAATTATCCGCAGTTTAGCTATTGGCGAGCTGACACTGAAAAAATACTTTCTTGCCCTTTTAAAAGAGCTTTGGATTTCGCTCTTGTGCGGTGCGGCAATTGCCGTTGTAGGCTTTGCTTATATAATAATAACCGAACAGCTGCATTGGCAGCTTGGGCTGGTGCTGGGTCTTGGCCTGATGGCAACAATAGTTTTTGCAAAGCTATTAGGCATAACCTTGCCTATGCTTGCAAAGCTTGTGCGTATTGACCCCGCATTAATATCTTCTCCGCTGGTTACCATTATTGCGGATATATTCGGAATATTTATTTACTTTACCTTTGCCCAGGCAATTTTGGGGATATAGTTATAAAATTGGTGTTGGAGTTGTCTTTCCGCTGCGCAACAGCCCGGGATGCAAATTCTGTCTTTGCTCCGGCTGAAGGGTATCTATGGTTTGTTGTACTGTAGACAATATAATCTTTCCATTTGGCAGCACCTTAACAAAGGTGCCGGGTTCAAAGGTGGCGCAAAAAACCTGTCCTTGGTCTCTGTATGGCTGCAATATGCCGGTTAATGAGTCTAACAGCCCTGCTTCAAACTCATTCATGTTGTTTTTGTCTCGCATACTTGACGACGAAACAAGTTTTACTTCTTTTATTACAGCAGGAGCACCTCCTTTCTCTATATCAGTTAAAAGATTCTTCAACCCATCCATGTGCCTGTGTAAATAAAATGAGACAGAAAAAGGAGCTGCGTGAGAAACAAAACGGTGCAGCTTACCTGCAGCCTCTGCAACCACTACTGTGGCTATGCAACGGCTGAGGCCGTAAGTGCCCACAACGGTTTTGTCGTCAGAGGCAATACCAAACTCGCCGGTTTCCACGTCTAAGAGCTTAGCAGAGCGGTAGTATTTATCTAAAATTCTTCTTTTCTTTTCTGCCCAGTCGTCCATTTTTACTTCCTTAGTTTTATTAATAGTCCGGCTACGAATATTCTCCTGTTTTCCTTTTCTGCAGTTCGCTCAAAAACTCTTGTCTGGTAAGTTTTACCAGTTTTGCATCAAGCCCAAGATTCGTGTCCGTAATTTCAGCACCCGCCCAGTTTGGCAAAACAAAATTGTTTGATTCGTCCTGACTATAAAACTCAAACTCTGCCCGTATAAGGCCCTTATATTGGTTTTTGTAAATCTTTATAGTTGTTCTCGGATAGCCGGCCACCCTGTAGCTTGTCCGCTTAATACTTGTTTTACAGTCAATAATGAGTTTTAAAAACTCTCGTCTGGAAATTGCGGCTTTAGTTTTTTCATATG
Organism: Bacillota bacterium; assembly: GCA_009784185.1. Lineage (GTDB taxonomy): Bacteria > Bacillota > Clostridia > Christensenellales > UBA1242 > WRCD01. The sequence continues at coordinate 75,950 of WRCD01000003.1, forward strand.
TGCCATTCGGGTTTAAAACCTTTGTTTCCATTTCATATTTATTGTTTTTTCGTTGCACTCTTGTCTGGTTGTTTGGGTCGTTGCCTGTAAAAAACCGCTCATATGCTTTTCTGCTGCCCTTTTCCAGCTTAGGCATTTTCTTAACTAAAAACTTGCGCTCAATTTCAACTATTGGTTTTAACCGCTTACCGCCTTCAATGCTCTTCAATATCCAGGTTACGCTTACAAGTTTGTTGTCCAGGTCATTGTATTCGTTTTGCTGAGCTTCAACATAGCCTTTAAACACATCTGCTTTATCCGGATGTGTTTGCGCCAGTTCGCCTGCCCGTTTCTTTATTGATGCCATGGCAGAAGCGCTGTCCATGTTGTCGGAACCCTCACCAAAGTCCGTTTCAACAAGCTCTAAGCCCGCCTCGTCAAACAAAGCCCGCCAATCTTTTTCGGTTAAAAACTCATATTTGGTTTTCACATCATCCCGAGTAAGGTCATCCGGCAGATAACTTTCATCAATTAAAATATATCCTCCCGGCCTTACGGTTGCCTTAAGTTTGTTTAAAGTTTCAAGCGGGCTGCCCAGCACATTGCCGGATGCTCCGAAAATTACAACGTCATAACCTTTTTCCGTTTTTACATACTGATTTATATCTCCCACTTCAAAACGGCATGAATATCCAACTTTGTGTTCTCTCGCTTTGTGTTTAGCAAATTCAATAAATTCGGGGATAATATCCACACCCTTAACCTTTGCTTTCATGGCCTTGGCAAGTTTAACCGACACCGCGCCCTTGCCGCAGGCAAGGTCTAAAATTTTTGCCCCCTTACCTAAGTTGGCGTGTTTAGTAATTAATCCCGCCATAACGCTTGGGTCGCTGCCAAGCTCCCAGAAGTCTTGCAGCAGATACGGAATATGCGGCAATATTTCGGCAGAGTTTGCGGTAAGCGAAGTCAGCAGTTTTTCCTCAACTTTTTTCTCAACCGCCACTTTTTTAATTTTAGAGCGCTTGGTATCTATACCGATTAAAACCCGGTCTATATTAACAAGATGGTCGGAAATGCTCTTTAACGCTGTAATGGTTGCGTAAAAGAATTCGGCCGCCTCGCTTCTGCAATTTCCGTCTTGCAGCCGTTTTATGTGAGAATTAGTAATTTCATCCTTCATGGAATCAATCTTTTCTTTCAGCTTGAGATTCTTGTTTTTTACTCTATAATAGTTGTTTAAAAGGTCAGAGTCCAATCCGGCTGTAAACATTGCCATAACCGCATTAAACATTTCGGCAACTTCCGCGCGTGACTCCTCCGAAAAGTCAACATTAACATCCTTCTTTTTTAAGGCATTGTCCAAGAGAATTATTGCCTGGTCACCTATACGCTCCAGGTCGTTGAGCACGTGCTGAAGCCCGGCCGTCAGCTTCTGGTCTAATGCAGAAACAGAAGTGGCCCCTATTTTAATCAGATAATCCGAAATTGATTTCGACAAGGCATTTATTGCCTGCTCCTCTTTTTCAATCTTAATGTTCTGCGTCATGTCATTATTAACAACTGCGGAATAAGCAAGGACAATATTCTCTTTGGCTTTCTGCCCTATATAGTTAATGGCCTTAATGGCTTGAAGCATGGCAACCAGCGGGGTTTTAAGTAATTTCTCATCTGTATATGAGGCAATTATGCTCTCTTCCGAATTAGGCTTGTCTTTTATTAAGAAACAGATAAATTTGTTAAACGGCTTAATAAACCAGATTAATATTGCTACCGAAATTACATTGTTTATCAGCGGGAACAACGCAATTTGCCATACAGGGCTTTTAATTACGCTGGCATAGGCCGGTATTATAATATCTTTCAGCGGCCAGATAACTGCGGTAAACAAAACCGTACCAAACACGTTGTACATCAGGTGCGTAAGTGCAGCACGCTTTGCGTTGCGGTTGCCGCTGAGAGATGCTAAAAGCGCCGTAAAGCAGGTGCCCATTTCGGTACCCAGGGTAAGAAACATTGCGGTCTCAAAATTTATTATGCCGGTTGCAACCATGCTGATATAAATTGCCATAGAAGCGGTTGATGACTGGATTATTATTGTAAACAGTGTACCAAGCAATATCAACAACAGCGGAAACTGCACCACCTCAAACAGGCCGATAAAAAAGTTTCGGAGCACGTCATATTCACTAAACGCGCCGCTCATAAGATGAAGGCCTACAAAAAGTATACCCACGCTCAACAATATATCGGCCGCCAGTTTAACCTTGTCTTTCTTGGATATCATTTTTAAAACGACACCTACAAGAGCCAGCGCCATAAATACCCATTTCACTTTAAAAACCGATAACCCAACCATCAGGTTTGTAAGTGTTGTGCCGATATTAGCACCCATAATAATACTGGTGGCCTGAAACAATGACAAAATGCCAACGCCCACCATGCCTACTGTCATAACAGTAACTGCCGTAGACGATTGGATTAATGCTGTAACTCCCGTACCAATACCCAGCCCGGAAAAACGGTTGTTGCCGATTTTCTTAAACATGGCGCGCATTTTATGTGTGGAGTTTTTACGCAGGCTTGCAGACAGCATACTGATACCGGCAAGGAAGATACCTATACCGGTAAGAAGCGCAAGTATTGCATAAATTATATCCCAATTCATAAGTTATATTATAACATAATATTACCCATTAGCAAAACAAAAAGGGCTTGGGGTCTTTACTGAATACTCCGGCTGCAATTTAATACATTTTTCATTTTTCTGTTGACAAGGCTCAAGTTTAATGATATTATTAGCCTGTTATTCTCATGGGGGCATAGCGATTCGCCTGCGGCGAAAATCGTTTCCCCTCAAAAGCAGTTTGTTGCCAGCAAGCTGCAACCAACTTTTTCTCGGGGGCATAGCTCAGCTGGCTAGAGCGCCTGCCTTGCAAGCAGGAGGTCGTCGGTTCAATTCCGACTGTCTCCACCAGATAATATAAGCTGCCGGTCGCAAGGCTGGCACTTATGTTAAAAATCCTTAACTTAATAATTTACGGAAGTGTAGCTCAGCTGGTTAGAGCACCACCCTGATAAGTATATACTATAACATTCAAGTATTACTTAAAAGGGTATCCCAGAGTTCATTTTTACCACATTTTAGACCGATTTTAACTCTCGTGAAAAAATGTGTAATAAAAATGTGTAATGGTATGTTAAAATGGTGTAACTTTTCTAACTTTTGTAGCTTCTCCAACATGACAGATGTAAAGTCATAAAAACATAACATAGGACTGTAGCTCAGCTGGTTAGAGCACCACCCTGATAAGGTGGGGGTCGGTGGTTCGAGTCCACTCAGTCCTACCAAAAAAGCCTGTAATTACAGGCTTTTTTTATTGGTTTTATCAAAAGTTTAAAAATAGTAACTATTACACTTATTACACATTTAATTATTTACTGCTAACTTCCTGCAAAATACTTCGTTAATTTTAGTTGCTGCTGTTTCATCTGCTTTCTTTAAAGCATGAGAGTATATATCCAAAGTTATAGATGATTTTTTATGTCCTAATCTCTTTGCTATTGTAGTAATAGGAACACCTGCATTTAATAAAATTGTTGCGTTAGTGTGTCTTAACGAATGGGCAGGAATTTGTCTTAATCCATATTCTAATAAAGATTCTTTAAGCCAATGAAAATGTGTGTTTCTTGTTCTTGTTTTTCCATCTGACCTTGTAAATAAATAATTAGTATTAGCCCACAAATCACCATGAAGTTCTTTTTGCTCTAACCACCACACACGATATTCTTTTAAAACTTCAACCAATTGTTCTGGCATTGTAATTGTTCTTTTAGAGCTGTCTGTTTTTGGGTCATCGCTTTGTGATTCAAATTCTTTACTATAATAATTATATGCTTGCCTAACTGAAAGCTCATTTGTTTCAAAATTTATATCGCACCATTCAAGCCCACAAACTTCTGCACCTCTTAATCCTAAAAATATCATAATTGAATAAACAGCTTTCTTCCTTATGTCTTTTTCACTCATAATTTTTAGCACAAATTCAGTTGCTTCTTCCTCGTTGAAATAAACCATTTCTTTTTTACTGCCTTTTATTGAGTCAGTATAATCTTTTGTGGAATAGTTTTCTTTTATGATTTTCTTCTTTTTAGCATCAGATAAAATCGCAACTAATATTCTTCTCACACCTGCATTTGTCGCTTTTGCGTATTTACATATTTCTTGCTTATGTTCAAAGTATTTGTTAAATGATAGTTTGAAATGCTTGCAAATCTTTTCGGCAACTTCCATACCGACTTGACTGCCTGCTTGCCTTACTAAAAATAAGGTTGTTCTGCTAATGCCACAATCGTTTGAAATATCTTTTACTTTTAATTTTTTATCTTCAATTATTTTATCAAGTTCAGCTATTTCTTCTTTAACAAAAACAATATTTTTAGTGTAAGTTCTCGTGCAAAGCCAATCATAAAACTTTTGAATCATAGTTGGTGTTAAATTTCTAATTAGCAAGTTTGCAGGAAATTCTTTTTTAAATAGTTTTAGAGCTTCTTTTGCTCTTATGTAATAGTTAAATCCACTTGGATTTTTGATTAGTATTCTTTCAGCCCATTCTTCTGCATACTCAATAAACTTTACATTTTCATTTATAATTTTGACTACAATGCCTTTTGAAGCTTCTTCAACATAATCTTCATATTCTCTCATAGCTTTTTTCTTTGCGTTTTTAATAGCTTCGTTATCGTTTAAAATTTCAATAGGTATTTTCCATACTTTTGAATAAAGTTTATGTGCTTGCGTTTCAGGGTCTTTGCCATTGACAAAGAACCTGAAAGCATAAACATTACCTTTGGAGTTTTTTCTTTTTACTGCGTGCATAATTTTCCCTCTTACATTTCATTTAGATATCGAAGTAAATCATCGTAATTAACTAAAATCTTGTTTCCGCTTTTAAAATGCTTTACTTCTTTTTTGTTGCATAACTCACGAATAAATCATTCGGTTATACAAGTCTGTGGGTCAAGTTCTTTTATTGCTTTCAAACTTTCGCCAACAGTTTTTCTACGAGCAACTTTATCTTGCATTTCTTTACCTCCTTTTTTTCTGCGATAATTACTAATACACTTGCAGAAAGTAAGGTTTTAATTATTTTGACAAAATACAAATTTGCTTGTATAATAGGATTATATTACACATTTAAAAAATCGTAAACTGTGGGGGTAAAAATTATGAGTTCGTTTGCAAAGGCATTGAGGAAGATAATAAATGACAACAATATAAAACAAGTGGCATTAGCAAAAGCCATTGGAAAAACGGTGAACGCAGTCAATTCTTGGGTTACTGAAACAGAAGATTTAGAAACAAGACCACAATGGCATGATGAAGTTCAAAACCTCATGAAATTTCTTTATGCAAACGCAAAAGATTTTTACCCGTGCGAGCTTTTTGGAATTGATAGAAATGAATATGAAAATGCAGTTTTAGAAAATGCTATGAATAACGCAAAAGCATTTATTGAACAAGAAAAAACAAATCTTGCAAAGAGAGATAAGGCTTTAATTTATGAAGAAATAAAAAGAGGTAAACAACAGCTTGAAAAAGAATATAAACAAAAACTTGCTGAACACAAAAAACTAATTGAACAAGAGCTTAAAGAAAAATATCATGTTGAAATGCTTGAATTTTTAAAAACTAATGAAGTAAAAAATGACAAACTATTTTATAGATATATTGACTTAGTAAAAGACCCTGAATTTATGCAGTTGTTAATAAATATAAAAGAAGGTGCGAAATTTCCAAGTGGCTTATCATGGTATTACAAACTAACAAAACTTAGCGAAGAAGAATCACTAAGGCTTGCAAAAATAATAAATAGATATTTAAGAGCAAGTTAAACCGAGCCACCAAGTTCAATTTTTCTTTTATCAATTAAATATGTAATTGCTGACATTAAATCCCAGTCAATAGGCGAAGAAGATTTATTAGTAATAGCAACAATAAAATCTCGTAAATTTTGCAACCCTGTGAGTTTCATTTTTTCAAGTTCAAAAACTCTATTGATGAGTTTTATTTCTCGTTCTTCTAAAACACCTCGTGCAATATCTCTATTGTTCCTGTAATGGCCTTTAACTTCCATATACATTTGAAAATTAGTCTTTATCATTTAACACCTCGTTTAAAACTTTTTTAATTTCTTTCTTTTGACTCTGTGTCATTTTGATTCTGTAAGGCAATACGATTTTGCAATTACAATTATCGCAACACCTCGCCTTTGGGTTACAGTTTACCGGTGCAGGATTATTTCCATATTTGCCACAGTCCTTTTTGCATAAACAACATTTCATTTCTTTTCCTCCAACCCTAAAAGATAATCACAACTAACTTTTAACTTCTTGCAAATTTTATATAAATGATTAGCTCTTGGTTTTGATTTATCACTTAACCAATTATTCAGCCGATACTCGCTTATGCTTATAAGCTTTGCAAATTGCTCGTTAGTTAGGTTGTGTTCTGCTATGGTTTCAGTTAATCGTTCAATAAATAATTTCATGGTTTTATTATAAATAGTTTGATTTTTAAAGGACATAGTTTTGAGCAACTTTGCAGAAAAAAAGCTCTGCCTAAGCAAAGCTTTTGAGGGGAAATGCTATTAACAATTTTGTTTAACAACTGACACATGAGCCAATTCGTGCTACAACTAATTTAGTCTATTTAGTTCCTGAATATCATCGGCCAGAAATTTATAGCATATTTTCTTGTTGGGTGTTTTATAACAATGTTTGCCACATACTGAACAAGAAAATCGTTATCTCTATTTTCTAAAATGAAAGCAAGCATATCAACATTAAAAGAATCAGGTGCAATTCTTTTAATTGTGTTCGGCAAGATAATTCCTAAAACTTGATTAGCACAAGACTCATCAAAAACATTACTTGCTATTTCGGTCACGCAGTTAGGCACTTGCACGCAGTAACCAATCCAACCCAAACCCTCTTTACCTTTGCTATAAATTACTTTTGTTAAAACATTATTTTTAATTTTTAAATGATACATAAGCATTAACCATTAAAGCTCTTATATAAATTGCTTATAAATTTTCTTAATGCTTTTGGGTCTTTTTGCTTTACAATGCTTAAAAACTTTTCTCGTATTTGTTTGTCTAAATCGTCCATTATTTCATTCATTAAAACATCTACCAAAGCAGTATCAAATGTTTCTACTTCTTCCATGATATACCTCCATGTTTGGATTATATATCGCAAAAAAACCAAAGGACACCCTTTGGCAAAAAATTTGGAAAAAAGTTTTTTAAGCTTTATTCAGGTTTCATAATTGCTTTGCCACAATGATAACAATGTATTGATTCGCCTTTATTCTTCCCACCACATTGACCACAATAAACATGAGGTAAATCTTTTTTAACTTCGTTGTAGTTTTCAATGTTAATAGTTACTTGTGTTTTTTCGTTTTCAGGTGCATTAGGCAAATCTTCAATATTAGTCCAACTATATTCACATTGAGGACATTTGCGAGTTAGTTCGTATTCGTGGTGTGTTCGTTTTAGAGTGTATATTGCCATTAGTTCAATTTTGCCTGTTTTCTCGTAGTATTCTTTAATGTGTTCAGTATTAACAACTTCATATTTAGGTTTATACTTTCCATCAGTCAAGCCACCCCAACCAGTATCATCAAATCGTTGAGCATAGCTTGCAGGTTGTTTAATTGTTTTATTGTCATAGTGAGTGCGTATAAATTTTTTATCTAAAACTTCAATATGTTCCTTTCCACACTTAATGCAAGTATCGTATAAATTTTGATTAGTGCTTGCAAGATTCTTTTTGCTCTTACTACCTATAACTGCCATTTGAAACCATAGAAAAGGCAACACTAACCAACCAACAATAGAGGCATAGAATATCCAAATTGTTTTCTTAAATTTTGCGTTTTCGCTTGGCATTTCTTTATATAGTTTTGATTGTAAAAACCATTCTTTTTGTTGTGCAGTTCGTTCAACTTCCATAATGCTTTGAGTATTCTTTTCAAGAATTCTAAATATGTGCCAAACCATTGTGCCAAAAATAGGTGGGCAGAAAGCAAGCCATAAACCGACTTTGCTTTTACTCTTGTTCTGTTCATTTTTTGGTTGAGCATTTTTCAGTTGTTTCTTTTTCAAAAATATTATGACAGAAACATAACAAATTATAAAAACAAAAGTAACAGGCAAAACAATTGAGAGATAAGTAACAGGATTCATCCAATACCACCCACCATGTTCTATTTTCTCAAAAGAAGGCCATACCATTAAACCAGCAAAACATAGCAAAAGAATTATCGGTAACACATAAATTAGAAACTTCTTTTTACCACTCATAAACACCTCTTTTTTTAAGTATAATACATGGTTTGTCGAAGTGTGTCGAAAACAATGTATTTGATATTTTTTATTCTATCAAAAAAATCATTAAAAGTAAATTAGATTTCCTACACAGGTAGGCTTATTGCAGTAGGCGTAAAATAGTAAAATATATGTGTGAAAGAAGAAAAGACTAAAACATTAACGCAAGCAGTAGCTGAACGAATTAGAGAACTGTTGCACCAAAGCAATATGACTCAGTATAAGTTTGAACAAGTCAGCGGTATCTCGCATGGCCATTTAGGCCATATTCTTTATGGTCGCAAAAGTGGAAGTAATAAAACAATGTCATTCACAACAGTAGTGTTAATTGCCAAAGGCTTTAACATGACATTGGCACAATTTTTAGACAGCCCAATTTTTGATTACAGTAACTTTGACATTGAATAATTTTTATATATCATTTGGAGTCATAGGGTTAACCATGTTAAACGAAAATAGTTAAGTTATAGAAACTTATTAGGTTAATGTTTAAATTAAAATAGAGTAAAGAAAAAGTGGCTTTGACCACTTTTGTTTTACTTAAACTAAATCTGCATAAGGTAATGATTTTATGTAATTTTCCATGTATAACCAATCTGGCTTTTTATCTTTATCAACAGGCAATTTCAAAATGGTGTTTCGTATTTTAATTTGATTAGATTTTCTACCATAAGAATATCTATAACATTCTTGGTTGAATAGTGTTACAAAAAATAAAGCGATATATTTTGTCATATTAAATTTAGGTGTAAGTTTTTCAACATGGTCGCTGGCAGAAAAATCTTCTTCCTGATAAGCACACGAACCCAACACAGCACTATCAATAGTTAAAACATTTCCTTTCTCGGTTGAGAAATTATAAAATCCTTCAATGCCATTGTTTCCAGCTTGTGTAGTTACATAAGGATATTTGCCTTTTCCATAGTTTTGCAAATCTTCTATTTTGGTTGTTTTTGTTCCAGTTACTTTAAATAAATCATTCACTAAAAACTCTTCCCATTGGGTTGTATTAGTATCTAAAATTTGTTTATTTATTTTTGAATTTACTTTTTCAACTTTGTATGCACCAATTACTTTGTTACATTCTTCCAAACTCGGCAAATCAATCTCTGGTAATGTTTTATTCGCCGCTCTTCCATAGCTGTAACGATAAGCATTTTGATTTATAACCATTGCATAAAAAAGTTTCTGCTCAAACGACAGTTCAATTTTTGGAGTTAGAACATACAAATCTCTTCCACTATAATAAGGCTCTAATTGAACAAAAGTAGAGAGAACAGAGCCACTTGTTGCACAGCTTAAAGTTCCTGCTTTTTGTGGCTCAACTCCATCAATTAGTTTCACTCTTGCTACAACACCATTGTTTTGACTTGTTCTTGCTACAAAATTTATGCCATCAGGTGCAGTAGTTTCTTCGCAACGCATTAGTTCTAAATTGACACCATATTTTAAATCAAACAAATCTTTAACTTTCATTGTTGCCACCATTCTTGACTAAATATGCCAAATAATCTCGCACAGTTTGTTCAAAGTTATTTTGTGTTATTTTAGAATAATCAGTTTTCATGTATGCTTCACAAAGCCATTCATCATCAGCAGTTACACATTGAAGAGCAGATTTACCATCTACAACTTTTTTCCCTTCGTATAAATCTAACCATTCTTTTTTAATATCGTCCCATCTGTTAAAGTAATCAATTCTACCCATCTTCTTTCTTTTCACAAATCCATCATCTTTGCAATATCCAAAGAAAGTAGGTTTTGTTGAATCATGTGGTTTATGTGCTTCCCAAACCATTACACAAACATTCACACCAGTTGGATAAAAAATATCATCAGGCATACTGAACACTGCTTTTAGAGTATGGTTTTTAAATAGCTTTTGGCGAATCTCTTTAAACTTTGTTCCAATGGCACAGCTCATTGGAACAACTGCAACAGCTAATCCCCTTGGCACAAGATAATTTAATAATTGCTCAACAAATTCTAATTCGCTTTTATCTTCTTGTGCATAGGGTGGGTTAATAAGTCCTAATGATAATTGTTTGCTTTCTAGCTCTTTTTTTGTAGCAGCACTAAAACAATCTCCATGAATAATATTTGATTTTCCATCTTTACGAATAATCATATTTGTAATTGCAAGAGTGTATAAATCTATATCCAACTCAACACCATAAAGACTAGTCTTTTTAATATTTTCAATTTCTGTTGCATTAGCTTCTTTGCACATTTTGGCCATAGCAGTAATAAGGAACGATGCCGAGCCACAGCAAATGTCAATTACTTTACTGTTCTTATTTACTTCGCCTAAATCACACATAAATTCTGTTAAATGTTTGGGTGTTAACACTATGCCGAGACCTTTACCATCACCACCACTATATTTAATAAACTCATGGTAGAAAATGCTAAGTGCATCTTCTGTGTATTCATAGTGATTCATCATTGGCAAAATTCTCATTTCTAATTGCTCAATAAACCATGCAAGAGAACCACTCTCGCCAAGTGGTAATGCTTTTAGTTTCTCATTTGTTTTAACTTTTCTAAAAGAAGTTTTAATGCTGTCAATTTTCTCTCGCCTAATATTACTGTTATCCAATACCTGTTCAATAGAACCAATTAAAGTATCTACCAATGGTTTAAATGTTTTTATATCGTTCCATGTATTTCTAAAATCTGCATTCTGCAAACCAATTAAAATACCTGCTATAAAAATTGGTTTGTCTTTTTCAGAAATTTTAATTTGTCTTAATTTTTCGTGCATGATTAAAGACATTTCTCTAATTTCTTGTAGGGAGAATTTTCTTTCAAGCTTCTTTCCATTAGCAAGATTTAAATAGTTTAAAGGCTCTAATATAGTATCTTTTGCTTTCTTCAATTCTTGTGGAGTTTCAAAACCTTTTTTCCAATAAAAAGTATTAACTTTAACATTGTCTTTTGTAGTGCCACTTACTGCAACAGCCAAAACATTATAATCTTCTTTTAAATGTTTTGCATAAAACAAAGCACCATCAACAGCATACTTTTGTGGCATATTCATTGTAGGACTAATATGTTCTTTTGTTGATCTTTTGCACTCAATCAATAAGATTGTGCTTTTGTCTTCGCTAAAAGTTGCAATATATTCTGGCTTTGCTTTTCCATTTCCAACTGTATCGTAATCTTCAATGTTACAAATAACAGGCTTTCCACCCATAGCTCTTAACTTTGTTGTAATAGTGTCAAAGCCACTTTTTATGTCGCCTTGTGGGAATATGTAACCAAACTCGTTTTCGCCGAGCTGAACACCCATTTCTTTTAAAACAAATTCTTCGGTATATCTTTCGCTCATTTGTTACCCCCTAAATCTTTTTCTATCAATTCGTTAATGTATGAGTTTATGCTTTTTCGTTTTCTAAACTGCTTTAATTTTTCTTGCATTTTGTCATACAAAGCAGGGGTCATTCTAACTGTAAAAGACTCTTTATCTTTTTCAATTTTTTGTTTCATATTGCTACCTCAATATGATACCATCATACCACTTTATATTTTTTAAAACAAACAAAATTTGACAAGTTTTTACAAAGTTATAGTTTATATTAAACAATCAATTTCCATTGAATAGGGTTGACCCTGTGAATCCTAAATGAATGTTTTGTTACTCATTTAACAAATCAAATATACTTATCTTTTTTTCGTGTTCCTCAAACCAAGTTTCAACTACACGATTTTTAGAATCGTATTTAGTGCATTTTAAAAGATAACGATTTTTTGTTAATAACAAATCTTCTCGTGGTATGTTGTCGCATAATTTAAATTGTTTTTGGTCGTTCTCAAAGGCAGTAAGATAATCTTCTGCCGATGATAATTCTTTTATTTCTGCATTTTTAATGTGTTGCTTTAAAAGTTCAATATTTTTGCTTGCGTTTTCTTTTGCTTTAAAAGCAATAAAGATTTTTCCAAACCAGTCGTGCCTGTCTGTATTATACAGCCAAGCACGCAGTTCGCAGTCTTTAAACTTTTCTTTTAATTTACTTACACAGTCGTTCAATAAAACTAAATTGAGATTAGTAGTTGTGCAAGCACCTTGTTTGTTATACCAATAATAATTGAACTTAAAACTTATCAAATAATATGATTCAAAAGTTTCAGTTTCAAATATGCTTTTTACTTCTTCTTTTTCAATTCTCATTTTCAATTTTCCTTTCTTCTAAAATGGTATGTCATCTTCGTTTATCGGTTGTGGTGCTTGTTTAGAAATTTGCAGTTTATCTAAATGCACTTTAATTTGTCGCCACTTGCTTTTTGGTTTAAGAATTTCAAAAATGCCTAACTTCCTCAACCATTCTTTTGACCTATCAAATGTGCTTTGTGATATGTTTCCTATTGGCAATAGTTCATTAGAATTCGCCCAACAATAGCCCCAATCGTTTTGTGTATAAGAATATACTTTTGCAAGAATAATGAGGTCGGTTGGAGAAAGTCTTTTGTCAGCTTGCCATTCGTTTGGAATCCAAACGCCTTTTTCTTTTACTTTCATTGTTACTTCCTTTTACTGAGTCAATTTGACTTAGTGTTAATGTTTTATTTTAATTTTTTATTTTCTTCTAAAAATGCCTCCACTCATAACTACTCAAATCTTTAAATTGTTACTTAGTCAATTTGAGTAGGTTCTGGTGTGGTATATTTATATTATCTTATGGTATATAAGCATAGTCATTTTGACTTACTTAAAAGCCATTTTGATTAAGTAAAGCTAAACACTTCAAGAGCTTTATCGTTAAATGGTAAATACTTATCTATCAAGCTCCAAACCTTATCAAAGTTATCTTTATTAAATGCTTTGAAACCATGCTCTTTACAATACTTCGCATAATCTTCATAATCTCTCTCGCCACATTTAGAAACAGGGCTTTCAGCTAATAATTTTTTAATTGTCATAACCTCTAAATCTTTAATAGCTTGTTTGTTAAATTTAACTTTTTTAAGTTGATAAATGAGCTTGCCAATTTCCTCTGCATTGTTTATGTATTTTTCTCTAAACTCATCGTAATCGCATGGTAGTTCCATTTTCTTATCAAAATAGAATATGACAAACCTACGCAATACACCCTCATCAGTAATATCAAGTATTAAAGGATTATTAGTGCAGAAAACAAAGTTTGCCTCGTTCCTGCATTGAATAGGCCTAATAAACTTTCGTTCCATGCTTATTTTTCCACCTGTTGCCATTGACTTGATTAGACCAACCATATCGCCAAAACTTTCTCGCCCTAAATCATCGCCACCAACAAACAATTTTCCAATTACTTCGCCCAAATTAAACCTGTTTGATAATTGTTTAACTGTTAACGAAACACTATAATTTTGAAACAAGTTTTTTAGTATATCTATAAGCTGTGATTTTCCTGCCTCTGCAATTCCATGAAACACATAAATCTTTTCGCTTTTGTGCATTACAATATCGTAAATCACTTGTTCCCAGTCAATTTGAGGATATTGTTTTTTTAGCCAATTCAAAATATATGATTCGCCCTCAATGGCAGGAATTGAATTTATAAAAACTTCTCTCGGGTTTTTATCTTCACATTTGTTATGTTCACAAATGGTTTCTTCAAACCTATCTAAATTGTTTGGTTGGTATCTGCCAACCTTTAATGCAATTATATCTCGCATTTTTTGTCTGCTTACAAGCTCGTATTTGCTGTTATAGAAAAAGCCATTATAAAACTTGAATGGTTTATGTTCAGCAAGCATTGTGCAAACATCATCAACTGTTGGTTTTGCCATTTTTAGTTTTCCTCCTTTGGTTTATTTTCGTATTCAGTTTCAACAAACTGTCCGTCAATGTCATAAAAATCACAGCGGTTATAATGTTCGGTTGTGTAATTAAAAATGATATGTGTAATCCCACAATCTCTAAAATGTGTGCTTAAAATTCCTTTTATAATCCACGAATTTGCTCCGACTGAATTACCAAAGCAAATTAAATCGCCAGCATTATCATACAAGTCGTGTAAGGCTTTATTTGCCTCGTTATAAAAACTTACCGTAAAAAATGGAACTTTTGGCAGTTTTTCTCTTTTAATTTTTGTTTCTTTCATTTTAAAATTCTCCTTATTTTTTGCCCTCTTGGGGCAGGCCACTTAATTACAAATTTTTAAGTGGCCTGTTTTTGTTAACATGGAAAGCCATCATCATCGAAGTTTGGAATATATCTTTTTTCTTCTACTTCTTTGTTTTCGCTTTCTTCAAAATCAATAACTTCAATTTCTTCGCTTTCAGTTAACGAGTGAATAGGTTTATATTCATCACTAACAATTTCAGCTTTAACAAGCTCTTTCAATTCGCTAATGCTTTCAGTTTCAAATTCAATAAAATCAAAAGCCTCTTTTAATGCCGAGAAATTTCTATTAGAACTTACCGACATATCAATATTAAATTGTTCTAAAATATCTTTAAAGAATGGCGATTTTGGTAATACGAATAAAACATACAAATCTATTTGCTGAAACTTCGGTTTGAAGTTGCCATTATATTTTGAAAAATCTTTTTCAACTGCCCAACGCACATATTTAAACCTGTGTGGAATGTGATAGAGAGCAGAAATCAATTTATCAAAGTTTCTAATACTTTGCTCCACTCGTTGATTATAGAAACTAAACTTAACGAGTTTTATTGATTCGCTTTCACTTTTAAATGGTGTGAAACCATATTTGTTTTTAGAGTGTGTTACCGAGTCATTTTGACAATGTGTTAACCACTCTTTTTTAATTACTTCAAATAAATTATTCATTTTCTTTTTCCTTTTAATAATTTTTGATTTTTTCTTAACCAAGCAAAACCTCCTTATTTTTTGCTCTATAATGCTATACACTTGCAAAAAATATGTTTTAGAAAAATAATTGAAACTACTGTTTTGCTTGTATGAGTTAAATTTACATAAAAAAATTGACCCAAGTGAATCGTGGGTCAATTTCAATAAAAATTTAATATATCTATTAAGTAAATTTACAGAGATAAAGTTTTATGATATAATTTGAACATGGAAAAAGAAGTTAAAAAGCATACCTTTCTCACACCTGATGGTGCAGAGGTAAAATATACCTTATTAGAAGTAGATGACCTTGCCAATAATCCAAACACAAGAGAGCTTGGCTTATATTACTTATCACAATGGTTTGACTTAAAAGGCAGACCTCACAGAGATAGAGAAGATAAAGATATGAGCAAAAGATTTAATAGTTTAGTGGAAAAAGGTTTAATTGATAAGCATGGCAATATACTGCCCACTAAAAAAAGCAAAAAATAAAATGTGTAATGAAAAAATGTAATACAAACTTAGAGAAGTTACAAAAGTTATAGACACTACAAAACTTATGTGATATACTGAACTTACAGATTTGAACACACAACCTACACGAGTTATAAAACCTATTAGCTTTATAGAAGTAAAAAAAGTTAAAACGGGATTTAATTATAACTGATAAGGTGGGGGTCGGTGGTTCGAGTCCACTCACTTCCACCATATGAGAAACTGCTTTGGCGGTTTTTTGTTTTATGTAATGTTTTTGTTGTAAAAATTTTTGTATAACGCTATAATGTAACGAGCTTGATAATTGATAATTACAAATAAATTTTTAAAGGAGAAAATATGGAAATTAAAAAGAGGACACCAATTTTGGCAACTGCAATGATGGTTGCTGTGGCAATGGTGGCAGGACTGTTTGGCGGTGGCTTAATAAACGCACCTATAACGGTTTATGCGGCAAGCAGCGGTGCTACAATTGATGTAAATGATTCAACCACGGCAAGCGGAACAGGCTGGACATATTCATCAAACGCATTCACCATAGAGGATGGTGCAAATGTTACTATCACCGGCACCACCACTACAAACAGGATTATTGTGGCTGCAAGTGCTACGGTAGATATTACCTTGGATAATGCAGATATCCAACCAGCAGCCAGTATGGCTTTTGATATTGCCAATACTTCCACTGTTAATTTAACGCTTGTTGGTGCTAACATATTAAAATCGGATGGCGGCGTTCGTGCAGGGTTAAGAGTACCCGCCGGCGCAACACTTACAATAGGCGGCAATGGCAGTCTTACGGCAACCGGCTCTGGCGGTGCAGGTATAGGACAGGTTAGCGGCAGTGGCGCTTCAAACGCCGGAACCATTATAATAAACAGCGGCACAATAACTGCCAACGGCGGCACCAACAGTGCGGGCATAGGCAGTGGCAGCGGAGCAAGCGGCTCCGGCGGAGATATTACAATTAACGGCGGAGTTGTAACGGCTGCCGGTCATCAAAACGGCTCCGGCATAGGAGGGGGACAAAACTGCTCCGGCGGAAATATTACAATTAACGGCGGGACGGTAACGGCCATAGCAGGAGGCAGCGGAACTTCATCGGGCATAGGCTGCGGCACCGGCGGAGCTGATAACGGAACGCTTGTTATGAACGGCAACGCTTTTGTTACTGCGTATTCCGCCAGCGTTGCAAACTCGTTAACAGCAAACACAGACGGTGTTGTAAACGGTGTATTGTTTAAAGGACTTCAAGGTTCGGTGTACGGTTCGGTGTATTTATTTAACAATGCAACTGTGCCGGCGGGCCGCACCCTTACAGTTCCTTCAAACACTTTTCTTACCGTTGACAGCGGTATTACTTTAACAAACAATGGAACAATCAATGTGGCTGCACAAGGAAAGCTTGTTGTGCTTGGCAGCATATCGGGCGGTGGCACATCGGGAATTAATGCCAATTCGTCTGTAGTGTTAAAACTTTTGTATAATCCTGGCACAAATGGTGCCGGCGATGCGCGCACAGAATATAGTTCAAGCCTTGCAGGCGCAATTTACACCCGAGACGGTTACACGCAAACGGGCTGGTCTGTAAATGCAGACGGCAGTACAAAAGACCACGACTTAAACATAATAATTCCAAGTTTATCAATTGGCACACTTTATCCCGTGTGGACTCTAAATCATGTTTGCGACCCTTGCGAACTTGACCATTGCGATGACGGCGATTGTCCGGTATGCGGCCAGCCTCATTGCCCGGACCCATCCGCACATGATGACAATGGCTTGTCCGGCGCTGCAATTGCGGGAATATCCGTAGGTTCTACAGCTGCGGTTTGTTTGGGCGGCAGCTTTGCGCTTTGGTGGTTTGTTTTAAGGAAAAGGAAGATAGCATAGAAGCTGAGCAACTTTAATTGCAACGGAAAAGGCGCAGGCCTTTTTTGTTTTGCGTAAGCACCTTATAGACTCGTTATACATAAACTTTATTAATAGCAATCTATTAATGAAGGAGAAACTTATGCATTGCGCAAATACAATTATTACATATACAATTAGACCAAACGACACATTACACCAGCTGGCAAAAGAACATAATACAACCGTGATGGACATTATGTCACGCAACCCAAGCATTGACCCATACAATCTGCAAATAGGAAGCCAGATTTTAATCTGCCCGGGCAACCCGCAACCGGTGTTTCCGCCGGTTATGCCTGAACCGCCTATCGGCACATTGCCGCCGACCGGAGTTGTTCCGCCTCTGCCGCCTATTGGAATGCTGCCGCCAAGACCGCCGGTGTTTCCGCCAATATTCCCGCCTGTAAGGCCTCCGGTTACACCTGTGCCGCCTATAGGAACTATATGCCCGGATATGAGCAAGCGCATAGCGCTGATTAATCTTATGCGGCTTGTTTGGAGCCAGCACGTGTATTGGACCAGAATGCTGCTGTTATCTATTGCGCACCGGCTGCCCGACCAGACAGCAACCACAAACCGCCTTATGCAAAATCCCGGTGATATTGCAGCAGTATTCGGCAGATTTTACAATAGAGATGCGGCTAAAAAAATTGCAGACCTGTTAACCGAACACTTAAACATCGGCGGTCAGATTATGGTTGCCGTGCGCGACGGCAATACCGCTGAGACCGACCGGCTGAACAAAGCATGGCACCGGAACGCCGATGAAATGGCGCTGGCATTTGCAAATCTGAACAGTCATTACGGTTTTAACGACCTGAAAAATATGCTGTATAAGCACCTTGAGCTGACCACCAAGGAAGTCAGCAATCGTATGGCCGGCAACTTCCCCGCTGATATTGCTGCATTTGATGAAGTTGAAAAAGAAGCACTGGATATGGCCGATTACTTTACATCGGGACTGATTAAGGAATTTCCCAACCAGTTTTAATAAAAATCATAGCAAATAATTCCCCTTCCTTGTGAAGGGGTGGCACACGAAGTGTGACGGGGTAGCCGCCGAAGGCGCAAAATATTTTTCACATACCCCGCCCCTGCGGGGCACCCACAATATCCTAAAGGGGAATTTTTGTTTGCAAAATAATACCTATATGCTATACAATATCTCCATGGGCATAATATGGAATTTATGGCACGGTTGCATTAAGCACAGCGAAGGCTGTGCTAATTGCTATGTTTATCGCGGCGATGCAAAAAGAGATGTGGACAGCACAATAGTGCGTAAAACATTAAAGTTTAATTTGCCCGTTGCCAAAAACAGAAAGGGCGAATACAAATATAAGCCCGGCAGCTTTTTTTACACCTGCTTTACATCCGACTTTTTGCTGGATAAAGCCGATGAGTGGCGGCAAGAGGCCTGGGATATGATAAGAGAGCGCAATGACTGCAGGTTTTTGTTTATAACCAAACGCATTGAGCGCTTTTTAGAATGTGCTCCGCCCGATTGGGGCAACGGCTGGGATAATGTAATTGTGTGCGTAACCTGCGAGAATCAAAAGCAGGCCGAGTTACGCCTGCCTATATTTAAAGAACTTTCGATAAAACATAAAGTAATTATAAACGAACCGCTGCTTGGTCCAATTGACTTAAGCAAATATCTTGATGACACCATTGAGCAGGTTGTGGTGGGCGGCGAATCGGGCGACACTGCCAGAGTTTGTGATTACAATTGGGTGCTGGATATACGCGCGCAATGTGTTGCAGCAAATGTAAGTTTTAATTTTAAGCAAACCGGCACTTTTCTCATTAAAGACGGGAAAAAGCACACAATCCCACGCTACCTGCAGCACGCGCAAGCCAAAGAAGCTAATATTAGCTTTGCGGGCGCCGGTGAAAATTATTTGCAAAAATAAAAATTCCCCTCGCAAAATTCTCCTTTAAGATAAAGGAGTACCGCCGCAGGCGGGGAGGTATGTGATAACGATATGCTTGGCAGTATCACATACCCCGTCTGCTCCCGTTGGTCGCATCCACCCACAATATCATAAAGGGGAATTTTGGCAAGCGCTTTTATTACTTTAAACTTCTACCTGGGGGATTGCTTCGTTTGCGGGCTTCGCAGGTCAGGCTCGCAATGACAGCACTTTATCGAATCGCTTTCTCATCTCTTCTTTACCAAGCAGCTTAATTATCTGATATAAATCCGGCGTTTGCGTGCTGCCGGTTAAGGCCACCCTTATTATTGTACTTATATCTCCGCAATGACCTTTGTAGCCCGACGGGTTTTGCTTAAACTCTTTCACTTCGCGTGCAAAGCCTAATTCAAATGCTAAGTCTTTAATCCTGCCAAACCATGTTTGCTGGTCGTCATCTGCATGATAAATAGCCGGGTATCTTTCCAGAACTGCTCTAATATCGCCTTTACTGTATTGTGCCGGAAAAACAATTGCATTGTAATCATGCAGCGCGTTAAACATATAACTAAACAGCCTTGAAATATCCGCCCAACAGGCAATATCTTTGTGAGGACGCTCTTTTTCTCTGTCTATATTAAACACCGCGGTTGCATAAGCTTTATCTGTTTTTAATATTTCTGCAAACTCGAGATTATAGTTTTTAGCCCACTCCAGTGCCTTTTCATACACTTGGCTTGCAGTAAAACTAGCCACCGTGTTCTTGCATACATCGCTTAGCTTAACCATATCAAACATTGCGCCGCCGGCGCTGGTTTTACTTAAATCTATTTTAAATTCGTTTGTATCTGTCTTTGGGTTTTTAGCACGCCAGTCTTCATAATCACTATTAATGATATTCAGCAGATAATCGTGTACCCCTTCCATAGGATAACCCTGCTCCAAAAAGAAGTCGGCTCTTGCTTCAGGATCCTTGCGCTTGCTTAACTTACGCTTTATCTCCCCCTCTATTTTTAAAAGCGGCGAAATATGCGCGTACTTAGGCGGAACAAATCCCAACGCCTCAAAAATCTGAAGGTGCTCAGCCATGCTCGGCAGCCATTCATCTGCCCGCAGCACTAACGTCGTGCGCATTAAGTGATCATCTATTGCATGCGCAAAGCTATACGGCGGCAATCCGTCAGACTTTATCAACACAACATCGTTCTGGTTTTCGGGCACATCCCGCTCACCGCGGATTACATCATATGTCTTAATCCGGCGCTCTACACTTCCCAAGCTTTTTAGTCTAAGCACCCACGGCATACCTTTGTTTAATTTTTCAGTAATCTTATCCATAGGAGCATCGCGCCATTTGGCATACCTGCCCCAATAGCCAATCAAAGCTTTTCTTTTCTCCTGCTCTGCTCTCATTCCCTCAAGTTCCTGGCTTGTACAAAAACAAGGATAGGCTTTGCCCTGCTCAACCATCCATTTAGCGTATGCCCTGTACATCTCCCGTCTGTCACTTTGCTTGTATGGACCGTAATTGCCTTTGTTACTTCCGTCACTGCAATAGCCCTCGTCAAAAACGATACCAAACTTGCTAAAGTTGTATGGCAGGTCAAAAGAGGCATTCTCAACCTCACGCTTCTGGTCGGTATCTTCAATACGCAGATAAAATACCCCGCCTGTCTGGCTGGCAATCCTCATGTTGGCCAACGCCGTATTTATGTTCCCGATATGCAAAAAGCCCGTCGGGCTTGGCGCAATCCGGGTTACTTCGGCACTCGGCCCCAGGCTTCTTGGCGGATACATTTTTTCGTAATATTCCGGCGCATTTTTCACGTCAGAAAAAAGCATTTCGGCTAGTTTAACATTGTCCATTTTCATGTCCTTTTATTAAGGGGCAAGTGCGGCTACTCTAAGGCACAGCTGCTGATATATTGCACGCATGCCTGCCTGCTCTCTGCTGACGAATTCAACAGTCTTATTGTAGTACACCTGCTCGTTTTGTTTCAACGAATAATTTACGTTGTTATAAACATTTTTTACTAATCTGTAATCAAAGCGGTCCAGCGCATCATTTACCAAACCAAGCTCTGCATAATAGTTCTTTTCGTATTTCACCGTTTTGTTGTAGTATTCAACTATAGCATCTACGGCCGGCGATGTGATTGTTGGAATGGTTATAGCCTCAACTGCCTTAAACTCGCCGTAAACCAACAGGAAATTACTTAACGTTTCAAACTTCAAATAATCACTGTCGCCAACAAGCAGCATATCGGTTTTAGCATAAACAGCCGCAAATTCCACCACTTTTTTAATCATGTCCAACTTAATCAGTCCGGATGTCAGCGGTTGCTCTTTGTCATAACCTACAAAGATATGTGTTTCATAAATATTTAAAAATTGTACGGACATCTCTGTTGCCGCTAAATTCAGCTCCTTAAATGCAGATATAAGCTTACCTAATCTTTCCAAATCAAAACTGCCGTTTGCATCAAAAGTGTTCCGGCCCTCAATCTCTTTTTTAATTTGCTTAAAGTCTTTTAACCGGCTTTCCATATTGGCCAGTTTGCGGCCAAAGTCGGTGGCTACCCCGTTTGGCACATTGCCGGCATCCAGCGCATGAGCATATATTTTTAATGGCAGCATACTTGCTGTAAACACTGTATCCAATTGTGCCCAAGCGTTGGTATAAACTTTGGACAACACTTTAAATTTGTCATTTGGCCCGGTCAGGCTTATAGCGGTAGCAACAACGTCTTTGTATATAATATCAACTCCGCCCGCAGCCGAAAAAATATCCGGATTATCCGTTAAAATTTGTTTGTAAAGCGCTCCTGCCTCGGCAAAGGTATAATTGCGCTCAAAGCAGCCGCTAAAACCAACCGCTATTACGGATAAGCAAAACACAAACGCTAACGATAGTACCAGTTTTTTCATAAAACCCCTCCCTGTAAATTCCGGATTAACTAAAACAAAAAGTTGTTAATTATTGTCAGATTGGCTTTTACTGCCGACTCCGGCAAGCCCGCAATGTATGCATTCTTGTTTGCACTATCAAAAAATGCTGTTTTGTCGGCGAGTGCTATGGCGGATATGGTTCCGGCAAACTCAACAACAGCAGCATTTCCGGTTGGAAAACCGCTTGCAAATCCGGTAAGCGCATTGTTTTTGTACATATCAACTATAATGTTTAACTCAGTTACAAAACCAATTGCGCCGCCTTTAGCCGCAGCCAATGCAGTTATTGTTGGTTTCGCCTGCAGCTGGATTGCTTCCAGTAAACCATTTTCAAAGTCAATCTTGGCAGCACCGTTAAATACATATTTAATTACATACGGGCGCAGCAAAACATTAACCTCGTTAAGCTTTACCGTAACATCATACAATCTGTTTACAACATTAAGGTATTGGTTTTTCTGATCGGTTTTCTGGCTTTCGGTAGGAGTAATGCTTTCAAGCGACTTGCTGTTGTTGTAAAATTTTCTGCCCGAATCACCTGCCTGATTTATTGTCCCGCGAAGTTCGTTTATCTTTTTAACAATAGCGTCCGTGTCTGCATTGGTAGTATTTGTACAAAACAGCAGGTTTCTGCCGTGCGCTTCGTAAAACAGCAGCTCGGCCTTGTACATAGAATACACGTTACTAAACTCGCCGTTTGCATTCAGCCCAACGTCGGTTAAATAGTTTTTCTGTTCGGAAGTGCTTGCATTTTCGTTAATATACTGATTAAAAATTTTGTAAGACTCAAGAGAATTCATCTGAGTGTAGGCATTATATACCCGGTGATTGTCGTCCTGTCTGGTTAAAAAGAAAGCCACAACTGCTGCAATTGCAGCAATTGCCAATGCCGCAATTGCTATACGCAATATCAACTTCATAGTATTCGACATAATCCCTCCGCCGCTTTATTTTGCATTACAGTGTATCATAATTCCTTACTCTTGTCAAACTAAATGATTTTCAAAACCATTGCCATATTAAACTTATTCCATGGTTCCTCAGCTGTGTCCGGAAACGCTCTAAACGTCATAATGCGTTCGGTTGTTGGGTGAACCAGCTTAACATCAGTCAGCCACATAGCCAGCCTACTGCCCGCAACCGGCTTGCCGTATATTGCATCGGCATATACCGGCGTGCCGGATGCTGCCAGCTGGCAGCGCTCATGCCCGGGGGCTGCAGCATTGCTTTTAAGCTTCAACAACGCAAGACCATCCATCCGGCCCACAACCGAATAATCGATTTCTGCAGTCAGCGCCCCGGTTGTATATTGCGGAACCAGCTCCAGCCGTTTGCCGTCATGTGCCGGTTTCAGATAATTGGTCCGGCGGCCGCTGTTCTGCTTGGGCACGCCTACCGTAACACAATAATAAGCAAGTTCAAAATTTTCGTCTGCAACATTAATCTGTTCGTTCAGCCTGTTAAGTGCTTTAGCGGATTTACAAAAAACCACAACTCCGCCCGCAGGCTTATCTACGCTGTACAACGGCACACAAAAACTTTTACCCGCTGTAGTCTTTCCGCAGGACAAATGCTCCTGCACCTGTGTGTTTAAATCACGCTCACCCTTATTAGAAACCACGCTGATTCCATGCGGCTTCAGCGCAACTAAAAGATGATTGTCTTCATGTAAGACTATAAGAGATTCCATAACACACCCCGTCGGGCTTTGCCCGCCACCCCTCTCTAGAGGGGAATTTTTGGTTGCTAATTTAATTGTTTTTTCGTTTTATTAGAATAGTGATTGGCGCATCGTCCTCAATTACGCAAGTGGTGTCCGGACTATCTATCTTTGTAACCTCGCTCAATGTTTCCGTGCAGATATACTCCAGCCATTGCTTGGGATAATTCCCCCGGATTTCTATCTGGATAGTTTCCATAATCTGACAGTTAAGGCTCTTCCGGGCATCCTGAATGTTGCGCACAATTTCGCGTGCAATACCCTCGTCTTTAAGCTCGGGCGTAATTGTAAGGTCAAGCGAAACAACAATTCCGCCTTCACTAATTACGTGCAGCCCCTCTTTAGCCTGGTAAGAGACTAGAATATCGTCGGAATCCAGCGCAATTGCCTGGCCGTTTATGTCCAGTTCATAACCGTCTGAAACTGCCTTAAACTGCCCGCCTCTAATCTGATTTGCAACAGCAGGAAGTTTTGACCCGAGTTTTGGTCCAAGCCTGGTAAAATTGGGGACGTATTTCACCTCAGCAATAAGATTAACGTCGTCTAAAATCTTAACTGTTTTTACGTTTAATTCTTCTGCAATAATTGCAGTTGCTTTTTTAATTGCTTCTGCATTTTGCTGCGCGGTAAGCACAACCTGCAGTTTGCTTAGCGGCTGCCGGTTTTTAACGCTGTTCTTGTTTCTTAAAGCTCGCGCCAGTTTAATAACATTTTGTACTACCTCAACTTCCAGAAGAAGCTTTTCGTCACTAAACCCTTGCGGAATTACAGGCCAGTCCGCCAAATGCACACTTTCCTGTCCGGTTAAGTGCTGATAAAGCCTTTCCGAAATTACCGGCGCAACAGGAGCCAAAAGCCTGCATATATTAACCAGCACATAGTAAAGAGTTTCGTATGCCCGGCGCTTGTCATCACCCATTCCGTCGGCCCAGAACCGCCTGCGCGAGCGGCGGATATACCAGTTTGTGAGTCCGTCAATCAGCGGCAGCAAATGTTTTACATATTGGTCAATCTGGTAATTGTCCATTGCCTTTGTTATGCTGCATTCTGCATTATACAATTTTGCCAGAATCCACCTGTCCAGCTGATTTTGCGAACTTGGGGTATGCTTATCGTCTCCGTAAAATTCATCAATATTGGCGTAGGAGGTAAAAAAGCTGCAAGCATTATAAAACGGCAGAACAACTTGCTGCAGCGCATCCTCAATGCCGCTGTCTTCAAACACCACATCTCCCAGCAGCATTGCATTGCTCTGGTACAGATATAGCCTGTATGCATCAGTGCCGTATTTACGCATTAATTCCATTGAGTCGGTGTAGTTTTTGCTTGATTTGCTTAGTTTTTTGCCTTCCTTATCTAAAAGCGTACCATGTACCAGACAGTTTTTAAATGCAGGCTTGCCAAACAACGCTACCGCCAGAACGTGCAGTACATAAAACCAGCCCTTTATCTGCCCGGGGTACTCCACAATAAAATCACACGGGTAATGACTGTCAAACCAATCTTTATTCTCAAACGGATAATGTTTTTGCGCAAAAGGCATACTTCCGGCCTCAAACCAGCAGTCCAACACCTCGGGCGTGCGTCTAAACGTGCCGCCGCACTTGCATTTAAAGGTAACTTCATCAACATATTGCCTATGCAGGTCGGTTAGCCGCACCCCGCTTACTTCTTCAATTTCGGCAGCACTGCCCAAAACTTTTTCACTCTGACATGAATCACATTTCCACACCGGAATAGGAGTGCTCCAATACCGGTTGCGTGAAATGTTCCAGTCACGAGCGTTCTTAACCCAGCTGCCAAATCTGCCTTCCTTTACCGCCTCCGGCACCCAGTCGATGTTTTCGTTTTCCTGCATTAGTTTATCTTTAATCTTTTCTATATTAAAGTACCATGCGTTCATTGCCTTATATATCAACGGAGACTTGCATCTCCAGCAATGCGGATAATTGTGCACAAGGCTTCCGTCCGCAATTACTTTGCCATTTTGTTTTAAGTGCCTTAGCACCTGATTACTGTTTTCCACAACACCAAGCCCCGCAAAATCCGCAACCTCGGCAGTAAACCGCCCTTTTTCATCAACCGGACAAACAAACGGAAGACCTGAAGCCTTACCTGCCCAATAGTCATCCTCACCAAAACCGGGCGCAATATGAACAATACCTACACCATCGCTGCACGATACAAACTCGGCTGCAATTACTCTGAAAGCGCCTTCTTTGTTTTTATCGGCAAAATAATCAAATATGGGTTCATAAACTGCCCCTATCAATGCGCTTCCCGAGCACGATTTAACTACTGCGGGCTTTTCTCCAAACACTTTTGGGTATCTTGAAACAGCTGAAGCGCCTGCAACATAAACAGCGTCTTCAACTTCAACGTAAGAGTATTCTAAATCCTTATTAACAGCAAGCGCCAGATTGCTCGGCAATGTCCAAGGTGTAGTTGTCCATGCCAACAAATAAACCGATTTGCCGTTAAGCTCCTCCTGCGTTTTAAACCTTGCAATGCACCATGTATCCTGCTTTGGCCGGGTTGAGTCCGACTCACGCGTATCGGAAATTGAAAGCGCGGTTTCGCACCTGCAGCAATACGGAGTAACCCTGAAATCCCGGTAAATCAGCCCCTTGTTGTAGCATTCTTTAAACGCCCATAACACACTTTCCATAAACTTAAAATCCATGGTTTTATATGAGTTGTCATAGTCTACCCAGCGGCACATTTCCCGGATATACCGTCTCCAGGCTTCGTTGTTTCCGGACACCACGTTAAAACAGGCCTCATTAAACCTGGCTATTCCGTACTCGGCTTCAATCTGACGTTTATCGGTTATGCCCAGTACCTTTTCTGCCTGGGTTTCGGTAGGCAGACCGTGACAGTCCCACCCCCAGACACGGTCTACCTTAAAGCCGCGCATAGTCCAATATCTTGCAACCATATCTTTAATAAAAGATACTAAAACAGTGCCATGGTGAGGTGTGCCCGTAGGAAAAGGAGGTCCGTCATAAAACACCACCTCTTTTCCGCTTTGTTTATTAAGCGACTTTTCAAAAGTTTTATCGGCTGCCCAAAAATCCAGCACTTCGTCCTGGATTTTAACTAAATCGGGCCTGCCCTCTAAATTGTTGTATTTCATAATTGTATCCTTTATCCCATCGGAGCGCTAGCGACCCACAACTGTTCCCTGTTCCCTGTTACTTGTTCCTTGTTATACCGCATAATTCTCAATAATGTCGTTCATGTCAATAATATCAGCCGCCGTAACTATACCTGTAGGCGATTGCAGGTAATTACCCTGCGGAGTAATAACAATTACCTGAAGTTTGCGTTTGGTAAAAAACAGGTCCATTGCTTCCTGAATGGTAAGCTTTTCGCTGCGTATGCAATAATACGTGTTAATGTCGTCTTCACGTAAAACAGTGCTTACGGGAGTATTGCTTATATAATCGTTGATATCTGTGCCAACAGAAATTTTTGCGCCGAGTTCATCAATCAGGCGGTTAGGGTTAATAACCCCCACCAGCATCCCGTCTTTGTATATCGGTATAGTTCTGAATCCCGTTTCTCCAATTGTTTCTATGGTTTTTCTAATACTGGTGTTGTGCCCGAGTATTAAAACATTCTTTTTAGCAATGCTGTTCATAATAAGCGGAGGCGTACTTACAAGCCTGGCAATCTTTTCCATTTCCTCAACTACTCTCTGGTGCGGCTCGGCAATTACCCTGTTTTCGTTGGAGTTGTGTACAATTGCGTTTCTGAGGCGCGCGTAGTCTATCAGCTTATCCTCGTATTTACGCACAACGGCGTTGTGAGACACGCTTCTGCGAATCATGTCCGAAAACGTCATATTACGCTTAAACCCGTGCACCGAGCGCAGGGTCTGGTCAATTACATTATAACTGTTTATAAATCGTGTTGCATTTGTACTCATATTAACTCCTAATAATTCCCCTCTACAAGAGGGGCGGCAAACCGCCAGGTTTGACGGGGTGTGGATAGAATAAAAATTATTTAAGCAACCACACCCCGCCACTCCGTGGCACCCCTCTTATAGAGGGGAATTTTTTATAGTTTATCACATTCCCCCAAAAAACACAAACTAAGCTAGCCACAAATTTGGGAAATTAACTTGCAAATCGTTTGTTTCTGATGTATAATACTACCGTTGTGCTAGGCGGGGAGCTAGCGGTGCCCTGTTATCTGCAATCCGCTACAGCAGAGCCGAATGCCGTTTGCGGCAATAGATTTTGGGAAAATGTATCCAAAATTCAGCGTTGAGTATAAGGTCTTGTGCAATTTAATATTGCGAATCATGTCAGAGCCGGAAGGCAGCAGCATTAAGCAAACCATTAAGTGTGCCATGAGGTTACTTTATAGGAGCTCGAGTCTTGGGCGGCAGTCCTGATTGATATTGACAAGGACGGATGCACAACGTTTAAAAAAAACCAGGCGTAAGCCTGTTTTTTTTAATTATAAATTATAAATGGTTGGTTGCTTACGCTCCAAAGCTGGACTTGTCGTCAGAATTCCCCTTTATCGCTCCATCTTCTGCCTTTAGCGGCATCTCTATCTGCATCTGACATAACTATGCCCTCCTTTTGTGCTTATATGGCAATTATAATACACGCACCCACATTGTCAAGGGCTTTTCTAAATTTTAAGACTTACAATTCTAATTTTATCAAAATTTTTTCCGATTAGTCCGGGTATGCTTACATTTACTGTTTCAATGCTATGTTTTTCCAACTGTGATTGCGACAGCACAGTGGTTTGCAATCGGTTCCCCGTTTTCAGCAGTGCGCCGCAAGCTATCCAAAATTTCATAGTTGAGGTTTTTGTGCTGCCTACCACCAGCCTTTCCCTTCTCGGTGCCTGCCGTAGGTTTGTTGCAATCATAATTTTATCGTCCCGCCCGCGGATATAACCGGTGGCGCGTTTTGCTTCCAGATATGCGTCATGCAAACAAGCAATCTTCTGCCGCCAAAGCGGGTCAGCCTCCTGTCCGGATTTTAACTTGCAGTTTAACTCAATCATGCGCTTCATGTTTGCGGAAAGACCTTTTTCTTCAGGCTTCGGCTGCGTTTCCAGCTTTTCACCAATTGCGTTCCAAAAAGCAGATTCGCTGGCAAATCTGCTGCTTACGGTGGTCACGGTTGTGTAAAGATTTTTAGGTTGATAATGTTTTAAAAACTTAATCACTTTTTTATACGAACTTATATACGCTTCAATATCTTTCCGTGAAATGTTGTTAAGTTTACAAATAATAATGTCATCAAGGTAATAGTCAAGCAACACTCCGGGCGCATAAATTTTACAAATCGGAGCAAGCCATTCGGTGTAATACATATGTGAAAACAGCTCTGCCCAGTCTGCCTCCGGGGCTTCCGGAAGACGCCATAGTTTGTAGCCGCCATGCGGAAAAGTTATGTTGATTGGTAAGTTGTTGTCCACATTGTAGTTAATTGCGGTTTCAATGGTTTTAATATATTCTGCACTAACCGAGTATTTACGGAATTTATGGAAAAGCAACCGCCTTTTAATGTCTTGTTTTATGTCTCCTGTTAATTGAATGTTTTCGTCTGCGGCTTTTATTCTATGAAGTTCGTCTGTTATAAATTGATTGTACATTTTACTCGCATAATTCCACTTTGACATGAGGTAAATTTTTAACCGTTTTTCAACTTCTCCTCGTAAAAGTCAAAGGCTTTCATAATGTCTTCAAGGCTTTCGGTTGGGTTTATGGCTTCCTTCAGGTCAAACCCTTTTTGCTCGTTTATGTAATCTTTCATCTGAATTGGTATAATGGCTTCAAAAAACGCATTGTGCTTTGGTGTCTGGCCAAATGCCCTGGGGAGCGTGTTTTGTTCGGTGGTTAAAAACTCATCTGCCGGGCTTGGGCCGCTTGGCGTAATAGTCATGCTTATTTTAGCCAGGCGCTTGGCTTCATCCGCAAACTGGTCTTTTACGCTTTGCTCCGCCAACTGCTGCTGCGGCAGCGGAATTTTGCATACAAGCCGGTTTTCGGCAGTTAATTTTGTTTGGGAGTAACTTGGAGTGCTGCCCATTTTACTAAGCAGCATTTTAGCGTGGCTCTGCCCGCCCTGCCCTGCAGTCAGCGTTTGCGCTATGGCAATCTGAAACTCGTCAATCAGTGCCGCCACTTCATCGGTTATCATACATTTGCCGTATCTGCCGGTTAATTTTTCTAAAAGCGTTTCCCATTTCTGGTACAAAATCCTGACGCGCTTTATTTCAAGCCCGTACAGGTTTCTTGCCGATTCCTCAATTTGCCTTGCCTTTTCAACCGCAGAAACAAGCGCAAACGAAATCTGCGATTCTTTACCTTCAAACTTATCCAAACTGCACTTAACTTCTACCAGTTCCTGCTTGAGTTCATGTATAATTGCCTGCTGCATTTTCAGCTTTTCGTCGTTCTCCAGTTTTAGCTTAAACAGAAAGTTATCCACTTCAGATGTGGAATACCCGTTTTTTTCTAAGTTGAATTTGCTCATATGTTTGTCCTCTTTTAATTAATTCTCCCTTCCCGCCAATGGAGTACGCCGGCAGGCGGGAGGGTTGTGTTCTTTTCTCATCACAACCCCCGGCACTCCCGTGCCACCCCCTTTGCTAAAGGGGGAATTTTGGAGCGTAAACGATCCACAGTTGTTACCTGTTACCTGTTCCTTGCTCCTTCCACGGCAGCACCTGGTCAGCCGGCCACTTGCCTTGTTTGCGTCTGACCAATATGTACACAAGCAGCGCAGCTCCGCCAGCAATGCAAATTGCACTTACAACCTGTGATATTTGTAAACTGCCGGCCATAAGATTTTCAAGCCGCACAAACTCCAATACAAACCGCACCGCACCGTATAATATAAAGTAACAGGCTACAACAATGCCCCTTATGCGGGTTTTAATCAGCAGAAGCAACAGCACACCAAAAATTACAAAGTTTGCCATGCTCTCATAAAAGAAAGTTGCCATATGCCACTCTGTTCCAATCTCAACCGCCCAAGGAAACATCTGCCAGGCCGGGTTGGTTATCTCCAGCCCGTATACCTCGCTGTTTACATAGTTGCCCCAGCGCCCGATTGCCTGTCCTAAAATAAGACATGGCGCAACCACATCCGCAACTCTCAGATAATTAACTTTTTTTATGTAACACCAAACAGCCAGGCCAATTGCACCGCCAATAACTGCTCCGTATATGGCAATTCCGCCGTCCCAGATTGCAAATGCCCTGTCCCACGGTCCGCCGTTGAATATTAAAAAATACAGCCTGGCTCCGATTACTGCCGGAATAAACAGCCACAGTATCAGTTCCAGCGGCAGGTCACGTTTAAACCCCCGGTAGCATGCAATAAAAACCGCCAGCACAGCCGCCAGCCCCAGCCCCGCTCCAATGATGATACCATACCAATGAACGGGAAAGTCGAATATTCTAAATGCTATTGTTGGATCTAAATCCGCTGTGATAAAGTTTATTTTATATACCTCCCCCGCCGATGCGGGCACTCCTAAGTATAGCCCACCGGGACAATTTTGTCAACCCGGTGTATAATTTAATAATTAAACATTTTAGCGAAAAACAGAAAACAACCGGTTACCCGATTGTTTTAATTTTTACGACGCAGACTTTCCGCCGCCGTGCACCATTTCAGGAGCATTTTTGGCTGGACCCTTGTTGTCAGCAGCTGCTTTTGCAGCCTCATCCGGTTTTATGCCCAAAATTTCGTTTGCTTTGTTTTTTGCTTCGCTTTTGTATGCACTGATATTTTCCGGAGTTATAGTATATACTTTTACTTCCGGCTCCATATTGTTTGCTATACTTTCGGAAGTGGACACATTCTCTTCAATTCTAACCCTTCCGCTCTCAAGCAGCTTTTCCACGCTTTCAGATATTGCATATCTTGCTAAAAATGTTTCAGCCTCGTTCTTTCCAAGCAGTTCCAGCATGGTTTCAGGTGACCTGCCATCGGAATATTCAAGCACAACTTTTGCCTGGTACGAACATTTTTTAGAGTTCTTTGCAACATCCTCAGGAATTTTTGTTTTAATAATCTTGAATGCTTCATTAGCTTCGGCACGATGTTTTTCTATATCTAAGTAGCTCTGTCTTATTTTAGCGTCCGTGTTTTCCTGCTCGGCTTTTTGCTGCCGGCCTTCTGTTTTTTGCCGGTCACGCTCTACCAGCCCGCCGGTAGACAGCGACCCCTTTTCATAGTATTCTCTGCGCTGGTCTTCACGCGCCAGCCCTTTTCTGACCGCCTTGTCGTAAAGCCTGTCCAGTTTTCTGCTCCATTTTGCGGCACGGCCATTAGTGGCTGCAATCAGACCGTTTTCAGCATCTTTAGAAAGCCTTCTGAATTTTGCCATTTTGTTAAAGAACCTGGTCTTGCGGTTTGCAAACCATAATCCAAGTCCGCCAAGAACCGAACCCAAGCCCACAAGCAAAACACCAAGACTGTTTGCAAACAGCCAGCTCATAAAGCCTGCTCCGCCAATTAATCCAAGCAAGCCGCCGCCCAGTAAAAACCCGGTTCCTATCAGCAAGGCACCAAAAAAGCCCGCAACGCCTATACCAATTTTATCCAGGCGCAAGCGGTTTATGTTTTTCCTTTCGCCAACTTTGGCATTATAATCAGCCATAAGCACGCCCTCAGCGTCTGCAATTGCTCTGTCGGCTTCATCGTCCGCCCTTAAATATCCAAATCGAGCCATTTGTTCAGCCCTCCTCTTCTGTTAAAATTATACCACTAATAAAACCGGAAGTCAATATCTATTGTAAAATAAACTATTATTATAATCACCATGCTCTGTCTTTTGTTTCTGCTCTGAGTGCGGCATTTCGAGCAACAAAACTTTTAAAGTTTTTCTGCCCGATATAATTGGCATATTCCGTTTCAGCTTCTTTTTTGTCTTTCATGCTTATAGTTATATCACTAAAATACTGCTTTCCGCGAGTGGCTACTTTTGCCGGAAACATATCAAACACTCCATAA
This sequence comes from Bacillota bacterium, assembly GCA_009784185.1. GTDB lineage: Bacteria > Bacillota > Clostridia > Christensenellales > UBA1242 > WRCD01. Next base: position 109,114 of record WRCD01000003.1, read on the forward strand.
GCCATCTCTCCCAGCGCTGCGGATACAACTGTGTGTTTCTGAGCCTCGTTTTCAATATCGTAGGTTATACTCGTTTCATCCACACAATCTATGGATAGCTCTTTACGGACCTCCTGATTATCCTCATCAATTGCATATCCAAAATAATCGGAGTTAAAGTCAACAGCCGCCTGAATGTCACACAGCTGCCTGTCTTCATTAATGTTTAGTTTCAGCTCGGCGGGCTTAACCGTGTACCCTTTGCCCAGCGCTTTTCTAACCTGTCTGGCGTGTTTTGCAGCATGTTTTTTATAATGCTTACGCAGAGCCTCGTAATCTCTTGCTAAAAGCTTGTCCTCAATTTCTTTGGTGCGTTCATGATACAAAACGCCCAGCTTGTCGTACAACAGGTAGTCTACTTCGCCTCTGGAAAATACGTCCTGCTCCATAAGCGTATGCACGCTTTTCATTATGTCCTGCTCTAGCACAAGCTTTGATTTATCCGATAACGGCAAGCCCTTTTTGTCTGTTCCGGAGTTATATATATCCAGGCTGTCGGTAAGCCTGTTTATTGCAAGCGTAAATTTAGTATCATGTCGTGCTGTATAGAGCCCCCCCCCAGCAAAAATAGCCAAAGCTAAACTTGCAAACCTTATAATCGGCTCATCTACCGTAGCCGCAATATACGCAAGTGCTCCTGTGCTGGCAGCCCTAATGCCCACAGTTGTTTTTAATGATTTCATCAGCTGCTTTGCTTCCTGCTGCCCTTCAATCGTCTTTTCTTCAATAGTTCCTGTCATTTTTCTACCACCTTTTTAAGTTGGTTTAAGTTTATCACATAATAGAAAAATGTCAATACCTCTATAAAAAAAGCCCCCGGGATGAGGTGCTTTTTAGTTGTAAAATCCCAAACTAAGCAACAGTGCCTTGTTTACCTTGTCCATGGTCAGCTTATCCAACTCGCCAATCCGCTCGTTAAGCCGGCGCTTATCTAATGTGCGGACTTGTTCCAGCAGCACAACAGAATCCTTTTCCAAGCCATATGTAACGGCGCTTAATTCTATGTGAGTCGGAATTTTGGCTTTAGCCAGCTGGCTGGTTACGGCTGCCGCAATAACAGTGGGGCTGAATTTGTTGCCCACATCGTTCTGGATTATTAACACCGGCCGCACCCCGCCCTGTTCACTGCCTACCACCGGACTGAGGTCGGCGTAATACAGCTCGCCCCGCTTTATTTGCATAACTAAAATTAATTTTCCTTTAACCAGTTTTCATATTCGTTCAGTTCGTCTAATCCCTCATCAAACGCCAAACCAAGCGCATCGTAAGCCTCAATGCTTCTTGCGTACACGTCCAGTATCTCGCTCTCCGGCATTATATGAGACTCTGCCGTAATAATGTTACTGCTCTTTTTTGATAGCTCTTTGTTTAGCTTACCCGTGACTTTGCCCATGTTAATTCTCTCCTGATATTGTTGTTTTAAACCTATTTATTCCCCTCTACAAGAGGGGTGGATGTCGAGCGATAGCGAAGACAGACGGGGTGTGGCTAACGCGAGAGGTTGTGCAACCACACCCCGCCCTTCGGGCACCCCTCTTATAGAGGGGAATTTCTGCCAACAAAAAAGCACCGTTTAGGTGCTTTTATGTTGCGTAGATATTAATTTATTATGCAGACCGCAATTGCCATTTCGGACGAATGCGATATACTGGCTTCAAGCTGGGTATAGCCAAGTGCGCTGTAATAGTTTTTAGTTTTGCCTTTAAGCGTAACTACCGGCGCACCACAGGTGTCCGGAAGCACCTCAATTTCGTTAAGCCGCACGTGCTGGCTGCTTAGGCCCGTGCCAAGTGCCTTGCTTACAGCTTCTTTGCAGGCAAACTTGCCCGCCACGCGCTCATATGCCTTAGTGGATTTCAATGCACCTATATGTTCGCGCTCAAGCTTGGTAAAATAGCGTGTTAAAAACTTAGGCTCCTTTTTAAGCAGCTTCTCAATCCTGGATACGCTTACTATATCCGTTCCTACTTTTATTGCTCCCATTACCCCTCCCGAAACAATTATAAATTATAAAATATCAATTATTGGTCGCTCCGCTCCGGAGAAAATTATTCAAATTCAATATCCGTCAATCTGCTTAGCGCCTGCTTAATTTCGCTAAAGCTAAAGCCACGGCCTGCCAGCCTGCGTGATACCTTACCTAAGTTCTCCCGTGTCAGCTCCTTGTTGCGCAAAAACTTTTGCGCCAGAAGCAAACAACTCTCGCTTCCGTCGTGTTCAGCCAGCGCCGCATCAATAGTTTCTTTACTTACGCCCTTGTGTAATAAATCATAGCTTAACTTGCGCTTGCCGCTTCCGCTGCTGTATGTGCGCACAAAGCTTTCGGTGTAAGTCTCGTCGTTAATGTATTTGTATTCTTTTAGTTTGTCTATAACAGAATTTACAACCGGTGTCAGATAGCCTTTCCCCAATAAATAGTTTTTAATCTCGCGCTCGGTTTTCAGGCGGCTGCTTAAGATACCTATTGCCCGTTCAAACGCCGTGCCGGCATCCGATTCAAGCTGAATCCGTTCCAGCTCCTCAAGAGTTATTTCCTGCCCGAGTTTTAATTTGTGCTGCATTACGGTAAGCGTTTGCAAGCCGCAAACAAAACTACCGTCCAGATATACACTGGTGCGCTGTTTGTTTTTCTTTTGAGCGGATAACTCGGTTATGGTTAGCATATGCCCATTATACCCTACTTGCCTCTACTTTTGCAACTTGTATATACAATTTTGTTTTTAAATTGATGATTATATGTTATACTTTAGAAGTAGAATGGAATTCCCCTCTACAAGAGGGGTGGATGCGACCATAGGGAGCAGACGGGGTGTGGCGGGGAAGCAGTTAGCTTGAGAGACCACACCCCGCCCTCCGGGCACCCCTCTTATAGATGGGAATTATAAATAGAAGGAAAACAACAAAATGAGCATGACAAAGGGAAAATCCACCAATCCTGCAATAAACTACAGTTGTGTGGTACGGCAAGGTACCAGTCACGGTCCGTGCCCTATTCCGCAAGAAGGAAGCTGGACAAAGAGCAAAGAAATAAAAGATATAAGCGGTCTTAGTCACGGCGTGGGCGGCTGCGCTCCAAGGCAGGGCGCCTGCAAGCTTACGCTTAATGTAAAGCGCGGCATTATAGAGGAAGCATTAATCGAAACGCTCGGCTGCAGCGGAATGACGCACTCGGCCTGTATGGCCGGTGAAATAATTAAGGGCAAAACTCTTTTGGAGGCACTCAATACCGATTTAGTATGTGACGCAATAAACGATGCTATGAAAGACATTTTTTTTCAGCTTGTATACGGCAGAAGCCAGAGCGCATTCAGTGCGGGCGGACTTGAAATAGGAGCCGGCATTGAGGAGCTTGGCAGCAGTCTGGTATCGCAATTCGGCACGGTGTATACGGGAGAGCAGGGCGTGCGGTATCTGCAGACCACCGAGGGATATATTACTAAAGTGGGGTTGGATAAAAACGACGAAGTTATAGGCTACGAGTTTGTTAACCTCGGCAGATTTATGCAGAAGCTGAAGCAAGGCAAAACATATGATGAGGCATATGAGCAAAGCATGGGCACATACGGCAGGTTCAGCGAAGCGGTTAAGATAATTGACCCACGGGATTAAAACGAAGAAAATTCCCCCTTTAGTTTATAAACCCAGGCTACCTCTTCTAACAGAGACGCGAGCCTGTGCAAAGGGGGTGGCGGCTGAAAGCCCGCCGGGGGTTGTGACAAAAACACAACCCTCCCGCCTATCGGCGTACTCCCTTGGCTCAAGGGAGAATTATTAGAGTAGGAGGGGTATCATGAGCAATGAATTATTTGAAGGATTCCATTTGAGGAAAGGCAAAATAGGTGCCATGCTTGGCAAGTACGGCTTAACATCATTAGAAGAGTGCCGGCAAGTCTGCCTTAAATACGGAATTGATGTTGAGGCGGAAGTAAAACGCGTTCAACCAATAGTATTTAATAATGCTGTATGGGCATACACGCTTGGTGTGGCTTGTGCTATAAAAGCCGGCGTTAAAACCAGCAGGCAGGCAGCAGATATCTTAGGTGAAACGCTTCAAAACTTTTGCGTGCCGGGGAGCGTGGCCGAAGCACGCGAAGTGGGAATCGGGCACGGCAGACTTGCCGGCAAACTGCTGGACGAAAAAACCAACTGCTTTTGTTTTATTGCAGGGCATGAAAGCTTTGCAGCCAGCGAAGGCGCAATCGGACTTGTTACTAATGTAAACAAATCACGCACCAAGCCCCTTAAGGTGGTATTACTGGGTTTGGGCAAGGATGCGGCATATATAATCAGCCGTATAGGCGGCTTTACCTTTTGTGACACCGAATTTGATTACGCTAATCAAAAATTAAAGCTTGTAAAAGAAAAGGCTTTCAGCAGCGGAGCACGTGCCAACGTACGGGTATATGGCTGCGACAGTGTTATGGAAGGTGTTGAGGTTTGCAAATCGGAGCAAGTGGATGTATCCATTACCGGCAACAGCACTAACCCAACCAGATTTCAGCATCCGGTTGCGGGCACGTATAAAATGTGGTGTGTGGATAATGGCCGGGATTATTTCTCTATAGCCTCCGGCGGCGGCACCGGCAGGACGCTCCATCCGGACAACATGGGTGCAGGGCCTGCCAGTTACGGCATGACGGATACCATGGGCAGAATGCATGCCAGTGCACAGTTTGCAGGCAGCAGCTCGGTGCCAGCCCATGTAAACATGATGGGCTTTATAGGCATGGGTAATAATCCGATTGTAGGGGCAACTATAGCGCTCTCTGTAATGATTGAACAAAAAGCGAAATAACAAAAACCACCCGGGCGGGTGGTTTTTTATCGCGGCGTCAGCGGTCTCGGTCCTATTTTGTTCAGCAAAGGATTAATAAACTTAGGTTCGGGAGTTTTGGCAAGCTCAGTTTCGGGAGCAACTCTGTGCATGGCCTCTCTAACCGAGCGCAAAGCAAGCAGCGCGCCGTTTTTAAAGTTTGCCGCTATGCATGGAGATTCGGTGGTGGTATGCATGGCTGCCAAATCCGGAGCCGGTTCGTTTTGCAACGCAAACGGCTTAGCAGCCGCTTTTACGGCTTCTACAAACATTTTGCCGCCGTCTTTACTTACAGTATTATATAAGTTTTTTACCCAGCCGGTTATTGCGGGATTAGCAACAATGGTTTTTGCAATTTCATTGCTTAATAAATTCAACTTCTGTTTGGAAGTCAGGTTTTCATCTTTTGTAAAATCATATCTGTCAAACTTCTTCTCAAGCCCGAATCTGCGCGAGCCTACAATCAAACCCGCAGTTTCGTCTTCTGTCCAGAATCCGGCAATATCCCGATACTTTTCCGGCCGCCTTAAGTTAGAAACGCATGCCAGAAGCGAGTTGTCAAACAACGGACAAAGGTCAATGCGCCCGTTTCCAAGATTTTGTTTAAACACTATATTGCCCGGATGACGGTCGGTCTGGATGGTTAAGAGGTCAAAGAAATACATTTTAAACAAATCCAGTTTTACTCCGGCAGAATCGTCGGCTTTTCTGATTTTTGACGCAAGACTTACTGCACTGCACGCTTCATTATAATGAGTGGAAGAATCCGCGGTATAAAAAACCGGGTCAAGGTTGTTTATGTTTAACAGCTTTTCCGCAGTCAATGGCACTTCAATGTTTTTGTTGTAAATAAAATCAGACAGTAAATCAGGCATAAACTCCGGAGTAAAGGTCGTAATCGGATAAAGCGGATACCCTGTCATGTGCTCATATTTATCGCTTACAGCATGGTATTGCACACAGTTTATCCCCAGTTTTGCAGCTAAGTGGGACGCCATAAGCTCACCTATTATTTCTGTTACCCTGCTGACACGCGGCTGTTTGTAAAAATATTGTTTGCCGTCTGCTGTTTCAACAACAAACTGCGAAAATCTTTGAGAGTGCCTGTTGTTAAGATATACAATTCCCTCGCAAACCCGCATATCAAAGTCAAGCTCGCTTGCTTCGTCTGCTCCGCCAATCGGCGTTATCTTTACCGGAAAAAACGACTGCGGTTTTATAGCCATTGCCTGCACCTCTTGTGGATAATTATATCATGTTTTTGAATTTAGTCAAGATTTTAACAAAAAGACTATGCACCCGGCATAGTCTTTTTTTATGTTTTCAATTACAGTCCGTATCTGTTGCTAATGTCTTTCTCTCTGCTTACCTTGGCTACTCCAAAGTCTGCACTGCCCGATTTTCTGGCACGCACAACTGCAAACGTTATAATTGCGGCGCTGATAGCAAATATCAATGCAGCTACAAGAATCCATTTCAGGTTTTCCGGTATTCCGGTAGTAACCGGTTCGTAAATTGCAATAACATTAAGTCCCGCACCGTTTACATAAGTGTAAGTGCTGTCAGATGAAACCATAACTCCGTTTACATTCCAGCCAACAAATCGGTACCCGTCTGCTGCTGCCGCTGTTAATACATTAACACCTTCCAGCATAGTTTTAGAAATTATTGCGGCATCGCTGTTGTTTGTACTAAACTTCAGTCCCGCAGAGGCTCCGCCCACAGCCTGCTTTGTGTAAGTAAACTTAACTACAGGAAGCTCGCCGTATACGCATCTGAATATCATGCTTGGAACGCTGGTCAGTCCGTCCTGATAAGTGCTGAGCGCAATCAGTCCTGACCTGCCGCCTGATGTAACACCAATGCTAACGTCCATGCCATGTGTGTTAAGCGCACTTGCGTTTACGGTGATTTCAAACAGGAAGTCATTTCTAGGTGCGTATGCTCCGCTAAGGCCGGTGCTGCCGTCACTGCCTCCTATTCCCCAAACCGACTGCGGATTGCTTACTTCTCTTGGAATCGGCTTAGCCGAACCGCCAAGAATTCCGGCAATCTGAGGCCCCGTAAAGCCCACAAATTCTTCATCAAGGATGTACATTTGCTTAAAGTAAGCCAGAATTAAACCGTCTCTGTACTTAGCAGGAATATTGGTGCTGTAAAAACTGGTTGCAACTGTGACGCCGCTTGTCATGTCCCAGTTCAGGTTAGAAATCTCGTTAAAGTTTGCAACAGGTTTAAAGTAAACCCATTTCCAGATTGAGTAACCGGCAATATCAGTGCTGTTAATCAGTCCGTTTGCAAGCGCAATTACTTCACCGCTCTTTACATCTGTAATTTTAGCAGCTCCAAATGTATCCGTTGCATAGTTTTCAAGCGTCAGACCCACATAAGTCTGGATTGTTACATAAGTTTCGGTAAATAAAATTTCGATTATGCTTCTGCCGTTGCCCAGCTTGTCGGTTTCGGTTCCCGCAGTATTTTTTCTTAGCATACTTGCAGTAATTGTAAAGGTCACCGACTGTTTGTTTGAACTGATTACCGCACCGGAAATTGCTGTAGTGGCCGCAACTCCGTTGCTGTTTACTGTAACAAAGCCGGAATAATCGTAGTTTTCAAGTTCGGCATTAGCAGTTAATGTAATTACGTCACCAATGTTGTAAACCTTTTCTGCGCCAAGCATATTAAGCCCGCTGCTTGTGTGAAGTGCAAGAATTTCAACCTCTACCTTTCTGAACACAGCAGTAACAACGCTGTCTCTTGAGTTAAATGCCTGGAACAGACGGAGGGTGAAAACATTGTTTCCGCCAATCAAAATCATGTTGTTGCCAACCGCGTACTCGTTGGTTGTAGTAAGCAGCGGAAGCCCGTCTTTAGTAAAGTACGCAAGCTCGTAAGCCGGGTCACAAGTCAATGTAAGGTCAACATATGTGCCTGATTGCTGGTATCCGGTTACCGATTTTGTAAACGTACCGTTTGCTGCTGCAGGGTATGTACTGAGCGTTACCCAGTGCCAGTCACGTGTAAGTACAAGTGCATAATTGGCATCGGCCTTAACATTTGTAAAGTTGTATGTTACGCTTTTACTGATTTCCGTTTTGTTTGCATTGTCCTGTGCCCATCTGTCAAATTTGTACGGCTTATCAAATCCGCTCGTTACGGTAACTGTACCGCCGTCTGCAACCGGACGCTGAAAGCTGTTTATAATCTGATAAACTCCGTTTGTAACTTCAATATAAACGTTAAAGTACAAGGTGTGAGCGTTGCCTATGCTGCCGCCTTTAGATATAAAGTTGGCTTTTACGGTAAATCCGGTTGTACCGGTAGGCTTAAGGGTTAACATTGAACCGCTGACAGTTGCCTGTGAACCGTTTCCGTTTAAGTCCCAAGTGCTGAAAGCTTCAAGCCCAAGGTCAAACGGGTCAACAACACGCGTGCTGCCAAAGTCTACATCAACCTGATACGAGCTGACTGCTGTGGCAGCGCCGTCCAAATAGTTTTCAACTGTAACGGTAATCTTTGCCGGCTTAAACACTGCCATGTACTGGTCGCCGTTAACAGCGCCTACAACACCAAAGTTAGGGTTGGTAGCACCGCTTATTACGCTTCCGTTTTTCATCCAATGTGCAAATACGTATCCTGTATTAGCTACTGCTCTAAGGTCAATCTGAACATCAGTCGGGAAGGTGTTGGCAACAGTCAGATAGTTGCCGTTCCAGGTTTGCCCCGAAAGCTGCTGCAAGGTTCCCATTACCGGTGCACCTGCACCCAAAGCATGGTCTTGATAAACACTGGCCACAACTGTAATTGTTTTAGGGTTGTACCAAAGTTCTATGTCGCGGGAAGCTGTTGCATTAAAGCTATAGTCTGCACCGGCACCTGCAATCTCTGCACCGCCTTCCATCCATTTTACAAACGAAGCGTCAACTAAAGCCAATGCATTTAAACTAACCGTGGCATTGTGTGTGTAGGTTGAACTGAATACAACAGTTGAACCTGCAGGGTTTTCAATGTTTTTAAGAGTAACCTTAATCGCGTACGATTTTCGTGCAAACACCGCAGTTACAACACGGTTGCTGTTTGGATAAATGGTATAAACAGCAGAGGTAGAAACAATTGTGCCGCTTTCCATCCAGCCCAAAAAGTCGAAGCCTGCAACACCGTTAAAGTTGTAAGTAAGGTCAACACGGCTGCCCTGGTCAACAACGCCGCCGCCGCTAAGGATTATGCCGTTCTGAACATATTGCGATACAGTGGTTACCACAACCTTACCCGGGTCAACTTTTAAGAACAGTTTTTTGTTTTCGTTAATTACAAACGTTAATCTTTTACTTTCAGAGTCAACACCTGCTGAAATTGCTGTTGCGGTTTCCAGCGTAGCGCCTTCAAACCATCCTACAAAAGCAGTATCAGCAAACTGGGCCGGGTCAAGCGCTACATTAGCGCCGCCTGCATACGACAGGTTGAATGTGCGTGTAACAGAGTTTCCTACAACCACATTTAATTCAACATTAAAGTTGTTTGATATAAGTTTAAAGTATGCCATAAACACACGGTCGGTGCTTGTATCTACCGAAATAGACAGGTCGGTGCTTACTCTTACAAAGTCTTCGTACCAGCCGTCAAACGCGTAGCCTGCACCTACACTTGCTGTAAGTGTAGCGTATCCGCTGTTCTGATTAAATATACCGTTGCTTGGCTGGTTGGTGCCCGGTGCCAGAATCTGAACAGTGTTTATGCTTACATCCGGAGTGCTGGAGATAGCATTAATAGCAACCTGATAAACTTTAGCACTAAACTTAGCCACATAGCTTGCGTTTGCATTTACTGCAACTGCAAGCGGATTGTCCATGCTTATAGTTCCGCTTGTGCCAACTTTTTCCCAGCCGGCAAAGTTGTAATGTTCGTTTGGAACAGCAAACAGGTAAGCCGTCTGCCCGGTAGTGTATACACCGCCGCCGCTGACTGTTCCGTTTGCGCTGGCTGCAGATACATTAATAGTGTATTCAAGACTGAACATTGCACGCAAGTTTCTGCTTCCCGCAGCACTAAAGCTAAATGTCAGGTTGGTGTTTACAATAACACCGTTTTCCTGCCAGCCCAAGAACTGTGCGTTCTGGTTAATTAATGTAGCTGTTGCGGTTACTGTTGCGCCGCGCACAACCAGTCCGCCGCCGCTAACCGAACCAAGGCTTGAGTCGTTTGATTCAAGCGAAATTGAAACATAATTAGGCATATTGGTCTTTAATGCCGGGAATCCGTCATTAAGAGAAGTAAACGCAGAGTCCATTGTCCATACGCCGCCAAAGTCCCATCTTGGAAGGTTGCCGGCAGACTTTAAGAAAGCCTCTGTCTGTTTTGTTCCTATTGTGGTAGCTGCGGCCGTGTTGATTGCAGCCGGACCTGTGCTGTAGTTGTCGTTAATTGAGTCTACTCTTGATGCTCCGGCATTACCTGCTTCTCCTTGGTTACCTCTGGAGCCAAATAATGTACCGCCGTCACCGCCGTCACCGCCGTCACCGCCCAAGCCATTCTTGCCATGTTCGTAACTGGCTATGGCGCCTGCGGTTTTCCCAATAAGGTTTGCGGTTGAATAGTTGTATTGAATTACAAGCATACCATGGCTGCCGCCTTGTCCGCCTTGTCCGCCGGTGCCGCCTTTGCCGCCCCAGAAGCCGCCTTTGCCGCCTTTATGCCCTTTAGTACCTTTGGCTCCGTCACCTGTTATAATGTAGCCTGCAATTCCGTTTATGCTCGAAAAGAAAGTGCCCGATGCCGAGCCTTCAACAATACCGCGGTTGTAGTTGTTTATAATTGTAACGTTGCCGCCATTGCCGCCTTTTTCAGCTGTTCCGGATGGAGAGTTTGCATTGCCGGTTTTAACAAGTCCAGCAATACCGCCTGCAACCTGAGCTCCGTTTGAACTGCCGGTTGCCACAACCTGAGCATTGTTATAACAAGAGTTTACTAATATGTTTGCGCCGTTTAAGCCTGTTGTTGACGTACGTGTTTCAAGACGCCCAAACAAACCGCCCACATTAAATGCGCCTTCTACTTTACCCGTTACGCTGCAGTTGTAAAGTGCAATTTCCCGCCCATCGGTTGTGGTTATTGCACCTGCAATACCACCCGCTTCGCTGCCTGTGCTGCGCACATTTGCGTTAACCAGGTTAACACCGTTTACGCTTCCGTTTTCAATTACACCAAAAAGCCCGGCTGGGTTACTGGTGGTGTTTACGGAAAGGTTAAAAATACTGTATCCGTTACCTTCAAAAATTCCGCTAAACACACGGCTAGCCGAATTTCCGATTGGAGTAAACGCGCCGGTAAGCGTAATATCGCTTAGCTGACGGAAGAATCTTCCTTCGTATTTCTGCCCTGCATTAACATTGGTTGCCAATGTAGTCAAATCTGTAGCAGTCCTTATCTGAAACGGGTTAGCCGCACTGCCGTCTCCCGCCCAGTTCATGTTTACGCTGCTGGAAAGCGGCATCTGCTCATTAACTTTTGGTGTAAACGCAAAAACACCGGCCATTGCCACAGCCGCTATTAAGCCTACCACCATCATGCTAAGAGTGCCCAATTTCAATGATTTCTTTCCCATAAAAACCATAATTAATAAACTCCTCTTTGGTTATTGCATTCATTATATCACACATAACTTAACTTGTAAATACTAAAATCAAAAAAACTTTGTGTGTTTCGGCACAAAGCTTTTTACCCTTTCTCGTTGCGTTTTGTTTTTGTTTTATTTAAGCTCTGACCATTTTGGGCGGTTGGTTATCCCTGCCGGTCATCCTGTTTGAGCAATTAAGCTCTTTAGCGTTTAACCCCGCAAACGGGTCGTTTTGGGCAAACCTGTCGTTAAAAGGTTTTAAAATCTTTTTAACTTCATTAAACAAGGCACGGCCCGTAATTCTTTCAACCGCAGAAAACTCCGGCTCTTTGGCAGCATTTTCTGCCCATTTACACCATACCAGCTCTCCAAACTCGTCTCCCCAAAACTCTTCGGGCGTCTTATATTTCTCCCCCAGCTCTACGTGCAGTTTGTTGGCACCGTATTGAGCAAGTCTAAGAATTCTGGCCATATCCTTTTCCACAAACTCTTCTTTGCCGTCTATTATTTGCTTTACCTTAAAACCCTGTCCATAGCCGAAACACTCACAATTGTTAACCATGGTATTCATTGTCTGATTAATTTTGGCAATAATAAACGCATCTTCTTTGGGAGTCAGGCTCACTCTTAAATCCTCAAGCTCGGTCAAAACCAAAAACCCGGTACGCAAGGCGTTTACCGTCTCATATTTTTTGTCCCTAAATTCCCGGCTCTCCTGCTGAAGCTCTTTTGCTTGCCTGTGCAGTTTGCGCGCATTTCTATGGCGGTATTTTTCGTCAGAATTCTTTAATATCTTGTACTCCTCTACCGCCGGAGAAGAGTCGTTTTTAATAGTTCTTAATACCTTTGTTTCATAAATATCATACCAGAATCTTGGTAAACTTAAAGCCTTTTCGTTTGCTGCAACAAGCGGCTCGTCTGTATTCCATGTGTTTACTCCCGTAAACTTTCTGCCAACTGCAAAAAGCAAGTCAACGGCGTTAAATAATCCGGTTGTCCTCTTCCTCAGCTCTTCTGCCAGCGGTGCCTGTGTGGCGTCGTCCTTAATTGCCAAAAACTTTTGCTCTTGTTCCATTGCCGCATCATAATATATCCTGCACAAACCATTCCATTCTTTAAGTTGCAATCTGCTAAACTTATCGTCTATTTCAATGGCCTCCATAGAACACCGGTAGTCATGCAGTTTCGCCCTATCGTCTTTATTCAGATTTTTAACATAACTCAATATGGTTTCTACAACATCACTTTCCAGCATTTCTACCGTAAGTTTTATATCTTCTGCATCATTCCCCAGCGGATGCCCAACTCCTGCACCTTTGCATAAGAGTATAATTTTTTCCATTTCAAGAATTTCCATCTTGTCAAAAACTTCTTCGGTGTTTGGTATAAGCTTGTAAGACAGCCCCTTTAAGTCCTCAAGCCACTCAGTGTCAGCAAAGCGGCCCTCCTTTTCATCTAAACCCATATATCCGTTTTCGCCGTTTATGGGAGCGGGATTCTGTATACCGTTGGCAGGTGTTGCACGCGCTTGTTTTCTTGCCTGGTTTGCTGCCGCAATTGTATCGTCCGGTTTTGGAACCGCTGCGCCGGTAAACACAAACTTTTCACGCATGGCAGCTATTTCGGCCTCCAATCTTTTTTCAGAGGTTAAAGCATACCAAATTTTCCTAAGCGCCGCAGGAGCGGCTGCAAAAAGCGGTTCAACCTGCTGAGTAATTATGGCCGCTACAATAGAAGCATACGCCGTATAGTCAACAGCTGTTTTCAGCTTGTCTTTTGTTTTAACTACGGCAATTTGACTGTTGTGGGAGCCATACTCATCTGCCTCAACAAAAATCTGATGGGCAAGGTGTTCGTACCAGAACCTTCTGAAGCCCTTAAAATGAAAGTACTTTCTTGTACTCCGCTTACCCCAGCCAAATGGCGCATCAACAGTTGTGTTATCTTCCGCCATAAATATCCTCCGTATACATTACTCAAAGTGTACCATATAAGAACTTAAAAGTAAATAGCTAAATTCAACTATCAATTATAAATCTCGGCTAGTTGCTTTACAATCATTTACAGTAAATGTTATAATGAAATATGAATTTGAAGTTAATAACAGAAACAGAAAGCAAATCCGGCGCTTCAATGACTGCCTTTCACAAAGACGGCAGAAAGACAACTGAAGAAATTGGCAAAATTGTTGAAACAGCATACGAATGCCCGTGCGGAAAAGGCAAAGTTGCTTTAACCCAGGAAAAGATACCGGGGTATTATGATTGGTGGGCAAAAATCGAATGTGCCGACTGTGACAAAAAATACGAACTAACATGGGGCAAGGGAGTAGTTCCGGGCCAATCACCGATGATTAAAGAAAAGACACGCTAATCTAGCGTGTCTTTTCTTTAATGAAAATCCGGCAACGAACCTAGTCCGGAGCGCAGCGAAGGACCAGAGCGTGCCGGCAAACTTTTTATAAAATTTGATGACAGGCGCTTGCGCATACAGAAAATTTTGTAAAAGAGTTGTGCGTTGCCCAGCAACGCACATTTTCGTAAAAAAGCCACGTATTTCTACGTGGCTTTTTATGAAAATCCGGCAACGACCTACTCTCCCAGCCAACTGCTCGGCAAGTACCCTCGGCGCTGAAGAGCTTAACTTCTGTGTTCGGAATGAGAACAGGTGGACCTCTTCGCAATAATCACCGGAAATGGATGAATGTCTACATAATTAGGTTTTGCGCCCTTCGGGCGGCTACCCCGTCACGCTTACGCGTGCCACCCCTTCGGAAAAGGGGAATTATTGTGAGTACACTCACAACTGCATAATAATTGATTTTTGATTTTTTGTCAACAAATATAACAAAATTTTGCAAACATGCGCATTTAATCAGCCAATCCATATCAACCCAAACTAAAGTTTGGATTCAGATTAAGCCCTCGACCTATTAGTATCGGTCAGCTTAACACATTACTGTGCTTACACCTCCGACCTATCAACGTTACGTTCTATAACGGGTCTTACCAACTTACGTTGTGAGATATCTAATCTTGAGGCAGGTTTCACGCTTAGATGCTTTCAGCGTTTATCCTTTCCGTACATCGCTACCCTGCAATGCCGCTGGCGCGACAACAGGTACACCATAGGTACGTCCGCCCCGGTCCTCTCGTACTAGGGGTAGCTCCTCTCAAATATCTTACGCCTGCAACGGATAGAGACCAAACTGTCTCACGACGTTTTGAACCCAGCTAGCGTACCACTTTAATGGGCGAACAGCCCAACCCTTGGGACGTACTACCGCCCCAGGATGTGATGAGCCGACATCGAGGTGCCAAACACTCCCGTCGATGTGAACTCTTGGGAAGTATAAGCCTGTTATCCCCGAGGTAACTTTTATCCGATAAGCGACGGCAATTCCACTTTCTACCGCCGGACCACTAAGTCCTACTTTCGTATCTGCTCGACGTGTCAGTCTTGCAGTTAAGCTCTCTTATGCCTTTACACTCAACAAACGGTTTCCAACCGTTCTGAGAGAACCTTTGAGCGCCTCCGTTACTGTTTAGGAGGCGACCGCCCCAGTCAAACTACCCGCCAGACACTGTTCTCTGTCAGGATTACTGCACAGAGTTAGAATTCTAGAATAAAAAGGGTGGTATCCCAAGGCTGACTCCACACCGGCTAACGCCAATGCTTCAGTGTCTCCCACCTATCCTGTACATTTTATTCCGGAACCCAATATCAAGCTATAGTAAAGCTCTACGGGGTCTTTTCGTCCTGTTGCAGGTAATACGCATCTTCACGTATACTCCAATTTCGCCGAGTCCATTGTTGAGACAGTGCCCAGATCGTTACGCCATTCATGCGCGTCGGAACTTACCCGACAAGGAATTTCGCTACCTTAGGACAGTTATAGTTACTGCCGCCGTTCACTGGGGCTTAATTTCAAAGCTTCGCCTCAAGGGCTAACCTCTCCTTTTAACCTTCCAGCACCGGGCAGGCGTCACCCCCTATACATCATCTTACGATTTCGCAGAGAGCTGTGTTTTTGCTAAACAGTCGCCTGGGCCTTTTCACTGCGGCCTGCTTGCGCAGGCTCCCCTTCTCCCGAAGTTACGGGGTCATTTTGCCTAGTTCCTTAACAATGGTTATCTCGTCCGTCTTATGATTTTCTCACCGCCTACCTGTGTCGGATTGCGGTACGGGCACCTCACATTTACCTAGCAGCTTTTCTCGTCAGTGTGAATTCATCAGCTTCGTTACTAAATTTCACTCCCCATCATCACCCAGCTTTGTACGACAAGCGGACTTCCCTACTTGTCAGCCTCATGATTTAGCCACGGATTTCCATCCCCGTGGTCTGACTATCCTACTGCGTCCCTGCATCGGCTCTTAATCAATGTGCGGTGGTACTGGAATATGTACCAGTTGTCCATCGCCTACAGCGTTCGCTCTCGGCTTAGGTCCCGACTTACCCCGGGTGGACGAACCTTCCCCGGGAAACCTTGGGCATTCGACGCTGGAGATTCTCACTCCAGTCTCGCTACTTATGCCGGCATTCTCTCTTGTATGCAGTCCACCACTCCTTACGGTATGGCTTCAGCCCACATACGATGCTCCTCTACCGTTGTACTTTCGTACAACCCTAATCTTCGGCGCAGGATTTTAGCCCCGTGTATCTTCGGCGCTCTATCACTCGACCAGTGAGCTATTACGCACTCTTTAGATGAATAGCTGCTTCTAAGCTAACATCCTGGTTGTTTTAGCAATAAAACATCCTTTCACACTTAATCCTGACTTTGGGGCCTTAGATGTAGATCTGGGTTCTTTCCCTTTCGACTATGAATCTTATCACCCACAGTCTGACTCCCAACTATATTAATTAATCGGCATTCGGAGTTTGATAGAATTTGGTAATCCGCGAGGACCCCGCATCCATTCAGTGCTCTACCTCCGACAATTTAAAGTTGAGGCTATCCCTAAAGATATTTCGAGGAGAACCAGCTATATCCCGTTTCGATTGGAATTTCACCGCTATCCACAGGTCATCCGATAACGTTTAAGTGTTAAACGGTTCGGTCCTCCACGAGGTGTTACCCTCGCTTCAACCTGCCCATGGATAGGTCAACGGGTTTCGGGTCTACGGCATGCAACTAACTCGCCCTATTCAGACTCGCTTTCGCTTCGGCTCCGCCACTTAATGGCTTAACCTTGCTACATACCGTAACTCGCCGGCCAGTATGCAAAAATTACGCGGTCGCACGTTAAATCGTGCTTCCACCGATTGTAAACATATGGTTTCAGGTACTCTTTCACTCCCCTCCCGGGGTACTTTTCACCTTTCCCTCACGGTACTATACGCTATCGGTCACTAAGTCGTATTTAGCCTTAGGAGATGGTCCTCCTATCTTCACCCCGGATTCCACGTGCCCTGGGTTACTCTGGGTACCGGCGGCTAGAGTATTAGTTTCGGTTACGGGGCTATTACCCTGTATTGCACCGCTTTCCAGCGGTCTTCACCTACCAATTCTCAAGCACTGATGCCGGCCCGAACTCCATAAGTGTTACCACCTATGGTTTAGGCTCTTTCGCGTTCGCTCGCCGCTACTAGCAAAATCGATATTTCTTTCTTTTCCTCCAGTTACTAAGATGGTTCAGTTCACTGGGTTCCCCTCCGCAACACTATGAATTCATGTTGGGATACTGCACGATTAAGTGCAGTGCGTTTCCGCATTCGGACATCTACGGATCAAGACCTATTTGCGGCTCCCCGTAGCTTATCGCAGCTTGTCACGTCCTTCTTCGGCGCTTAGTGCCAAGGCATCCACCATACGCTCTTTGTAGCTTAATCGTATACGTCGATATTTCTTGGCTTTCTGAATTTAATCAGATGTTTAACTTTGGTTATCCAATTTTTGCGAAATGATAACTTCCGCTAAACAGCAATGTTTATGTTTACATATTTTTTTGTTAAGACTAATTTGGCAAAAATGTATATACAATAAAAAGCATATTACACTTGCAATTAGATATTTGTTGATTTTCATCAAAATCAATAAATTATGCAGTTGTCAATGTACATGGCAGCCATCAGCGATGGCCGGTATCCGGCTCCGTTCGGAAACGAATACTTGAGCAGTATACAGAAGTCGGGGCAATGAGTCAACAATTATTTTTAAATTTTTGAAGTTTTTTGGCGTTTTTGCCCGTTTTGAGGGGGTTTCGGAGACACTTCGCCGTGTGTGTCCAAACTGGCTAACGCCAGAAATAAGAAAGAAGAAAGAAAAAATAAGAGTGATGGTTTTTTAGAAAGTGTCAGTTTGAAGCCAGTTTGTGCTTTTCTTTTTTATTTTTTCACTTTTATTTCTTATTTAAACACAACTATGCTATACTCTACCCATGAAAGAAAGCATTTTACATACAAAAGCACTGGACTTTGCCGCAGAAATCATGATTTTCTACGAAGAGTTTGCCCAACTTAAGAAAGATACCACTGTAGCAAAGCAGTTGTTGCGCTCTGCTACCTCTGTTGGCGCCAATCTAAACGAAGCCACTTTTGGCAATAGCAAAGCAGATTTCATTAATAAACTGCACATATCTCTAAAAGAAGCCAACGAAAGCGTGTATTGGCTTACACTGTTACAAAGAGTTTATAAAGACATTGAAAAGCTGCCAAAATTACTTAAAGATGCAAATGAAATAAAAGCAATGCTGGTTGCCAGCTTAAACACAGCAAAAGGAAACTAAAAACAGCCGGACGGCTGTTTTTATTCTCTCTTATAGACTTTTCGGCGCATTCCCCAAGCTACGCAACTCTTCTTTCAGCCTTGTCAACTTATCCTTAGCTTCATTTACCGTTTTTACTCGTTGGTTTTCATCACGGATTAATGCTTGCAATGCATTTATTTCGCTTTCTAACCTTCTTATCTGCTGCTCTTTCTTTTCTTTTTCGGCAAGCACTCTTGCGCTTTCCGCCAGCCGTTCATCATCCTGCTTTACTAAATATGAAGTGTTCAGAAACCATTCTATATGACCGCAGTTATTGCACGCATAGGTTGTTTCAGATTCAAAACGACAACTGCCCTCATAACAGCTCCCCCACACCAAACATCTGGACAGTTCAGTTCCGCCGCAGCAAGAGCATTTAATTTTTGCTTCCATAATCCTTTCTCCTTTAGTGTTTGTATCATTATGCCCCCCCCCCCCGACGGAATTGTCAAGAGTTTGGAGGTATAAACTTTTCACGCAGTGCAATACTCCTTAAAAAGTAAAAGGAGTAACCAATGCCGCAGAAATTAACAAGCAAAGACCTGCAAGTGATGAGCGCCCTGCTTATGGGCGAATACAACGGGAACATAAAAACAGCCGTTCGGCTGTTTTGTTTTATAAAACTCTCTTTAGAGGAATTGGTTTTTCCGGGTCAGTTCTGCCCCTTAACTTGTTTTTAATCCTGGTCAGTATTCCTTTTTGTGCCGGAGTTTCTGGAGCTTCTGGAGTTTCTATTGTAGCGTCTATAGCCGGCTGGTTTTTTGCCGCCTGTTCACGCCTATATGCTTCCCTCCACTGTTCGTTTTCTACTCCCTTGTCAATAGTAAATTGTGAGCTCGTATTTGCTATGCGGGTGCCGTCGGGCAGCACGGTCTCCGTAATGTACGAGCCTCCTATTAGCCAGCTGCGGTCAGGGTTTTGCGTTATAACAACAGTACATACATCTTTCTGCACGGCAGGCGCAAGGTCATTATAAAATTCTCCGCAAGCCCTATCCAGCTCAGAACCTGCATATTGCAGTTTCTGCCCTTTAATATGCGGACCAAAACGCTGCGCCTTAATGGCGTACAAGGTCTTCAGGTTGTAAAACTCAGCCTTTCCTTCCTGCACGTCTTTCCAGTTATCTATCTGCATCACTACAGTTGTGCCGTATTTCATAGGAATATCCAGCACCTGCTTTTTTACCTTACGACTTCCAATAGGACCTTCGCCATCTGTTTGAGTATAGGCAGTGTATTCTATCGGACGCACGTTTAAAGGAGCATCACAATTAATGTCAAGCGTAATACATGGGCGGAATCCGACATCATCCCCATCCGGATGCACAGGGTATGTGCCGCCACCGGGATATAGGTATACAGCGCAATCTTCTCTGTACCCGGTGCCTACATCACGAGTATACTCACCCGATTGCCCGCCAACATACTCATTAACCCCGATACCTAAATCGGGGCTTATAGGAGTAGCCGCATCGTAACCGAGAGAATGCCGGCCCAACTCCTTTACCCCGCTTGCGTAGCATTTTCTTTCAATTGTATCAAGCGGAATAACAATTTTTTTGACCTCTTCAAATTTTCCCCGATTAGCATCATACCAATCCATTAACTCCATATATCTTTTCTCCTTTTTGTTTGCAACTATAGTATAGCGCCCCCCCCCCACAAAAAGTCAATAGGTAAATGCAAATTTGTATAAAAGGTTTTTGGTATAATTCTCCGCCACTTGTCCATACTCCTTAAAAAGTAAAAGGAGTAACCAATGCCGCAGAAATTAACAAGCAAAGACCTGCAAGTGATGAGCGCCCTGCTTATGGGCGAATACAACGGAAACAAAAAAGCAGCCCATTATGCACACCGCTTCGGCGACGAAGACTTAAAAACCTTTTCGCATAAGCTGGCAAATACGTACAAACAACATTTTTTGGCAATTCAAAAAATGCTTGAAGCACAAAACAAATAAAGGAGCAGAATATGCAAAACAAACAACACCTTAACCTAACAGACAAGGATATGTGTCAGGACATATTAGGATATCAGAAATATGCGCTCGGGCAGTACACCACCATGATAACCGAAACTTCCGACCCCAAGCTGCGGGCATTGCTTATTGCTCATCAGCAGGAGATTTTTGCCGACCAATATACAATGTGGGAAAAAATGATGGCATTAGGTTATTATAAAACCAAGCCGGCTGCGCCTGCGGATATCAGCCTAGCGGTGAGTGAGAGCAAGCTGATGGCAGAGCAACTTAATTGTTAATTTAACACTAAAATAAAATTCCCCTCGCTACGGAGGGGTGCGGGGTGTAGGCTCCTTTAAGAAAGGAGCTGTCGTCGCAGACGACTGAGGATTGCTTCTTTACGCCACCTTCGGTGTCGGCTAGCCGAGCAAGAAAAAACAGCTGTTGGCTGTTTTTTTGTTGTTTATGCTTTACGGCTCATGCAGTCCGGTGCGTCAAATCCCGGGTCAAGCGTGCCTTTACTGTAGTCGTTTTTAGATTCAACAATTGCGGCATTCCCATTTACACGCACTTTTTTGGTGCCTAAGGCTTCATCAATAGCTTTATTTATAACATTGGACAAGCTGAAGTTTGTAGTGCCACTTGTATGTTCCTCTTTATTGTTTTTTGTGCTTATTGGCTTTAATCCCATTGACTCTCTTACCACATTGCAATCTGCAATAACTTTTGCCGAGTTCAACCCAGCCCAATTTCTTTCTTTAACACCGGCCACAGTTTCTGCAGCTTTTCCCAGTTTTGTCAGCGGAGCAAGCGCCTGCCCGCTCATAGCCAGCCATTCGGTTACAGCCCGGCTTATTGCCGGCACTTTGCCTGCCCTAACAATAACCCGACAGCCTTTGTCAATGTCAATATTCTTGCCGTTGCTTGGGCCAAACATACTAACTTCTATATTGTTGTTGCGGTCTTTAGCCAGATGCAATTCGGACAAAAGGTTGTGGCTATAACCGTTTTCTTTTTCCTTAAGGTAACTATGTTCCAGTTCCGGGCACGAAGCCAGCGCGCACGTTTTTTTGCCCTCTCCCATAACAGAATCCATAAGCGGGTATAATATGCTGTTACTCCCTATTACTACACGCGTGTTGTTATGCAAAACAAACGAAACTCCCGTTTCGGTTGCTTCAATATTCAACCCGTTTATATGGTCTTTTTCAGACAGCGTTACTTTGCCCTTTTTAACTACCAGCACCGCACCGTCGTATGTAGCAAACTCTACTCTAATCATAATTATTTCTCCTGATGAATTTATGCATTTATTATACCAATATGAAAACAAAAGTCAATAGGGTTTTTAAAAAAACACCCGGCATGGGTGTTTTTTAACGACGTTTCATACTGTCCCAGTTAGGCTCGGTTCCTCTTTCGTCTTTACTGTTGGGTTCGTCGTCTGCAAGTTTTACGCCTTCAGGAATTTCTACCGGCGTTACTTTGGGTTCGTTGCGCCTGCTTGAGCGCAACAGCCTTGCATTCTTATCGGCTGCCAGCTTAGCCTTTACTTCGTCTTCCACAGGGTAATAATAAATCTTTTCTCCTTTAGCATTTGTACCATAAGTTATTTTTATAGGCTCGCCTTTTGCCTGCCTACGCTCTATTTCCGCCTTAAGCTCGGCTAGATATATAAGCCCGGATTGCTTTTGGTATTCTTTGGCTAAATACTCCAGCCTGTCCTCCTCCGGATAAAATGTATTATGAACCTCGGTACGCCATGCCTCATTGGTTTTCCATGCGTTTTCCAACACTTTTTCATATTCAAAGTCTTTCTTCTCTGCTTTTTCGGCGTCTAGAGCGTCAAAAATAAAATCCCGTCTGGTAAGCCCCGGTTCAATTTCGGTGTTAAACCATTCTTCTTGTTTGGCCTTACCCAGGTCATATTCCAACTTTTTAACGCAAAGGTCCATTCCGCCTGCCCGTGTTTCTTCGGCCGTAAGATTTTCAAGCCGCTCATTGTATTCATGCCTGGGAATAGAAAATCTTTCCATAATCTCCAAACCTTCTTTATAAGGCGGTAAACCTCTTTCTTTCATGCTCCAACTCTCCACGCTTTTTATTGTAAGAATTATATCAATTTGTATGCTGATTTTATCTTTTAGGCAGGTGCGTGCTTGATGTAAGTGATGACTTGTCACCAAGCTTGGTGGTTGTATATGTTGAAATTTCTACACCCGGAGTTTTTAGGCCCTCTGCTTTTCCTTGGTCTCTTATGTGCTGCCTGAACTTACCGCCATCCATGTCCGCCGAATCCTTGGCGCCTACAGGCCTGCCCATTACTTCCTTAGCCGCCTTCCCGTTTTCTATAAGGTTTTGTTTTCTCATGTACTCAAGAAACACTGCCGGCTGGAATATGCTTTGCAACATACCAGCCACCTTAGTGCCTTCCTCCAACTGTCTTTGTATGTGCGGGTTGTAATACTCCAGCCTTATGCCCGCAGCATCTTGTGATGCTATTGCCATTATAGCAGTGTTTTCATCTATAAGCGAAGCCTTACGTAATTGTCCGGGCTTTTCACTTGCCAGTTCTTGGCCGGAAATTACAGACAGCATTGTGCCTGTGGGCGAAAAACCCTTTTTTGCTCTTGGAGAAACGTCCTGCCCGTCAACAATAAGATGTCCTGTATATAACTTGGGCTTCTCAATTTTAGATGCAATTATTAAGGTAACATCCGCATCGGGGTGAATGGCAGAAATCCGCTGTACAACGGCATCAATTTTTTGTATGCCTTTACCCACAAAGTCTTTTAAATACGCTTGTTTTCTTTCTTCTGTCAATATGTCGTCTAAATTTAGTTTTGCCATTATCTTATCTCCTTTTTATTGCTAATATTAGTATATCAAATTTATTAATATTGTCAAGAGGAACTTTTATTATTTTAACATTGCGGCGGACTCCTGCGGCGCTGCCGTTTTTTCGGCCGTAAACCTGATTTCAAACTTACTTGGTTTTTTTGGATTAATTTTGTTAACTTCAACATACTCAATATCTTTAATCCTTCCTACACCAAGGTCGCCCAAGTAAAACTTAGCAAACGCAGCAAAGTTTTCTTTATCTAATATGACGTTATACAATGCACTCGTTTCTATACTCTGAAGAGACGTAATCCCTTTTGGTATCGCCTCGCAAGCCACTCTGTTGAGTTCGGAGATAGCAACTTCTATCCGCTCATAGTCTGCCTGAATGGCATATGCCCCTCTTAAAAGCTGGCCGGCGGTTTCTATGCCTTTTTTCAGCGCTTCGTTGATATATCTCTTCTTATCATTGTTCATCGGACGACCAATTGCGTCCTCAACCTTTATACAGGATATAACATCATTCTTCTTGGCCTCGGTTATAGCCCCGTCCACCATTGTGTCATACTCAAGCCTAGCGTCTTCAGTTGCCATTAATTTCTTCTCCCGTAACATAATGGGTTAATTGTACCATATTGCGGAGTTTTGTCAAGCGGGAAAACAAACAAAAATCACTCCTACGAGTGATTTTTGTTTTGCTGAACCAGCACAACTTAATAGTTTTTATATTTTGGTTTTTTAGAGGATTCTTGTTTAGTTGAAAGGCTTTCACTTTCATGTTTTTTAATTTCAGTGTTGTGTTCGTGTCTAGAGTAACCAGACACGAGCGTTACACAGTCGACTTTAAGTTTGCTGCCAATGCAGCTTCTCTTAAAAGGAGGTGATCCAGCCGCACCTTCCGGTACGGCTACCTTGTTACGACTTCACCCCAGTCATCAGTCTTGCCTTCGGCACCTGCCTCCCTTACGGGTTAGCTCAGCGACTTCGGGCACTACCAACTCCCATGGCGTGACGGGCGGTGTGTACAAGACCCGAGAACGCATTCACCGCGACGTGATGATTCGCGATTACTAGCAAATCCTACTTCATGCAGTCGGGTTGCAGACTGCAATCTGAACTGAGACTACTTTTTTGAGGTTGGCGCCCCCTCGCGGGTTAGCATCTCTTTGTAGTAGCCATTGTAGCACGCGTGTAGCCCAAGGCGTAAGAGGCATGATGATTTGACGTCATCCCCACCTTCCTCCGTATTATCTACGGCAGTCCCTCTAGAGTGCCCAACTTAATGGTGGCAACTAAAAGCAAGGGTTGCGCTCGTTGCGGGACTTAACCCAACATCTCACGACACGAGCTGACGACAACCATGCACCATCTGTTTAGATGAAATATTGCTATTCTTTCATATGTTTCCATACTATGCATCCAATGTCAAGCCTTGGTAAGGTTTTTCGCGTAATGACGAATTAAACCGCATGCTCCTCTGCTTGTGCGGGTCCCCGTCAATTTCTTTAAGTTTCAATCTTGCGATCGTACTACTCAGGCGGGATACTTATCGCGTTAGCTGCAACACGGGAGGGGTCGATACCTCCCACATTTAGTATCCATCGTTTAGGGCGTGGACTACCAGGGTATCTAATCCTGTTTGCTCCCCACGCTTTCGTGCCTCAGCGTCAGTTGTGTTCCAGAAAATCGCCTTCGCCGCCGATGTTCCTCCTAATATCTACGCATTCCACCGCTACACTAGGAATTCCATTTTCCTCTCCCACACTCTAGTTAATCAGTTTTGATGGCAGTTCTGTGGTTGAGCCACAGGATTTCACCATCAACTTAATAAACCGCCTACGCACTCTTTACGCCCAGTGATTCCGGACAACGCTTGCCCCCTATGTCTTACCGCGGCTGCTGGCACATAGTTAGCCGGGGCTTATTCATAAGATACAATCAGTTATTTTTCTCTTATAAAAGAAGTTTACAATCCGAAGACCTTCATCCTTCACGCGGCGTTGCTGGGTCAGAGTTTCCTCCATTGCCCAATATTCCCTACTGCTGCCTCCCGTAGGAGTCTGGACCGTGTCTCAGTTCCAGTGTGGCCGATCACCCTCTCAGG